>CAYRDG010000019.1:0-93081 GCA_964422915.1 uncultured Frigoriglobus sp. | reverse complement strand
GCGACATCTGGGCCGCGAAGCAGGCGCAGGAGTAGGCGCACGGAGTGTGCCTACTCCGTTCCATCACAGCACACGGACTTCCACTTTGGGGTGCGCCGTGATTCCGGCGATTCGCGACGGTTCCCTTACTTGCTGGTTGATGGACTCAGCGCGTCGGTTTCCACACTTGATGCTGTCGCAGCCTGAGCAGGAATCGGAACACGAACCGTCAGTACCGGGCAGGGAGCCTTCCGCATAACGTGTTCGGCGACACTCCCAACCAGTAGCCGCGTCAGGCCGGTGTTCCCGTGCGTACCGAGGACAATCACATCGGCGTGAAGTGTTGCGGCGGCCTTCAGGATCTCATCGGCAGGGTCGCCCTCGACGACGTGGTGATCGACTTCGATCCGGTCGTCTGGCCGAAGTTGTGCCAGTCGCGTTCGCGCGTCGTACTCCTCTTCTGGTGAGAACGGCATGGCGATACCGTCTGGCGCATAGACGCGCGTCGGCGGCGTGACGTGCATCAGCACCAGCTTTGCCATGTAGTCGCGGGCCAGTGCGCAGGCCAGAACGAAGGCCGGTTGCGATGCCGCGGAGAAATCGGTTGGGTGCAGGATGGTGCGAATGGGAAGCATGGCTGGGCCTCGTTCGTGTCATGAGTCTGACACAGATTGAGTCGCAAAACTGGTGCCGGGCACGGGTGAAATCCGAAAGAGGTAACGAACGCCGCTCGCGTTCCCACACGCGCGAGCAACTTTCCCAACATCGCGCTCGCCCCGGCTGCCGGCTTCGGGGTACACTCAGAGTGTTGGCACCCACCCGACGTGACCCACGTTCCACCCCACCCGCCTGCCAGGGATTCCCATGCTCTCAATCTTCGACAGCGGGTATGCACGCCACTGCCAGGGGCAGACTCGCCGCGAGTTCCTGCGAATTGGAAGCCTGGGGCTGGCGGGACTGACACTGCCAGAGTTGCTCGCGGCACGCGCCCGCGCCGGCGAGAGCGGCGACTCCACCGCGCAGAAATCCGTTGTCCTCCTCTTCCTCCAGGGTGGCCCAACACAACTGGAGACATGGGACCCGAAGCCCGACGCGCCGCAGGAATACCGCACTCTTGGCGATACCATTGCAACCGCGCTTCCGGGTGAACGCTTCGGCGCACACTTCCCGAAGATGGCTGCCGCAGCGAAGGATTTCGCCATCGTCCGGTCGTTCGCCTCCAACAACGGCGGCCACAACTACGATCCCGTCACCACAGGGGGCAACAAGGGGAAAGCGGCGATGAGTGCCGTTTACGCCAGCCTCGCGGGCAACACCAACGCGCGCACTGGCTTGCCGTCGAACGTGCTGATACTCCCAGAGGCGGTGCAGGAAGGGCTGAAACTCGGCAGCAACTTCGAGACTGGCGCACTGCCCACGCTCACACAACCTGGAACGCTCGGGCCATCATGCGAGGCGTTCAGCCCCGCGGGTGGCTCGCACCTCAAGCGTGCCATGAGCCTGACGATGCCGCGCGAACAGTTCGACAATCGTCGCCGACTACTGGAAGAACTCGACGTGCTCCGCCACGACCTCGACCGCAGCGCCGCAATGGCCCAGGCGGACAAACACCAGCACCAGGCGTTCGATATCATCACGCGCGGCATCACCGACGCATTCGACATCGGAAAAGAAGATCCGAAGGTACTTGAGCGGTATGACACAAGCAAGATGTTCAAATTGGAAGAACCGACGCGCTGGTATGACATGAAGCGGGCATCGAACCTGCTCGGGAAGCAACTCCTACTGGCGCGGCGGTTATGTGAGGCAGGCTGCGGCTTCGTCACCGTCTCGGATTGCGGCTGGGACATGCACGCCAACAGCAACAGTCCGAAGAATCTGGGCGGGTTGAAGTGGCTGGCGCCGCAGGTGGATCATGCGGTCGCGGCGTTCGTGGAAGACGTGAAGCAGCGTGGTCTGTCGGACCGGATACTCCTGGTCATTACGGGTGAGATGGGACGCACGCCGCGGCTGAACAAGAACGGCGGCCGCGAGCACTATGGCAACGTGACGCCACTGGTGATGGCCGGCGGCGGACTACGAATGGGGCAGATTGTCGGCCGAACAGATTCGATGGCTTCGAAGGCGACGACGAAACCCTACGCGCCCGCAAACCTCTTCTCCACTGTGCTGCACTACCTCTTCGACCTCGGCAAACTCCGGCTCCGTGCCGATCTCAACCGCGACGTGAAGGCCACCGTGGAGAGCAACACTGTCATTGAGGAACTCTTCTGATCACATCCGCAAGGCTGACGATGCGGTGCGGCACCTCGGCGTGTCGGCCGGCTGGATCGAGCAGCAGTGCCGGCATCGCCGCACCGGTCGCACCCTGATAATCGTTCGCCAGGTCGTCGCCAATGAATAGCACTTCTGCGCACTCGCACGCGGCCGACTCCGCGGCGCGATGAAAGAACGCCGCGCCAGGCTTGCGTACACCCACCTCGGCGCTAATCAGCACGCGCGGGTGTGCGAAGTTCAGGGCCGGGAAGCCGGCGAGCACCGGCCAGAGCCGTTCATCGTAATTGGAGCCGATACCCAGCAGCAAGCCGCGGCCTTCCAGCGTGCAGAGTGTCTCGGCGGCATCCGGCGCGAGCTTCCAGGCAAGTGGCTTCGCATAGTGGTCGAACAGGAATCGATAGCACGCCTCCGGATCAGCAACACCGGCGAGCGTAACGCCAACGATCCGTCGCCATCGCTCTCGCTCACGCGCTTCGCTCGTGATCCAGCCGGCCGCGCGGTCGATCTCTTCTTCCGCGTGATACGCCGCGAGGAAGCGCGAACGGACTTCGGCCGGAGTGAGGATTAGCCCCTGCCGCGCTGCGACCTCGGCATACACAACTGGTGCAGGCGGATCTGGGAGAAGCAGAGTGCCGACCACATCGAAGAAGACGGCACGCACTTGGCGAAGATCGAGCGACACGGTTAGTCGGCCTCGCCATTGAGTGCGGTGCGGTGCCGCGGTCCTGGCAGCACCGATCGAGGTGCGGTGGGTGACACGGGCCGTGCAACCGCGCGGGCCGCCTTGCGAGTCGGCGAGAGTGCCGATGACTCCGGAAGGGCGCGCGCTGCCTGAGCCGCAACGGCCACCTTCAGCAAGTGAATGCCGCCACGAAAGACGACGAAGGCGATGAACGCGGAGGGCGCCGCCTCGAAGATTCGCCTGCTCAACAGCAAGCTGTATGTGTTCCAGAACTGCCACAGGCCGACAAGGATTAACGCCCAGCCAGCGGCTTCACGGGTCCAGTAAACGTACCTCATCAGTCGCCCTCTCGCTCCCAGGAATGCTCACCGCGATTGACCGCGCCGACGTTCGCGCTGTTCACGCTCGGTGCGTGCCGCGTCACGCTTTTCCTGACGTTCGCGCTCGGCGCGCCTGTTTCTTCGCCTGTTCCTTGGCCCGCGCACGGCCCCAGATGCGCCACTTCTCGACCCGGACACGCTCGCGGTGCGATTCGGACCAACTCGTGTCCGCCAGCACCACCGCTCCCTCGGCCGCACTCATCGCCCGCATGCGCCAGTAGCCGAAGGCGAGACGCAGGAACAGTAACCCGAAGAAAGTGGTGCCCACCATGACGAAGAAGCGGTTGGCACCCGGCGTGAATTCGCCTGGCCCGTGTCGTCGCTGGAAGTATCGCGACGTGGATTCCGTATCGACCCAGCGCAGTGGGAATCCGCCGTTCGTAGGGGCGTATTCGAGGTTGTTCACCACCCACCAGGTCAATTGACCCGCTATCACGATCGCCGCTGCGCCGCCGATCATCCACGCAATCTCGGAGGGTTTGATGTGCGCCAGCGGCCGCCGTGTGGGGTACTCGCCCTTTCGCTGGATGGTACTCTCGAACGGCATCGACCGATATGTCAGGCCAATTATCCGATAGATCGAACGAAAGAATACCAGTACCGACATGACCATAATCACATGTTCGACACGGAAGTGCGTTTGTTTGACCTCCAGTCGATTATCCACGAGCATGCTGAAGTCCGGGATTCCGAACGGGAACAACTGGAAGTACAGCAGCATGACAAGCAAAAGCGGCGGCCCAGCGGACCAGCGAAATAACAGCGACGCCATCCCGAAGAGCAAGACCATGACCGCGCCGGTGTCGCTTCCACCGAGGAACAGCACAAGGAAGATCATGGCCAGCGAGCCGAGCGCTGCGAGGAGATACGGCCGCAGCGTCTGGTCGCGCAGGTATAGCTCGAACGTCCGGCGATTCGTGAGTGGTTCGATCCCTTCGTTGGGTTCGCGTGGGTCGGTGCTCATCGGCGACTCCTCATCCCGCGGAGCCGGTCGAGTCGGTCGAGCACCATCCGCACCGGATCGCCATCGTCAACGCGCATCACTGTCGCGCCCACTCCGCTGAGTGCCTTTCGCATCCTGCGGAACGACTCGTGGTATTGCCGCGTGAGATTGTCACGCACGATCCGCGTGATGCGCCGATGCCGTAGCTCGGGGTCGAGGTCGTCGGGGTGCATTCGTCTGCGGTTCTTGCGTGGCGGTTCGAAGTCCTGTTCGGCATCGGGCGAGGGCACATCGGCAGGCCAGGGAACGATGACCATGACGTGATGCCGCCGCGCGCGCGCGACACGGAACGCCTTCACCAGCGGTTCGATGTCGTCGCCCAGTTCCGCGAGATCGGCGAGGACGACATAGAGTTCGTTGTCACGGGCGCGGCTGACTGCTCGAACCAGTTCGGCAGCCAGTACGTCGGCCTTGCGAGCGCACTTGAACCGATAGCGACCCTGGTCGTCGTACAGCGGCACCGGGCAGCGGAGTCGGTGATGATCGAGGAATGCCGCGGCGCGTGCCGCAAACACCTCGTCATCGTGGATGTAGCGTTCGATGCCGTCAGGGCCGGTGCCATCCTGGAGGCAGAAGATCGTGGCCAGTTGCTTGCGGCGCCGCAGATCACTGGAACGAATCCCAAACCAGCCGCGGATGCCGTAGAAGAACCAGAATATACCAGCCAGCACACTGGGGAATGCCATGACACACGGCCAGACGACCATCAGCACGACAAGTTTCAAGATCCAAGGCGAGCCACCCATCATACCAATCGTAAATCTGGCCGCGAAATTGAACGTCCCCGCGAGCCATCGCACGCTAATCTGATCGAGCCAACCAGGCAGCCGCGGGAAGTCTGGGTTCATCGCGGAGAGGAGTTTGTAGCCGCACAGCGCTGGCGGCACCACCATGATGAACAGGACGATCCAGCCCCACCAGCGATCCAGGAGCGGAATCCAGCGCCGGCTCAGCGGCATCGAGTTCGCTTCCAGACGCATCAGTTCAGGGTAGAGTTCGTGCGCAAGCGGATAGGCGCGGCGGGTGAGATTCTCCACCGGTACGCCCCTGGTTGTCGGCTGGAGCGAAGCGACCTCTGCCAGTCGGCGAAGCACGCCGATCATGTGTGTCTGTGTGCGAGCCGGCCGCACAACTGTAGCGTTCGTGTCGTCGAAGGTCGTCAGCCCGACGAGATCGCGATTGGCCATCGACGCCTGTGCCACCACCGCCGCGACGCCGGCCATGCGTGTCAGGAGCGTGTTCCCTGGCGGCCCAAGTCGCACGCCGTCGGAGGTATCGAGGAAGACAACGGCCCGCACGGGAACATCGTTCTCGTACTCCTTGGTGATGAGTTTGTCCTTGCGCGCCGAGGGCTTCCAGGCGATCATCTTCGGGGGGTCGCCAGGGCGGTAGTCGCGCAGGTCGAGTAGTTCATCGCCCGATCCGGGGCGGCGTAATCGGTGAATGCCAGGGGGCGGCAGCGCGTTGAATCGCTTGTCCGCGCGCTGATTCCCCTCGTCGCTGGCCAGCGGCGGCAAGACGAGATATTCCACCGGGTCGCGGAGGAAAATGCGGCGGTAGAAGAAGCCGTGCAGGTCGGCGACGCGAACACGCACGCCCTCGAAGCGCAACACACCCGGCGCGGGGCAACGCAACGAATAGCGCACGTCTACCGGTTCGCCCGAGTCGATGGCGGCGGTTTCGATTGTCTCGCCACCGATGATGTCCACGCCAGGCGGCAGACGGTCGTCGATTACCGCATAGCCGATCGTCACAAGACCGTTATGACGCACGCGCACGCGCACCTCGAACGGCACCCCGGCCCAGAGCATTGGCGTGCCGCGTCCACCTTGCAATACGAGTCGCTTGATTGTCAGTCGGGATACTGCGGCATTCGATCGGACTTGAAATTGTATCCATTCGTAAGCGAACCAGAGAAAGAGTGTCAGTGCGAGGATCGCCGGCAGGGTTGTGTAATTGGCCAGCACGAACGCCCCCAGCGTGAGGACGAACAGCACGACGATCAGGAACCACCATCCGCGTGCAGTGAGCATCACACGTCCAGGCGAGTGAGAGCAGAGGCTCCCAGTTGCATCCAGATCACGGAGGAAGTGCGCACAGTGTCACACCGTCTCGAGAACAGGCACGGCGTCTAGGATTTCGCGCACGACATCGGAGACGTGTTTCCCTTCGATCTCCGCTTCCGGCCGGAGGATGAGACGGTGGCCCAGCACTCCGAACGAAACAGCCTGCACATCCTCATGCGTGAAGTAGTGCCGTCCCTCCAACACTGCCCGCGCACGCGCGCAGCGGAGCAGGTTCAACGCCGCACGCGGGCTGGCGCCCAGCGCCACATCGGGGTGTTGCCGGCTCTCGGCGGCCAGGTTGCAGATGTACTCATACAGCGATTCTGCCCCGTAAACGCCGGGCAGTTTACTCTGCAACTCCAGGATAACCTGCGGGTTGAACATCGGTTGCACGTCGGCCACGGGCTTGCTGTGCAGTTTGAGCAGGTTCACCTCGTGCTGGAAGCCGGGGTAGCCCATCTCGACACGCAGGAGGAAGCGGTCGAGTTGCGCTTCGGGCAACCGGTAAACGCCCTCCTGTTCCACCGGGTTCTGTGTGGCCAGCACGAGGAACGGCAGTTCCAGTGGCAGCGAGTTTCCATCCACGGTCACCTGATACTCCTGCATGGCTTCCAGCAGAGCCGCTTGCGTCTTGGCCGGTGCGCGGTTGATCTCGTCGGCCAGGAGTACCTGCGTGAAGATCGGCCCCTTGCGAAGCACGAAGTCGTTGGCGTTGCGATCGAAGATGGAGGTGCCTGTCACGTCGGAGGGCAGCAGATCGGGCGTGAACTGCACACGCTGATACTGACAGCCGAGCAGCCGGGAGAAGACCTTCGAGAGCGTCGTCTTGGCCACGCCTGGTACGCCTTCGAGCAGAACGTGCCCGCCGGCCAGCAGTGCAATGAGCAACTGACGAGTCACGTCTTCCGCGCCGACCACGACACGCGCAACCTCGGCCGTGACCTTCTGGCTAACCTGTTTCGCTTGCTGAGCCAGTTCGTGTGCCGCGGCGCGAGCGTCGGCCGGTAGCGCAGGCATGCCGGGGGTTGATGTCGAGGCCAAACTCATTCCATACTCCCGTCGGTGTCGTTCCAAGTCGCGGTCTTGCGGTCTGGTTCGTTCAGGTGTCGTCATCGGTCGCGAAGCGCCATTTGTCATCGGCATGCGCCTGACGGAGCCGCTCGAAGTACGGTTCCAGTTCAAACCAGCGTTGGGCAGTGACATGGAGCGGCGGCCCATAAGCGAGACGCCACATGTCTTGAAGCGCTTGACGCAACGATTCGGGCTTGCGGACAGTGCGGCGGTCGATGACCAGGCGAGGCAGCCGCGGACCAGGATGCGCGGGCGCGCCGACCGACTCGAAGAACTCGCGCAGCAGGTTCCGCACAGGTTCGTAGAGGTTGTTGCGGCGGGCCAACTCTTTCTCGCGACGATCGAAGACGCCCGGCGGACCAGTTGAAGCAACGCCGGTACTGATTCTGGGCGGAGGCGGCAGGTTGCTGGGATGTCGTGCCCCAGTCAGTCGGCGCAGGAGCACCAGTGTTGCCCCGATTGCGAGCAGGACGGACATTGTCTCGGCCCAGCGGCCGAACGCGCGCTGTTCATCGTGCGAACCTTCCTTCCCCAGGAAGGATTTGTGCAGTGCGTCGTTCGTCTGCACCTGGTCGGCCATCTGGTCGGCCAGTTCCACCAGCTTGTCCTGGTTCCGCTGGATCAGCCCGCCCAGGTTCGGCACATTCTGCGGCGGAATCTTGGGCTTCTCATTCGCCAGTGCTTGCCGAAGCGTGTCGAAGTCTTCGATCAATTCACCATTCTCGAAGAACGCGCAACGCTTGCGAAAATTCCCAGGCCCCTGGAGATACTCGACCGTCCGGATCGCCAGTTCGAGATTGTCTGTCTCGGTTTCCATCAGCATCTGGTTGACGAAGATGCTCGAATCGGCAACGGCGAGGAAAGAGTAGCCCGGTGCGCCGTCGAACCGATTTGGCCCATCGCCGCCGACTGCGAGCAGGGGCGGCGCGGCGAACGCTCTCTTCTTGACGCGCGACGACCGGGGCAGTTGCGCCAGCGGATACTGATACTCGCGTTGAAAGCGAGTCAGTTCGAGGTAGGTGGGCTGATTGGTGGCAACGCGTGTTAGCCCGCGGAACACGTCCCAGACGCGGCCAGGATTTCGCGGGCCGTTGCGAATCTCGGTCGGCGAGATGGGTGTTACGATGGGGCAGTCTGGATCACCGCGGTAGCAGTCGCGCGGGTTGGCCGAGATCAGGGAACCATCGAGGGAACCGACCCGTTGGCTGAAGCTGTCGAACAGCATCGCGCCGCTATCGGATGCGACCAGCGCAGCACCGTTGGCAGTAATGGCCCGGCGTGCCCACTCGAGCGAATCGAAGTTTCCAGCCTGCAAGCGCGGCTCGCCGATGACAATGACGATGAGTTCTTCGGTGGCCCACCCCATCCTGTGAAGATCGAGTGCCGTGACCGGCTGAACGCCCGCGCGTGCCAACAGTGCGCGGAAGAGTTCCGTGCCGCCGCCAGGAATGAAGACCTGCTGCCGCTTCTTCTCATTACGCCGGCGGTCCTGCGACTGCGCATCTGGCGTGGCCAGGGCCAGCGTAGCGAGTGCCAGGAACGCGGCCAGTGCGGCGCGGCGTGTGGTGCGGATCATGCTTCGTCCAGCCCCGCGAGTTCGCAGGCCAGTCGCCGGGCTTCCAGGAGTTCGGCGCGTGTCAGCGGTTCATCCAGAGGCGCGTAGCGAGCCAGTTCGTAGAGCCGGGCCAGTTTCAGGGCCGTGTCGGGTTCGCTCTGTGCGAGCCGGCTCAGTTCGTCGGCGATGGTTGAATGCGTCCAGGTCTTCGCGCCGGCTCCACAGAGCAAGACGCTCAGGTATTCAAACGCTTTCACCACGTCTTCACGACTATTGATCTGGCGCGGGTCGATGGGCCAGCCACCGCCCGATTCCGTGAGCACCGCGCCGGCCTCTCTGCGTTTGAAGATCGCGCCCCACTGCCACCACAGCACCCCGGCGATCACGGCCACGACGACGAGGATCATCAACAGCCAGGGAACCTGCATCCCGCCGAGGTTGAACGACCCCATCCCGTCGAAGGACGTTGAGCCGCGCGAGCGCGACCAGCTCATATCCCAGCCACCCCGGTCGCGCGGACGGCGGTTGCCGAAGTCGAAGTCGAGATCGCTGTTGCCGCGCCCCCAGCCGAGGTCGAACTTCGGCCACTCCCACTTGGAATTGCCGAAGAAATCGCGGAACTTCTCGCTGTCGGGGTTGTCCTTGTCCAGCGCGTCGAAGATCGTGTTCCCCTTGCCGTCGCTGAGGAAGTCCATCGCGTCTGGATCGCTGATGAGGTCGATCAACGCTTTCCTGACGCCTGGCGAATCCTCGATGGGGCCGACATTCTTCTCCCAGATGGCAGTCGCTGTCTCCACGGCCTTCGACTTGGCCATCTCCTCGGGCGTTTTGGGCGGCGTGCCGAGTGGGTTCTGCGGATCGAGGCGATGCCGGCCATCCAGAGGTTCAGGCTGCGGCATCTCAATCTCTGGCGGCACGGGCGGGGGCGGCGCGATCTTCGGCAGGTTGTCCGGATCGACCGGCCGCCCATTGCGCGGGTCGAACAGTCGCCCGTTCTCGTCGAGTGGGAAGCCCGTCTTCGGATCGAACTGCGGCGGGTTCTTCGGATCAATTCCCTTGAACCGTTCCGGGTCGAAGTTCCTGCTCTTGGGGTTGAACGGCGGCAGTTGGTCTGGCCCGATCTTGATGTTGTCGGGGATCTTGAAGGGGTCGCCGCCCTTGCGGGCATCGGGATTCGCCTTGAGGAGCCGTTCGAGTTCCTCGCGTGTGAACCGCGGCCCCTTGTCCTGGCGCTTTCCGTTCGTCTTCTGGTTCTGGTGCTTCTGGATGGCATCAATGAAGGTGTCGCGGAACTGCTTGTTGGCCATCAGTTTCTTCACGGCCTCGTCCACCTTTTCCGGCGGGAGGTTCGGATTCTTCTGACGGGCCGTCTTCTTGAGCATTTCAATGAACGGATCGTTCTCGCCGGCTTCACCCTTCGCGAACCGCTCCAGTGCCCCACGCACATCCTCAGCCCGTAGCGATTGGTTCCACAGGGTGTGATGGCCTGCACCAGAGGAACGGGTGAACCCATCCGCCTGGACGAGCGGGCGGAGTTGCGCGTGCGACTGCCCGATACAGAATGTCAGCGCGGCAGCGAGGGTCGCGGCGGAAAGCATCCATCCGCGGCGGGCGGCGGACATGAGATCGCCTCCGAACGGCGTATCGGCGTCTGGCTCGGTGGCAGGCGCCCCACGCGGCGCGGCCCGTCGGTTCGGACGTGAACGCTACGTCATTGTGCCGCAACCGCCTGTCCGAAGCAAGCGACAGCCCAGTAGGGAGTTCGGAATGTGACACAAGAAATTGCGAGAGCGAGTGAATTGCGACAGGATGGCAGAACACGCCGCGATCCGAAACGCATCCTGTCGAATGGATGCGTTACGAGTGCGCGCCGTGAGCGGTCCACCCTGGCGGCAGTTCCAGTTCCTCTGCCTGCGGTTCGGGTTCCGGCTCCCAGTTCGCGACACGCCGCGCGACGCAGTATCGCGCGATGATGAGGAAGCCGCCGTACCACAGCCAGGTGAAGCGGAAGAGATTGTGCCCGAAGTTCCCCATGAACAGCAGCAGGAATAACGCCGTGCCCACGGCACGCGGCAGCGTGAAGATCAGATCGTTCTCACAATGAGGCATATCGCGGCGCACGCGCCGGATGTACCGGAGATTCTTCCAGGAACAGTAGAGGATCGCCAGAAAGCCGAACAATCCGAGTGTGCCCGTTTCTCCGACGAGTTGCCCATAGAGATTGTGCGACTCGATCTTGGAGTGCGTCGCCGGCCGCCAGGCTCCTGGACCGATGCCGGCAAGCGGATTGTTCGCCCATAACTGTAGGCCCGTCGTCAGCCCCTTGATGCGCCCCTCGCCCGATTCCTGAGCGTTCTTCGGTCCCACTTCCGGGTTGATGATCGTCTCGAATCGCGTTTGCAGCGACTCTGGCAGTGCGACGAACGCCAGCGGTGCCGCAATCACGAACCCCGCCAGTGCCTTTGTGCGGTATTTGGTGCGCCAGATGATAATGGTGAACCAGACCAGCAGCCCGATCAGCGATCCGCGCGAACCGGTCAGCAGGATGCACAGCGACGATAGCCCAACGTAACCCGTGAGGAGCCACCGACCGAGCCGCCCGCCCACTTCAGACTTCCACAACGCAACGACGATCGGCAACGCGAAGATGATACTGGCACCGAAGCTGTTCGGATCGCCAAGCGTGGTATCCACGCCGATCATTCGCGCGATGCCCATTCGGTAGGTATGCCGCCCGCCGAGGTATTCGCGGAACGAGTGCAAGAGGTATAGCCCCATCACACTCAGAAAGCCGACCGCGACACGCTTCAGTCCCGCTTCGTCATAAACGCAAGTCACCAAAAGGCAGTAGAAGACGACGATCTTCAGCCAGTCTTCAACAATGGGCTGACCGTACGCATTCCACGGGCTGACAGCCCATGCGAACAGTACCGCCGTGGCGAATGCGAAGTACGCCGCGTGCTGCGAGTTGGGGAGGAATCGTTTCTTCGGATAGACCGCCCAGACCGCCAGCGTGAAGAGCATGTAAAGCCGCTCGACGTGCAGGTCGCCCAGCCACGGCCACACCTCGAAGGGGCGGTCGATGAACAGGAACATATAGCCGATGAGCAGCCAGTGCATCGCGCGGCACCATCCCTGGTGTAAGGAAGCCGATATGGTACCGGCGCGCGCAGTGCGGTGGGAAGCCCAAGTGCCGATGGTACGGTTCGCCGGATTGTGCAGCCCGGACAAAGCCGCGCCCGTTCCGTTTGTATCAGCCGCGCAAATTGAATCGACGTGGTCAGCACCGATGCCCGCTCTGTTACTGAGGCGGTTGCACTCCACTCCCACGGATTAGGTAAGATGGGCTATACCTGACGGGGGTGGGCCATGCGGCGCGATCTGAGCGGCAAACGAGCGATTCTCACGGGTGCCAGCGGCGGTATCGGCCGTGCAATCGCGGCGGAACTCGCCAAGGCGGGCGTGCGCGTCGCGCTGGCGGGCCGCAACGCCGATCGATTGAACGAGGTCGTCCGTCAGTTTCGCGCGACCGGGGGTGAAGCAATCGCGATTCCGGCAGACCTGACGAAACCGGATGACCGGCAGCACCTCGTCGATTCCGCGGTCGCGACCCTCGGTGGCCTTGATCTGCTCATCAATAACGCCGGCGTGGGAAGCTGGGGCCACTTCGCCAATTCGACGGAGGCCATCTGCCGCGAAGTCATGGAAGTGAACTTCTTCGCTCCAATTGAACTGACGCGCCTCGCCGTCCCGCACCTGACGAAAGGCGATCAACCCGCGGTTGTGAACGTCACCTCGATGTGCGGCCGCAAGGGAATGCCTGCCTGGCCCGAATACTCCGCGAGTAAGTTCGCACTGGTCGGCATCGCGGAAGCCTGGCGCGGCGAGTTCGCACGCTTCGACATCGACGCGCTGACGATCGTACCAGGAATGACTAACAGCGGCTTCCAGAACAACTGGCTACGAACCGATGGCAAGGCCGACCTGCGATTCGAAGAAGGAATGACGCCCGCATACCTCGCCGCAAAGGTCATCGAGGCGATCCGCGACAACCGCACCGAAACAGTGTGCGGTTCGGAAGCCCGTCGACTGCTCCGCTTCAACCGCTACTTCCCGCGACTGACAAACTGGCTCATCGCGCGGAAGGTGAAGAAGCTCTATTCGTGACATCATGAACGCCACTGAAGCTCCCCCCCGATCGCTCTCCGACCCGGCACTGAAGGCGGCCCTCCAGGAACTGCGCCGCACCGATAACCTCGCGAGTTGGTGGTACATCCTCCGGACATACCTCTACCTCACGCTGGTCATCGGCGGCGCAGTGTGGTTCTTCGAGGCACGCGCGTCGTGGGGGTTGCCGTGGCTCGTGAACATACCGGTTGCGCTGGTCGCCGTGATCCTCGTCGGGGCCGGACAGCATCAACTCAGTGGGCTGGCGCACGAGGGTTCGCACTACATCCTCTTCCGCAACCGCATCCTGAACGATCTGGCGTCCGACCTGTTCACGATGTTCCCACTGTTCGCGAGCATCTATCATTACCGGCTTCAGCATCTGGCACACCATCAGTTCGTGAACGACCCCGACCGCGACCCGGACGTATCGCAACTCAAGACGAGCGGCCACTGGCTTGGTTTCCCGCTGGCGCGGCGCGATGTGATTCGCGCGCTCGTGCGGCAACTTTCCCCGCTGCGACTGGTCCGTTTCATGCGGATTCGCGCCCAGTACAACGCCACGGGCACCGACAAGAATCCGTACATGTTCAAGGGGAAGAAGCCGTCGAAGGGTGCCGTTCGCGTCGGGTTGCTCTATCTCGTTTCCGTCGCCGCAATGCTCCTCACGCTCTACTACACCGTCGATGCGTGGTGGGTAATGGCCGCCGTGACCGGCGCGATGTGGGTGATTGTTGGTGCAGTGTTTCTCGTACTTCCTGACGCACAATATCATCAGAGTAAACTGAAGCCTGTGATCCATGCACGTTATACATCCATCCTACGAGTTGGTTTTATCACAACACTTCTCACAACACTGGCGATTGTTACCAAGTTGACAGGAACCTATGCATTTCCCTATTTCCTGCTCCTCTGGGTTGCGCCATTGTTCACATCATTCGCGTTCTTCATGATCCTCAGGCAACTCGTTCAACACGGCAACGGCGGCCGTGGATGGGTGAACAACACGCGCACGTTCCTCGTCGCGCCGTTCATTCGCTTCGCGGTCTTCCCCTTCGGTCAGGACTACCATCTGCCGCACCACATGTACGCGACAGTGCCACACTACCGCTTGAAGCGACTCCATGCGATGCTGATGGAGTACCCCGAATATCAAGAGGAATCGCTGGAAGTTCACGGCTATTTCACATCGCCGGAAAAGCCACAGGTCCATCCCACAGTCGTGGACGTACTCGGCCCGGACTACGCCCCGCGCACAGCGGAGATTCACATTGATGCCGAGGCGGTGTCTGTCGTGGAGTTCCGCGACCAGGAGAGCCTGGCGAAAGAAGTGGAGCTGTCGAAGGAAGCAAAGTAGCAGAGGAGTAGTCCGGATAACATTGTTTATGTGAGACTGTACACGGACTACACTTTTCCGTAACGGACTATCACTCAGAGGTTGGCTTCACAGTCCAGATGCGGTCTGGTGGTTGATCATCGGTTCGGAAGTCGTCGCCGGGATGATCGCGCGGGAATGCCGAGAGACTCTGCACAGCAGGCGTGCTATCGCGGGGGATGCTCCTTCGCCAACTTCCTTGCCAGCACGACGGCGCCGACAACGGGGTCGTCCACGAGACCGACAGGGCCAGGCTTCACCCCGCAGGCACGGAGTTCGGTCAGGAATCGTTCGCGGTAAGCGGTGTTGTGGATCACCAGTCCGCCGGTCAGCGCGACGGGCAGTTCCTCTCGTGGGAGTTCGCCGCCGGCCACCGCACCGGCGGCGGTTCGCGCCAGCTCGCGTGCTTCCTCTTCCATAATGCGCGCCGCCACGCAATCGCCACTGGCGGCCGCGCTGAAGACGAGTGGCGCCAGCCCGGCGATGTATGCCTTGTCCCACGTTCCGCGATAGACTTCCGGAATGAACTCGCGGGGATCGTTCGATTCAAGCTTCGCCAGAAGCGTTGGCAGAAGCGATGTTGGTTCGCCGATCATGTCGGCGGCGCGACACGCGGCGCGCAGCCCGCGCAGCCCGATCCGAAAGGCGCTTCCCTCATCGCCCAGCAGGTAGCCCCAGCCGCCGGCACGCGAGTCCTTGCCTTCGCGGTCGAGCGTGAAGGCAATCGAGCCTGTCCCGGCGATGACGGCTAACCCCCAACCCTCGGGCGTGCCTGCGGCGAACAGCAAGGTGGCGTCGTTGGCAATACTGACCTGGTTCGCAAGCTGAACGAGATCGGCCCAGCCGCGGATCACATCCAGCCCTTCCTTTCTGTCCACGCCCGCCAGCCCCAGAGTGGCTGCCGCAACCTGCCCGCGAGAGAGTTTCGCAGCGCGAAAGGCACCCAGCACGGCCGTATTCAATTCACGCAATGCGGCGGTCGCACCAACTGCCTGAATGTTCGACGGACCCGCATCGCCGCGGCCCAGCACCGCGCCAGTCTGTGCGTCGGCCAGAACGGCCGACGTTGCCGACGCGCCTCCATCAATCCCAATGACCAGCGACTGCAGCTCCGCCATTTCTGCTCCACAAGGTGAGGTCTTCCACACCACGACCCCAGAGAATGCCGTATGAACGGACCTCGGCTTTCCTCGGGTCGCCATCCAGGGCTATTTTTTGGCCCCCTTCACATACTTATCGAACCACGCGATCTGTTCGTAGAGGACGTGCCCAACGGATTCGCGTGCGGCATAGCCGTGATCCTCGTGTGGCAGCATCACGAGGCGCACCGTGCCACCTGTGCCACGGACGGCCTGATACATCCGCTCGCTCTGCACCGGGAACGTGCCAGGGTTGCTGTCGGCGGCGCCGTGAATCAGCAAGAGCGGCTCCTTGATCTTCTCCGCGTGATAGAACGGCGACATCTTGCCGTAAATCTCAGGCGCCTCCCAGAAGGTGCGGCGTTCGTTCTGGAAGCCGAAGGGAGTGAGCGATCGGTTGTAGGCTCCGCTTCGCGCGATGCCGGCCTTGAAGAGCTTCGAGTGGGCGAGCAGATTCGCCGTCATGAAGGCACCGTAGCTGTGGCCCATCACGCCAACGCGGGTCTTATCGATGCCGAACTCCGCGGCCTTATCGATGGCCGCTTGCGCGTTGTCGTTGAGTTGCTCCACGAAGGTATTATTCGCCGTTTCAGGCGGACCGACGACGGGCATGGAGACTTCCATCACTGCATAGCCTTGCGTGAGGAAGAAGAGGTGTGAGTAACCGCTGACACTCGTGAAGCGATGCGGCGAGCCAACGATTTGCCCCGCCGTATCCTTCGATGCGAACTCCACCGGATAGGCGTAGAAGACGGCGGGCACCGTGTCGCCTTGCTTGTGGCCAGGCGGCAGGTGAAGCGTGAAGGAGATGACCGTACCGTCGGCGCGTTTCGTGGTAACGAGCTGTTTCTTTGCCTTCCGGAGTTCCGGTGCCGGGTCGGTGTTCTGCGTCAGTTGCTTCTCGTGTGTGCCATCGCGGAAGTAGTAGTTCGGCGGTTCGGTGACCGATTCGCGCCGCACGATCAACTTCGTGCCCGAAGGATTGAGAACGCGAACCACTTCCTCATATGCATCCTCGGTGCAGTGGAAGAGGCGTTCGGCCTTGCCGGTGCGGAGGTCGTAGCGGTCGAGGAATGGACGGTCGCCCTTGGGAGTTGCGCCGTCGCCGCGGAGGAAGAAGGTGTCGCCAGCCGCGTCGCCCGCAGTGCGAATGACCGAGTGACCGCTGGGCAGTGATCGCATCACGGCGGAACCGGGGTCGGCGTAGTGATCCTGAGTCGATCGTTCCCAGACTTGCTTGGGTTCGGCGCCCAGCAGCGCGGTACTCGATGCCAGGAAGGTGCGTACCCACTTGCGATCGCGATCATAGTCGCGGACGAGCATGCGGTTGTTGTTCGGGAAGAAATCGATACCGGCGAAGCGGTGTTCGAGCTTCATCAGTTCCGTGCCATGAATCTCGCCGCCAACAGTCGCCGTGAAGAGTGCCTCGCGGTGAGACACTTTCTTCTTGGGGTCGCCGCCGTCCTGGGCTTCGGTCCAGATGAGCGTGTGCGGCATCGTGGGAATCCACCGCACAGCGCGCGGGCCCGTTGGGACGCCCTCGATGGGGACCTTGTCCTGAAGCGGCAACTCCGCGACGGTGCCGCTCTTCTCGCCATCGCTTGCCTTGTAGATTTCGACGGCCCGAGGGAAAGCGCTATACGGATGGAGATACGAGAACGGTTTGCGAACCGTGGCGACCAGCACGAACTGGCCGTCGGGCGAGGAATCGGAGCCGATCACGATGCCAGGCTTGCCGACTGGCTGCACCTTCGGCTTGCCCGCTTCGTGGGTGACCAGTGCCAGTTGCGACGTGCAGAAGTACTCGAACAGAGTCGCGTCGTGTTCGTCCTTCAGCATGTCCTGGTAGGTACGAACGGGGGCGGCCTTCCCGCCGCTTTCCTGGACCACTGGCCCTTTCGGTGCCAGCGGCGCCGCAGGCGTCTCGCCGCGCCCCTCCGAGATAAGTTGCACGAGCAGCGTGCGGCTGTCGGGCATCCATTGCACCGGCTCGCCGAGGGCCGCGTTCACATGCACGCCCTTCACCTTCTGCGGTTTCAGATCGGCCACATCGCAGAGCCAGAGTTCGATACCGGTATCGGTGGTGTTGAGCAGAGCGAATCGCTTGCCGTCGGGCGACCAGCGCGGGTAGCCGACCTTTCCCTTTTCGGGGAGCGGAATCGGTTTCCCATCGCCGCCGGAAATCGGCAGCAGTGCAAGCCCCACAACGCGCGGCGGTCGGGCATGGCCGTTGGTCCTGGGGTTGATGCGCAGCCCCGCGAGTCGGCGCATCGGTGCCGCAAGTTCCTCAATGGCCGGATAACGTGACGTCTGAATGAGGATGAGGTTATCGCCGGTGGGGCTGATGGAGAGCGAGGGCGGCGTCGGTGCATCGAGGATGTCGACGACCGCCTGCGGCGGCTTTCGGTATCCTTCCTGTCCGAATGCGTCGAGTGTGGTCATCACCGCAACGGCCCCGCAGAGCATGACACGAAACATGAGCTGCCCCCCCGAACGTCGTTCAGGCAGTATACTGACCGGCGAGACTCACCCCCCAGCCCTCTCTCTCCCAGGAGCGGGCCAGGGAAGGCTTTCCCCTCCCTCTCACCCACCATACGCCATGAACGTCACCCGCCTCGCATTCGTACTTGCCCTCTTCGCGATCCCCTCACTCGCCCGCGCCGACGACTACAAGCCCGTCGTACTCAAGGGCGGCGACGGCCCGGCGAAGGGGAAGAAAGCGGTCCTCCTCAGCGGCGACCAGGAGTACCGCTCGGAGGAAGCGATCCCGCAACTCGCCCGGCAACTCGCCCGGCAGGGCTTTCAGTGTACCGTTCTCTTCACCGTGGACCCGAAGAACGGAACTGTCAACCCGAACATCAACAACGTTCCTGGCCTCGAAGCCCTCCAGGATGCCGATCTGCTGGTTATCTTCACGCGATTCCTCAATCTGCCTGAAAGTCAGATGAAGCACATCGCCGCCTATCTCGCGGCGGGCAAACCCGTGGTGGGCCTTCGCACTGCGACGCACGCCTTCAACGGCATCCCGGCAAAGAGTCCGTATGCGAAGTTCAACAACGGCAGCAACACGAAGGGCTGGGAGGGCGGCTTCGGCCGGCGTGTACTGGGCGAGCACTGGGTAGCGCACCACGGCGCGCACGGCAAGGAGGGAACGCGTGGCATCGTGATGAAGGGTCAGGAGAAGAACCCAATCCTCAGAGGGATCGAGCCTGGGAGCATCTTCGGCCTCACCGACGTTTACACCGTGCGGCTCCCATTGCCAGACGGCTGCAAGCCGCTCATCCTGGGAGAAGTGACCGAGACACTCAAGCCCGACTCGAAGGCCGTGAAGGGGAAGAAGAACGACCCGATGATGCCCGTGGCGTGGACGAAGAGCTACGCGGGCGAAGCGGCCGATAGCGCGAGCGGCCGCGTGTTCACGACGACGATGGGCGCCTCGGTGGACTTGCAGTTCGAGGGAACGCGCCGGATGCTCGTGAATGCCTGCCTGTGGGCCGTTGGGCTGGACGACAAGATTCCGGCCAGGACGAACGTGGAACTGATCGGCACCTTCAAGCCAACCCAGTTCCGCTTCAAGAATACCGCCGAGTGGCAGAAGAATCCCGTTACACCAGCAGAACTGGTGAAGTGAGCGACACGAGTCGCATTCACCAGCCCAGGACGTTTCGCAACTGATCCAGGCCGCCCGTGAGGGCGGCGCTGGAATCGGCATACGCGACCTTCGGGTCGTCGAGTCGCCGACCGTTGTTCGTCAGGCTGATGGCACAGACGAACTTCCCTTCCGCGGGGCGCACTTCCAGCCGGTAGAGCGGGTGCGTGTCGAGCATCACAAACACGGTTTCGGGACGCACGCCAGCCTGGACTGACCCACCCCTTGCCTGCAACCAGTCGGGAACCGTCATCACTACTCCTGTTCGTGGCGAATCCCAGTCAGAGTATTACTCTGGCAGTGGCTTGTCTTTTGTCTCTGGCAGGAAGATCAGCGCGATCAACCCCAGGCCGAAGATACCGCACATCGTCGCGCCCGCGTAACGGAACGGCAGCGGTTCCGGGTAACTGCCGAACACCGCGGGGCTGATGAGGATACCCAGAAGCGCCGGACCAGAGGCTGCGACGAACCGCCCGACGTTGTAGCAGAAACTCGTACCGGTGCTGCGCAGCCGCGTTGGGAAGAGTTCGGGGAAGTAAATCGCGTAGCCGCCGAAGAGCGCGAGCTGGAAGAAACCCATCACCGGGATCATCCAGAAGATGTCCGAGCGGCTGTTGAGGTAGAGGAAGACCATCGCGGTACTCAGCCCGGCAGTGACGAAGAAGAACGCGAACGCTCCGCGCCGACCCCAGAAGGACGTGAGCCAACTGAACGCAAAGATGCCGAAGAACGCGGCGAGGTTCTGCATCAGCGAGGTGATCCCTGCCCAGTACGACTTCTGCCCCTTGATGTAGTTCGTCGCCTCCTTCGGCATGTCGTTCTTGTCGGCTTGCTGCTGCGTCGCATGACCCTTCGCAACGGCCTCGGCCTTGTACTGAGGTTCCGACACATACCGTTGGAGGTCGGTCGAGAAGAAGCCGATCCCCCACAGCCCAATCTGACCCGCCAGGGCGAGCATCAGACCGAATACCGCCCGGCGCCGCCACTTGGGGCCGAGCAACTCGCTGTACGAGCCGGCCTTCTTCCCGCCCTGAGCGGCCACTGCCTGGAGCCATTTCTCCGGTTCGCGCAGCTTGAACTGAATCACGACGATCAGAAGGCCCGGAACGATCCCGATAAGAAACATCAGCCGCCACGGTTCCAGTGGGAAGAGGCCGAAGAAGGTCTGGTTGCCGTCAAAGGCTCCCTGTTCGCGGAGCGAACCGAAATACATGGAGAGGAACGCCGCGGTGCAATTCCCGATCACCGACGATGCCTGGAACAATCCGAGCATGAATGGCCGGGCACTGTTGGAAACCGTTTCGGCCAGCAATGTCACGGATGCTGCGAACACGCCGCCCACACCCAGACCCGTCAGCAGTCGGTATGCGTAAAAGTCCATCACACCCCGCGACAGCGCGCTGAGGCCCGTGAAGGCCGCATAGAGGCCGATGGTGAGCATGAGCGTTTTCACGCGGCCCCATCTGTCGCCGAGAATGCCGAAGGCGATTCCACCGATCGACCAGCCGATGAGAAAGACCGACGTGGTCCAGCCCGCGGCAGTGCCCACATCGGCATTCCGCAGCGACGCGATCACCTGGTCGTCGGTCACCGTCTTGCCATCAGCCTTCTCCTGCATGTCCTTCTTCTGCTGCTCGAAGCGTGGGTCGTCGCGTGTTACTTTCGGAACGAGCGATTCCATCGCCGGGCGGCGCGCCAGCACGAAGAGTTGCTGGTCCATGCAGTCCATGTCCCACGCCAGACAGCAAACGATGAAGACGAACCACTGGTAGCCGGTCAGGTCTTTGAGGCTGGCCCAACCGGTGCGCGTCTGGGCGGCGGTCTGTGCATCGGTGGGCTGTTGAGACATCGACATGGCGGCAGCATCCGCAAACGGGGATGTATCGGGAAGGTAGGGTTAGGACGTTGCGGAAAGATTACTCGCCGACAGGTTCCAACGCCAGCATTTCCGCAAGTTCCATTGAGGTGATATGATAAATCCTTTCTCTTTCAGCCATCCTGGCGAGTTCGGGAGCGAGAGTGATGCGGGAGGAACGAGCGTTCCCACTGGCTGTCGGCTTCCTTGGCGCGGGGCAAATGGCCACCGCGCTGGCGGCTGGCTGGGCGAAGGCCGGACTGCTCGACCCCAGCCGTTGCCTCGCGGCCGATCCGGTGCCAGATGCACGCGCGAAGTTCCGCGCTGCGACTGGCATTACCGCAGGGGAAGCCAATCGCGCTGTCATCGACAGTTGCGATGTGCTCGTGCTGGCCGTGAAGCCGCAGGTGATGGGCGTGGTACTTGCCGAGGCCAAGTCCTCGCTGCGGCCGTCGCAACTCGTCGTTTCCATCGCCGCCGGCATCACCCTGGATTCGCTCGCTCGCGGGCTGGGAGACACCAGCCGACTCGTTCGCGTGATGCCGAACACGCCGTGTCTTGTGGGCGTCAGTGCTACGGCCTTCGCACCAGGCACACACGCCACACCGGCCGATGTGGAGGCTGTGGCACGACTGTTCGGCGCGGTTGGCGTGGCGTTCCGCGTGCCTGAACAGTTGCTCGATGCCGTTACTGGGCTCAGCGGCAGCGGGCCGGCGTTCGCTTACCTCTTCATCGAAGCACTCGCCGACGGCGGCGTGAAGTGTGGCCTGCCGCGACCTGTTGCGCTGTCGCTGGCCGCCCAGACGGTGATGGGCGCGGCGAAGATGGTACTCGAAACCGGACAGCATCCCGGCACGCTCAAGGACGCGGTTGCCAGCCCTGGCGGCACCACCATCGCGGGGCTGCATGCTCTGGAGCGTGGCGCTTTCCGCGCTGCCGCGATGGATGCGGTCGAAGCGGCAACCCGGCGTGCGCAGGAACTGGGGATGAAAAGCGACTGACTCCCTGAGCGCTGATGAAACCGATAACAGAGACGAGAGTGCGAACCGCGTACTCTTTCCTCGACTGAGAGCTTTATCCTCGAATCCGCTATGACAAACGAACTCGTCCTGATTTTTGACTTCGGATCGCAGTTCGCGCAGCTCATCGCGCGGCGCGTGCGTGAGCAGAACGTCTTCTGCCAGATTGTGCGGCACGATCTCTCCGCGGCGCGCGTGCGGGAACTGAACCCCAGGGGAATCATCCTCTCTGGCGGACCGGCGAGCGTTTACGATGCAGGTGCGCCGCACTGCGATCCGGGCATCTTCGATCTCGGCGTCCCGGTCCTCGGCATCTGTTATGGGATGCAGCTTGCCTGCCACTTCCTCGGAGGGAAGGTGGGCGGCGCAGCCCACACGCGCGAGTATGGCCGTGCCTTGCTCACAATTAACGAGCGCAACACCATCTTCCGCGGCTATCCCACGGAATCGACCGTGTGGATGAGCCACGGCGATCAGGTTCAGGACGCCAGCGGCGATTTCGAGCGACTGGCGTCCACGGATACGTGCCCGCTGGCGGCGATCAAGCACAAATCGCGGCCGATCTTCGGGCTGCAATTCCACCCGGAAGTGGCTCACACGCCGCATGGCGGTCAGATTCTCGCCAACTTCCTCCGCGATGTGTGCGGCTGCACTGGGCAGTGGAAGATGACCGCCTTCATCGAGAATACCGTAACGACAATCCGTGAGAAGGTCGGTAGCCGTCGCGTGATCTGTGGGCTGTCTGGCGGCGTGGATTCGAGCGTGTGCGCCGCGCTACTCGTGAAGGCAATTGGCCCGCAAGTCGCGTGCATTTACGTCGACAATGGGCTGATGCGTGAAGGCGAAACGGAACTGGTCAAACACACTTTCCGCGACTGGTTCAAGGCCGATCTGCACGCCGTTGATGCAAAAGTACAGTTCCTCTCGGCGCTTGCGGGCGTCACCGATCCCCAGCAGAAGCGGAAGATCATCGGCAAGGTCTTCATCGACGTGTTCAAACACGAGGCCCGGAGCATTCCCGATGCACACTTCCTGGCGCAGGGGACGCTCTACCCAGACGTGATCGAGAGCGGCGGCGCGGTGGATGGCCCGGCGGCGACCATCAAGCTCCATCACAACGTCGGCGGACTGCCGGCAGAACTCGGCTTCGAACTGGTCGAACCGCTGCGTGATCTCTTCAAGGACGAGGTGCGCCGGCTCGGCCTGGAACTTGGCTTGCCCGAGGATGTGGTGTGGCGACACCCATTCCCTGGCCCTGGCCTGGCCGTGCGCTGCCTGGGTGAAGTGACCGAGGAGAAACTCGCCACGCTTCGCAAGGCCGATACCATCTTCCTCGACGAACTCCACAAGAGCGGCTGGTATCGCAAGACGGCGCAGGCGTTCGCCGTGCTCTTGCCGGTTCAGTCGGTCGGGGTGATGGGCGACGGCCGCACCTACGAGAACGCCGTTTGCCTGCGCTGCGTTCAGACCGACGATTTCATGACCGCCGACTGGTCGCGTTTGCCTGAAGACTTGCTTGCACGCGTCGCCACGGCCATCATTAACCGTGTCAAGGGCGTCAACCGCGTGGTGTACGACATCAGCAGCAAGCCGCCTGCGACAATTGAATGGGAGTAGCTTCGAGCAACATTGGTGGAAATCGCTGCCGCGCGTCCGGCGTTACCGGACGAGACCTCGGGCAATGGATTTGCTCGCCCCAAGCGGGCGGGAGGCCCGTGATCCCAGAGGGAATGTGCCATGCGAACTGACATCTGCGCCCGCGAAGACTACGACACGCAGGTAAGCCTGCTCGACGCGCTGATGGCTCTCGGCGCGTCGCCGGAAGAGGATACGCCAGGGGTGCCGTTCCCCACGGGCCTGCACCACTTCCGCGTCGGCCCGGATTCGCTCACGGTGTTCGTCGATACCTGGCTTGTGGATCTCGAAGGGCCGGACGATCTGGTCCGGCAGATTGTCGAATGGATGTCCGCCCCGACCCACGATTGATTGCCTCATTATTCGCCCGGGAGAACATGGAAATGATGGCCTGGCCCACGTTGATTTGCGGCGCGCTGCTGATTCTGGTTGGGATTGTGGGCTACGGTGCGTCGGAAGTACAGCCGCCGCCACGCACGGCGCTGATCCCGGCCGGATTCGGGGCGGCCCTGATCCTCTGCGGCGTGCTGGCGTTTCGCGCGAATCTCCGCAAACACGCGATGCACCTGGCGGCCATGATCGGCTTGCTCGGCGCGGTGGGCGGCTTCATGCCCATTATCCGGCAGGTGAGCAAGTCGGGCCACTTCAACCCGACAAAGCGTTCCGCGATCTCTGGCGAGTTGATGATTCTGATCTGCGTCGTGTTCGTGGCGCTGTGCGTGAGGTCGTTCATTCAGGCACGGAAGGCCCGCAAGGCAACGGAAGCGACCAGCACACCACCCTTGCCCCACTGATTGCGAATCACCAACAGAGCGGCCCGCCGGGAGAGTATCCCGACGGGCCGCTCGGCGTTTGGTGGCAGCGGTTCAGTCGTCGCTCTTCTTGCTCTTCTTGCCCTTCTTGCGGCCGCCGAAGTCGCCGCCCGACGAACCCCAGCCGCCACGACCAAAGTTCCCCTTGGAGCTCTCGCCAGAACCCCAGCCTCCTGGTCCGAAGCCACCCTTGGAACTATCGCCGCCCTTGGAGCCGAAACCACCCTTGGAACCCCAGCCGCTCTTGCCGCCCTTGCTGCCGAAGCCGAATCCCTTGCCCGCGCTCTTCTCCTCGCCGGAATCGAGTTTCTCACCCAGACCCCAGTTGCCAGGCTCGCGTTCCCCAGCCTCGTAGGCCGCCACCTTCGAGTCGATGGCCTGTTGGCGGGTGAAGCGGAGATACTCATCGGCAGTCACCAGACCGTCGGCGTTGAGGTCCATTTCCAGGAACTCGCTCACTTCCTTGCCCGCCTTGCGCCACTCGTACAGCGAAACCTGCCCGTCCTTGTCCAGGTCGTTTTCGTCATACCATTCTGGCAATCCCTTCGGGAGCTTGCCGTAGCGAATCGCGACGGGGCGTTCCTCTTCCACCTGCTTTTTCTCAAAGCCGCCCTGTCCCCAACCGCCCTGTCCCCAACCGCTCTGCCCCCAGCCGCCCTGGTTATAGGAGCCACGGTCGCGGTCGTAGCTGTTGGGATCGAATCCACCGCGACTATCGCCCGAGGATGCCGACCGCGCCGCTTCGCTCTTGGCGTGGAAGGAGAGGTAATCGTCCTTCGTCCAGACGCCACTCTCCGGATATGCGAGCGATCCGCGTCGCTCGGAAATGCTCTTGAGCATCGCACGACGTTCTGGCGGAATCTTGCTGAGGTCTACCACGTCGCCCTTGCTGCCGGTCAGTCCCACGAGCATGCGCCAGCCGAATTCCGGATCGGAGCCGCCACGGCTCGAACCACCCGAACCGCGATCCGAGCGCGAGAAGGCACCAGGACCTTGCGGACCGCCACGGCCGAAGCCGCCGCTGTCTCCACCACGCGAGAAGCCACCAGGACCTTGCGGACCGCCACGGCCGAAGCCGCCGCTGTCTCCACCACGCGAGAAGCCACCAGGACCTTGCGGACCGCCACGACCGAAGCCGCCGCTGTCTCCGCCACGCGAGAAGGCACCAGGACCTTGCGGACCGCCACGGCCGAAACCGCCGCTGTCTCCACCACGCTTCCGGCCGCCCTTACCGAAGTCCGGTTGCGCAGGCGTCAGAGTCGGGTCGATCAGGATAATCAGGGTGAGCATGAGCGAGAATGCGGCGAACTTCTTCCACATGGCAACACCCTGGAATGGGTAGAAAATGGCAATTGTGATACTAACCCCGGCGGCCCAACGTGTCACGCGTCATTTGCGTAAGTCTCATGCTGCTTTCAGATTTCGCAGGCCAGGACGCGGACCGAACTCGCCCATCGCGGGCCCATCCAGACACTAAACCCGAACTCACCGAACGCGGAGACTGTGAGTTTGGGTAACTTCACCCGTCAATTCTTTGGAATCCTGTCGTACCAGTGGGCTAAACTGAATCGCGCAATGCCGCAAGCAGCCTCCCTGCGAAGGACTGACTCACCCATGCGACTGCACCTCCGTCTCCTCGCCGCAACCTGCGCGGCCGTTCTCCTTGCGTCTGTCGGTTCCGCACAGGAGCCGATCCGCTTTGCCCGCACCCCCGGCATTTCGCCCGATGGCAAGTCCATCGCCTTCAGCTACCTCGGCGACATCTGGACTGTGGAAGCCATCGGCGGCATCGCTCGACCCGTGACGATGCACGAAGCGCACGACATCAATCCCGTGTTCAGCCCGGATGGCAAGCAGATTGCCTTTAGCTCGAACCGCCACGGCAGCTACGACGTGTACCGTGTCGCTGCCGTCGGCGGCAAGCCGAAGCGGCTCACCTTCGACAGCGCGCCGGACATGGTGACTGGCTGGACAGCCGATGGCAAGGGCATCGTCTTCTCGTCGCCGCGGACAACGGCGTTTCCCTCGAACACCGAGTGCTTCGTTGTGCCCGTCGATGGCGGCGCTGTACGGAAACTGCCGCTGTTCGAGGCGAAGGAAGCGCACTTCGCCCCGGCGGGGAACCTCGTCGCGTTCGTGCGCGGGCCTGGAATGTGGTATCGCCGCGGCTACCGTGGCTCCAGCAACGATGACATCTGGGTCAGCTCAGCCGAGGGGAAGAATCCGCGACGGATCACTTCCTTCGACGGTCAGGACAGCACGCCAATGTTCAGCCCCGACGGGCGAAAGCTCTTCTACGTCACGGAACACAACAGCAAGTCCGGCTGCGCCAACATTGTCGTGCAGAACCTCACCACCGACGGCTCGCCCATCGGCTCCATTCAACGCCTCACAAACCACGATGGCGACTCCGTGCGGCGCGCACGGCTCAGCGGCAACGGCGAGTGGATCGTCTACGAGTGCGGCGCGGACCTCTGGGTGACAGGCGCTCGCGGCGACATCCCTCCACGCAAGCTCGCCATCGAAGTGAACGCTGATGACAAGTCGAACACCGAACGCACCATCAGCTTCACGCGCGATGCAACCGCGTTTGCCCTCTCGCCCGACGAAGGACACGCGGTGCTGGTCATCCACGGGCAACTCTTCCTCACGCGCGTGCCTGGCGGCGGAAAGTGTACGCGGCTCACCGAGCATGCCTTCGCCGATAGCCAGCCTGCGTGGTCGCCCGACGGCAAGAAGATCCTCTTCGCCTCCGATCGTAGCGGCAGTGTCGATCTCTACATGCTCGAACCCGACGATCCGGAACACAAGGAGTTGACGAAGGCCAACAAGTTCAAAACCACGCGACTGACTAGCAGTGGCGCCGAGGAACTCGGCGTGACATTCAGCCCGAAGGGCGACCGGATCGCCTTCGTTCGCGAGGGGAAACTCTGGCTGATGAAACCCGATGGCACCGATCCGCGCGTGCTGGTGTCGCAACAGAAAGTACTCGATTACGACTGGTCGCCCGATGGCAAATACATCGTGTATTGCCGGATGGACGGCTCATTCTCGGCCGAGGCTTACATCGTGCCCACCGACGCCAGCAACCCGCCCGTGAACATCTCGCGGCATGCGACGTGGAACAGCGATGTGACCTGGAGCGCGAAGAATGGCAAGATCGCGTTCGTTGGCCAGCGTCGGGGTTCGTATGCGATGCACGTTGTCTCGCTTCAGCGGCCCGTGGCCGACGGCGCATCGAAGCCGCCGGAGGGGCAGATCGACTGGGACGACATCCATCTGCGCGTCGTGCGGCCGACGAGCACCAGCGCCGATTCTGGCTCCATCTCGCCCGACGGTCACCACGTTGCGTTCCGCTCGCTCTCCAGCGGCGATGATCTGTGGGTGACCAACGTCAACGGCTCGTCGGTGACGCGACTGACGACTGGTAACCAGTCGCCGCGTGGAATTCGCTGGTCGAAGAAATCGAGTAACACCATCTACTTCCTCACGGGTTCGGGTGAACTTCGCTCGGCGCGTGCCGGCTTCGGTTCCACCTCGGAGCCGAGCAAGATTGCCTTCAGCGCGCGCATGGCCGTGCGTCAGGGCGAGGAGTTCACGGAGATGTTCGCACAGTGCTGGCGCGCGCTGGCGAACAACTTCTACGACGCGCACCACCACGGCACAGACTGGAAGGCCGTGCGTGAGAAGTACCTGCCCCTGGTCGCGCACACGGCGACGCGCGAAGACCTTTACGCGCTGGTGAGCCTGATGATGGGCGAACTGAACGCCTCGCACCTGGGAATCAGCGGCAAGATGCCGTCGCCAGACGAGTGGACGGCCGAGCTGGGGCTGATCTTCGATGAGAGCTATCGCGGTCGCGGGCTGAAGGTCGCGGAGATACTCCGGCGCGGCCCGGCCGACAAGCGCGGCCTCGACATCAAACCTGGCGATATCATCCTTTCCATCGACCGCACCGAACTCACCGACACGGTGAACGTCTCCCGGCTGCTGAACAACAAGACTGGTGAGGGTGTGCTGCTTGAAGTGGCCAGCGATCCGAAGAACACCAAGACCAAACGACGGGTCACGGTCGTCGCCACCAGTCGCCCCAAGATTTCGCAACTGATGTATGAACGGTGGGTGCGAAACAACGCCGACGCGGTGGCGAAGGCCAGCGGCGGCAAGGTGGGCTATATCCACATCCCCAGCATGGACGATGCGGGCCTCGATGCCTTCGTGCGGGCGCTGTACTCCGACTACTTCGATCGCGAGGCACTCGTTATCGACGTGCGCTACAACGGCGGCGGCTTCACGCACGACCAGGTGCTGAACTACCTCGCCGGGAAGGGGCACACGTTCTTCAAACAACGCGATGGCGGCGAAGGGCTGGTGCTGCGCGCCACCGACCGGAAATGGACCAAGCCGATGGTGGTGATGGCGAACAATCGCTCGTACTCGGATGCGGAAATCTTCCCGCACGCCTTCCGCGCTCTGGGTCTGGGCAAGGTGGTCGGTCAGGCCACTGGCGGCTTCGTGATCGGCACCGGCAGCACGCGGTTGATCGATGGTTCCTCGTTCCGCATTCCACGCATCGGTGTTTACACGAACAAGGGCGTGAACATGGAGCGGCACGGAGTGGCGCCGGATGTGGCCGTGGAGGTAACGCCTGAAGACTGGTTCCACGGCACCGACGCGCAACTTCTCAAAGCCGTGGACGTGGTGCAGTCGGATGTGGCCGTGTGGAAGAAGGCAAAGGCCGGCGCGCCTCTCGCTGGCGTACGCGAGCCAGCCCACTCCACGACGCCCAGCCCCAAGCGGGTCGTGCCCATGCCTCACACGCCACCGCCCACGCCGACGAAACTCATTCCGATGGCGGAAGAGTAGGCCGGATCGTGGTTCGCTCGCGCTCGCAATCGCGGTGCGAGTGAACCACCGTTTCGGCGGTCGCATCGCCCAACGCGGTCGCGTACAATTCGTTCATGTTGACTCCCGAAGAAATCGCGCCGGCGCTCGAAGCCGCTGGCTTCACGCACCTCGTCTGGATACCGGATAGCCACCTCGGGACGTGGGAGCCCGCGTTGCAGAAAACGCGGCTCATACCCATTCGCGTTTGCCGCGAGGGCGAGGCTGTGGGTGTTGCCGTCGGGCTGATACTTGGCGGGGCCAGGCCACTCGTCGCGATTCAATGCACGGGCTTCTTCGAAGCCGGCGACGCGATCCGTAATGCCGCGCACGATCTGAAACTGCCATTGAAGCTCATCATCGGAGTGCGCGGCGAGCGTGCGCTCGAGGCCGGTAAGGGAAGCGACAACTGCCCACACTTCGCGGAACGCGTGGTGCTCGCGTGGGAGTTGCCGCACCGTCGCTTCGACCCGGTTGAGGCCGACACAGCGCAACTGGCGGCAGAACTGAAATCACTCGTCGATCAGCCTACGCCGGCCGCGATCCTCTGGGCGGAGTAACTTCCTGATGACGCACCGCGAATCGCTCGAAGTGCTGGCCGCGCATCGCCAGGAACAGGTTGTCGTGACGACGATGGGGTCGGTCGCGATCTGGCCGACGCTCTCGGATTCACCGTTCGATTTCCATTACCTGCCATCAAGCATGGGTCAGGGCGTGCCGTTGGGCCTCGGGCTGTGCCTCGCCCGGCCCAAGGAAAGCCGGCGCGGCGTGATCGTGCTGACGGGCGACGGCGGCACGCTCATGAATCTCGGCTGCCTGGTCACGGCGGCACAGTTCGACGTGCCACTCTACATTCTGCTGATCGACAATGGTCTTTATGAAGTAACTGGCGGGCAACCCGTGGCCAACGCCGGGCACACGAACTTCGCCACGATTGCGCGTGGCGCCGGGATTCGCCGTGTGTATGAATGCGCGACCCGGAGCGAGTGGGAGGCCGTCGCGCCCGAGGCGGTTCGCGGCGCCGGCCCGACGTTCGTGTGGATCAAGGTGAAGGGCGAACCTGGCAAAGCAACACCCACGGCCCCGCGTCCGATGGCCGAACAGATCATGCGATTGCGACAGGCAGTCGAACAGGTCTGATCGGCTCTGCAAGGGGGGCGTGTGGCTGTGCCTCCCGCGCATTTCGTTGCACCGGCACGCTAGATGAAGATCAGAGCGGCGGCGGCCGCCCCGGCCAGCGTGACGGCTGCCAGCGCCAGCCAGCTCGTCAGATAGCCCTTCGTCCACTCGTCGGCGCGGAGAAAGAGGAAGCCTGCGATGGAGAGCGCGAATAACCCACCCAGCACTCGCAAGGCCGACGAGACACGATCCTGCGAACGAAGTTCCCGCACCTGATCCGGCCGCACCTCCACCTCATACTCGACGTAGACACGTTCGCCCGTGATGCCCGCCCGCTGGAGGATGTCCTTCTCCGTCGCACTGGGGGCGCGGACCGTGCGGCTGTCACGCTGGAGGAACTCCGCGCGGACTTCGGCCGGAGAGGGGCGGTAGTGAACGGGCGGGTCGAGGTCGGCCAGCTTCTTCGCAATCACCTCGCACGCCTGGGCGATGGCATCTTCATCGGCTTCGGCCTCGGTGGGATACGGCAACAAACTGGCGATGTGTTCGCGGATGACCGGGTTGCTCCGTGGCTGGCTTCGCGGCGCAACGGGTGGCTTGGGCGCCGGCATCATCCGGGGAGGTTCGTGCCGCGCGGCCGGGTCTTGCGGCGTATTCCTGGCATCACCCGATAGCGTGATCTTCACCTCCGCGTGCCGCTCACCGTGCTGCGGCCGCGGCGGCGTCCACTCCTGCGCGCAGCCAGTCAGTGCGGCGCACAGCCCGATCGTCGCGAGCCGCGCGAACCAGGTCGAGTTGTGCCACCGCACACGAGTCATCGCTGTTCTCCCACAACTCCAGATGGTGAATCCATCAACTGTAACTGCGGCTGCGCGAAGGATACGGCTGCGGTGGGCCAACCCACGGGCTGGCCACCTGAGCCGCGACTGCGGCAATCACCAGCACCGAGACGCCGAGCATGATCGGCCGCGATTCATCGGGCCAGAGGAAGAGGAACACACAGCCCCAGAAGCCTGCCGCGATCAGCGGAAGGAATCGTACCCGTTCGCGACGCTTCCGGTCGGTCGCCTTCCACCAGCGAGGAATCCCAACGGTTAGCCCGAAGTAGAGAAGGTATTGCAGCCCGATCGAGAACGCGGCCGGTGTGATGCGATGATGCATCACGACGAGGTCGCGGCTGGTGGCATTGGCGGTACTGGTCGGCAATGCCCAGCCGTCGAGCCAGAAGGCCAGCACTCCAACGAGCATACCGGCAGCGAGTTGAACACCACGGCGCGCCCAGGGATTGTTCGGTCGGCGCTTCGCGAATCGACCAATGAGCATCAGTGCCCATGTGAGCGCGGTCGAGAGGAGGAAGACGCGACCCAGCATCGTCCAGGGAACATCCGCGCGAAACACAGCCCACGGCGCGGTGCAGGCCGCCGCGACAACTGGCGCCAGCACCAGCCCGCCGGCGGTATCCGTGAGACGGTCGCGCGTGCTCTGTGGCGGCGAGGGTGGCGGCGGAGCAACCCGGTTGCGTGCGGCACGCGGCATGGCCACAGGAACGGCCACGGGCAGCACGACGGGGCGCGACACCGATTCGGCTCGTGGCAGCGTGCGTGGCAGCGGAGGTGGTTCCACCTCCGCTGCCAGTGGAAGCGGTTCGGGCTTCGCGCCGAACATTCCTTCGGCTGCCTTTGCCAGTTCCACGACACTGCCGTAGCGCTTCGCCGGGTCTTTTTCGAGCGCACGCCCGATGACGCTGCGGTATGCGACTGGCAGCGCGGATAGATTCGGCGCGTCGATGTAGTGCTTCATCATCACTTCCATCGGTGTCTCGCCGTCGAAGGGGCGGTGCCCGCAGACCATCTCAAAGAGGATGATGCCGCAGGCGTACACGTCGATGGAAGCGGTGTAGTTGCCGTTCTTGATTTCCGGCGCCATGTAGTGCGGCGTGCCGACGCCACGGCTGAGGTCGCCGCCTTCACTGCCACTGATGCGGCGCGACAGGCCGTAGTCGCCAATCTTCACCTGACCGTGTTCGATGAAGATATTCGCGGGCTTCAGGTCGCGGTGAACGACGCCCTGATTGTGCAGATACGCCACCCCGCGGCAGAGTGCGGCGAACCACTCGCGGATGACCTCAGTGGGAAGCCCAGTCGGGTGCTTGTTCACGACAGATGCGAGCGACTCGCCGAAAACGTACTCCATCACAACCCAGTGGTCGCCGCGTGCATCGGTTCGCAGGTCGTAGAGGTGAACGAGGTTGGGGTTTTTGAGGTTGAGGCAGTGGGAAACGCCGCGCAGTTCCGCATCGGTGTGGCCGCGCAGCAGTTTGAGCGCGACCTCCTTGCCGCCATCGCTGACAGCGAAGTAGACCTCGCCGAACGCGCCCTGGCCCACGCCGCGCTTGAGCGTGTAGCCATCAAGCGGTCGCTGGCCGGATCGGTAGGAGAACTTCGCTGCGACCATCACAGTCCCTCGGCCAGGGAAACAGTTCCCTGCACCGAATGATTCGTCCGATACACACGGAGATTAAGGAAAATTCACTCCGCGCGCGAAACTTCTGGAAGCGAAAGGCATTATACCGATGCAGTAGCACCTGAGGGCGAGTTCCTTTCGCCGCAGTTCGCTTGCCTGGTGCCCTGCCTCGTGTAGAACAGCGGCGCGGTCGCGATGGAGGGGACATATCCTTCCGCCAGCCGCACACCTGGAGAGACTCCGATGAAGAAGCTCGCGTTCGCCGGTTTCGTACTGGGCCTGTTCGGCCTGCTCGGCACGGCTGCCGCCGCGGACAAGGATAGTGTCACAGGCACCTGGAAGTGGACCGTGAAGTTCAACGAAAAGGAATTCACGCAGACGATGAAGCTGGAGCAAAAAGGCGACAAGGTGACGGGCACCGTCTCCGCAGGCAAGAATGAGACGAAGATCGAAGAGGGCACGTTCAAGAACGGCGAACTGACGTTCACCGTCACGCGGATGCGGAAAGATCAGAAGTTCGTCACGAAGTACCACGGCAAGGTGAGCGGCGATTCGATCAAGGGGACAATCACCGGCAGCTTCAACGGCAAGGAGTTCAAGCGCGACTGGGAACCGAAACGCGCGAAGTAACGCAGCGAGATTCCACGCGGGCCAGGACGCCAGGAGAGGCGTCTGGCCCGTTCGCATTTCCCAGGCCGCCACTTGCGAGTCGCGCTTATTCAGGTTAATGTTGAAGCGACCTCGCCGAACCTGCCCGCATCCTGCCTCACATGCTCTTCCTGAACGGAGAGTTCGCATGACTCTCATCCGCCTGCCACACACGCGGCTGTTTCTGGCTCTGATGTTGCTCCCTGCCCTGGCACAGGCCGCCGCCGCCGCCGAGCCGCTCCGCGCGGTCATCGACCGCGAGGTGAAAGCGGAGTGGAACGCGAAGAAGATCACACCTGCGGGGAAGAGCACCGACGCGGAATTCCTCCGCCGTGTCTACCTCGACCTCGTCGGCACGTCGCCCACACACGACGAGGCCGTCCGGTTCCTCGACGACACCAGTACAAGGAAACGCGAGGCGCTGATCGAGGCATTGCTCGCCGACGCACGATTCGCCACGGCACAGGCGAACGTCTGGGATCTGGCCCTCTTCGGCCGCAAGCCAGGCAACATCTCCGACACACGCGAACGCCCGGCGTTCAAGAAATGGCTGGCGAAACAGTTCCGCGACGGCGTGGCATTCGACAAGCTCACGAAGGAACTCCTGCTCGCCGATCAGCCCGGAAGCGAGATGTTCCTCGTGCAGTTCCGCAATGCGCCTGACGAGGCCACTGTTACCGTGTCACGCATCTTTCTCGGCACACAGTTACAATGTGCCCGCTGCCACGATCACCCGTACGACGTTTGGACACAGAAAGACTTTTTCGGCATGTCCGGCTTCTTCGTCCGACTCGTCGTGCAGGAGAGCGGCAGCGGCAAGAACCGCACACTCAGCATCGGTGAGAAGAACACGGGCGAAGTCCTCTTCAGTGGCACGGCGAAGGACCAGGCGCCAGGGAAAAAGGGTGAGCCAGTGAAGCCGAAGTTCCTCGGCGGCGCGGGGCTGAAGGAGCCACCGGCCTCTAAGAAAAAGGAAGCACCCCTGAAGAGCGGCCAGAAGCTCCCGAAACCGCTGTTCTCACGCAAGGAGAAGCTCGCGGCGTGGGTGACGGCACCGGAGAATCCGTACTTCGCGAAGGCGATCGTCAACCGCGTCTGGGCGCAGTTCCTGGGGCGCGGAATCGTTCACCCCATCGACGACTTCAACGCCCAGAACGAGCCGAGCCATCCCGCATTGCTCACGGCGCTCACGCAGGGATTCGTTGCCAGCAAGTACGACCTGAAGAGTCTCGTTCGCGAGATTGTGAACTCGGAAGCATACCAGCTTGGCAGCATCGGGGAATCGACGGAGGCACTGCCCAAGCACTTCGAACGCGCCCGCGTCCGACCGCTCACGGCGGAAGAACTCATGGCCGCGATGGGCACTGCGACCGGGACAGTCAGCGAGAAATCTTCCGGTTCAACCGAGGCGTATTTCCTCCGTGCCTTCGGCGAGCCAACGAACGGGCAAGGCGATTTCCAGGGCGGCCTCTCCGAGCATCTGTTCCTGAACAACTCCGAGCAGGTCCGGGCGTTCGTTCGCCGCAAGAAAGGGAACCTCACCGACCGCATACTGGCTTCCACCGAGCCGTGGGAAAAGCGTGTCGAACGGATCTACATGAGCGTGCTGAGCCGCCGCCCCAGCCCCAAGGAACGGGAGGCGTTCGTCAGCTACATTCAGCGTGAAACGAAGCCCGACGCTGCCGTTGAGGATGCGATCTGGGTGCTAATCAACAGCAGCGAGTTCCGGTTCAATCACTGACAGACACGCCCCACCCACGCGGCTGGGGAGTTCGCCTGGAGATGTCATGTCGCACACACAATCGCACCTGAGCCGGCGGGCATTCATCAAGGGTGCCGCCGTGACGGGCACGGGCCTCGTTCTGCCCAACTGGGGCGGCCTAGTTCACGCCCGCAGCGGCGCGGAGCAGGTCACGAAGGCCAAGAAACGGTGCATCCTGCTGTGGATGAACGGCGGCGCCAGTCAGATCGACACGTTCGACATGAAGCCGGGGCGCTCAACCGCCGGGCCGTTCCGTCCGATTGCCTCGAAGGTTACGGGTCTTCAGGTGTGCGAGTATCTGCCAAAGATGGCGCAGGTGGCCGACAAGCTCGCCGTGATCCGCAGCATGAAGACGCAGTCGCCGGACCACCCGGACGGCATCTATCACATGCACACCTGCTACAAGATGAGTGAACGGACACCGCATCCGGAAATCGGCGCGGTGATCGCCAAGTATAACGGCAACCCGGACGCCGATCTGCCGAGCTTCGTGCGGATGGGTTCCACCGGCAACGGCGGCGCCGGCTACCTCGGCCCGCAGTACGAACCGTTCCACATCAACCGAAACGGCCGCTTGCCGACCTTCACCACCCCCTACCGTACGGAAGAGGCCGAGGCCCGACGGGCCGATCTCTTCCGGCTGGTTGAGGAAGAATTCGGCGCCCAACACAAGGCCGAACCATTCGACGCGCACCGCACCGGCAAGGAGCGAGCGTGGCGGTTGCTCAAGGCCAAAGGTGTCTTCAATGCGTCGAAGGAATGGGACAAGGCCCAGAATCGCTACGGCGACACGGAGATTGGTCGCGGCTGCTTCATGGCGAAGAAACTGGTGGAGGCCGGCATTCCATTCGTGGAAGTCGGACAGGAGAACTACGACAGCCACGCCGACAACTTCGTCTGCCACAAGGCGAACATGCAATGCCTCGATCCTGCGTGGAGCGCGCTACTCACCGACCTCGCAGATAGCGGGCAACTCGACAACACGCTGGTCGTATGGATGGGTGAAGTCGGCCGCACACCAGGTATCAATAACCGCGCTGGTCGCGACCACTTCATCAGTGCCTGGACGGTCGTTCTCGCCGGCGGCGGAGTCAAGGGCGGCGTGGTCTACGGTGCATCCGATGCCGATGGCCGCACGGTGAAGGACAAGCCCGTGAGCGAGGGCGACCTCTTCGCCACGATCTATGCCGCACTCGGCATCAATCCGCGCATGAAACACTTCCACGGCACGCGCCCCGTGTGGCTGACGCCTGAGGGAACAGGACCTCTCAAGGAACTACTGTGAAGCCGCGAGGCGTGTTCAATCACTCCCACCCGCACGGGCAGAGCTTGCCAGGACTTCCACCATGCCGAACTTCACCAAGCCCGCGCAAGCCTGGACCCTCCCCTGGGATGCCGACTGGGTGACCGCGGTCGCGTGGCTCGGACCGACGCGCCGCATCGCCGCCGGCAATAACCTCGGCCAGATTCTCCTCTGGGAACTCCCCGACAAGCCCGGCGGCAGCGCACCGATGCCGCTGGCGCAACTCGATGGCCACACCAACGTCATCACGCACCTCGCCGCCACACCCGACGGCAAATCGCTCCTCTCGGCGAGCTACGACCACACCATCCGCCACTGGGCCATCCCCGCGAAACTCCCGGAGCCGACCGCGACAGTGTCACTCAATGCCGGCACCATCGCGGAACGAAAACGCCGGCGGTCGGGCAAGCTTCCCACGCCGCTGGACGCCCGAGTCGGCGTGCTGAAGCCGACACGCACACTCACGGAACACAAGGAATGGGTCGTCGCGATGAACCTCACACGCGACGGTAAGTGCCTCATCAGTGGCGACGACGGCGGCAACGTCATCGTGTGGGATGCCATTGCAGGCAGCGTCACGAAACGCTGGAAGTTGCCGAAAGGGTGGGTGTATGCGGCAGCGATTTCGCCCGACACAAAGCAGGCGTGCATCACCGAGCGACTGCCGCTGATATTCGACTCCGGTCGATATGCCGCAGTGAAGCTCTGGGACACAACAACCGGCACCATGACGAAGGACCTTTCCGCAGAGAAGGTGTTCAAGGGGCATCACCTGGCCGCCGCGACATACTCGCCCGACGGCAAGACGCTGGCGATCCTCCGTGGCGGCGAGGCAAACGGGCCGAGCGGCAAGCCAGTGCTGCTCGATCCTGCAACTGGCAAGGTGCGGAAGGAACTCGCACCAGGGCACCTCGACGGCGGCACGTCGCTGGCCTGGCACCCCGACGGCAAGCACCTCGCCTCCGCCGGCCGCGACACGATCATTCGCATCTGGGACGCTACCGCCGGCAAGCTCATCGCGGAAGCTGGCAAGGGGCGCGGCGGTCAGTTCAAGGACTGGGTTTGCGCGGTGAGTTGGTCGGCCGATGGCAACTGGCTCGTGGCGGCCGATCAGGCCGGCGCGGTACAGGTGTGGCAATTCAGCGAGTGACGCGCCGGTCGGCAACTCCTGACCTCTCGCCGTGGCGCGCCGTCTGGTATCATCCGCTCATGTCAACGGAAGCCGCACTGCTGCGGGCGATTCGCGAACGGCCCGACGAGGATACCCCGCGCCTTATCTACGCGGATGTTCTGGACGAGGAAGGCTATTCCCCGCTTGCGGAGTTCATCCGCGTACAGATCGAACGCGCGCGGCTTCCCGAACACGACACACAGCGCGCCCCACTCGAAGACCGCGAGCACGGCCTTCTCGGCACGCATGAGTGCGCGTGGCTCGGCGTCGAGCCATCCGACGCGGACGAGATGCACGAATGGGTGTTCGAGCGCGGCTTCGTGGAAGAAGTCGCGGCCAGCCCGGTGTTCATGAACGGCCCCGGCGGCGACCTGTGCGCGGCACATCCCGTGCGGCGCTGGCGTGTGATGTCGGGTCAGAATAACTTCCCCGAAGACCTGCGCGAGGCGGGTCAGCGGGCGTGGTGTTCGCGGATCGAGGCACTCGACCTCTCGGGCTGGTACTCCGGTCTCGGCGAACTCAGCGGCTTCCTCAAACGCTCACACTTCAACCGACTCCGCGAACTCGACCTGCTCGGCCTCACTCCGCTGGAGCCACTGGCCGAGATTTTGGAAGAGACGCCGTTCCGCTCACGCCTGAAGGTGCTCCGGTGCGGCGGCGGGCGGTTCGATGCGGAGAACCGACTGGAGGTATCGAACTTCGCCCGCGCACTGGGCCGCGACTGCCGACTCGATGAACTCAGCATACCCTTCACATCTCTGACCGCTGCAGAGCTGCGCGAACTGCTCGCCGCAGGCTGCTGCGAATCGCTGACTTCACTCAGTGTGCGCGACAACGAGATTGCCCCTGATGGCTGGGATGCCTTCGACCACGCACACTGCCGCCTTCGCGAACTCGACATCTCGCATACGCCGCTTGGCGCCATCGCGCTCGACCGACTCCTGAACTGCAATTCACTCGCTTCTTTGCGCCGACTTCACCTCAACGGCTGCGGCAGCGCGATGTCGAACCTCCGCGCGCTGGCCGCCTCGCGTTTCTGGACAGCTGCGGAATCGTTGCGAATGCAGCACGGAACGATTCCGCATCTGTCACTCGATCCACTGTTCGAGGCGGCTGGTTCGCCGGCACTCCGTGTGTTCGATGTGGGGGGAAATTACCTCCGCGACGAAGGCGTTGCGAAGCTCTGCGAGGCTCCGTGGGCCGGCACGCTCGCCTACCTCGATCTGTCGCAGAACTACCTCACGGATGCGGCCCTTCGCACAATGGCGCGATGCGGCCGATTCCAGAATCTCCGTACGCTTCACCTCAACTTCAACAGTGTCTACCATCAGGATGGGGCCGAACCGGACGAGTCGATCACCGATGCCGGGCTGCGGTCGCTCGCGGAATCCACTGATCTCGCCCGATTGCGCATCCTTTCGGTCAGCGGAACGCGGATCACATCCGCCGGCGTGGAAGCCGTTCTCAATGGCCCTCACTGGAGCCTCACGGGCCTGAACGTCGCACAGTGTCAGTTGCGGCCGAACGTGGTGGAACTGCTCGCCCAGTCGCCCCGACTGGCACGCCTGGAGTTGCTCGACCTGAGCCTCAACGACGAAATCGCGATCGACGATCTCGCGCCGCTCGCCGAATCGGAGTATCTCTCACCGCAGACGGAGCTGAACATCCGCGGCATCAGCGGCAACAGTGCAGTACGCGCGGCGCTGCGGCAGCGGCTTGGCCCCCGACTGAGCGAAGTGTAAGGCCATCATGTTCCGATCTTCTGGCGCGCGAAGGCCAGCGCCCCCTGCACAACCACTTCTTCACCCAGTGCCGCCGGGACGATCTCCGTCAGGCCGGCAAAAGCTGCCATTCCGCGTTCCGCGACATGACGGCGCAGCGGGCGGAATAGCCATTCCTCACCGATGAGCGATACGCCGCCACCGATGATGATCCGGCGCGGGCACAGCAGCTTGATGACCGAACACACACCCTCGCCCAGCGCCTGCACGGCCTCATCCAGAATGCGGATCGCAGTCGGATCGCCCCGCATGGCGGCATCGGCCACCGCCTTCCCTGTGATCGTGCCGCCGCCTGCAGCACGGATGTTCGCAGTCGCTTCCCCGTCGCATTCGGCATCCTCGGCCGCACGGCCGATGCCCCACCCGGCCGACCAGTGTTCCAGAATCTGATCGTGGCCCGATTCCTTCAACGGATAGACTGGCCGCAGGTGCCCCACCTCCGCCGCGCCCTTCCCCACTCCGCGATAAATCTGACCGTCGATTACCAGCCCGCCGCCGATCCCACTGCCCACTGTCATGTAGAAGATTGGCGACAGCCCCTTCCCGGCGCCGAACAGAGCCTCCGCGAGTCCGGCCACGTCCGCATCGTTACAGATGACCGCCGGAACGCCAACCAGTTCGCCCACCCACCTCGCCAGCGGGAATCCGTCCCAGCCGCGGACGTGATGCGACTTGATGACCGCCTGTGTCGCGTCGTCGGTCGGGCCGCCGAAGCCAATTCCAGCGCCGCGGAGCCGCGATCGATCCGCGCCGGCCTTCGCCAGCAGTTCGGGCACCGCCGCGACGATCTGCCTGCGGATGCCTTCCCCGCCCTCGGCAGTATCCACGACTCCACGCCACAGCGCGGCGATGGAGCCATCGCCTTCACCCAGTCCAAGCTGGAGTTTCGTCCCGCCAATTTCGATACCGAGGAACATAAGGAACCCTGGAAGGAGTCGGTACGCTCGTATTCCCACTACTTTAGAATCTCGCTGCAACCGCGACGCCGGCGCGGTACGATGCGGCCATGCACTTCACGGACGAGCAACCGTTCCTCGACGCGATCTTTGAGCGGTACGACGACGACCGGCCGCGACTGGTCTACGCCGATTTCCTCGACGATTCCGACGAACCCGAACGCGCGGAACTGATCCGCGTGCAACTCGCGCTTGCGCGGCTGAACGAGGACGATCCACGACGCCCACTGCTCAACGATCGCCAGGCCGAGCTACTCACGCAGAATCGCGCCGCCTGGACCGCGAACCTCTCCGGGCTGGTCGTCGGCGTCGATTACCGGCGCGGCATCCCTGACTCTGCCTCCGTCGATACTGCAACGTTCCTCGAACGTGGCGAGGAACTCTTCGCGCAGCTCCCTGTCCGCCGGTTGCGGCTGCTCGATGCCGCTCCGGTTGGCGCGAAGCTCTTCGCTTCCCCGCTACTCGCGCGCGTGCGCGAACTCGATCTGTGCAACGCCGACCTCCGTGACTCCGGGCTGGCGTTACTCGCGCGGTCGCCGTTTCTCCAGAAACTCGAAGCCCTCGATCTCGGCTTCAACGCGATTGAAGATGCGGGCATGGATGCACTCGCACGCAGCAGCTTGCTGCCGAACCTCTCCACACTCGCGCTCAACGACAACGATAGCATCAGCGGCGACGGCGTGCGCGCACTGGCGGAGTCGCCTTTCTTCGCCGGTTTGACCGCGCTCGATCTCTCCGGCAACGATATCGGCGAGACCGGAATCGCGGCGCTGGTCGGCGGCCAGTCGATGACCCGAATCCGTTCACTGCGGCTGAACAACAATCGTATTGGCGATACAGGCGTGGTCACGCTGGCGAAGTCGATGCTTCTGACGCGTGTGCTGAAGGTTGAGCATCGGCTGGAAGTCCGTGGCAACTTCGTTGGCCCCACTGGTGCCGCGGCGCTGGCAGCGTGTCCATCACTGGCGAACTGCACGGCTCTGGATCTCACACATAACGACCTGAAAGACGACGGCACCGCGGCACTACTCCGTTCCCCGTATCTGGGGAGGTTGAAGGTGCTCCGTCTCGCGCGGAATCAGCTCACGGATGCGGGAATCGTTGCCGCGCGCGACCTCTTTCAGTCACTCCTCGACCGCGTGCAGTTGCTCGACCTGTGCGGCAACCGGCTCACACGGGTCGGACTGGGCGTGCTGCACTCCCTGCGCGGCGAGCGACCAGTCTGCCTCGAAGTCGCCGATAACGTGCAGTCCTCGACCTTCGGCGACGCTCCCGTGGCCGTGTCGAAACTCGTGCCCACCGTGCTGGAGAGTGTCGCCGAGGCGGCCCGCTTGCGACAGCGGATTACCCATCCACGTCAGCCTCCCGAGGGCGAGTAAGAGCACCTGCTGCCGCGCTTGCGTCGCCATCCGGGAACGCATACAATCCGCCGCACGCACTCGCGGAGCGGCGGCGTTCGATCCTCGCCACAGTTGAAACCGCGGCCGACCCGACGATGCTCTCAGGTGTTCGCTCATGAACAATTGCTGTCCCTCGTGCGGCGCGCTCTACAACGTCGCCCCGAAGGACGTGGGCCGCCGACTGCGATGCAAGAAGTGCAGTTCCTCGCTGAAGGTTGCCGATAGCGGGCTGGAACTGGATAGCTCAGACACGCCGCCCGATGAGGCAGGCCCGCCGGAAGTCGCACACGAGGAACACGGCGGCAGCGATTCGACGAGTACGCCGCGACCGCGCGCACGGCGGCACTGGACCGAGGAACGCAATTCGGGCGTCAGCCTCATCGACCGGCTCGGCGGCCTTCCGACAGCCCTCTTCGGTGCCGGCATATTCCTTGTGGTCGTTTCCATTTCCTTTCCCATCATTGGCCGCGCTGCTGGCGAACGCGCCACGGCGTACAAGAATCGACTGGAGAATGACCGCGAGCAGGAGAAATTCGACCTCCGCCCGCGCAAGCCGCGCAACGAGTGGAGCGATGCCGAACGGCAGCGCGTCGAGGAAGAGACGCCGAAGATCGAAGCGAAGTATGCCCGGCTCATCGAACGGGCCGAGCTGGACGCCCAGAGCACGAAGATCGCCAACATCCGCGACGCCTGGTTCGAGGCGTATGGTCTGATGTTCGGCTTTCTCCTGCTCTGTTTCGGATGCATCGGTTACCTCCGTACCGAGCCGACGCTGGTGCTGAAGATCGTGGCGGCAACCATCCTGACATTCATCGTGCTCGCCTTCCTCGCAAAGTTCACCGGCTGCGGGTCGCCGCGCATCGAGGCAGACGCCGGCGCGAGCGCTCCCTATCCTAAAGCGAAGTGATCGCCCGGCGCGCGTCGCGCCGGGGCATCCGTACCCCGCGCGGCTTCACCCCATGCCCGATCCGGCCAGCTCGCACGAACCCAAATACAAGCGCGTCCTGCTCAAACTCAGCGGCGAAGCACTGGGGCCGACGACGGGCAACAAGATTGGTATCAGCCTCGACGAGGTGAAGGGCATCGCCGAGCAACTCGCGCGAGTGGCGCAGCGTGGCGTGCAACTCGCAGTCGTGATCGGCGGGGGGAACCTCCTCCGCGGTGCGCAGTTCACCGCCGGCGGCGACACGATCAAACCCGCGACCGCCGACTACATGGGTATGCTCGCGACAGTCATGAATGGCCTGGCCCTGCAGGACACTCTGGAGGCGATGGGCGTTGAGACACGGCTGCAATCCGCCGTGCGAATGGAGACGGTGGCCGAACCCTACATCCGCCGCCGTGCTATCCGGCACCTGGAGAAGGGGCGAATCGTCATCCTCGCGGGCGGCACGGGCAATCCCTTCGTCACCACCGATACCGCCGCGGCGCTCCGCGGCACCGAGTTACACGCCGACGTGCTCCTGAAGGCCACGAAAGTGGACGGCGTTTACGACGACGACCCGGTCAAGAATCAGTACGCCGTGAAGTTCCAGACACTCACCTTCGATCAGGTGATCCGCAAACAACTGCGCGTCATGGACATCGGCGCCTTCGAGATGTGCCGGCTCGCCAGCCTGCCAATTCTCGTCTTCGACTACAAGCAGGACGGAGCCATCGAACGGGCCATCGCCGGCCAGTCGATCGGCACCATCGTGACCGGCCAGGGAAGCTAGCGCCCTTCCCGGTCTCGCCTCCGCGCGAGACAATAGCTCCGAATCACACGCTGCATCCTGACCCCAGACCTCGGGTGAGCTATGAACAGCCAGCAAATCCTGAAGGACACCGAGGGCCGCATGGAAAAGGCCCTCGATGTGTTCCGCAACGACCTCAAAGGGCTGCGCAGCGGCCGGGCATCGCCGCAGATGCTCGACTCGCTTCGCGTGGACAATTACGGCACCCTCTCGCCCATCCGCGACGTGGCCTCGGTCACGTGCCCGGACGCCGCCTCCATCGTCATCAAGCCCTATGTGGCCGAAAGCCTCAAGGAAATTGAGAAGGCGATCCGCTCCAGCGACCTGGGGCTGGCGCCGAACAACGACGGCAAGGTGATCCGACTCTCCATCCCGGCGATGAGCGGGGACCAGCGCAAGAAACTTGTCGCCCAGATCGGGAAATCGGCCGAGGCCGCGAAGGTGTCGTGCCGCAACATTCGCCGCGACGGCAACAAGCACTTCGAGGATGCCGAGAAGGCCAAAACGATAACCGAGGATGAGCGCGACAAGGGCAAGACGAAGATGCAGGAGTTGCTGAAGAAGTATGAGGGGCAGATCGACACGCTCAGTAAGGCGAAGGAAAAGGAAGTGATGGAGCAGTGACATTCGCTGCACCATCTCGAAGAATCGTCCCGCGAGCCGCAGGGAACGCTCATCCGGGCGTCCCTTGCGGCTCGCGCGTTCTCTGACCAACGCTCCCGCCAACCCGAGCCGCCAGAATGCGTTCCCTTCGTGCTGTTTCTGAGCTCTTCCCGAATGCTCTCGCGCACGGGCTGACGGATGGAGAAGTCGCCGAGAGCCGCGCACGCTTTGGGGCCAACCGGCTCACACCGCTTCCCCACGAACCGGCCTGGAAGAAGTTCCTCGAGAAGTTCGATGAGCCAATCATCAAGGTGTTGCTGGCCGCCTCGCTGCTGAAGATCGTCGTGGATCTCTTCGAGGTTCCTGGTACGGCTGGAATCGTGGCCGGCTTACTGGCACTCGTCTGCGTGCTCGCGGTCTTCCTCATTGGCCGCTTCACCCGGCTCGGGGCATGGGTTCCGTCGGCGCTGTTCGCCCTCGCGCTGATACTCGTTGCCATGAGTGCCGTGCTGGGCGCTCCCTCGGTGGAAGGCTTTGCCGTCATGCTCGCGGTTGCACTGGCAACAGGCGTGGCATTCCTCAGTGAATATCGCAGCGACCGCGAGTTCGAGAAACTCAACGCCGCGAAGGACGCGGTGCGGATCAAGGTGCTCCGCAACGGCGCGGTGCAGACGCTCTCTCTCGAAGATGTCGTCGTCGGCGATCTCGTGATACTCGAAATGGGCGACGAGATTCCCGCCGATGGCCGAATGATGAAGGCAAACGAGCTTTTGCTCGATCAGTCGCTCATGACCGGCGAGAGCGAACCGGTGAAGAAGCAGGCCGCAGGCCTCGACGATACCTCCGACAGCCCTGAGGAGCCAGGCTGTACCTTCCGCGCCACGCAGGTGGTCGATGGTGCTGGGCAGATGGTCGCCACCAACGTCGGCGACGATACGATGCTCGGCCAGATCGCGCGCCGCCTTGCCGGCGATCCATTCGAGGAGGAAACGCAAGGCGATTCGCGCGAAGGGCGCGTCCAGAAGCGGCTGACCATCTCGAAGGCCTCCACGCCGCTTCAGGAGAAGCTCGTGCGGCTGGCATCGCTCATCAGCCGCGTTGGCTATGCGGCCGCGATTGCGATCTTCCTGGCGCTACTCGTTCGCGGTCTGTGGATCGGCGAGTTGCGATTGCCCACCGCGGGCGAGAGCCTCCGTTCGGTTGCATTCGCCAACCTCCGCGCGCTGCTGTCGTACTTCCTTTACATGGTCATCATCATCGTCGTTGCGGTGCCGGAAGGACTGCCGATGAGCGTGACCGTTTCGCTCGCAATGGCATGGCAGCGGATGAGCAAGGCCAATTCGCTCGTGCGGCAACTGGTGGCGTGTGAAACGATCGGCTCGGCCACGGTGATCTGCTCGGACAAGACCGGCACGCTGACACAGAACAAGATGACCGTTTCGCGCGTCGGGCTGGGCAGCGCGATCTTCGAGCCGCCCGCAATCCCTGTGGATGGCATTGCTGGTTCGCCGCTCGTGTGGATCATCCTCAACGCAGGCGTAAACTCGACCGCGAACCTGGAAGTCAAAAATGGTCGCGCGATAACGGTCGGCAATAGCACCGAGGGCGCACTGCTCCACTGGCTCGCGGCCGGCGCGTGGATCGGAACCGCGCCCTTCGATTATAACGCGCAGCGTCGCGAGCATCCGGTCCTCTATCAGGTCCACTTCTCCTCCGACCGGAAACGGATGACGAGCGTCGTGAGCGTGCCGGATACCGCAGCGCCGGTGGCACTGGTGAAGGGCGCACCCGAGGTGATTCTGGCGCAGTGCGAACGCTATCTCGATGTCGATGGGGCACTCCGTGAACTGACCGCGGCGACCCGCGCGGAGATTCAGTCTCGTATCTCGGCTGCCGCAGGCGATGCGATGCGCACGCTGGCTTTCGCGCACGCCGAGTTGCCCGGAGAGTTTCCCCGTACCGAATCCGCGATCCACGATCGCCGCGACGCGATCGAGAGCAGGTTGATATTCGACGGCTGGGTGGGCATCCGCGACCCGTTGCGCGCCGACGTGAAGGATGCGCTGCGCGAGTGCCGCGATGCCGGCATCGAGGTGAAGATGATCACGGGCGACACCATCGAGACGGCCCGCGCCATCGCGCGCGATGTCGGCCTGCTCGACTCACCCGATTCGCTGGCGATGACGCACACGGAATTCGCCCAACTCAGCGACGAGGAGCTTTCCGCACGCCTGCCCAGGCTTCGGGTTCTGGCACGCGCGTTACCCGGCGACAAGTATCGCATGGTGCGGCTCTTGCAGGCACAGAATCACGTTGTTGGAATGACCGGCGATGGTACCAACGATGCCCCGGCGCTCAAGAAGGCCGATGTGGGGCTGGCGATGGGTATTTCCGGCACGGAGGTAGCGAAGGAAGCCAGCAAGATCGTACTCCTGGACGATGCGTTCAGTACCATCGTTCGCGGTGTTCACTGGGGTCGCGCCCTCTACGAGAACATCCAGCGTTTCCTCCAGTTCCAGCTCACGATCAACGTCTCGGCGCTAGCCATCGCTTTCCTCGGCCCGTTTGTGGGGCTGCGCCCGCCATTCACGGTGCTGCAACTCCTGTGGATCAACGTCATCATGGACACATTCGCTGCCATCGCGCTGTGCAGCGAACCACCCCGCGCGAATCTCATGCACCGTCCGCCCAAGCGGCGCGACGAGAATATCCTCACGCGTGCGATGCTCGGCAACATCTTCGTCACGGCGGGCTTCTTCGTCGTCGTGATGCTCGGGTTGCTCCTGGGGATGAAGCACAGCGGCTGGTTTGCCGGCGCGGAGCCGAGAGGGATACCGTTCCCGGATCTGTCGCCGCGACAGGTCACGATCTTCTTCACGACGTATGTGTTTTTCCAGGTCTGGAATCAGATCAACTGCCGCTCACTCTCACCGCATGAGTCCGGCTTGCACCGGCTGTTCGATAATCCGCAATTCCTCGTCATCGCGTCGCTGACGGTGGTGGGGCAAGTGCTGATCGTGACCTTCGGCGGTGCGGTGTTTAACGTCGAGCCGCTGGGCGTGATAGACTGGCTGGTGATCGCCGCATCCACAGCAAGCGTACTGCTGTTCGCGGAGATCGCGCGACGCATCCGTGCCGTTCTGTGAAGGGGCTGGGAACTCTGATGGCCGATTCGAACGAGAAACTCGCCGAGATCGCGCAGAAGCTACTGATCGGGCACTTCCACCGGCACGTCTTCCTGTGCGTGGGCGACGCCTGCTGCGCCGCAACTGGCAAGGCTGGCGCTCAGGCCGCATGGGACGCGCTGAAGGACGAGTTGAAAGCCCGGAACCTCTCCCTGGCCACCGGCCCGGCAGCGTGCTACCGAACGAAGGTGAGCTGCATGCGAATCTGCGCCGGCGGGCCGATCCTCGTGGTGTATCCCGAAGGAACGTGGTACGGCGGCATGACCGCCGACCGCATCCCGCGATTCGTGCAGGAACATCTCATCGAGGGCAAGCCGATCGAGGAATGGATCTTCGCCCGCAATTCCTTGCCGAACGAGGCCAGCCAGTAGCAACCCACACCGCTATTGTTTCGCCTCGGCATAGCGATGAGTCGGCACGGGCCGACCGGGTCGTAGGCTCTGGCTCGTGCGGAACTCGGCACTCACCCCGGCCTTCTGGAATTCTTCGGCCACCACACGCTTCACTTCCTCTTCCAAAACGGCCGGGTCGATAGCAACGCGGGCATTCACGATGAGTTCCGCCTCGCGCGGCCTCAACCCGCTGGGGAGCGAGAGCTTCGGCGGAGTGTCGCTGCTGATGACGTTCCCCACCGCGAAGGCACCGGCATCGTCCATCCCAATGAGCTTCAGATGCGCCACCTCGCCGCCAAGCGTGCGGCAAACGTGCGCCAGTTTGGCCAGAGTGGTCGACAAGAGGCCATCCAGGTCGAATGGCGACGCGCTCGTGAGTCGGGCCGTGGCATTGAGCCAGCCCAGCTCGGCCTCACCTTCGGCATAAGTGTCATAATCAATCTCAAGAATCTTGCGGCCGAATGCCCCGCTCTGACCGAGCAACTCGGTGAACGCCTCGAAGCCAGCGCCCGACGTGGCGCTGACGCGCAGTACGGGCGTGCCAGGAAACTGTTCGGCCACGAGCCGCGACAGTTCCTCGGCGGCAGACGAATCCAGTTCATCAATTCGATTAATGATGATGGCGTCGGCTTCTTCAAGTTGCTTTTTGAATATGTACGCAGCCTTCGGGCTGAAGCCGCCAGCGGCCTGATTCTTCAAGATGCGCATGCCGTGGCTTGGCTTGAACAGCACCGCATACGGTGCGACCTCGAATCGGCCAGCGTACAGGTCTTTGAGAGGCTGGATGACTGTGGCAACGAGGTCGGTGCAACTGCCGACCGGTTCGGCGAGGATCACATCGGGCCGTTCGGCGTCTTCGAGTGAACCGACGCGGCTCACGAGGTCGTCGAAGCGGCAACAGAAGCAGGCTCCTGGAACTTCCTCCACGGCCAGCCCCTGTGCGCGAAGGGTCTTCGTGTCCACCAGGTCGTGGGCCTGATCGTTGGTGACAACGCCCACCCGCTTCCCTTGCGACTGGTAATGCCTGGCGAGCCGGGCAATTGTTGTAGTTTTTCCGGCGCCGAGAAAACCACCGACCATCACAAAGCGTACTGTCATGAAAGTGTCCTGGTGAAAGGTCGCCATCAGGTGCGGGGTTATCTGTACGGGTTCCCGAACCGGCCCGCAACTTGCATGCACGGCAGCAACTCTCCTTTCATTCCGCCAGGCACGCGCACGGAGCGGTTCGTGTTTCGCCTGATTCGCCTGATGACGCTCGCGCCTGGGCACTTCCACGCGGCACTCGTGCAGAAGCGCGCCACTTACGGCATTCATCCGCGTACTCATGTCTACGGCCCCCTCGACCGTGACATGGTGGCGCACATCACGTATGTCGAATCATTCAACAACCGGATTGAGTCTCCGACAGCCTGGGAAATCGACCTCCGCGCCGGTGGCAACTATCTCCAGCGGTTCGTTCAGGAGCAACCGGGCAACACCCTGATCCTCAGCGGGCGAAACCGACCCAAGATTGATCTCATGCACCTGGGGGTCGAGAACGGCTTGCATGTTCTTGCCGACAAGCCGTGGATCATCGAGCATGCCGACTTCCCCAAGCTGGAGACCCTCTTCCGCAATGCGGAACTCCGCGAGGTGCTCGTCTGGGATATGCTCACTGAGCGCTTTGAGATCACGAACTGGCTCCAGCGCGAGCTGATCCGCGATCCGGAGGTATTCGGGGCGTGGCAGTGCGGTTCGCGGGAACAGCCGGCACTCACCCTGCAAAGCGTCCATCGCCTGAAGAAAACGGTGAACGGTCAGCCGCTCATCCGGCCATGGTGGTGGTTCGACCCGGCGATTGCCGGTGAGTCGATGGCCGACGTGGGAACACACCTGGCCGACCTGGCACTTGGGTTCATCGCCCCGGATGAGGTGGTCGATTATGCGACGCAGATTCAGATGCTCGCGGCGAATCACTCGCCGCTACTGCTCTCGCGGGCCCAGTTCCGCGAGGTGACGGGTCTGGCCAGCTTCCCGGCGGAGCTACGCCCCCGAGTCGTGGCCGGCGAACTTCCTTACACCGGTAATCACACCGCAAGCCTCACGCTGCGTGGTATTCACGTTCGACTGAATACCGCATGGGAGTTCGACTCGGCCGGCGGCGACACGCACCAAAGTTCGGCGCGCGGAACGCGGGCGACGATCTCCGTGCGTCAGCAGCCCTGCGGCCCGCCTGAGCTATTTGTTGAGGCGAACGACGCGCGGGACCACAAGGATGTGCTGAAGTATCTCCGGGGGAAGTGCGACGCGCTTCAGAGAGACTTCGCGGGGCTATCGGCGGCCGACCTGGGATCGGTGTTGCAACTCCTCATTCCGGCCGACTGGCGGAGCAGCCACGAAGACCACTTCGCGGCCGTGATGGACGAGTTCGTTCGCTATTTCCATGCTCCGCACACTGTGCCGGCCTGGGAGCAACCCAACGCGCTGGCCCGTTACTACATCACAACGAAGGCCGTGGAGATGGCCCGCCAGTGACCATCGTACCGGGAGCGCGAAGGCGCGCCTCGGTCACGACAGGAGCAGTTCCAGGTCTTCTCGCTTCAGGTCCGTGATGATGTTCCCCTCGCCGCCGAGGATCGCATCGGCCAGTTCTCGCTTGCTCTGCTGAAGGGCCAGCACCTTCTCTTCCACCGTATCGCGTGCGATGAGCCGATAGGCGAATACCGGCCTGGTCTGGCCAATCCGGTGGCTGCGGTCGATGGCCTGTGCTTCCACCGCCGGGTTCCACCACGGATCGAGCAGGAAGACATACTCCGCGGCGGTGAGATTCAGCCCCACGCCGCCAGCCTTCAGGCTCACAAGGAAGAGGCGGCAATCCGGATCGGTCTGGAAGCGTTCCACCCGACCGGCACGGTCGCGCGTCCGGCCGTCGAGATACTCGTAGGGGACCTTGTCCGCGTCGAGTCGCTGGCGCACGATGGCCAGTAGCGAGGTGAACTGCGAGAAGACCAGCGCCTTGTGCCCTTCCTCCATCACCTCGGCCAGTTGTGGAAGCAACAGATCGAGCTTGGCACTCGATTCGCCAGTGCGTTTCTTGTCGATCAGACCCGGGTGACACGCGGCCTGCCGCAGTCGGAGGAGCGCTTCGAGTACCTGAATCTTGGACTTCTTCAGCCCCATCGAATCGACACGCGCCAGCAACTCGCGGCGATAGTGATCGCGCAATTCGTTGTAGAGCTTGCGTTGCCCGGCCTCCAGATCGCAGTGAACCGTCTGTTCGGTCTTGGCAGGGAGGTCCTTCGCGACCTGGGCCTTCGTGCGGCGGAGGATAAACGGACGCAGAGCCTTGGCGAGAATCGCGCGCGTATCGGTGTCGGGGTTGCGCAACGATATGCCCGCGGCACCGGCACTCAACCCGCGGCCGAGCATGCCCGGATTGAGGTAATCGAAGAGCGTGAACAACTCGCCCAGGTGGTTCTCGACTGGCGTACCGCTCAGCGCCAGTCGGTGATCGGCCTGAATGAGCCGCACGGCCTTCGCGGTTTCGGTGGTGGCATTCTTGGCGGCCTGCGATTCGTCCAGCACACAGGTATCGAAACGGAGGTCGGCGAAGAGGGCCGCGTCGTTGCGGAGTGTGCCGTAGGTGGTCAGGATCAGATCGTGATCCTTGAACGACACGCCGCTCTTGTCGCGGGTGGTGCCGGTGTGGTCGAGGACACGCAGGTTCGGAGTGAAGCGTGCCGCTTCCTGCTTCCAGTTGAACACCAGCGATCGCGGCACGACAACGAGTGCCGGGCCGTTCCGCTTGCTCGCCAGTAACGCCAGCACCTGCACTGTCTTGCCAAGCCCCATATCGTCCGCCAGGCAGCCGCCGAAGCCGAACTCGCGGAGGAAGTGGAGCCAGCCCAGCCCCTCAGTCTGGTAGCCGCGCAATTCTCCCTGAAAGCCTGCGGGCGGATCGATCGCCTGGACGCCCTGGAAGCGGTCGAGTACCGCGCGGGCATGCGCGAACTGTTCGTCGAAGCTCACTTCCGGCCGCGATGCCAGCAGAGCATCGAGCACGCCAATCTGCGATCGGGTGAACCGGACACTCTCGCCCTCGACGCTCCCCATCTGTGCGAGCAATCCGTACTTCTTCAGCCACTCTTCCGGCATCATTCCCAGGCTGCCATCGTCCAACACCACGCTGGTCTCGCCCTTGTGGAGTGCCGCCAGCAACTGTGGAAACGCGACTTTCTGCCCGCCGAAATCGGCCGTGGCACTGAGATCGAACCAGTCTCGCTCCGTGTGGACCGCGATCTGGAACTCACTCGGCTGCCGGTAAAGCTTCCCTTCCGCCTCGACGCGCCACCCGGCCGCAGTCAGTTCGCGGACAAGCTTCGGCAGTGCGCCAGGAATGAGTTGAAGAATCCGTTTGTTACCGTTCCAGTTCTGACGTGCACCATGCTGGATAAGCTTCTCGGCAGCGGCCTTCTCTGCGGCAAAATCGCGAAGGAGGAATCGTTTCTCTTCCGCCAACAGAACTCCGCGTTCGGTCGCCTGGGCGGGTACAATACGCCCCGAATAATCAAATGATAATTCAACGTCAAGTAGATTGTTGGTGTAAGAATATCTCTGCGCCGCTTTCAGTTTCACCTGGGGGTGAGGCGGAATGACCTCTTCCGTCACACGGAGTTCGTCTGGAAGTTCCAGCCTCGGGAGTTGTGGCGTCTGGAGAAGCTGACCGAGGAACTCATTCTGACTCTTGACGGGAACGGAGATCGAACCGACCCGGCGGAGGTTGGTGAGCCAACCGAACGCGCCGTTGTCCTCCAGCCGCATCATTCGGCCACCTGCGAAGAACACGCCGGGCACAATCAGAAGCGGTTCGGTGAGGGGCATCGTCTGGTCGCCGCGGTGGAGACGCCCCGAGAGTACCCAGGTCTTCCCGTTGCGAACCACACGGACTGTCAGTTGCCAGGGCGGATCGAGATCGGGTGTCACTTCCTCCAGTTCCGTGTTTAGGTTAGTACTGCTGCGGAACCGGACACGATGGGATTGCGCCAACAGTGGCAAGGCCGCATCGAGCACTGACCCGACGAGACCAAACTGAGAGCGATCGTAGCCGTAGCCGTAGCCGTAACCATAGCCGTAGCCGTAACTGTCTTTCTGTTCCGCGCCACGGAACAGAGAGAGGATTTGACGGTCGAGTGGGTCGGTGATTGTGGGAATCTGGTGTGCGCTGAACGATGCCGATCTCGGCTTGCCCCAGTCGCCGTTCTTCTTCCGAGTGCACTTGTTTGTCTCAATCACAAGTTGCTGTTCCTGCTTGCTGGCTAGGGCATCGACGACATACAGCACCTGCTCGACGGAGGAACTGGCTGTGGAACCGGACTCGCGAGCGGGTCGACTATCACGGCTGAGCGCGGCAAGCTGAGTCTTCCAGTTGTCGCGCGGGGCCTTCGGCGTGGTGGCCGTGTGCTTACGGAGCTTCATGAAAGCCCAGAGACGAGCTGCGAAATCGTCGTCGTTCTCGAAACTCTCGCTGTCCTCGACACTGAGAAAGACCCTGGAGGCCGACGCGGCGTATCCGCGTTTCTCCGCTGCCAGAAGTGTGGCCCAGATATGCTTGCAGGCGCTCCCGTTCTCGGCAACGTAGGGACACGTACACGAGGCGTACATCGTTGTCCCGTCGAGTTCCAGTTCCACATCGTACTTCTGGTTGCCTGTAACGACCGCCCTGACTTCGGTCTTCAGGAGGCGATCGAGACGCACTGCCCCTGATCGGTAGTAACTGCTACCGCGTTCGCGGATCGTGGCAGGAATCTGCGATTGAAGAACGTCTGTGATTGCCATGCAGCAATTCTAATAAAGCGCCTCGCGAAGATACCAACAGGAAATGATACTCTGCCGCGAGCCGCACGCGACTTGCTAGAACAGCATCTATGCGAGATGTTGTTTTTCAGAAGTGCATCGATCCAGTCTGCGGGGGGACCGCCGACCTCGCCGATACCGCGTTCTGTTGCCCGAAATGCGGTGGGCTGGTGGACGTGGCTTACGACTGGAACCGATTGCCGGTCCCGAAGTCGCTCGGTCACTTTGAAGCGAAGTGGGGGAACCGGAATAACCCCCTCGATTTCTCCGGCGTCTGGCGTTTCCGCGAGCTACTCCCGTTCGCCCCTGATGATGCCATCGTCACCATCGGTGAGGGGCAGACGCTCTGCCAGCGATCCGACGCCGTGGCGCGGTACGTTGGGTTGAACGCGGGCGGGTTATTCCTCCAGTACGAAGGGATGAACCCATCGGGGAGTTTCAAGGATAACGGCATGTGTGCCGCGTTCACACACGCGAACATGACGGGCGCGACGCGAGCCGCTTGCGCCAGCACCGGCAACACCTCGGCTAGCCTCGCGATCTACTGCGCAGCTACACAGCGGATGCGCGGCATCATCTTCATCGGCAGCGGCAAGATCAGCTATGGGAAACTCTCGCAGGCACTGGAACACGGCGCGTTGACGATCCAGATTCACGGCGACTTCGACGACGCGCTGCGCCGCGTGCGCGAAGTGAGCCGGCAACTCGGTATCTATCTGGTCAACAGCGTGAATCCCTTCCGGCTGGAAGGGCAGAAAGCGATCATGTATCGCGTGCTTGAATCGCTGCGGTGGGAAGTACCCGACTGGATCGTTGTGCCTGGCGGCAACCTCGGCAACACGTCGAGCTTCGCGAAGGCGTTCGCGGAGTTGAAGGAACTCGGATTGATCGCGCGGCTCCCTCGACTGGCCGTCATCAACGCCGCCGGCGCGGATACCTTCCACCAACTCCACGACGTACTCGGAGTGAGCTGGAGCGACCGGGAACGCGCGCAAGCGAAGATCGACAGCTACTACGCGAACCTCGACGCAACCGGCCGCAAGGCCGACACGCTGGCAAGCGCCATCGAGATCAACCGGCCGGTGAACCTGCCGAAAGCGCTTCGCGCCCTCGGCCTGTGCGGCGGCGCGGTGCGTGCAGTATCCGACGCGGAGATTCTTGACGCGAAAGCGCAGGTCGGCGCCGGCGGGCTGGGCTGCGAACCGGCTTCGGGCGCGAGCGTCGCCGGGGTCCGGCAACTGGTCCGGGAGGGGATCATCGGCAAGAGCGATCGCGTCGTGTGTATTCTCACGGGGCATCTCTTGAAGGACCCCGACGAGACAGTGGCTTACCACACGGCCGATCGCGCCGCCTTCGACGCGAAACTCGGACAGCGCGGGGTAAAGTCTGTCGGCTTCGCCAACCGCGCGATTCCCGTACCCAACGACCTCGCCGCCATCGTCAAGGCCATTGAAGCGAACGGGTAATCGTGGCGAACCCACCTGGAGACATGCATGAAGATTCACATCGCGATCAACGGAGCCTGCGGACGAATGGGCCAGCGGCTGGTGGCGCTGGCCAAGGACGATCCTGAACTGGAAGTGGTCGCGGCCATTGACGCGGCCACGAATCCCCTCCAGGGGAAGGATGCCGGCGAGGTCGCGATGTGCGGCCCACTCGGCGTGCCGATTCGTTACGACATCCCCGTGGGGTTACGCATCGACGCGCTCATCGACTTCTCCGCGCCGGCGGGCACGATGGCAATGCTGCCCGTGTGTGAGGATCGGCAAATCCCCATCGTGGTAGCCACCACAGGCCACACCACTGAGCAAAAGGCCGAGATCGAGGCCGCGGCACACCGAACAGCCGTGCTCTTCGCCCCGAACATGAGTCTGGTTGTCAACCTGCTCTTCAAGCTCGTGCGACTCACTGCCGAATCGCTCAAGGGGAAGGGCTTCGATTCGGAGATTCTGGAACGCCACCACCGCTTCAAGAAGGACTCCCCCAGTGGCACCGCGATGCGATTCGCCGAGATCATTCAGGAGGTGCAAGGCGGCAAATTTATCCACGGCCGCGAGGGACTGATTGGCGAACGCACGCCCGACGAGATCGGCATTCACGCCGTGCGTGGCGGCGACAACGTCGGCGAGCATACCATCGTCTTCACCACCATCGGCGAGACACTGGAACTGGTCCACAAGGGGCACAACCGCGATAGCTACGCCCGCGGCGCGCTACTGGCCGGGAAGTTCATGGCCAATCGCCCGGCGGGGCGCTACACCATGGCCGATGTACTGGGGCTTTAGCCCGGCGGCCAGCAGTCGATCTCCGGCGCGCTCTCTGGCACTGCCATGCTGAAGTAGTACGCCCAAACTTCGGCGTCGTACCCCGCGACTTCAAGCTGGTCGCGGACGAACAGGTCCGGCACCCCTTCGAAGTCGTCCAGTTCCGCCAGGCAGCATTCACTGACCGCGTACAGTTCGCCCTGAATGGCGCGGCCGTTGCTCTCAGCGCGAATGATGCCCGGATACGGACCCAGATCAAAGAGCCGGTAGCGCGGCACGGTAACCGCTTCGCCGAGGAAGCGCTGATCCGTCAGCAGGCGATGGTTGCACTGCTGGCGTTTCAGCGTGCCGTAGACGAAGAGAATCCATTTCACGGCGTGTTCCCTCCTCGCGGCTATGGTATCATCGCGGTCACTTCCTTCCCCTGCAGGACACCGGCTCATGCGCACGCTCGCCACACTCCTTCTCGTTCTCACTCCGCTGGTCACGCTGGCACAGAACACGAAGCAGCCACCGAAGAAGAAACCGGCCCAGAAGGCCCCCATCGTGAAGCCGCGCACGGGCGAGAGCAAGACCATCGCGCTCTTCAACGGCAAGGACCTGACCGGCTGGGAAGGATACAAGGATCACTGGTCGGTGCAGGACGGAGTGATCGTCGGCAGGAACACGACGCCGGTGACGTATAGCACCTACCTGCTCACGAAGGACGCGTACACCGACTTCCGTCTTACCTTCGACTTCAAGCTGGCGAAGTCGGAGATGCACTCAGGCATCGCATTGTGGGGTGAAGTCTTCCCGAAGGCCGACGGCAAGGTGACCGACCCGAAGAAGGATCGCTCCGAGTACACTTTCAAGGGGCACCTCGTGATGTTCCCATCGGGCTACGGTCTTTACGATCTGTTCGGCCGCAGAGGACTGGGCGTGAGTGGCGCGCCGGCGAAGAAGGTCGGCAAACAGCACGACTGGAACCACATCGAGATTCTGGCGCAAGGGAACCGCATCCGCGTCGCGATCAACGGTACGCAGGTCGTGGACTGGCGCGATCCGAAGCCGGAAACGATCAAGGCAAGCCCCATCGGCCTGCAACTTCACTCGAACAAGATGCCACAGGAAGTGCAGTTCAAGGGGCTGGTGCTGGAGACGTTCCCGAAGGAAGACCGATTGCTGACGGTGAAGTAAACGCGCGATCTCCCCGAGAGGCTCGGTCCCCACGAACTATTCGAGAACTTACGATGAACCGTTCAATCTCCCGTCGTGGCGCGATCCAGGTCGGGGCCGCCGCCACGCTTGCCACAGCTCTCCCCCAACAGGCACGCGCCCGGCAGCCGGCCGCGAAGGTGCCTGAGGGCTACGCGGATCAGCTCAGCTACGCACCTGGCGACGAGGTGAAACTCCACATCTCTTCGCCACCCTGCGACATCGAGATCGTTCGGCTCGGCGCGGAACGCAAGAGCGTCTGGAAGCAGAACGGCGTGAACACCACCGTTCATCCTGTTCCGAAAGACGCATCCTCACACGGATGCAAATGGCCGGCGGCGCTGGCAGTGAAAGTCGGGGCCGACTGGCCCAGCGGCTACTACGAGTGCCGTATGACTACACGGCCCAGCGGCCGCAAACCCACAACTGGTACGCTGTTCTTTGTCGTGCGGTCGAAGGAGCCGGGACGGACTGCCCGTATCCTTCTGCAACTCTCGACCAACACCTACAACGCGTACACGAACTGGGGCGGCTACAGCCTGTACGCTTACAACGGCATGCACAAGGTTCAGGGGCGGCGTGTCTCGTTCGATCGCCCGCAACACTCGCAGTTCCTCCACTGGGAAGATCCGTTCGTGAGGTGGGCCGAGAGCAACGGCTACGCACTCGACTTCGCCGTGAACTCGGATCTGGAGTTCCGCCCCGAACTGCTGAAGCACTACAAGCTCATTCTCTCTGTCGGCCACGATGAATACTGGTCGGCACCGATGCGCGACAACCTGGAGAAGTTCATCGGCGACGGGGGCAACGTCGCGTTCTTCAGTGGCAATACCTGCTGCTGGCAGGTGCGCAGTGAGGAGAACGGGCGGGCGCTGGCGTGCTGGAAGCAGAGCTTCGGCGACGATCCGCAGTACAGGACGAACGACCACCGCACACTCACGTCGTTGTGGAGCCACTACCTCGTGAAGCGACCCGAGAACATGCTCACGGGCGTCGGGTTCCTCTGGGGTGGCTATCACCGCAGCCACGAGCAGTTCATGGACGGCAGCGGCTCGTACACGGCTCACCGGCCGGAGCACTGGCTGTTCGCGGGAACGAATCTCAACCGCGGTGACAGCTTTGGCGCGAAGCTCCCGGCGTACAAGGTCGTCGGCTACGAGTGCGACGGCTGCGAACTGACCTGGAAGGACGGGCTGCCGTTCCCCACGCACTCCGACGGCACGCCGAAAGACTTCACCGTGCTCGCCACCTCACCCGCGAAGTGGCACCCGGACGATTGCGAATGGTATGAACGGTGGCAGAAAGGACGCGTTGGCCATGCCGTCATCGGCACGTACTCGCGCGGCGGCACTGTGGTGACAGTCGGCAGCACCGACTGGAGCCTCGGTCTGCGCGGCAACGATCCGGCCATCACACGCATCACGAAGAACGTGCTGGACAAGCTCGGATAACCAGCAGGGCGCGAAGCACGCCGCGCGGACAATCTCCCTTCCTGACGCACGGAGCCTCTGCGATGGCAACTCGCCGCACGTTCCTCACATCGTCCGCCGCCGAGACCGCGACGCTCGTTCTCGGCGCACCGGCTGTCGCCGGACCGGAGAAACTCACGGTCGCACTCATCGGTTGCGGCGGCATGGGTCGCAACCACCTGGGCCTGCTCGCCCGGCACAAACAACTGACCCTTGCCTACGTCTGCGATGTGGATGAGACCCGCCTTCGCGCCGCGGCGAAGACCGCGACCGCGGCCGGACACGCTTCCGTAAAGGCCGAGAACGACCTGCGGAAAGTACTCGCGGACAAGAACGTGCAAGCGGTATGGATGGCGACGCCCGATCACTGGCACGCTCCCGGCGCGATCCTCGCCGCCGACGCCGGCAAGCACGTCTATGTCGAGAAGCCGTGTTGCCACAACGTTCGTGAGGGACGCCTGATGATCGAGGCGGCGAAGCGGAACAAGGTGAACATCCAGATCGGCACGCAGTCGCGCAGCACGAAGACGGTGGCGGAGGCAATGGCTCGCATCCACGGCGGCGCCATCGGCGAGATACTGATTGCGAAGGCGTGGAACAGCCAGAAGCGGCGGAACCTGGGACACGTCAAGCCCGGCCCACCGCCGAAGACGCTCGACTACGCGATGTGGCAAGGACCAGCGCCAGAAGCGCCCTACTATGCGAACCGCATTCCGAGTATGTGGCGTTTCTTCCGCGACTACGGCGCGGGCGACATCGGCAACGACGGCGTTCACGACATCGACGTGGGTGTCTGGGGGTTGAAGCTCAACCGATTGCCCAACCGCGTCGCGGCGCTGGGCGGCAAGTTCTACTTCGACGACGATCAGCAGTGGCCCGACACGCAGTACGTTGTCTGCGAGTATGACGCCGGCAACGGCGGCAAGCGCCCACGTCAGTTCCTCTTCGAGCAACGCATCTGGTCGCCCTACGTTCAGGAAGGCTACGAGAACGGTTGTGCCTTCTACGGTACGAAAGGGATGCTCATCATCGGCCACTCGGTCGGGTGGAAGCTCTATGGCGAGCGGAACAAATTACTGGAGGAGATGACCGGACGCCCGGAACTTTCGGCGCACCATCAGAACTTCATCAACGCCTGCATGAAGGGCGAGACTCTCACGGCGCCTGTCGATGTGGGGCACGTTTCCGCGGGCATCTGCCACCTCGCCAACATCAGTACGCTCGTGCGCAAGACCATCGAGTTCGACCCCGTGAAAGAAGTGGTGACCAACAGCCCCGACGCCAGCGCGATGCTCCGTCGGAAGTATCGTCCGGGCCACTGGGCTGTGCCCAAGAGCGTGTGATGCGGCATGCGTGTTCAGCAGGGCTTCTGCGGCGTGCAGCCATCCCTATCATGTTCCGCATGAACACAGACGCTGCAATGCTGGAAGAATATCTGCGGGTCGCAGTGGAAGCCGCCCGTGCCGGGGCCGCCGAACTCGAACAGTGGCGCGGCCGTTTCTCGGTTCGCGAGAAGTCTCGCGCCGACCTCGTGACTGAGGCCGATGTTGCCTCGCAGAAGATCATCAAGTCACTGCTGATGTCACGATTCCCGGATCACATCTTCATCGGGGAAGAAGATTCCGTCGGGAAGTCGCCCGGTGAGGTGCGCCCCGCGGCCGACGCACCGCCGGCGTGGGTGGTGGACCCCCTCGATGGCACGGTGAACTACGCCCACGACGTACCCGTGTACTGTGTCTCTATCGGGTTGTGGCACCGCGGCGAGGCGCTTCTGGGCGTCATCTTCGACCCACGTCAACACGAACTCTTCACGGCGGCAAAGGGGCAGGGCGCGTTCCTTAACGCAACACGCATTCGCGTCAGCACCATCCCCGGCGTGGCCGATGCGATGGTCAGCACGGGTTTCCCGGCCAGTTACGACAAGCAGATGCGCAACCTGAAAGCGTGGGAAGGACTGGCGGCGCACTGCCAGTCGATCCGCCGCAACGGTTCCACGGCACTGAGCATGGCATACGTTGCGGCAGGGCGTTTCGATGGCTACTGGGCCTTCGACAACTACCCCTGGGACGTGGCCGCCGGCGCGGCCCTCATCACGGAAGCGGGCGGCACGCTCAGTACCACCGATGGCCTGACGTTCGACCCCTTCCGCCCCGACCTCATCGCCGGCAATCCTGGCGTTCACAGGGAACTGGCGAAACTTCTTGAGGGAGCATAAATCCCACTGCTGCTCACTCGCGCCCGACGACGATTGGATCCTGACTCCGGCCAGAGGAAGTACACACCGGCGCGAAGTGACGGAAAAACGGACCCTGTTGTCTGGGGAAAACCCGACACCATCCCATTCTCTTCGCCAAGAAGGCAGTTCCGGATTCCCACATCCTGTTTGCGCTGGTAGTATGAATTACCGTCACATCCTTCCCCCAAGCGCGCCCAGGCACCGCATTGAAGCGGGAGTGCCGGAATGCCCGTGTCCTATCAGTGCCCGAATCCCACGTGTGGGGTTACGCTACGGACGCCGCTGCGCGTGCCGGATGGCAAGTCTGTTGCATGTCCGAAGTGCGGGCAACGGTTCGTTGCGGAACCACCCATCCCGGCCGTGACTGGCGACCTGGAGTCGCCCATCTCCACACGCGCACAGGAATCCAACGACCGAGAGCGACTCGTTCCCGGATCGATCCGCGCAGTCGATTCGATCCGGCTGGGGTTCGATATTGGCGAACCCGTACCGGGGCTTTCAAGCTGGCGGTTGGAGCAACGGCTTGGCGTAGGCGGCTTTGGCGAGGTATGGCTGGCCCGGCACGAGTGGAAACCGGATCGCCGCGCGGTCAAGTTCTTCACTCATCCTGAGGCCCGGCACCGGCTCGTGACACACGAAAAGAAGGTGCTCGTCCGGGTGATGAAGTATGCAGGCGGCCACCCGAACATCGTGCCGCTTCTGGAGTGCAATCTCGACGGCGCAACGCCCTGGCTAATGTACGAGTATGTGCCTGGCGGTACACTCGCCGAGGCGATGGCGGAATGGTTGGTGCGGCCAGCCATGCGGCGGATGTCGAAGGCCGCGCGGACGCTGCTCGCGATCTCCGCAGCGCTGGCCCACTGTCATCGCGTTGCCACACCCATTGTTCACCGCGACCTGAAACCCGCAAACGTACTCCGAGACGAGGCGGGCACCTTCCGTGTCACCGATTTTGGTATCGGCGGGGCAGCGGTGGCACATCTGGCTGAAGGACAGACGCATGGCCTGTTGACCAACAGCGGACGAGTACCCACGCTCATTCGGGCCGCCGGGAGTTTCGGCTACGCCAGCCCACAACAGCGCAATGGCGACCCACCCACTCCGCGCGACGACGTGTACGCGCTGGGTGTGCTCGGCTATCAGCTTTTCCTCGGCAACCTCACCCTCTGGCCCGGTCCCGACATGGCCGACGACCTGCGCGCCATCGGCCTGCCGTCGGCGGTGGTGTCGCTGCTGCGGAACAGCGTGTCGCATGCACCGTCGCGCCGCCCTGCTGACGCATACGAATGGCGGGTGATGCTCGAAGCCTGCACGACGCGCGGAAACACTGGCAGTTCCGCCGGCGGCGACACCAAGACCGTCTCCGGCGTGCAGACACCGCCTCCTGGCACGCTACGAGTCGAACTGCCCCCGCCAGGCTGAGGAACAGTTCCTCCATTCGCCACGCGGACACTCTTGCGAGCCGGGCGCTTCAACACTTCGCCCCACTCAACGCGCCGCCCTTCGCGAAGAGCGCATCCACGCGATTCTTCGTCGCGGCGTCCACTTCCAGGGGTGGCGGCATGTGCGGCTTCAACCGCGCGTCGATCACCAGCGGCCCGGTACAGCCCCAGTGTTTGTGCCGTGTGAATGCTCCCGCACCCAGCACGTCGCGGGCCGGGTCCGATCGTGTGAACGTAACCCAGAGGAAGTTATTCAGACTCTGGGAGAGGAAGTCGCTGTCGTCGCACACAATGAGGAGCGGGAAAGCGCTGAGTGTGGAATCAAGAACCGGGAGAAGTCGCTCGATGTCGGAGTCTGACTGCGACGTTGGGCACTGGGGGCCTGTTACTGCCAGCACGCCCGGTAGCACAACGCGCGGATCGCGGAAATTGTCCGGCAGACGCAACTCGGAAGGAACCGCAGTGCCCAACTCGCGGCGTTTCGGGCCGGCCGCCGCAAGAACGAGCTTGCTCCCGGCGTTCAACCCCATCCCGGCGGAGTAGTCGAGTGTGTCGATGGTTGTCTGCGTCTGGAAGTGGAGGTCGCGTGTGGGGTCGAAGCGTTCGAGCCAGTGCCGGAAGAACGCGGCGATATTGTGGATGTCCAGTTCCGGGGCGTCTTCCCTCGCCACGATGAAGAGATACTTGGCAAGCGACAGTTGCCCCTGCCCCAGAATGGCGTTTGCCAGCGTGAGCAACTCCTGCGGTTGGCGTGTGGGAGCGTAAGGGACGTAGCGTTCCGAACCGATGGCGAGCAGGAGCGGGTGAACGCCGGCGGCATCCACCGCGTGAATCGCATGGAGGCCAGGTATCACCGTCGGAATCACGGGTCCGGTCAATTCGTGGATGAGTTCGCCAAAGGTTGTGTCTTCCTGCGGTGGCCGCCCAACAACAGTAAATGGCCAAATCGCGCCGGGCCGATGATGGACCGCCTCCACGGTCATCACCGGGAAGTCGTGCGTGAGGCTGTAGTAGCCGAGGTGATCGCCGAACGGCCCCTCGGGCTTCGTGCGTGTTGGATCGATCCAGCCGGAGATGACAAAATCGGCTTCGACTGGGCAGGCAAGCTGTGGGCGAACCTCGCTCGATTCGTGCGCGCCGCCGCGTGCCATCACGATTCGCCGCCCGCCCAGTGCGCCAGCAAACGCCAGTTCCGGTAACCCTTCAGGTAGCGGCATCACGGCCGCAACGGCCAGCGCCGGCGGGCCGCCAATAATCACATTCACGCGCAGTCGCTCGCCGCGCCGCACGGCTGCGGCATGATGCACGCCGATGCCGCGATGAATCTGGTAATGCAGACCGACCTCGCGATTCGGTTCGTAGTCGTTGCCCGCGAACTGCACGCGATACATTCCAAGGTTCGACTTCAACCAACCTGGAGTATCCGGATGTTCAGTATATACTTGAGGAAGAGTGACGAACGGCCCACCGTCGAGCGGCCAACACTTCAACTGAGGGAGTCGCGAAAGAGACGTGGTGTGACGCAGAACCGGACCGGTGCGGACGAACTTCGGGCGTAACCGCCAGGCCAGCAGTGGGAGCTTCCAGTACCGCCAGGGCCGCTTGCGAAGCACGGCCGGGGTGGTCTTCAGTTCCACAAGCATCCGCACGTCGTCGAGTGCGTCGCGGAAGAGGAACTTCGCGCGTTCGAGCGTGCCGAAGAGATTCGACACCATGGGGAACGGCGTTCCCTTGACGCGCGCGAAATAGACCGCCGGGCCGCCTGCCACATAAACCCGGCGGTGAATCTCCGGGGCTTCCAGGTTCGGATCAACTTCCTCCTCGATACGGACGAGTTGTCCGACGTGTTCCAGATCGGCGACGGCGGCTGCGAGAGTGCGATGGCCCATGCGTTGGAAGCTCGCGAACGACAGGAGGTGGAACGGTCAGTTCTTCGGCACTATCAGATTCAGGTACGAGCAAGTATTCTACTCCCAACGTAAAACCCTCTTTACCCGGGCCTGAAGTTTTGACCGACAAAGGAGAACTCACCCGGTGCTTTCGCTCGTGGCGCTTTGGAACAGGCCCGAATTGCACTAAGGTACGGTAGCGAATCTTAATGGGCATGCCCGAACACGCGCTCTGTTCGGCGCTATTGATCCTACCCCCGGAGAGCCTTGATCCATTTCCCGCTAGTACACCGGAGCCACTGGATTCTAGTTGCCTTGGTTGTTGCGGCAGCAGGCACTGCGACGTACTGCGACGCAACACTGCCACCGGTGATCGCGGCTCCTGTGGTCGGCGGACTGGTCCTGATCGCTGCCGGGATCGGCTGGCTGGCACGCAGTGCGTGTGGTAACTCGTCTGGCACTGCCACTGTCGATTCGCTTCCGGATGAAGCACGGATTCGGCTCCTGGAATCGGCCGTCGCGCATGCACACGATGCCGTGGCCATCGTCGATGCCCACACGAATTCTGACCGTGGGCGAAGCGTGCTCTACGTCAACGATGCGTTCACCCAACTGACGGGCTACTCGCGTGAGGAGATCGCCGGGCGTTCGCTGCACCTGCTCCGCGGGCCAGCGTCCGACCCGAACACCCTCTCGCAACTCCGCGAGGCGATGGACACTGGCCAGCCTCTGCGCGTGGAGTTGCGCAACTACCGTAAGAACGGCACACCCTTCTGGGTCGACCTCAGCGCGGTGCCCGTGCCCGACGCAACCGGACACATCTCGCACTGGCTGATGATTCAGCGCGACATCGACCGCCGCAAGGCTGCGGAACGTCGCGCGCGACAGACGGGGCTTCTGCTGCGTGCCATCATCGACGCGTTCCCAGGGCCAATCAGCGCGAAGGACCGTGACGGCCGCTATCTGGTCATCAATCAGTTTCACGCGGACATCCTGGGTCTGCCGCCGGGTGAAGTTGTCGGCAAGACCGCCAGCGAAGTAACGAACCCCGAGCACGGCGCGATGACGGCCAGCCTGGACAAGAAGGTGATGCAAACGGGCCAGCCCGTGCAGTATGAACTGGTCTATCCGGCGCCCAAGACTCCGGGCCGCCCCTGGCTGACCACGAAGGCACCGCTGTGGATGCCCGACGGCGTGGACAGCGAACCGGCGGGTCCGCGCGGCGTCGTGACCGTGGCGCTCGACATTAGCGCGTTGAAAGACGCAGAGGATGCGCTGCGCCGCAGTGAAGAACGCTACAAGCTGCTCTTCCAGGCAATCCCACTGCCGGTATTCGTCTACGACGCGCGCACGCTGCGGATTCAATCCGTCAATGATGCTGCGGTACGCAAGTATGGCTACTCGCTCAACGACTTTGTCACAATGTCGATGCGCGATGTGCGCTCGCCCCGTGACACATCACCACCAGCCGATGTGACTCTCAAGGAAAGTGGCGTGCTGGGCGCACAGCCTGCGGCCCGATGCCACCGCACTTGTTCGGGCACCGACATTGACGTGGAGGTGTCGTCGTTCGCCCTGAATCTCGACGGTCATGCGGTCAAGCTCGCGGTAGTCAACGACGTAACCGAACGCCGGCAGGCTGAGACCGAGTTACGCCGCAGCGAGGAACTGTTCCGCGGCATCTTCGAGAGCGCCTCGGCGGGTGTGTCGCTGACCGACGCGCAGGGCCGGTTTGTCGCGTGTAATCCCTCATTCGCTGCCATGCTCGGCCGCACGGTCGAGGAAGTGCTGCGAACGGCCCCTGCGGAAGTCACTCACCCGGACGACTTCGCTGGCCAGGCTGCTCTTACTGAAGAAGTTCGCGCCGGGCGCCGCGACCGCTTCAACTATTCCAAGCGCTACGTCCGCCCCGATGGGCAAACGGTGTGGGCCGAACTCTCCTTTGCAGCCATCCGTTCTGCCAGTGGTGAGTACGAGTATGGGCTGGGTGTATCGGTCAACGTTACAGAACGCCGTTTGTTCGAGGATCACCTCTGGCAAACGCAGAAGATGGAAGCGCTGGGACAGATGGCCGGCGGCGTCGCCCACGACTTCAACAACCTCCTGACCGCCGTGCTGGGAAATCTGTCGCTGGTACGGTTGCCCGAAGCGGACCCGAACACGCCGCTGCTCGCTGCGGTGGAACAGGCCGCGAGCCGCGCCGCCGATCTGACGGGCAAACTCCTCGGCTATGCCCGTCGCAATCAACTCGTGTTCGCGCCGGTCGATCCGCATGAGGCGTTCAACGAGATCGTTTCTCTACTGCGCCGCACGCTCGATCCGCGGCTAAAACTCGAGACACGCATCCACCCCGCGTGCTCACCAGTGAATGCCGATGCAGTACTTCTATCGCAAGTACTAATGAATCTCTGCCTGAATGCGCGAGATGCCATGCCCGATGGTGGCACACTCACCCTCACGGCTGAACCCGCCGAACTGATGCCAGGGGAACCGCCCCCGGCGGGCTGGGACGATTTAGCACCTGGTCGCTACGTCCGGCTCACAATTGCCGACACTGGCTCCGGGATGAGCGAGGAAGTCAAGGCACGCATCTTCGAGCCGTTCTTCACCACCAAGGGGATCGGCAAGGGGACCGGGTTGGGACTGCCGATGGTGCAGGGCATCGTCAAACAGCACCGCGGTTGGATCACGATCCACTCACGACCCGGACAGGGAACACGAATGGAATTGAATCTGCCGGTCGCGGAGATGGCCACAACCACGCCGTGTGAGCGGACACCGCTGCCGCCGCGAATCCCCGCCCCATCCGCTAATACCGATTCACCTCAGCAACCAACGATCCTGCTGGTGGATGACGAGGCGATGATTCGCGAACTGGCCCGTACCGTTCTGGCACGCGCCGGCTTCCACGTTCTGACTGCCGAGGACGGCGCTGAAGCCGTGGAAATCTTCGCAAGCCGGCACACCGAGATCGACCTGGTCATCCTTGACGTGACCATGCCGCGCATGTCCGGCCGCGATGCTTACCGACTGATCGCCGAGATCGAGCCTGCGGCGCGAATCATGTTTTCAACGGGATACTCGGCCGACGATCTGGTGGAAGTGGATGGCTCCGCAGGTCTGCTGACCAAACCGTACCGTCCCCATGAACTCGTGGCCGCCGTGCGACTGGCCCTCGACGCGACTCCGCAGCCTGTCGGTTGATCACCAGGCCACCCACGCGACAGCGCGAATCGATCGCGCCGTCACGATGGGGTTCCGTTCTACTTCTTCAGTTCCTTCACACGAATGTTGCGATAGCGGACAAACTGTTTGGTCGAATTGCCGCCACCGTGAACCTGCAGGGCGATTCCGCCCTTGTCTGGCAGCCGCTTCTCGGTGTCCTGAAACTCCATGAACTTCACGCCCTTGATCCACGTCGTCAACTTCGGTGGGTTCCCCTCGATGCGGGCACGCAGTTCGTTCCACTCGCCGGGCTTCCAGAACTTCGACCATTCCGCGGCCGAGACGGGGCACGGAAACGGCTTGTAATCGACCACCTGGATCGCCGTCACATCCTTCGTGAAGTTGAAGTTTCGGACGTGTGGCTTACCGCCGATCCCTTCGCCATAAATGCCCATCAGGTTGCCGCCCTTGTGGTAGTCGATCATGGCCTGGTAGCACTTCCCTGTGTCGCTACTGCGGAGAAAGAGACCGCTATCGGGGCCGTCGTCGTTGTTCATCTCCAGCACAACTTCGAAGTCGCCGTACTGCTTCTCTGTGATGATGATGCCGCCGTTGCCAGGGATGTCCTGGCTGCCGATGATGGCGCCCTCCTTCACCACCCACTTGCCGCCAGTCTTGTTCTTGCTGGCGCGGCTGTGGCCGGTCCTGGCCGAGACTTTCCAGCCGTCGAGAGTCGTGCCGTTGAAGATGGAGACGAAGCCGGTGTCGTCGAACTTTTCTGGTTTGGGCAACTCGGCGCGGGCCGGGAGTAATACCGCAACCGGGGCAAGTGCCAGAGCGAGAATCGCGAACGTGGCAGAACGCATGGAGAGCCTCCAGGAGTGAGCGACGCGGACAGTATCCGCGGTGGTGAATGCGGTGTCCAGCACCGCGCGCAACTTCGGCGCGAGTCGTTCCGTGTGTCAGCGAATCGGGGAGGGCGTGTCCGGTGCGCGCCGCTCCGTATCATCCCTGGATGCCACCTGAATTCTGGACGTTCGCGTTCCTGTGTGTCTCCGCGTTCTTCGCCGGGGTGATGAACTCCGTCGCCGGCGGCGGCACGCTGCTCACCTTCCCTGCGCTCACGGGCGTTGTCTCGGCGGCGGTCGCCAACGCCACGAGTACGGTCGCGCTTCTGCCTGGCTCGTTCGCCGGCGCGCTGGGTTACCGCAAGGAAGTGTGGGAGTGTCGGCGATTCGTGCTGCGGATGATTATCCCGAGCCTCGTGGGAGGTTCTCTCGGCGCGTATCTGGTCGGCACCGATCAGGAGACGTTCAAGCGTCTCGTTCCGTGGTTGATTCTCACTGCCGCGGTGCTGTTCGTGGTGCAGGCGCCTCTATCCCGATGGGTGAAGGGGCGCGCCGGGCATGGTGGAGAATCGAAGCACTACAAGCCGGGCTGGACAACGCAGATACTGGTGATCGGCTTCCAGTTCCTCGTCGCGACCTATGGCGGCTACTTCGGCGCAGGGATTGGGATTCTCATGCTCAGCGCGCTGGGATTCATGGGCGTCGGCGACATTCACCACATGAACGGAGTGAAGACGTTCCTGGCGTCGTCGATCAACGTCGCGAGTGTGGTGGTGTTCATCCTGGCGTTCCCGGCCGAGCATCTCGTGAACTGGAAGTATGCGCCACCGATGGTCGTGTCGTCGGTCATCGGTGGCTATGCCGGAGCGCGTGTCGCACGTCGACTCCCGGCCAGCTACGTTCGGTATGCGGTCATCGCCATCGCATTCGGACTATCGGCGTTTTACTTCATCAAGGAGTACGTGAAGCAGTGACACGCAACCAGCGCGGCACAAAGCCAACCGCAACCAGACCCTCGCCAAGCCGTTCCGCGATCCACGTCCCGCCCAGCATGCCCGCCAGCATCCCGGCGGTCATCCCCGTGAAGCTGAGCAACACCGCCACGGCGATGCTCGACACCCCCACCTGAGCAGCGAGCCATCCACCGCCAACCATCCCCAGCAGCATCCCCACGTTTCCGCCGGTGAACATCGCGCGCGTGTGACTGCCGTCAGGCAACGGCGTACGGCCCAGCCAGAGCATCGCCACGTTCGCGCCGAGGAGCATTCCAACCCACATTCCTGGCGAATGGAGACCACCGCGCATGGCTTCCACGCACGCGCAGCAACTGCCATGCAGAGGCGAGAATCCCGCATCGACCCACCAGCCAGCAAGCATGCCAATGTTGCCCAGCGTGAGCATCCCGATGCACATATCGACCGCGTGAGAGATCGCGCAGCGGTGCCAGATGACCGCGAGTACCACACCGAGGAACCCGAAGACAGCGAGAACGAGTAACGCCGAAAGTGGCTCGCGCAGCGACTCAACGAGCAACAAGAAGGCGACTCCTTGCAGCGCGAAGGCCAGAGCGTGAACGGCGGTCCGGCTCCGGTTCTGCCGCACTTCCCCCGTGTACGCGGCTTGTTGAAGTGAGGAACGTCGCTCCCTGCAATGCCCGACGCGCGTGGACGAGAAGATGAGGGTAAGGCTCGAGAGCACCATCAGAAGCGCTGCCACCACGGGATGGAGCAGCCCGCAGGCCGCGAGTGTCATGCCGACGAGGTTGTAACACAGCGCGCGGAGCAGGTTCCGCCGAACGGCGCGAACCGCATCGCGGGCGAGTTCGATGGCCCACGGAATCGCGCGAAGGTCGGTGTGATAGAGCGTGACGGGCGCGGCACTCACTGCGAGGTCGGTGCCGCTGGCGAGTGCGATGCCGCAGTGCGCTGCGGCCAGCGCGGAGGCATCGTTGATGCCATCGCCGACGAACAGTGGCCGCGCCCCGGCGGCCATCGCGGCTTCCACAGCCGCGCGCTTCTCATCCGGGAAGAGACCGCCACGCGCTGGTGGCAGTCCGAGCGCTGCGGCGCGCGTGGCGTTGTCGCCGGTCAGCACTTCCACAGGAAGGCCGAGGGCCGCGAAGTGTGCCAGCGTTTGCGTCGCGGATTCTCGGAGCCGCTCGGCGACTCTCGCAACCGCGACAAGCTCGCCGTCGAGCGCGATGTGGATCGTGTGAGCGTCAGTCACAGCGGGCGAGTGCCCCGTTCGCAGCACCCCCGGCACGAACTCCGGTGTCCCCACCTTCATCTCATGGCGAGCGCCGTTCGCTTCCTCAAGATCCGCAACGATACCGCATCCAGGCACAGCGACGAGCGACCGCACATGAGGCTCCGCACCTGTCGCGAACGATCGCGGCAATTCCGCGAACGGCCTTGCGACCGGGTGCTTGCTCTGCGACTGTACGAGCGAGAGCCAGCCCAGGAGCTTCTCGCGTTCGTCGGTGATCGCGAGCGTTTCGATGTCCACAAGGGTGAAGCGGTCGTCGGTGAGTGTGCCAGTCTTGTCGAACATCGCGCGATCCACACCCGCGAGCCGTTCAACCGCATCACCGCTCCGTACGAGGACACCGCGCTCCGCGAGCCTGCTGATCGCCGACCAGATCACCACGGGGGTCGCGAGGCCGATCACGCAGGGGCACGCGACGAGCAACACCGACATCGCGTGGAAGAGAGCCGCGTCGCGGCCGGCATCGGTGAAGAAGGCCCAGTAGCCGAAGGTGCCGAGCGCGACCGCGACGACGAGCGGGAGGAACCACTGGCCGAGTGCGTCGGCGCGGCTCTGAAGCGAGAGTGGCTTCCCGCGGGCTTCTTCCACAACTGCCAGGAGGCGGTCGATTTCACGCGCGCGGCCAGGTGAAGTCGTCGTGATACGGAAGGTGGCGTCGAAGCTGGCGGAACCGGCCAGCACACGGTCGCCAGGTCGGCGCACCACTGCGAACGGCTCACCCCGAATGGCCGACTCGGACACAAAGCCGATACCGTCTCGCACCACGCCATCTACCACGATGAGTTCACCCGGCCACACCTCCACAACATCGCCGGGCACCACCTCGGCCACACTCACCGTTCGCACGCCTGCCGCACCCACGAGGCGGCACGCGCCGAGCCGGTCGCCCCATGTCTGAGACGCAGACATGGCCGCTGCGCGACTTCGCGCGCCGATCAACTTGCCGAGCGTATAGACGACCAGCAACACCGAGACGACTTCAAAGTAAATCTTGCCGTGGCCGGTGAACTGCGCCTGCAGCGAAGCCGCCATCGCGCCGCCGGCCGTGAGGAGGAACAGTGCCTCGATGGTGATCCGCCCGCGACGCAGTTCGGCCCATGCACTGCGTATCAGCGGCTCACCGAGTAAAGCCGCCACGAGCAGCGTGCCAGCGAGAATCATCCACTGCGTGAAGGCGCGTGCCTGTGGCGGAACATCATCGTGAAGGTTGAGTGCCAGGCCGAAGATCATCGACTGACCGACAACGAGAATCGCGATCCCCAACCGGAGGCCGATGCCACGTAGCTCCGGGGGCGATCCGCACAAGGTGCCGCAGTCTCGCTCGCCCAGCGCCAGACAGCCGAAGCAGCAGTACGAGGCCCCCTGGCGGCCGACGTAGCCGCCGCCAGTGATCGGCCCACCGCACTCAGCGCAAGGAGGCATGGGAGAACGAATGCCGGGCGAGGGTTGGTGTGAAATCGTTCGAGCGAATCTGTACCTGTGATGTCGCTACTTCTTCGGAACGGCTCCGCCGACATCGGAATACGACACTGGCAACTTCAGAAGTTCCGCGTGGTTCACGGGCTGCGTGCCGTTCGTCTTGCGTGCGCCTTCCTTCGTGCGTGCGGCCTTCACCACTTCGGCGGTGATCGCAGGCTTGGCGTTATCCGGATCGGCCTTGTTGCTCCAGTTGTTGCGGATGAAGGTTAACACGCTGGCAATCTCGTAGTCTTTGAGCACGTTCCCCTGTTGCGGCATCACGGCGCCAGAATAGGTGCGACCCTTCACCGGGATCGGGCCATTCAACCCGTAGAGAACGACGCGCGCCAGACGTGCGGCTGAAGCCTGGTCGCCGGCGACCCACTCCGAGCCGTCGAGCGGGGGAATGTTCTGTGCGGGCTGGCCCTGCCCGGTGGGGCCGTGGCACGCGGCGCAGATGGTCTGGTACTTCTGCTCGCCGATCCGCTTGAGTTCGTCCACGGTCTTCGGATCTGGATCGGGGGCAGGCCGTGCGGGTGGGGCCACATCCTTGAGGTCGGCGCGGTCGTTCACGTCGGCGCGGAAGTCGGCGCTGTAAGTGCCCACATACCAACCGCCCCACGCCAGGAGGCCGCCGCAGACAATCGCAACCCAAAACGGCACTGGCTCGAAGCCGTCGCGCGGCTCGCCGTGCTCGCGGATGACGGCTGTGTGCATCCCTTGCACCGAGTCGGAGCCACCCGCGCCCACCTCGTCGGTGGCCTCTTCATCCACTCCATCGGCGGTGAGCATGACCGGATCGTTCATCTGCGCCATCATTGCGCGATGCAAGTCCGAGACGGAGTCGCCACCGGTCACGATCACCGGCGCGTCGGTCTCAATGGGACCGACGGGTTGAGGCTTGGGGTCGCTCATGTCGTATCCTTCGCACCTGTCTTCGCTACCGCTATTCCTTCGCTTCTGGCAACGGCACTTCGGCCTTGCGCAACGCCAGTAGATAGGCCACGAGTGCCTCGCCATCGGCGTTGGGCACCACCTGATAGTCTTCCTCGATCGTCGTCAGCCAGAAATCGAGGAGTCGTAGCTTTCCCTCGGGCGTTGTCGAATCGAATGCCTCGGTGCCGGCGAAAACCTGCCGGCGAATCGCATCGCCGCGCTGCGCGAGAATCTCATCCCACTCCTTCGCGCTGGGCCGCCAGCGATAGCCCGGCTTCACCGTCCACTCACGGCCGAGTGACAGCGCCTTGTCACTGCGAGCACCTGTCAGTTTCTCGCGCGTATAGAGGAATGGGAAGGATGGCATGATGCTCCAGGCATTCGCCGAGCGCGGATTGAAGAGGTGCGTGTGATGCCACGCTTCCGATGGGTTCCGCACACCGATATTCGCCAGGTCTGGCCCGGTGCGCATCGTGCCGAGCATGGTCGGGTTATCGTAAATATAATCGCGCGATACGGTCCGGCGCAGGCCATAGCTCCGTTTGATGTCGGCGCCGGTGTGTTCCTGGCCGTGCTCGTCCCACCAGTTACCGAATCGCTCGCTGCGGACCTGCTGCGTGTGACAGTACAGGCAGCCGTTGGCCTGATAGATGCGCTTACCGGCCACCTCACGCCCGGCGAGCGGGCGCGGATACGGCTCGTCGCCCTCCGACTTCTGGTACGGCTGCTCGCCCTGGAGTTGCCAGAACGGGTAGAGGATGATCCCCAGCCAGCTCGACGAGAACGTCAGGAGTGCGCCAATGAAGATGACCATCCCGCGATCCATACCAGTCTCCCACTCGTGGGCAACTCTGCGTACCGCCAACACGCTCACGCTTACGCGCGAGCCTCGCCAACGGTGGCAGGTTCCGCGAACAATGTTGGGCCTGCGGCGCGACGCTTCCCCCAGCCGGCGAGGTTCATCGCAAAGAGCGTGGCGAATGCCAGATGCCCAATCAGCATCAGCGTGCCTGCCACCGACCGCGTGAGCCAGTGCGGTAGTAGGTATGTCACGATGTTGGCGAATGGAACGTTCGGATCGTTCATCATTCGCCCCTGCCACCAGCCGCCGACCGAGAGCGCCACAAAGTACGCCGTGATGCCAATGGCCGAGCACCAGAAGTGCGCGCGAATGAGGCCAGGGCTAGCCCACTCGCGGCCGGTCAGTCGCGGCACCATGTAGTAGAAGAGGCCGAAGAAGACCATCGTCGTGAAGCCGTATGCGCCCAGGTGCGCATGGGCCACAGTGTAATGCGTGAAGTGTGTCACTTCGCTGAAGTCTTTCAGAGCTTCGAGCGATCCTTGCACGCTGACCGCGGTGTAAGCGATGGCGCCGAAGACAGTGAACCGCAGAGCCGGACTGTACCTCAGCCGGTGGAAGTGGCCGCGCATCGTCATGTGGTGGTTGATCGCCACCGCCAGTACGGGAATGATCATCATCATGCTGCCGACAGTACTGGCAGTCGCCAGCCAGCCAGGGATCGGCCCGCCGATGAGGTGGTGCATCCCCGCCCACGAATAGAACAGGGCCAGCGTCCAGAAGCCAATGATCGAAAGATAATAACTGTGAATGGGTCGGCCGATGATCTTGGGGATCAGGTAGTATGCGGCGCCCACAGCCACGGGCGTGAACCACAGCCCCAGCACGTTGTGCCCGAACCACCAGTTCACAATCGGTTGCACCACGCCGGTCGCGGTGCTCCAGAAGATCATGAATTGTGCCACGAAGTAGAGCCACGGGAACCAGAAGATCGCGCCGAGGATGTACCACTGCGTGACGTAAACATGCGGCTCGCGCCGGCGACGGAACACCGCAACGGTCCAGGCCGAGACGATGCCAATGGCGGCGATGAAGAACGGCGGCGCGTAAGGCGGCGCCTCCAGCCATTCGACTGACCGCGCGTCGCCCATGATGATGCCGACGACTGCGAGGAACTCACCGATGTTCCACAGCACGCAGGCGAAGACGACCAGACGCGCATACGGCAACTCGGCGCGCGATAGCCGGCACATCAGCCACAGTAGCGCCGCCACAGTGGCCATCGACACCCATCCGTAGCTCACGGCCTGGAGGTGCGCCATCCGCACGCGACCGAAAGTCAGTTCCGGGCTGGCCGTGAGGAAGTAGGGGAGGTGGAATTTGAACGACGCAAGTAGCGCCAGCACGGTACCGATCAGCAGCCAGAACACCGCGCTGCCGGCGAAGAAGAGGACCGGTGCGCGACAGGAGGCGTCGATACCGGCGCGCTCCGACGCGGACCCCGCGCGGTCAGTCGTGGCCAGTTCAGGTGCAGTCGGAGCAGCCATGGCAAGTAGTGTCTCGGTCAGTGCTTCAGTAGTGGTTCATCCGGGCATTCATGCATTCATGCATTCAGCGCGGCCCGCATGCCCGGCCAGGAAACGCATCGGTCGGTTCACCGACTGGTTCATCGGGGCCGAAGATCGACTTCGACCCCTGATCGAAGTTGTCGAACTGGCCATCGCGGAACGCCCACCCCAGCGCCAGTACCGCCGCACCGCCGAAGAGTACGATGGAACCGATCACACAGGCGAACAGCGCCATATCCACGGCAGTCACGGTTTCTTCTCCTCGTTCTTGCGCGGGTTGGTCCCCTTTTTCTCTTCCGTCTTCCCCTTCGGCTCCGCTTGCTTGGGCGGAGCGGGCGTCAGCGGCTCGGGCGTGGGGAATGGCAGCGTGTCGGTTGGTTTCTTGAGCGTTGTCAGCAACCGGGTGCGTGCCTCGTCGCGCGACATTTTCGCGCCGACACCGCCAAGCGCTGCGTCGTTGCGTTTCTTGATCTCGTCGAGGGTTGGCGGCGCGGTTTTCGCCTCACCCGCTTCCGGAGTCGGTGTCGGCGACGCCAGCGGGTTGGGGCGGTGGTACATCAGCCACGTCAGTCCGAGGAACGTGAACAACACCACCAACGCCGTCCCGGCCGTCAGGAACGGGAACCCTGGTCGTCGCTCGCTTTCGTTCGGCGTGGTCGCCATTACATCCCCATTCACGGCGTTTCGTTCACGTAGCCGATTGTCTCGTTAAGTCGGGCGTCGCGGATCGGGATCAGCGGTTGCTTCAGGAAGCTCCAGCACGTTGCCCCAATCAGCACGCCGAAGGTGAACAGCGGCGCGGCGAAGTCGAGCCAGTGCAGATGCACCGTATCCATGTGCAGCACCGGCATGACCTGCCAGTACAGGTCGAGTGCGTGTGTTGCCAGCAGCCACACGCTGATGATCGCGAGCCACACCGGATTCCGTTTGTGTGCCCGGGGCAGGAGCAGGAAGAACGGAACGACGAAGCACAGAATGGGGAGCAGTACGCTCACCGCGTACCAGCTTCCGTTTCGGCGGAGCAAGTAAAACTGCGTCTCCTCGGGTACGTTACCATACCAGATCAGGAAGTACTGGGCGAAGCCGATGTACGCCCAGAAGATGACGAGGCCGAACTGGATTTTCGCCACGTCGTGCAGATGCTCCATCGTGATCGTGTGTCGCAGGTAGCCCGCGCGGCGCAGAACCAGCACGATGAGCACGCCAGCGGCCAGCGAGCCGCGGAAGCCTCCGACCCAGAAATACACACCGAAGATCGTGCTGAACCAGGTGTATTGCAGGCTCATCAGGTAATCGAATGCAAAGAAGGTCGTCGTGATGGCGAGCAACACGAGGCCCGACGGCGCCCACCGGTGCATCGTGCGCGTCAGCGCGGCGCCGCCGATGGCGTCCTGCCGCGCAGACCACTTCCGCATGGCCGCCGAGTAGCCGATCCAGACGGCGAAGTAGAACGCCAGACGCGCCAGCAAGAACGGCGTGCTGAAGTAAATGCCCTTAACGTGCTGAAGATGCCTGAGGTGTTCCTCTGCCGGTTCCGGACCGTGAACGAAGTTGTACCAGCCATAGAGTTGGCCGCTGAACAGCCCAATGAGCACTGGCACGAACAGCACAGCCAGGGGAATGATCGCGCGGCTCATGTTCTCGAAGACGCGCCGCAGCCCGACCGACCACCCCGCATCCGAGACATGGTGAATCAGCACCCAGAAGAGCGCGCCCAGCGCGATTTCCAGCGTAAAGAGATAGCCGAACAGGTACGAGAAGAAGAACTGCCGCGAATCGACGAACGCGCCGACCACAAGCGACAGAGCCGCCACGCCAAGCACTGCCGGCAGCACACGCGCACCCGCGAGCGGTGCCGTGAGCGGCGAGACGGGATCCGGCAGCCCCTGTGGGTAAGTCAGGGTTTGCGGCGTATCGTCGGGAGTGGTCACACTCACACTCATCGAATCCTCGATCCACTCTGAGCGAGAGGCAGATGACCCCTGGGCGTGAAGAACACCAGGAGCGTATCCCCTCCGCTCAGGAGGTCACTTCTTACTGGTGCCCGCATTGCCATACGCATACTGCAACTCGCGCAGGTACGCCACAATCGCCCATCGGTCCAGCACATCACGCACCTGATGGCCATAGCCTGGCATCTGGCGAACGCCATTGGTGATCGTGTCGAATAACTGGCCATCGGGCTGAGCCTGGATTTCGGGCGTGAGCACGTTGGCAGGCGGTACGCTCAGCCCATGAGCGCCGACAGTACCGTAAGCAACCTCACCGCCGCCGCCGCGGCCGCTCGATCCGTGGCACGCCGCGCAGTGCCGATCGAACTGCACCTGCCCGCGGTTGAGAAGATATTCCCAACCGCCGGCACGCTCGACGGCCTGCGCGGGCAGGTGGTTGACGAAGTACCCCTCGCCGACCAGTTTCCCCTTCTCCCACTTTGGCCGGCTGGGTACCTCCACACCGTCGCGGTTCTCCTTCGCGCCGGGATTGGCAATGCCGGAGTAATAGCGGCGGTCGGCTTTGAGGAAGTCCGGGTTCGGCGCGGTATGCGATCCGGCATCGGCGACGTAATCGGTGCCGTCGAAGGGCACGGTGCCCTCCGGGGCCAGCCGACTGCTGCGGCCGTCGGCGAAGAACTGGCTGCGGCCCTGGCTCGTGTACTTTGCCTGATACTTCATGTCGAGGAAGAAGTGCCACGGACGCTCATCGCTGGCTCGGCCACGCAGCCCGAGCACTGCGACCACCACCCCAAACGCGCCGAAGATCGCCGTGAGCATCGACAGGTACGACAGCACGCGCCCGCGCTTCCCCCACCACGCCAGGATGAGCGTAACGAGCAGAAGCACCGCCGCCACGCCCAGAATAGCGAGCAACACGGCGTTCATGAACACGTTGGCATCGACGGAGTACATGCGAACCTTTCCTGGCGAACCTGGCCTTCTGTCCGATGCTCGCCCTGCTACGCTTCCACTACCGCCACATGCTTGCCGCCCAGCGACTCGAGAAACTCCCGCGTGCCATCCGGTGAGAACTTCTCATCCCTCGCTTCAATGCTGAGGAAGAAGCCGCCTTGCGTGGAGCGGTTGAAGGTCGGGTGTTCGTCGAGCGGATGGAAGAACCTCGGCAGTCCACACAGCCCAATGAGCGAGAACAGCGTGAAGAAGCCGGCGAACAGTACCGTCATCTCGAAGAAGATCGGCACGAACGCTTCCCACGACCGATACTCCTTCCCGCCAACGATGGTTGGGTAGTAGTAGGTCATCAGGTAGAACTGCATCCCGGCCGCGCCGGCCAACCCGGTCAGACCGCCGGCGAGCGTCCCGAGCGGCAGCCGGCTGCGTGAGCGGCCGATGGCTTCCTTCATGCCGTGAACGTAGAAGGGGGTCCAGGCGTCGACGCGAACGTAGCCGGCTGCAGTCGCTTTCTGCGCAGCGGCGAGTAACTCCGTCCCATTGGCGAACTCCGCCACGGCGCCCCACGGCTGTCCGGTGCCGCCTGGATTGGGAATGAATGCGGGCACGGGGACCGGCGACGGTTTCACTTCCGTTGCAGGCGGCGCCGGCGCGCCGTAGGTCGCGGCGAGGGCGTGTTCGCTGGTGGGAAACTCGCCGTTCTCACCCTTGAGGTAGCCATAGCCCGGCGGGAACTCATCCGGCGGCGTCGCTGTGCCCGCAACCGGCCCGGCCGTGATATGCCCACGCGGATTCACCATCGGCAGCACGCCCTTCACCTCCGCGATGGCCACCATCGGCAGCATGCGGATGAAGAGGAGGGTGAGGGTGAAGAACAGTCCGAAGTCGCCAATCATCTGGAGCCAGTCGACCCATGTCGGATGGAACTGGCCCCACGATCCCGGAAGGAAATCGTGGTGCAGTGACTGCACGATGATGACGAACCGTTCGTACCACATGCCGACGTTCACGAACGTGACGACGATCAGCACGAACCACGGTGTCTGTCGGCACCATCGCACCCAGAACACCTGCGGGATGATGAGGTTGCACGTCATCATCACCCAGTAAGCCCAGTTGTAGTCGCCATCGAATGCGCGGTTCTTGAACGTCTGCCACTCGTAAGGGTTGCCACTGAACCACGCGATGAACAACTCCATGAGGTAGGCGTAGCCCACCAGTGAACCGGTCGCGAGGATGAACTTACACATCACGTCGATGTGTTTGATCGTCACGACGTTATCGAGCTTGTACACCGATCGCGCCGGTATCATGCATTGCAGCACCATCGCGAAGCCGCCAAAGATCGCCCCGGCGACGAAGTACGGTGGAAAGATGGTCGTGTGCCAGCCCGGAATGATCGACGTGGCGAAGTCGAAGCTCACGACGGAGTGAACCGAGAGTACCAGCGGCGTACTGAGTCCGGCGAGCATGAGATACGCGACTTCGTAATGACGCCAGTTCCGCGTGCTGCCGCGCCAACCGAGCGAGAGAAAGCCGAAGATGCGCTGCCGCGAACGACTCTTCGCGCGGTCGCGCAGCGTGGCGAGATCCGGAATCAGGCCGACGTACCAGAAGATCAGTGAGATCGTGAAGTAGGTCGAAACCGCGAACAGGTCCCAGAGCAGCGCGGAGCGGAAGTTCTGGAAGATGTGGTTAGCGTTGGGTAATGGGAACATGAACCACGCATACCAGAACCGCCCGACATGGATGCCAGGATAGATTCCCGCGCAGATCACGGCGAAGATCGTCATCGCCTCACTGAACCGGTTGATGCTCGTGCGCCAGCGCTGACGGAACAGGAAGAGAATCGCGCTGATGAGTGTACCGGCGTGCCCGATGCCGATCCAGAAAACGAAGTTGGTGATATCGAAGGCCCACGCAACGGGAACGTTCGACCCCCAGACGCCGATACCCGTCGAGATCAGATACGTCGCCGCGATCACACCGCCGCAGAGCAACGACGACGTGATGAGGAAGGCCGGCCACCACCAGTATGGTTGCGGTTTCTCGGTGATCTCGCTGATCTGTTCCGACAGCGAATCGAAGGTCGCCGGCCCCCACACGAGCGGGATGCGCGGCAGCGGGTCCGGGAACGTGGTTCCTGGTCCGTGCAGCGTGCCGTGCGTGTCTGGGGTCGTTTCGCCCATCTCGACTTTCAGAGTAGTCGGCACACTTCGTGTGCCATGGGTTTCGGATTCATGCATCGACAACACACGGAGGTGTTTATGGCTTTCCCTGCATCTCAGGATTCGGATTCCTCACCCTGGGCAAGTAACTCGTTCGCGGCTTCGTGTTGAGTTCTCCCAGTAGCAGATACTCGTTCTCACGCGCCTTCTGCTTCGCCACCTTGCTGCGCGGATCGAGTACGTTGCCAAAGGTGATGGCCTGCGCGGGGCATGCAGCCTCGCATGCAGTCACAATCACACCATCCGGGACAATCACGCGGCCGAGCGCGTCGAGATCGTATCCGGCGGCGCGCGGATTCTTCGGCTTCCTGTAACCGGAACCGAACTCGCCGCCGCTGGCCGGCTGGAAGCTCGTGTCCACCTCGATTCCACGCCGCCCCTGTGCCACTTCAGCCGCCGCGATCTTCGCACCATACTTACCGCGCTCGATGCGTTGCACGCAGTAGGTACACTTCTCCATCACGCCGCGCATCCGGACGGTGACGTCCGGGTTCTTCTGCATCTTCAGCGTTTCCGGCACGCCGGTGCCTGTGAGGTTCGCGCCGCCGCTGGCCATCGGTGTCGGCACGCGCAACTCATCGAGCCGGCGCTTGTTGAAGTCGAACCAGTTGAACCGGCGTACCTTGTACGGGCAGGCATTCGCGCAGTAGCGCGTGCCGATACAGCGATTGTAGACCTGAAGGTTCAGCCCTTCGGGGCTGTGGACCGCCGCGTTCACGGGGCAGACTTGCTCGCACGGAGCAGCCTCGCAATGCACGCACGCAACCGGTTGCGAGACGATTCGTGGCTCCTCCGCGGCCGAATCGCCGTTGGAGGAGAAGTAGCGATCGATGCGAATCCAGTGCATCTCGCGGTTGCGCTTCACCTCGTGCTTACCGACTACCGGTATGTTGTTCTCGGCCTGGCACGCCACGAGACACGCGCTGCATCCGGTGCAGGCAGCGAGATCAATGACCATGCCCCACTGGAACTGGCTATCGAGCAGTTCGGGGCGGGCCAGATCGAGCGGGAATCGCTCCTGCTTCTGCCGCGCGGGTGCCTTCCCCTGTTGTGGATTGCCGTAGCCGCCCTGAAGCTCACGCTTCAGCTTCTCCTCGGTGATGTGCCCATCCGGAGGAATGCCGACCCTGGGACCGTGTGCCGCGTTCGCATCGTGGCCGCGCTCGGCCTGGTGAGCGTGAGTGACTTCGCGGATGATGTCGCGCCCTTCGGGGATGACACCATGCTCCTGTGTGGTCACGAGGTCGAATTGTCGGCCGGTGTTCGTGACCTCCACGCCGCTCGCAGTGTGCATCGCATTCGAGGAGCGAAGCGGATAGATGTTCGTGCCGCCGCCATGCGGGACATTCGAGATGCGCATCTCACCCTGCTGCCCGAAGGGGAGCGCAATGGAGTAGTTGGCTTGCCCTGGCAGTATAAACGCCGGCACTGTGATCGATCGTCCCTCGATGCCCATCGCGAGCACATCGCCCTGCTTGATACCAAGTTCGCGCGCGGTGGTCGGGCTGAGGAGCGCCGCGTTGTCCCACACGAGTTTCGTGATCGGGTCGGGCATCTCCTGGAGCCACGGATTCATGGCGAAGCGGCCATCGCCGACAGAGTACGACGCGTGGAAGGTCACCTCCATCGCGCTGCGTGTCGGAGCCGGCATGAGCTTCGCGTCGGCCACCGCCTTCGCGACAGCTGCGGCATCCAGCTTCACAGGGTTGGACAGGCGGGCTTTCGCGTCCGGCTTCTCGAAGCCGAGCTTCTTCGCCTGTTCTGCTTCAATCGGCAAGAAGCCGACCTGCTTGTAACGGTTGAAAGCGGCGTCGAAGTTCGCATCCGTGATCGCCACGCCGCTACGATCGCCAAACGCCTTGCGGACGAAGCCGTAAGCCGCCTTTTGTGCCGCAGCGAACGTCGGAGCTGGCTTGCCATCGGCACCCGTGCGCGTGAGCACCGTTAGCACCTCGAGAAGCGATCGCCCGCCGCGAGACGGCGCGTCGGCATCGGCGCCCTTCTCTCCGCCAAGCGGCGCGATGAGTGGCTGAACGCAGCAGAGCGAGCCATCGCCGGCCTCGGTGTCGCCCCAGCTTTCGAGCGGATGCGCCAGAGGCAAGTGCCAGTCGCACTTCTCGGAAGTCTGATCGTGAAAGAGGCCGAGTCGAATCTTCTTCGATACCTTCGCGAGTTCGTCGCCGAAGTGGTGATCGGCCGGCGCCGTGAAGACCGGGTTGCCGCCGACGATCAGCAGCGTGCCCACCTTCCCGCTACGCATGTCGGCAACGAGTTCCTTCAACCCCTTGTCGAGCAACTCTGGCGGCGGCTCGCGGAACTCGGCTGTGCCTGCGGCGTAGCTGCCCAGCGCATCGTTGACCGCGTGCGCCAGCGCGTGAACCCAGGCGGGCTGCCGTGAACCGACGACGACGAGTGCGCGACTCGCGTTCTGCGCGAAGTCCTTCGCGACGGCCTTCACCCACCTGTCATCGAATGCCGGCACGCTGGGCATCGCAGCAGGGAGCGCACTGGCGTTCTTCAGTTTCGCGCCGTGCGCGGCCTTCAACTCTCTGGCCAGCGCGACGAGATACGCGCCGATCTGCACGGCCGCGAGCCGGTAGCGATGGTCCGCCATCGTGCCAGTGACCGTGTACGTCGATTCCACGACGTACAGCCGACTCGGGTGCGTATCCTTCCGCTTCGCGGCAAAGCAGCGCGCGTGAAAGACGCCCTCGGGTTCGTTGCCGAGGAAATCGCTATCGAGTGCGAGGATGCGTTCGGCGCGATCGAAACGCGGCCGCATCACGCGCTTCGAGCCGAAGGCGATCTCTGCGCCGTTGAGTGCCTCACTGGTGTCGGCTGGCTCGTAGGTGTGCCACGCGATGTTCGAGAACTTCGCCTTGATCGTATCGCGGAGCGCGCGAATCGCGGGCGAGGTTGCTTGCTCGGCGAGAACGTAGAAGCCCTTCCCGTTCTCCTTCACCATCGCTTCGTTCAGGCCGCGAGCAAAGCGGTCGAAGTCGTCCCACTTGCGCGGCGCGCGTCCTTCCATCACGCCGGGGAAGCGTTCCGACATGACGCGATCGGGGCTGTAGAGTTCAAGGATCGTGGCCTGGGCATGCGCGTCGGTGCTGCCGTGGCTGCTGGCGTGCTGAGGGTTCCCCTCGATCTTGGTCGGGCGTCCGTCGTGGCTCTCGACGAGGATCGGCAGCGCGCCTCCTGAGCGTGGGAGGCTCGTGGCGTAAAAGGTTGGCTTGCCAGGAACCGAGTGGCCGAGTTGTTCGTCCGGGATGGCCGCAAAGGGGAGGATTTCGAGTTCGGGTCGGCGGCAGCCCGCCAGACCGGCCAACCCCAGCGCCGCGGCAGAGAGCGCGAGAAACTTTCGCCGATTGAGGCGCGCCGTGTCCGGGTCGTCGTCGTGCGGTTCGGCCTCACCGAGCGACTCATAGACATTGGCGAAGCCAGGGAACTCCTCGGCCGCGAACGCCCGGAACTCCGGCGTATTGGCGAGTTGCTCCAGGCTGCGGTAGTAGTTCGATTGGTCCATGTACGTTCAGAATTATCGGTGGCAACTCTGGCAGTTCATCGGCGCCTTCACCTGCAGGCTCTTCTGAATCTCTGTGCCAATGTTCGCCTCGGCCTTCCACGTGAGATCGGTCACCTTGTCGATGGGGCGCAGGTTCGCATGTGGATCGTCGTGGCACTTCAGACACCACCCCATCGACATCTCCTTCGCATGCCGGATCACCTTCATCTCGTTCACCTGGCCGTGGCACGACACGCACGACACACCCTTGTTCACATGCACGGCATGGTTGAAGTACGCATACTCCGGCAGCTTGTGAACGCGCTTCCACTCGATGGGCCGCCCGGTATCGACACTCGACCGCACAGCGGCCAGTAGTGGGCTGCTCCCCTTCACGTTGGCTTTCTTCGGGTCGTGGCAGTTCATGCAGGTGCGCGATGTTGGCACGCTGGCGATGGGCGAATCGAATACCGATTGATGGCAGTACGCGCAGTCGAGGCCGAGCTTACCGATGTGCAACTCGTGCGAAAAGGCAACTGGCTGTTCGGGCGCGTAACCGACGCGCGTGTAGCTGGGGAGTGCGTAATAATACCAGCCGAACGCGAATAGCCCGAACGCGACAACAACACCAACGGCCGCTTGCCGCACACGCCCATCGAACGACCGCGAAAAGATGGCTGGCACGCTCGGAGTCCTCGCGAATCCCGTGGGTCAGATCGGGAACGCCGACTTTGTGAAACTTTTCACAAATGTAAGGGAAATCGTAACCCCCGCGGCATCTCATGGCAAGGGCGCGGCGGGTCAGGCAGCTACCCGTTACGGTTTCCCGATGAAGCCCGCCAGCAGAAACGGCGTGGCAATGATGATCGGGATGCCAAAGATGGTGAACAGCACCATCCCGGTGTGGATGAGGATTCGTTTCATGATGGCGCTCCGGTCGGACTCTTCTACGTTAGGAGTTCTGCGGCGCTGTGGCCGCGCAAGCGGTTATCGAAGACGTAGTAGACCGGGTCGCTGAAGTCGCTCTTGCGTGACGTCTCGGCGGTCACGCCGGCGCGTGGGCCGAACTGTCGCCCGCCCTCTGCGCGCCGCGTTCGGCGGATCGTCTCGACCTTCACGAAGCCGGCGCGTTCGAACACCGGATTGACCCGCCCCATCGCCGAGAGTGTCTCGATCCAGTCCACATCGCACATCTCGCAAGCACGCCGTACGAATGCCGATGCGATTCCTGCACCGCGATAAGTGGGATGCAACACGACGCGTTGCAGCAACCAGAGTTGCGAGGAGAGCGCGGAGAGTGCGACGGGGGAACGCGCATCGGTCAGGCCGAAGAAACGCGAACGGGCCGAGAGGCTCGCGGCGGGCGTCGCGAAGACGCAAATGCCCGCGGGAGCCTCGCCGTGCCAGAGCATGAATACGCGTTTCACAAACGCGAGCCGGTGCCCGCGATAATGCCACCGCGCGAAGTATGCCCAGTCGCGCACGGAACCGTTGGCGATTCGCAGTTCGTGCGCAAAGGAGATGCCGCGCCCTTTCCGCTCCTGGCGGCGGGCACACACGTTTCCCTCACCGTTGCAGCGTACCAGCAAGTCGGGTGCGAGGTCGTCGAGGATATCCTCGTGCGTCGTGGCTGCCAGCAGTCCGATGCCGCTGCGCGACACGAGTTTCCGCATGTTGAACGCCACGACCTTCGCCAGCACTCGATCGAGTGTGGCAGTGAACTCGTCGGCCGCGATACACGGCCGACCGCTCGTCAGCGCGAGGCCGAGCCGGAATCGGTAGCGTTCACCTTCACTCAATTCCGCCGGTGTTCGCAGCAGTAATCGTGCCTCCGATAGCCCGCATGCAGCGAGGCGCGAGAGCCGCTCTTCCACGCTTCCCGAAAGCGTGTCGATCAGTGGCACTTCCGGCAGCGACAGCGTGCAGGCATCGGCAGCGCCAAGCTGCGTCGCCGCGGCGCGTAGCAGCGACGATTTCCCACTTCCACTCGGGCCGACGAACAGCACGAGATCGCCCGCGCGGATGTCGAGCGTGAGGTTCTCGCACACTGCATACGGCGGCTCGCACTCGGGCAGACCGAACAGGTCCGCGACCTCCGCAGTCGCAAGGCTGCGCCGCTTCGGAGCAAAATCGTGACGAATGGTGATGGGAGCGAGCATGAGAGAACCTCCAGCGGAGATGCAAAGCGAAACGCACCGCCAAAGCGGTGCGTTCTGAGGGAAATGAGCGGTTGGGTGTGCGGCGCTATTTCTTTTCGCGTTTCAGTTCCAGGAGCAGCAACCGCGACTTCTTGAGTGTCTTGAACTCGGTGGGTCGTTCCTTTTCGCTGTCGGCCTCGGCGTAGCACAGCTTCAGCGTGTCGCCCTTCAATTCATAGATGCCCTGCCAGTTCTTGTCCTTCAGTAGCCCATCCTGATGCGCGAGGTCGATCTGTCTGGGCGACTTCGTCGGGTCGAGATTCAGATCGCCCTTCATCACAGTGCCGCCTGCGGTCTTGATGGTGAAGTTGTTGTCTTTGATGGTCATCGTTCCGCCGACGATGCGGTCGAGCGGGTCGCCGTCTTGCTCCGCGGCGGTCACCTTCCATGTCCCCTGGAGTGCCTTCAGCTCATTCTTGACCGCGTTCTCGTCGGCTCGGGCGCTCATGAGGCCCATCAGACTCAACACACACATCGCCAGCAGCGTTCGCATCTGTATCTCCCAGTTGAAAGAGTCGGGCAGGGGATACCGCCCACCGGCACTGCCCTAACAGAGAATCCCGCGTGGTTTATGGGAAATACAAGCGTGCGTCCTTCACGAAAAGCCCGATGCAGAACCAGATCGTCCCGCCCAGCCACATCAGAGCAGCAAAGAGCTTGATTCCCTCGGCGTTCCACTCCACTGCACGCGCATGAACGAAGAGTGCCGCCAGCCACGACCCTTCCAGCCACTCGGCCCCGCCCCAGAAGAGAATCCACGCCCAGACAAGTGACGTGAGAAGAAACAACGCGACCCACATGGCGATTCCCATGAAGCACCTCGCACGAGTTGAGAGATACTTCGGTGGGAAGGACGATTGATTTCCAACTTCACGCCCAGCCCATCAGATGTCGGAACGGTTCGCGCCGAAAAGCCCGACACGGATGCCATGCGACTTGAGGATACTCGTCGCCTTCGCACTAATGATGACCAGTACGATCAATCCCACACAAGGGATCAACGTCAGGAGGCCGAGCAGAGTGCCCATCCCGGAGTTATAGACTTTCGTTGCCAGGAGAAACACGAACACCGTGGCCGTGATTGCGAGCGGAAGAACGGCCGCTACGAGATAAATGCGAATCTGTTGCGGAATGAGGAACTGAAACACAACCAGACAGAAATAGCCGATGATACAGAAGATGATCGCCCTCTGGTTGCCGGCAATGCCTCGAAGCAACTCACGCGGCAACCGGCGCCGACCGCGAGGTAGGTCGTCATCGAAATCGTCGTCGTCGTCGACTCGTCTTGGCCGGCGCGGTCGGTAGTCATCGTCATCTTCATCGGCTTCATTGCGCGGCATCAGTGGTTCCTTTCGGGAATCGGATCGTCCGTAAGGTACAGCCAGCGTGCGTACGACGCAAGCAGTGCGATTTCACCACGCGCGTGGTTCGCGGCGGTCGAGCAGGTACGCGGTACCAGTCGCGGCAGCGTCGAGCAGGTCATCGTGTTCGCCAAACGGGAACGTCGTCATCTCGTCGAAGAGTTCCCGCTGCGCGGAATCGACCGCGCCGTCTTCCGCTCGGAGTCGGAATGCGCCGTTCTCCACCGCGACGCTGAACGCCGCGACGCGCGAGTGCTTGTCGGTCGATTGCGTCACGCCCTTGATCTTTGCGCCGAACGGCGCCTGGGTCACGAGGAAATCCTTGATTCCCTGAAACGCGGCGTTCGACTCGAAGAGAATCACGGCCGGGTTGTACTCGCGGTCGAATGTTTCGATGAGCGACAGAAGGTCCGGCGCGGCCACACGACGAGCCGTTGACGCCAGCACACGAATCTCCACACCGGCGGTCGCAGTCGAACAGCGGCCCAGCAGCACCAGCGCCGAGCGATCGGCCTTCGTGGACGTGCTCACAGCCGGATCGACGGAGAGAACGAGCATGTCGTACTCGGACGGGTCGGTCCAGAACCGCAGCCACTCGGCGCGAATCGGTGTCTCGTCTTCCACAATGGGCACGAGCCGGTAACCACGCGCGAACGACGCGCTGCCGATCTCGCTCATTCGTTCACGGAGTCGTTCCGTTGGCCACTTCTCAGGCCAGATGGATTCGCACTCCGAGCCAATCGGTCGCTGGAACAGTCGGTAAACGTTGCTCATCTTCTTCAGTCGCGCATTCAGATCGTCGGCGTGCCACGGCATTAAAGGTGTTGCTGTCACAACTCGGCCAGCCGCCCAAGCCGGGTCGAAGCGTCGGCCAAGAGGCAAGCGACGAGGACATCCTGGCGATGCTTGAGAGCGGTCTGCCGGTTCGAGAAATCGCCAGACGCCTGTCCACAACTCGGCATCGTGTCCGAACCCTCAACGCCAAGCGGGCACGCTGAACCCATCCTGACACCCACCCGCCTGACGGGCCGACTGTGGTCGGCCTTATCCTCAGAACGAATTAGCGAGGGGAGATGGGCGACCCATCCCGATCTGCAATCACGTTTGCCGAAGTATTGGCCGTTACCGGCGGGATCGACGAGTCCACCGGCCAGCCTGTCGTTGTTCTCACGGTGCGCCCGATCACCGACTCGGGATGGGGCCACGCCAACTACGCCCTGACGGTCGAGAACGCTGAAGCCCTCGTCGGCCGGTTGCAAGCTGTACTCGACGGCACGTTGGTGAAGCCGTACCGCCGCTCGGGATCAGACCCGCTCGACGCTTGACCCTCAGCCGAGGGCACACACTCACCAACCTCGGAAGAACCGTCCTCATCATGAAGACGGTTCGTGTGCCAAAGTAGCGTGTCCAGCCACCGTTATCGCCACAGCGGGGTCGCTCCATGCAGAACGAGAAGGCCAACCGAAGGAAGAAGAAGCTGGCCGACCGTCAACGGCGGGAGAAAGAGCGGTCGGCCTCTCTCGCTCGCCGGGCCGAGTTCCCGGAGTTCGTGTTCGATGACCACCACGCCGACCAGGAATTCGCTGACGTGGTGCGGTCGGCGGTCAAGAAGTTTGACTTCGCCGAACTCCCGTCCATCGAGCAAACTACCTACAAGGTGATGCGGAAGGAGGGTGCAGCGATAGCAATGGCGAAGCTCCGGTTAGCGATGGCGGCGGTGCGGGCGGACCAACCCGACAACACCTATGCCCAACTCGGGGACATCGCTTGGATGCTGACCACCGGGGAGAGGGTGTTCGCCCACATCCCCGAGGCCGACCGCCAGCGGTTCTTCCCCCAGAACGACTACCGCATCCTCCCGCACCAGGACCGGATCGTCGTACAGTGTTCGTCCCTGCTGCGGGGCAGAACCTCGAAGGGGTCGGTGTGGTACTCCCGGTTCCGGCCGACCGTACAGTTCGGCGGCAGGAGGTACGTCGTGGCGTTCACGAGGGAGGTTCTGGTCAGACTTCAGAGCCGGTTCCTCGGCAACCGAATGAGCTACGCCGCCCTCGGCGACGTGTACGGCTTCCTCGAACTCTGCCGCCACTTCGAGCCGTGTCAGGTCTGGGGCGAAGGGGAGCGGAGGAACGAGCGTGTGGACGCCATCACGTTCTTTGAAGATGCGTCCGACAAGCGGCACTGGCCTCACCGCTACGTCGGAGCGATCCTCGGGGCGGGGTACGACCCGGCGAACGGGAAGCCGTACTACCGGGTCGGGTACTGCCCGGTGACCCTCGACGGCGAGTTCGCCGTAGCGAAGACCTTCATCCCGCCGGGTTTCGTGAAGACGCCGGAGTACGAGGCGATCTGCCGGGCGAACCTATCTCCGTGGGAGAAGAAGCGACTACAGGAGATGGCGAGGGACGAGATGACCCTGCTGCGGCTGATGGATGAGGACGACTTCTCGGCCGTCCGATGTTACCACGCCAGCGTCCCCCAAGTCGTCCAGTCACACGAGGAATGGTACTTCAGCTACGAGGTTTGAGCGGGACAACTACCTCACGGGTTGAGCGGCACGCCGGTTGGAACCATGCTTTACTGGAGCGGCGGGTGACATCGGTTTCGGAATCGACAACGGAACGGCTTCGGACTGAGTTCCCTCACGGCGGCGTAGCTACTCCTCGTTCCATTCGCCCGTGGTGCCCGTTCCCGCTGCGATCCTTCACCACGTCGCCCTGAACCGACTCGGCCGAGTAGAGCAGCACCGTGGCACCATCGGAGGCCAATTGTTCTGCGGGGACGAACCCCACGGCGTATCGTTCGCCCCGGCTGATCCGCACGGCTCGCACCTTCCCCCTGAAGTAGTCGATGGGGTTGTCCAGGCCGATGTTCCCGATCACGAACGTCGGCCCGCCCTCGGCCCTCGTCGCCGTTCCCTTTGTCACGAGTTTGCCGTCGAGGTAGAGGCGGGTTTCCCCCGCCCCGAACACTCCGGCCAAATGCGACCACTTCCGCAGTGGGACGGCCTGGGTTCCCTTCAGGATGCCGGGGACGATCTCCACAAACGGCACCACCCCGGTGACGCCGAGTCCGATCCCGAACTTGGTCGGGATGTCGCTGCCGATCACCGCCTGGGTGCCGGTGTCCCGGTACTCCTCCGGCCACACCCACGCTTCCAACGTGCAGGGAGCGAACCGCTCCAGGGGCGTCACAATGCGGGTGCGACCGTCGAAGTGCATCACCCCGTCGGCCACGAGCGGCGTCGGCTCACTCGAAGTCGAAACGGCACTCGAAGGTGACGAGATCGGTCGAGGCAATAGGCTCACCGCCGCAGCGATTAGTCCGAGAACGGCCGCACCAGCCACGACCAAGCCAGCCCAGCGAGCAACGCTCGATGTGGCTGGGAGTGATGCCAACGTGCCCCGCAATGCTGCTGCCAGTTCCGTTGCTGAGCCGAAGCGGTCGGCCGGGTGCTTGGCGAGGCAGCGGGCAACGACTGCTTCGACCGATGTCGGGACATCGGGGACGGGCGTCGGCGACCGAAACAGGATTTGCTCCCGCAATGCGGTCGGCGTTCGAGCCTGATACGGCAGTTTGCCGGTTAACGCCTCGTACAGCACCACGCCGAGCGAGTACAGGTCGGTGCGGGCGTCGATCAGTTGCACTTCCCCGGCCACCTGCTCGGGGGCCATGAACGGCAGCGTCCCGCCGCCGGGCACGCCGCCCTTCTGAGCCTCGTCGAACGTGGCGGCGATCCCGAAGTCGGTCAGCAGCGGTCGGCCGTCCTTGTCCAGCAGAATGTTGGCTGGCTTGATGTCCCGGTGGACGAACCCCTGCTCATGAGCGAACCCGAGGGCGTCGGCGATCCCGGCCACCAGCCGCACCGCCTCCCGCCACGGCAACGGCCCCTGGGCGATCCGGTCGGCGAGGTTGGTGCCGTCGATCAGGTCGGACACGATGAAGCACAGGTCGCCGTCCCGGCCCACGTCATGCACGCTGACGAGGCCGGGGTGCCGCAGCTTCGCCGCCCGCCGGTCCTCGGACACAAGATCATCGGTCGAGTGCTTCGGGCGAGGAACTTTGACCGCCACCGCCCGGTCGAGTTCCGGGTCGTGGGCACGGTAGACCACCCCCATCCCGCCCTCGGCGATCAACCCTTCGATGCGGTAGCGGCCGCCGAGCGTTTTGGGAGTCGGCCGGGCCTCGGTTTCCCGCTCGCCGCCCGTACCGGCGTCCTTGACCCAACCCATCCCCTTGAGAGCGGCGATTCGAGCCGTAACGTCGTCGGCCAGTTCGGGGTGATCGGCACACAGGTCGGCGGCGGCCAAGTCGGTGCCGTGGTCGAACGCCTCCTCCCACCGCATCACGATCTCGGCGATCTGGTCGTCACGGGTCATTCGGGTGGCTCGCCTTTCATCGCCTCGAACAAGTACAGCCGGGCGTCCTGCCAGCGGCGTTTAACGGTCTTGAGCGACACGCCCAGGACGGTCGCCGCCTCGGGCTGGGTCAGCCCCTCGTACCAGAGCAGGTCGAACACTTCTCGTTGTTCATCGGTCAGCTTCTCGACCTGCTCGTGAAACCGGGTCCACCCGTCCAGATTGTGCGGCTCGTCGGCTGGCGACGATTCCTTTTCGGCGGCAATTCCCGAGTCGGTGTCATGGTTTGCCCCGATCCCGTGCGGCCCGTAGTGCTGGCGGGCAAGGTCGAGCAGTTCCCGGCGAATCTGTTGTGCGGCGAGGGCGTAGAACTGGCGGGGCGACTCCGGTTGAACCTCCGCCAGTGCCCGGTGCAGCCGCAGGAGTGCGTTCTGCAACACGTCGTCGGTTTCCGCCCACCGGCGGACTCGCTGGAACCCTCGGAGCATCCGGTGGGTGAGGGTGCGGAGCCGGTCGCAGGCGTGGGCGATGACTTCGTTCCGGGCGGTTACGTCGCCCCGCCGCATGTCGGCCAGCCAGCCGTTCAGCCTCGTCGTGTGTCCCGCCGGTACGCCCATCGTCTGTCACGCTCGACCCAACGGTCGTGAAGGTGACAGTTTACGGTCGCTCATCCGTCGCCGACAGCCGAGCGACTCGTCCTCTACCGGCCTGAGCGGGAACAAGGGTGCGGAAGGGTCAGGAAACCGAATTGTTCGGACCCGAACAATTTCCTGACCCTTCTTTGGCTTGGCTCCCGCTCAGCCCTTCGAACCCGATCTGACACCGGCTGACTCCATCCCGGAACCGCTGGGTGTTCCGTGTTTCGATCCTCGGAGTGTCTGATGGCCCAGAAGTGGTACTACGACGACGGGGGTCGCACGGTCGGCCCGCTGACACCCCGGCAGTTGAAGCAGGCGGCGGCGGACGGCTCGCTCCGGCCGACCGATCTCGTGTGGGCCGAGGGGTTGGAGGGCCGCTTTCCGGCCGTGAAGGTGAAGGGGTTGCGGTTCGGCCTGTCCCCGGCCGACGCCCCGCCCAAGCCCACAAACCCTGC
>CAYRDG010000018.1:0-93947 GCA_964422915.1 uncultured Frigoriglobus sp. | reverse complement strand
TTGCTCGAAGCGATGCAGGAACGGAAGGCGAGCATCGGCGGCACCGACCACCCGATGAAGAACCCGTTCTTCGTCCTCGCCACGCAGAACCCCATCGAGCAGGAAGGCACATACCCGCTGCCGGAAGCGCAACTCGACCGCTTCCTCTTCCTCATCAAGGTCGATTATCCGACCGATGAAGAAGAAGAGTTGATCATGCGGCAAGGGACCTCCGACACGAAAGTAAGCATCTCACCTGTGCTCAGTGGCGAAGACATCATCAACCTGCAACACATCGTCCGCCGTGTGCCCGTATCGGACAAGGTATTCGGCTTCGCCAAGCGTATCGCGCGGCTGAGCCGCCCTGGCACGCCAGAGGCTGCGGAGTTCGTGCAGAAATGGCTGACCTGGGGCGCCGGACCACGCGCCAGCATGAACCTGATCCTGGCGGCAAAGGCACACGCCCTGCTGCGCGGCTCAAACCACGTTGCCGGCGACGACGTAGTAGCAGTAGCGACGCCCATCCTCCGCCACCGGCTTATTCTCAACTTCGCCGCCCAGAGCGAGGGGATCACGATCGACGACGTGATCCGTCAGCTTGTGAAGAGTGCCGCGAAGACGGCGGCGGCCTGAACACCAGCCTCGCTCCGAACGAGCGATGAGTAACCACCAGGACGCCCGCGCTGGAACTCTGGCGCGAAGACGAAACGATACCTGATGCCGACCTACCTTCAACCTGATGTGCTGGCACGCGCGGAAGCTCTGGGCCTGAAGGCCCGGCAGGTGGTCGAGGGCCTGCGCGTGGGCGACCACAAAAGCCCCTACAAGGGCTTCTCGGTCGAGTTTGTACAGCACCGCGAATACGTTCCGGGCGACGACATCCGACACATCGACTGGAAGAGCTACGGCCGCAGCGACCGCTACACGATCAAACAGTACGAACAGGAAACGAACTTCACCTGCCATGTGCTGCTCGATGGCTCCAACTCGATGCGTTACGGCAGCGGAACGACCAACAAACTCGAATACGCGAAGTTGCTGGCCGCATCACTCTCGTACATGGTGATCCGCCAGCGCGACACCGTGAGCCTGCGCATCTTCAACACGGGCTGGGTTGCGGAACTACCTCCGAGTAGTCAGTTGGGACACATCAACGCCATCACACACACGCTCGAAGAGACTCACCCCCGCGACCGCACCGCCATCGGGCCATTGCTCGATGAAGCCGCCGACCGGATTAACCGCCGCGGCATCGTTTGTCTGATCTCGGATTGCCTCGAAGACCTCGAACCGATCCTTGCGGCACTGCGGCACCTACGCTTCCGCGGCCACGAAGTGGTGCTGTTTCACGTTCTCCATCCGGATGAGGTTACGTTCCCGCTTGACGGCAACATCCGCTTCGTCGGCCTGGAAGGATTCGAAGAACTGATGACGCGGCCGCACCTGCTTCGCCCCGCGTATCTGCGGATCGTGAAAAAGTACCTGGAGGACATTCAGCGCGGTTGCGACAACAGCGGCGTGGACTATGTGCAACTGCTGACCAACCGGCCGCTCGGCTCGGCACTGGCAGAATACCTCGTACGGCGACTGCAAACGGGGCGGCGATGAGTACGGGAGATACCCCCCCTCCAGTCGCATGCTCGGGTGGAGATGGAACAGCGAACGAAGCAAGGCCCAACGCCACGCCCTCGCAACCAGAAGTCGCACCGCGCCCTCCAGACCGGCGCAAACGGGGACGCGTTGCTCTGGTCGTCGCGCTCACTCTGGCAACGATTGGAACCTGGTACTTCTTCCTGCGCGGCCCGACGGACGATCTCGGACGCTTCCAGGGCGAGTGGCAGATCGCGGTGCCCGCAATGGGGCGTGACCGCAAGCCTGGCGTGCGGCTGAAGCCCGTCACGATTCGGGTGACCGGTGAACACTGGGCTTACCTCGGCGATGGCAAGGAACTCTCGAAGTACAGAATTGCTCTGCGAACGGAGGCAAGCCCCAAGGAAATCGACCTCGTACGGATCGACCGCGACAACCGCGGCCAACCCGACGTGCTCCACGGCATCTACGAGATCAGCAGCGGCCGGGCGAAAGTCGCACTGGTGCCCGCCGCCGAACCGCGCCCCACGACATTCGACGCCGAAGACGCGCCGCCCGCTCTGCTACTGGAGAAAGTCAGGTAGCGAGGCCGCAACACCCTCTTCCTCGCGGAACGGAAGCAGGTGAAGAAATAACCGCACACCGACAGACGCAGGTTCTGCGATGACGTTTCTGGCTCCATTAATGATGGCGGGCGCCGCAGCGGTATCGATCCCGATCGCGCTGCACTTCTTCTACCGTGCGCGCTACAAGCCTTTGCCGTGGGCACCGATGAAGTTCCTGAAGGAGGCCATCGAGCAGACAAGCCGACGGCTCAAGTTTCAGGAATGGATTCTGCTCGCGCTGCGCTGTCTGGCGATCATCCTTCTCGCCCTCGCACTCGCACGACCGGGTCGCGAGGACGCGACTGCGGCCGGCAGCGGCCAGCCCATCGACGCCGTGTTGGTGATCGACAACTCCTACAGCATGGACGCGAAGGACGGCGACAAGACCCGCCTGGAGCGCGCGAAGGATGCCGCAGTTGCCGTCATCGACTCGCTCCCCGACAAGTCGTCGATCCAGGTTTTCACCTGCTCCGACCGTGCCACATTCATCGGTCCGGTCACGCGCGACAACCGCGACCAGGCCAGGCAACTTGTCCAGGCCATCGAGACATCGAGCCTCTCCACCGATCTGCTTCCTGGACTGACCGAAGCCCTCACGGCGGCCGAGAGCGGCAGCGCATCCGTGAAGGAGATTTACGTCTTCACCGATATGCAGAAGAGCGGCTTCGACCGGCAACAGAGTGCCCTGCGCGGCAAGTGCGAGGAGATTCGCTCGAAGCCGACGCGCAATCTCATCTTCGTTCGCTGTGGCAACCCGGAACGGAAAGTCGCCAACGTTGCCATCACCAGTGTGTCGGTCCACGCGATCATCCCTCACACCAAGACGCGCGTACCGTTCGACATTACGCTCAAGAATACCGGGCGTGAAGCGATCCGCGGCGTGAAAGTCTCGCTGGAACTCGACGGCCGCGCTGTTGAGAAGGATGCGGCGCAGGTCGATCAGATCGAACCAGGCGACACGGCAAAGGTCACGCTCACGGGCGCGCTCGACGAGGCCGGACCGCGACTGGTAGCCGTTCATGTCACTGGTGATGGTCTCGACGGCGACAACGTGCTGTACAAGGTCATCGGCGTGCGTGAGAGGGTCCGTGTGCTCCTCGTCGCGTTCCCCTTCGCCGGGCAGCCAGTCACCGAGGCGGGCGACTGGTTCGTGCGCTGGGCGTTCTTCCCATTCAACGCGCAGAAAGACCGCGACAAGATCGAACGTTACTTCATCGAAGTCGAATCGGTGGCACCCACAGAGGTCGGCCCGGAGCGCCTGGCGAAGAAGGATGTGGTTTATCTGCTCAACGCCGCGGCGCGCACCGATAACCCACTGGAAGGGATGCCGCCGGCGTTCGTGGCCAAGCTCGCCGATTTCGTGAAACGCGGCGGCGGGTTGGTGATCGGCTGCGGCGATGAGGTGAAGCCCGAAGCCTACGATCGCATACTCGGTGCGAAGGGCGCCGGGTTGCTTCCCTTCCCCCTCACTGGCGTGCGCCAGACCACCGAGGCCGCACCCTTCACGGCCGCGCCCGAGAGTATTGCCACGCCATCGGTTCTCACACCGCCCGACGACAAGGAACGCAACGAGTTCCACGGCTGGTTCGGCCGTGTTCGCCTCACGAAGATGATGAACCTGCAAGAGAGTGGGCCGGAGGCCACCGGTGGCCGCGTGCTGATGCGCACCACCGATGGCAAGCCGCTCGTCGCATCGCGCATCGTCGGCGATGGCGAGGTTGTGTTCTTCGCGACATCGCTTGATGAAACCTGGGGCCGACTCATGTCGGAAGGTTCACTCGCCGGGCCAATGAACATGTACATCCTCTCGCACCTGACGGCCCGCAAGGTGCCCGGCGGCACACGGAACGTCGGCGACGTGCTGACGTGGCACCCACCGGAAGAAGGGGCATTCGAGCTAATCAAGCCGCGACTGCGAAGCGACACGAGCAGCAGCACGGCACGCCCGCGTGTCAAGCTCGGCGAACCAAAGCGCGAGGGCGACCGGCTCACAGTCAGCACTTCGGACACGCTCGTTGCTGGTGAATACGCCATCGTGCCTGTTGGCGGCCCGGACCCGATCAGCTTGATCAGCGAGAATGGGATCGTCTTTGCGGCGAACCCGGACCTGCGTGAAACGGAGAATCTCGGCGTTCTGGCTGATGGCGACGCGGAGAAGACACTGGGCTTCCACCCAACGATCATTCAGGCCGGGGCCGGCACCGAGGCCGCCATTCGCGATCGCCGCTCGAAGGGCGAACTCACCGAATATCTGCTGCTCGTGCTACTCGTGCTGCTTGTCGGCGAATCTTGCTGGGCGTGGTTCTGCGGGCGAGCGTGGTAGTGAACTGGCTCGCCGAGGCGAGTGGTATCAAGGTGGCCCGTACGCGAGCCACCATCCGAGAGGTGTTCGGTTCGTAAGACCGACCGCTACGACCGACAGAGTCTGCTCCATGACGACAGCATTCCCCCTCCTCGCCGACGCACCGCTGGCCCTGTTCTGGGGGCTATTCAACGGCCAGTTGCACCTGCGCGGGCAGTCGCTTGCACCGTGGGTGCCGCTCCTGTTTGGATTGCTCGCAGTCATCGCGGTGGGTGTGCTGTATGCGAAGGAAATTGGGCGGTTGAGCCTGCCACGTCGCCTCGCGCTCGCAGGTGTGCGGTTGCTCACACTCGTCGCGGTGGCGTTCCTCATGCTTCGTCCGGTATGGGTCGCCGACGATGCCGGGGCGCGCCGGCGACCGGTCGCGATACTCATCGACGCCTCGCAGAGCATGGAGAGCAAGGATCCCCGCCCGGCACTCGACGACCAGTGGCGTGCCGCACTGGCCTATGGCTTCATCGACCCCGACAAGCTGTTCCCGGCCGAACCGATTACCTCCATCGTGCAAGGACGGATGCCGGAGCGACCCAGCCGTATCGAGGTCGCGCGCGCCGCGCTACTCAATCCGAAACTCGATCTCCTGAACCGCCTCCGCGGCATAGGCCCGCTGGAAGTCTACACCTTTGGCGCCACCGCCAACGGCCGCGACACCTTCGCACTCGACTGGCTGAAGGACCTTCGCGCCGACCGGCCGCGCACGGCGGTTGCCTCGTCCGCGTTCGAGTTACTCAACCGCGACGATGCCGACCTGCCCGCCGCCATCGTGCTCGTGACCGATGGCCGCGATAACGCCAGTGACAGGAGCTTCGCCGAACTTGCTGCGAAGTGCCGCGACAAGAAGGTGCCGCTGCACATTTACGGTGTCGGTAGTTCCTCCTTCGGCCAGTTGAAACTGCGCGACGCGGCCGTGCCCGAATCCGTGTTCCTCGACGACATGGTGTCGATCCCGGTTCGCTACGCGGTCAAGGGTGTGACCGAGGGGAAGGTGGACATTGTCGTGAAGTTCGGCGACCGCGAAGTGGCTGCGAAGCGCGGCATCCCAGTACGCGAAGGCTCCGACATCCGCGAGGTTCTCACCTTCGCCCCCACGAAGGAAGACGCCGCGGTGAAGAATCCGGAGATCACCGTGAGCGTGACGGTCACACCCACCGCGCCTGGCGGTGTTGCGGTCGAATCACTCACAGATACCGTCACCAAACCGACTCAGGTGGTAACCAAGAAGCTGAAAGTGCTCATGGTGGACGGTTTGCCGCGGGTCGATTTCAAGTTCCTCCAGCGGTCGCTCCTGCGCGACCGGCGCGTCGATGCACGCTTCTTCCTGACCGAAGGCGACCGCGATGCAATGCGTTCCGGCTATCCGTGGCTCGTGGAGTTCACACGGCAACTGAACGGCACGCTCGCGCTCGACCGCGACGAGTTCCGCAAGCTCATCAACGAGTTCGACCTACTCATCCTCGGCGACATCCCCGGTGCGTTCTTCTCCCCGGAACAGCAACAGGTGATCAAGGATTTCGTCGCGGAGGGCGGCGGCCTGTTGCACATCGCCGGAAAGTGGCACGGGCCGCGCGAATGGCTCGAACGCCCCGAGGGTCAGGCGAGCATCGCCGACGTTTTGCCCGTCGAGTTGCAGCCTGTGAAGTGGCCGATTCAGCCGCCCGAAGGACGCTACTATCAGCCGTTCGTGCCCGTGCTGGCCCCCAGCGCGATCCGCAACCCCCTCGTTTCACTCGAAGAAGATCCGCTGGATAACGCCGAACTGTGGGGCCGGCTCACGCGCGTGGACCCCAAGGAACCGCCCCCGGATTCGGACGACGGTCCCCGTGTGAACCGGAAGAAGCAACTGCCGCCGATGGAGTGGTATTACCCTGTCACGCGGCTGAAGCCGGGCGTCGAGGTCTTTCTCGTTCACCCCACGGCGCGCACCCCGGAACCGGATAGCAAGCCGATGCCGTTGCTGGTTGGCCACTACTTTGGCAAGGGGTATGTCCTGTTCTGTGGCTTCGACGATACCTGGCGCTGGCGCTTCAACGAGGCCGATCGCTACTTCGGCCGCTTCTGGACGCAGGCTGTGTATCAGGCCGGCGTGCCGCGAATGATCGGCACAAAGCTCACGCAACTGTCGCTCGATACCCTCGAACCGGTGCAGGGCAAGAGTGGTCAAATCTATGCCCGCATCCTCGATGAGAACTTCCGGGCCATGAAGTCCGAGGAGATCGACGCGATACTGGAACGGATCGACGCCGGACCCAACGACAAGGACCGGCAAACTACCGTGAAGCTTCGCAAGCTCGACGGTCAGGACGGCGAGTATTCCGCACCGTTGCCCTTTAACCACGAGGGGCGCTACAAGCTGACTGTGGATCCCAAAAACCACTCACCGGCAACGATGGAGTACCGGGTGAGTCTTCCACCCAATCACGAGAAAGCCCCTGGCGGCATGGCGGAACCCGAACTGACCAAGCTCGCAAGTGACAGCGGCACACCGGAGAACCCGGGCCGCTTCTATCACGAGGAGAATCTGCACGAGATGCCTGCGAGCGTGCAAGCACAGACGGCACCGTTCTCCCGGCGCGAGGAACGCTTGCTCTGGAACTGGTGGGCACTCGGGGTGCTCGTGGGGCTGCTGTCGCTCGAGTGGTTCTTACGCAAGTTCAACGGGCTGAGTTGACGGAGCGGAAGAACACAGCCCCGCACAGTCTACCGAAGACGATCATCCTCAGGCGAGTTATGCAGAACGTACTGGGACAACTGAGCCGCTGGCGAACGGTGGAGCAACTCATTCGGCTGGCGTGGGGCGCCGGGCGGTTGGTTGCCATTGTCGGTATCGTGCTCGCCTTCGCCTGCCTCACCGACTGGCTGGCCGATCGCTATCTCGGTTCCGAGTCGTGGCGCACGGTGTTGAAGAAGACGTGGTTCTTCGCACCGCGGCCGGCCGCCACGGCCGAGGAACGATGGTTCACCGAATATCTCCGACTGCATCACCACATCCGCATCCCACCGCCGCAAGTCGTGGACGAAACTCCCAGGTGGCTCCGCGTCGCCATGACCGGGGCGCAGGCGGTACTGGCCGTGGCGCTGGCGTTTGTCTTCATCGTGCGCCCGTGGCGCCGTACACCGCGAATCGACGACCTCGCTTCCACGGCGGAGAAGGAGATTCCGGAGTTCGACCACCGGCTTGTCACGGCGGTCCAGCTCAATCGCCCCACGGCGAAGACGCGGGGAATGTCGAAGTCGCTCATCGCGGAGGTCACACGCGAGGCCGGCGAGATCGCGTCGCGGCACAACCTCCTGTCGCTGGTCAACTACACGCGACTGGCTCTGGCCGCGGCGGTGGCGCTACCTGTGTTAGCGTTGTGGGCCGGATTCGTCGCGGCGCGGCCCGAACTGGCCAGTATTCTGCTTCAGCGGCAAATGCTCATCAACGCGGAGATTCCGCGGACGATTCACCTGAAGAACGAGTCGCAGGATGTCTGGCCGACCGGTTCAGAGGTGGAGATTCGTTACAAGGTGAGTGGCGACTACGATCCGGCAATGGTCGGTCGCGTTCGCATCGAACCGGACGGCCAGCCGGAGGAGTTCTACGACCTGACATACGCGGGCGATGTTGAGGGTGGAGCGATCTTCGCCACGAAGTTGCCCCGTTCGTCGAACGATCTCGATTTCACCGCACGGCTCGGCAACGGACGCACCCGTGAGGCCGGGCGTATCCGATTCGAGGCGCCGCCGACCACCACCGAGATCGAGTCGTGGCAACTCTTGCCGCGATTCGTCGGCACCCGCAACGACAAGCCAGACGGACCGCGCTACGAACGCCAGAACGACGGCGCCAAGCGCGGCGAAGTCGTGGATGCACTTCCCCTGTCGGAAGTGCGCATCGGAGCGGTCTTCTCCAAGCCGATCCGCGTGGCGCGGCTCGTTCCCATCGAGCGCGGCGATGGTATCCGCGAACGCAACCTGCCGGAACTCGCTCCGCTGGCCGTCTCGGATGATCGCACGGCCGCAGAGTGGCGTTTCCCAACGACGCCTCGAATGATTGGCTACCGCATCGAATTGACCGACGACCGCGGCTTCCACAACGCAGTCCCCATCCGACGCAACATTCGCATGGCCGAAGATCGCCCGCCGGTTGTCATGTTCATGCCCGAATCGGATCGCCACCCCAACCCCACCGACTTCTACGGCAAGGGCGACCCCCGCGTGTATGAATGGGGCGACAAGATGCCGCTCACAGCCGACGGTCGCATCATGGTGATCTTCAACGCGCAATCACCGCAGGGAATCGGCCAGGCGAATATCCGTTATCGCGTCATCCCCCGAGGTGTGGACCTCGCAGCGTATCCGAAGGAGCTTCAGGACATCCAGCACCCACGCGACGATCCCAAGAACAAGGTCTTCGGCAAGCTGACGCTCAAGCCCGTGACGGCGGATCGGAACGTGGTGGGGCCATTCGTGCCAGAACTGGGGCTGTTCCAGCGTTCGTGGCAAGGGCTGGACGAACTGACCCGCGATCGTGTGAACGTCGAGTTCTATCCGTTTCCATCGCCGGTTCCCGGCTTCGTACCGCCAGGGTTGGAGGCCGGCGGCCGGTACAACTTCGAGGTCGCGGCGCTCCAGAAACTGATGCCCGATGGAACTCTGGCGAAACTTGAGCTCGGCGACACGGTTGAACTATTCGTGGAGGTATTCGACAAGAATCCCACACCCGGCCGACCAGCGGGCTACACACGTGAAGCCCGACGGAAGATTGTCGTCAGCGCTGCAGACGCCGCGTATGCCGCCACGATGCGCAACGAGGTCAACAAGCGACTTCAGGACAAGATTCGCGATCTGACTCTCGACCAGGAAAACGTCTTCAAGAGGCCCGACGAGGAACCGGTGCCGAAGAAGAAATGAGAAAACCACCCGCGCGTAACGCCCGTGTAACAGCGCAACGCGCAGTGCGATTCCAATTGCATTGCTCACGAACTGCCTGGATACTGAACTGGTACTCACCGGGTCGCAATTCCCCGTGGCCCACGCCCGCCTCAAGGAGGCTCCGCCGATGACCGCCGGTCGCCGTTGCCGATTCGCCGCCGCCCTCGTGCTGGTCGGGGCGATGGTTCCACTTGCGATTTCCAAGGACCTCGACCCTGCCAAACAGCGCGACGAGCAGAAGAAGATTCAGGCGCGCATCGACGAGGCTGCCCGGCGCTCACAGTCCACACTCAACGTGATGCGTTACCAGCGACTGCCCGCCACGGCCGAGCAGAAGATGCTCCGCGACGTGGCCGACGGGCTGAAGGGACTGAGCCAGACCGAAATCAAGTCGGTCCTGGAGCATCTCGAGAAGGCTGTCAAGGCACCAGACGCGAAGGCTGCCACCACGGAGCAGAAGGCCGCATACGAAAAGCATCTCCAGATTGTGCAGCAACTGAAGGTCATGCTCGGCCAGCTCGACATCATCAAGAACCTCGACGAGGCCGCCGACCGACTCGAACGCGCCGCGGAGAAACAGATCAAGCTCATCACCGAGGCGAACACCACCAATCTCCTGCCGCGCGGCCGACGTGGCATCATCGACGATCGCGACGAACTGGCCAACGAGCAGACCGATCTCCATACCGAAGTGCTGGCCGTCTTCAAGCAGGTGAAACGCCTGGCCGACGAGAAGATGCTCACACCGGAGCAACTCGTGCGCGTCCAGAACGCCGATGCACTGGCTCGTGGCAAGCGACTCGCCGCCGATATGCCAGAGACCATCGGTTCGCTGCGTCGCGGCAACTTCATCAATTCGGGTGAACGGATGCGTCGTCACGCGAAGGAACTGAAGGACCTGGCCGCGGCACTGCGCACCCCGCCGGGCGACAAGATCGAGGCACTCAAGGCCGCCAAGGGGCAGGTCGAGAAGGCCATCGACGCCCAGACAAAAGTCAACAACGATACCGCCGAGAAGAACCCCGAAGTGAAAACGCCTCGCGGCGTCGATCCGAAAGCAGCCCGCGCCACGGAACTTCAGAATCAGCAAACGAAGGCCGAGTTCGCCACGCGCGACGCGCGCAAGGCCGCTGAGCAGGTGTCTCCAGAGGCCGCCGAAAAACTCAAGCCCGCCGAGACGCAGCAGTGGAAGGCTGAGGACAAACTCCAGGATCGCGACATCGCCGGCGCGCGCGAACCTGAAGAAAAGGCACTCGAGGCGCTGAAGGCCGCCAAGGACGAACTCGAACGACAGATCGCTGCGGCCGAACTGGCCAAGACCGATCCACTGGCCGCCACTCAGCAGGCCGCCGAACAACTCGACAAGATCATCAAGGAGCAGAAGGAAACCAACAAGCAGACCGCGAAGGCGGCCGAACGTCCCGAACGGACTCCCGATGCCGCCAAATCTCAGAAGGACGTGGCCCAGAAGACCGACGACCTTCGCAAGACACCGCTTCCACCCAACAGCGAAGCCAAGCAAGCGCTCGACAAGGCACTCGATGCCCAGAAACAGGCTGCCAACAAACTCGACAACAAGCAACCCAACGACGCCAAGCCCGACCAGCAGCAAGCAGTGAAGGAACTGGAAAAGGCCAAGGAAGCGCTGGAGAAACAGGCGAAGGCCATCGAGGAGCGGCGCGCCGAGATCGCCAAACTCGAAGACCTCAAGGGGAAACTGGAGGAGCTCGCGAAGAACGAAAAAGAAGTCGCGAAGGACGCCGAGAAGGCCGCGGCCGACCCCAAGAAGCCTGAAACCGGCGACATCGCCAAGAAGCAGGACGACCTCACGCCACCCACAAAAGACGTGGGCAAGGAACTCGAACAGGCCGCGCCTGAAGCCGCCAAGAAGGTCGATGAAGCGAACAAAAAGCAGGAAGGCGCGAAGAACGATCTTGCGATGAACATGCCCATGATGGGCGGGGAGAAGGCCAAGCAGGCCGCCGAAAAACTCGCCGAGGCCGCGAAGGACGTTCAGAAGGAGATCGACCAGAAGAAGGGTCAGGAGGCCGCGGATCAGGCCGCGCTCCAGCCCAACAAGGTCGATCCTCAACAGGCCGCGCAGCAACTCGCGAAGGCCATCGAACAGGCTAAAATGGCCGAACAACAGGCCAAAATGGCCGACATGGCCGTCAACCCGCAGCAGCCAATGCAGGGCGAGAAGGGGATGCAGCAGGCCAACATGAACGATCCCAAGCAGCAGGCGGAGAAAGACCTCGCCAAGCTTCAGAAGGAGATCGCGAAACAGGCTGCCGAGAAGAAACTCCCTGACGCTGCGAAGGCCGCCGACGAGGCCGCCCAGGCTCTCGAAAAAGGCGACCTGCCTCAGGCCGTTCAGAAGCAGGAAAAGGCGCTGGAGGAGTTGAACAAGGCCGCCGAGCAACCGATGGGCATGGGCGAAAAAGGAATGCCGCAAGGCGAGAAAAGCATGGGCGAAAAAGGAATGCCGCAAGGTGAGAAGGGAATGGGCGAAAAAGGTATGCCGCAAGGTGAGAAGGGAATGATTGCCCAGCAGCAGAAGAAGGTACTCGAAGCGACCAAGGCGCTTCAGCAGTCGCAGCAGGCCAATGCTGCGGCGCAAGCGGCGCTTCAGCAGGCCCAGGCCAACGCACCGATGGCCGTACAGGATCAGTTGCAGCAGGCCGGACAGCAACTCCAGCAGGCCGGACAGCAACTCCAGCAAGGTCAGACAGGCCAGGCCGGAATGAATCAACAACAGGCCGCCCAGAATCTCCAGCAGGCTCTCGACGCACTCAACCAGGCCGCCATGGCGCAGGGTCAGCCTGGCGCGCAGCCAGGCATGAATCAGTCAGCAATGGCCGGCATGGGACAGATGGGAATGGGACAGATGGGAATGGGAATGGGACAGATGGGAATGGGAATGGGACAGATGGGAATGGGGATGGGACAGATGGGAATGGGGATGGGGAACAACGCTCAGCAGTCTCAGGACAAGGGGCGAGGCGAGGGCGACATGCAGGGCGGCGAGAAGCTCAAGAATGCGGCGTCTTCCGGCAATCTCGTCACTGGTGATGGCCGCTTCGTCAAGATGCGCGGCAAGGAACGCGACAAGGTGCAGCAGGCCGGAGGCACGCAGTTCCCCGCCGAATTCCGCGAATTGATCAAGCAGTACAACATCAACATCAAGAACGGTAAGTCGTCCACCACTCCGCCCGCGCCGGGCAAGTGAGCCGGCATCGGTCTCGACGAGCCGGAAGCGTCAGCGACACAAGGCTGACACTTCCGGCTCGTTCTGCAGGAAGGAGTCAGTCATGCGAGTTCTCTTCACAACGGTGCTGACCGCTGCGCTGGTCGGTGTGTTCGCCACTCCCAGCACCGCACAGCCACCGGCAGAGGGTGAGAAGCCGATGGGCGTTGTCCCCAAGGACAACGTGAAAATGGACGACGCCACGAAGAAGGCGGTGGCCAAGGCGCTGAAATACCTCGCCGACCGGCAAGAGAACGACGGCGCCTGGGGCAACACCGCCATCACGGGTTTCGTGCTTCTGGCCTTCATGGCCAATGGCCACATGCCCAACCAGGGCGATCACGGCAAGGCAGTGGCCAAGGGCATCCGTTACCTCTGTTCAACAGCACGCGAAGACGGCTACCTCGTTGGACCGCGCGGCGGCAACATGTACTGCCACGGGATGGCGACTCTCGCGCTGACGCAGGCTTACGGCATGACCGGTGACGAAGACGTGAAGAAGGTGACCAAGCGCGCCATTGAATTGATCATCAAGACGCAGAACCACGAAGGCGGCTGGCGTTACAATCCGTCGCCCACCGACGCGGACATCTCGGTAACGATCATGCAAGTGATGGCACTTCGCGGAGCGAAGGACGCCGGCATCCAGGTGCCGGACAAGACGATGGACGACGCCATCAAGTATGTCAACCGTTGCTACGACAAGCGTTCCGGCGGCTACCGCTACCAGCCGTACTCGGCCGGAGCCGGTTACGCACGCACGGCCGCTGGCGTTTGCGTTCTGCAACTCTGCGGCAAGTACGACAGCGATGAGATCAATCACGCGGTGGAATACATGGAACGTGCCGGCGACGACCGCGGCCATTACTGGTACGGCCATTACTACGCCTGTCACGCGATGAACCAGGTCGGCGGCGAGAAGTGGGAGAAGTACTACAAGCGGATGCGCGACAAACTGCTGGCACCAGGCTATCAGCGAACTGGCGGCGAGTGGTACGATCCGCGCCGGGAAGCAGGATACGGCCCCAACTACCAAACCGCTATCGCCGTACTCATCCTCAGCGTGCCAACGCACTACCTGCCGATCTATCAGAAGTAAGGCTGGTCGGATCGCGGCCGATCCGGATGTGCCTGGGTCCGTTACCCGCCGTTCCTCGTGTAGTCGAGGTATGCGAGGTAAAGCAATCCGCCGAGCAACACATAGCAGGTCGCCGTCGCCGGTACCGACGACGACACGAACTTCACCGCGCTACCCGCCGATGACTTCAACTTGGGTTTCAGCCCATCCCAGCCCACCGAGTAGATTTCGTCCAGCACAAGGTGCGACAGGAAACCGAGCATCACGCCGCCCGCCAACAAGATGCGGATGGAACGATCGCCACTGTGGTAGGCGAGGTAGACGCATAGCCCGGCAACGAACATCGCCGGGATGCTGTGGTACATGCCACGATGGACCGTGAATCGCTTGAAGATGTCCACCGCCACGTAACGCACGAGAAGGTAGCCGAAGAGGAAGGTGGCCATCACGCCCTCCGGCGAGACGCCCGCGTGCCGCAACCGGTGGGCGAACATCATCGGCACGATCACCGCGGCCAGTCCGAACATCTCGCGCACCGGGCGACCCGCCTGATGGTCGAGATCGGGGAGCATTCCTCCTACCCCGGTGACACCTGCTGCCAGAAGCGCCGCCTCCGTGCTGAATCCCATCGGTTGCACGGCCGCCGCACCATACACCACACCCACCGCGCTGGAAACCGTGATGTGCATTCGGAATCCGGCCATCCTTGCCCTCCATCTGTTTCGGGATACGGCTGCGTGAACGGGCTGGGGAATCACGACCTCTGCCCGTTGGATCCGCTGACCATAATCCGGAACAACCGACATTGTGTACGGCCGTATCTCCTGTCAAAAAGAATAGCAGGAGGTGCGGCATGACACTATCGAATCAGGAAATCGCTCAGAAACTCCGCCGGCATGCCAGCGAACTGGCCCGTATGGGAAACAACCTTTACCGCGTGCGGGCTTTCCGCACCGCGGCGATGGCCGTGATGGGCCTGCCGCGCGAGGTGGCCGAGATCGTCGCCAAGGGCGACACCCGGACGCTGGAACGCGTGCCAGGGATCGGCCCAAGCCTCGCGGGGACCATCGCGCGATACTCGATCAGCCCCGAATCACGGCACGTTCCTCCGGCGTTTCAGGATCGCGCGAACCATTGCGAAGAGCGCGATCAACCCCACCGCGCCGAAGTAAAGCCACACCGCGCCGAATGAGAACGGCACCGCTGGCGGCGTATCCCCGTCTGGCGTTGCGCTCAACTCCGCGGCAGCTTCCGCGGCCTTCGTGATCGCCTCGCGATGCTGCATCAGCACCTTTCGGTTACTGAAGTGGCCCGTGTTGACGCATTCGTCCATGATCTTCTTCGCCGCGTCGAAGTCACCTTTGCCCGCGTACAACTCACCGAGCAACCAGTAAAGCCGGGTGTCGAACGGGAACCAGAGTACCAGTTGCTGTACGGTGGCGATGGCCTCGGTGAAGTCGCCACCAGGGAGTTTCGCCTTCTCCGCGGCCGCCAGCTTGCCAGGTTCATACTGCCCGGCGTCATTGACCCACTTCACCGGCCAGATCGCATCGGGAAGTTCATCCTCGATCGGCGGCTTCTGCCCCTTCGCCTCGTTCCAGCGGAGCCGCACGAGTTTCATGAGCGGACCGCGATCGAGCGTGAGTTCCCACGCGAGTTGCTGCGGCGACATACCTGGGAGCGACTTCGGAGGTTGCTCCTCGCTGGCGATGTCGAGATACGTGAAGGCGCGCGACCAGCCTGGTCGATCGCGCGAGTCCTGCGCGATGGCAACATGTGCCAGTGTGACGTTCGGAAGGTAGCCGCGCCGCTCCTCACGAAGTACTCCCGCGGCCTCGTCTGCCCTGCCGAAGCGGAGCAGATCGACCGCCAGGGCAACGGTCTGCGACTGGGTACGGTTCGACTTCTTTCGCTCAACGGCGATACGGTGTTCCAGGCGGCCACGGTCGCTCAGCTTTGGCTGTTTCGATTTCGGATCGATTAGCGGCTGCCTGGTCTGCGGGTTGAGGGCAACGAGAGGCCAGTCTGGGTTGGCGGCGTTGCGCAGTTCCAGCCGGCGGCGGCGCAGTTCCTCGAACGGCAGTGGCGTCGGCTCCCCCTTCTCACCCACTGGCACAGCCCCACTGCGATCCTCGGGGTGATAGAGAAACGCCACGCTGTCTGTCGCAGTGATGAATGCGAGAACGACAACGGCGAGAAGAGCGACGCGGGTCACGATGCCTCTTCTGTAGGAATGAGAGCGAGCGATCCGGCCTCGGCAAGCCGGTCCGAGGCCCATTCTAAGCCCGCCGTGCCAGAACGACACCGCGAGTACGGCGCCATCATGTCGGTGGCCGGTCCCCATTTCGCGCAGCCTGCTGCGCATCTGGGGTATCTGTTAGGGTTGCACCAGGCATTCTTGCATCGAGGTCGGCAAGAACTTCCGCCGTGGAGTCGACACCCCCGGTGATATTGACCCAGAATGCCCACAGGGACCAGAGCGGCCCCCAGGGTACGCCCCACAGCCCCAACAAAATCGCCAGCAGGCTGAACCCGAGGCCGCGCAGATACCTCTCTTGCCAGGAATGCGTGAGATAAACCGGCGACTGCCGCCGGACCGTGACAAAGAGCATCGAAAAGCAATACTCGAAGCGCACGCAGCGAGCGCCAGCCGCCACACGAGTCCGCAATTCCTCGTCAAAAAGTGGCCGCGAGCCTCGCAAGAGAATAAGTTTTGGCTCGAGCGGAGCGTTCGGGCCTGAAGTTTGCAGTACATTCACAGGCATCTGGACCACCGCACTCGTGATGTCAGGCGCGGCAGGAACCGGAACCAGATGCCTGGTTCACTGGCAAGCTCCTACGACGCCGGTTCTTATGAGCTCACTCCCAATGCAATTGATCGAAGTTGTGACGGAAAGAATCGCGGAGCGAACGGGTCGCCGCGTCCGAAATCTCGTTGTCGAGGTTGGCAGCTCAGGTGAAAGTGTCGTCCTCCGTGGCCGCGCGACCAGCTTCCACGTCAAGCAACTGGCCCAGCAGGGCGCCCGCGAGGCGCTCCCGCATGCGCGTCTTGAGAACGCCATCGTCGTCGAGTGACACGGCCACTGGCCATTCCGCGGCTCAGCAACCACCGGCCTGACTGCCAGTGGCTGCCGTGTATTCACACGTCACGGAAGTCGTGATGCCGCCGCGTGGCGTCCACACCGAGACCAGCTTGCACCGCACCGGCTTGCAGACGGCCACGAAGTCGTCGAGGATGCGGTTCGTCACATCCTCGTAGAATATCCCCTGATTGCGGAATCGCTGAAGGTACAACTTCAGCGACTTCAACTCGACGCACAACGCACCAGGCGTGTAGAGAAATGTGAGCGTGCCGAAGTCCGGCTGGCCGGTCTTGGGGCAGACGCTCGTGAACTCCGGGCAGACGATCTCGACGGTGAACGCGCGCTCCGGCCGCGGGTTCGGGAACGTCTCCAACTGCTCGGCCGATGGCGTTTCTGTCAGTTCCATTCTGCAAATCTCGTGGTAATACTTATCTTGATAGTCAGCCTCGCCCCACAATTGTAGAGTGGAAGCCACCTCGGCCATCTGGAGCCGTTAGCGATCAGCGAGTGGCTGTCAGCGATCAGCCATCACCCAACACCTGAGGGCTAACGGCTCCAGATGGCCGAGGTGGCATCTGGCAAAGAATTTTGCGCTCCCTCTTGCTTCCGCCTGTTGTGGGCGCAACAATACTTTCGACAACCACACCAACGATGCACCGGCTTCGGGCCGCCCGCGTCGGGGTGTCGGGTCGCGATTCCTGCGGCTGCGATGGCCGCACGACTCGCCATCCGGCTCCCGCGGCGTGGCGGAACCCCAGGCCGGTGTCAGTGTTTACCGGCTGGCGACCGACAGGCGAGAAGCCTGTCCCACGATTGAGGGCGGTGAGCATGGCGATCAAGCGGGACGAGCACAAGAAGGAGAAGAACCCCGGCGAGGCGATCCTCAAACTCGTGGACACCCTCCACGAGGAGCGGAAAATCTCGAAGGAAACCATCTTCAAGGGCATCGCCTCCGCCATTGAGGTTGCTGCGATGCGGCACTTCAACGTCGAGGAAGGTGTCTTCGTCAGCATCGACGAGGCCACCGGACACATCGTCGCTCGGTATGGCGAGCAGGAACTCGACCCCGAAACGCTCGGGCGCATCGCCGCTCAGTCGGCCAAGCAGATGATCATTCAGAAGATCCGCGAGGCCGAATCCGATACCGTCTTCAACGAGTTCACTGGCAAGAAGTACGAACTGCTTGTTGGTACTGTCACGCGCGTCGATGCCGGCACTGCCATCGTCTCGCTCGGCAAGACGGAAGCACTCCTGCCGCGCAGCGAGCAAATCCCAGGCGAGACGCACCACGTCGGCGAGCGAGTCAAGGCGATCATCCTGGAGGTCCGCAAGCAGGGGCATCGCGTCAAGGTGGTGCTGTCGCGAGCGCACCCGGAGTTCGTCAAAGCACTCTTCGAGGAGGAAATCCCGGAGATCGAGGAACGGATCATCGACATCCGCGCCGTGGCTCGCGAGGCCGGTTACCGCTCGAAGGTCGCCGTCACTTCGATCGACCTGAAGGTTGACGCGGTCGGCGCCTGCGTCGGCGTTCGCGGCAGCCGCATCAAGAACGTCATCGAAGAACTCAACGGCGAACGGATCGACATCGTTCGCTGGAACGACGCACTGCAGGTGCTCATTCCCAACGCGCTTCAGCCAGCACAGATTTCCGACGTCTTCACTTACCCGCGACTGGGACGAGCCATCGTCCTCGTTACCGATGACCAGCTCTCCCTGGCCATCGGCCGGCGCGGGCAGAACGTCCGGCTGGCGAGCAAGCTCGTTGGCTGGGACATCGAGATCATGACGCACGACGAACTGGCAGAGGCCCTGGAACGGGCCGAGCGCTGGTTCGGCCAGCTTCCACATGCGTCACCCGAACTGACCAACTCGCTCATTGAGGAAGGCTTCCTCTCGTACAACGACATCACCATGACCGATGCCGCAGGGCTGGCGGAGTTCACGGCGCTGCCCGAACCCGAGGCGGATGAAGTCGTCATGTATGCGGAAGAATACGCGGACATGATGGAAAAGAGCGTCGAGGAGGAGCGCCGGCAGGCCGAGGAAGCCGCCGAGCAGGCCCGACTCGAAGCAATCCAGGCCGAGGCTGAAGCCGCTGCCGCCGCCGCGCTGGAAGGCGAAGCCACAACCGAAGTTCTCGTGGTGGAGAACGTCGATGCGGCTGCAGAAACGGTCGAAGATGGGGAATCGGCCGCCGGGAGCGAACCCGACGAGGTGGCCGCCGTGTCCAGTACGAATGAGGCGACCGAACCGGCTGGCGCGAACTCCGACGCGACCGAGCCGACCCCGGAGTAATACGCCTGTGGATTGTCGCGTGCGAATGGCGGGCGGGAAAACAAGAAGGTCATTCCTCTGTTTTCTCCTCCGCAATCTGCATTCCACAATGTCACAGATGCTCTTTTCTGGGAAACCGGCGGGATTAGAATATAACACACTCGGGGCGAGATCGGTCGGGCCGGCATACCCGCGGCGCGGGGTGGTTTCGGGGGCTGTTCGGAGCACCCCCAGAGGAGTTCCGCTTGTCGAATCCGCAGACGAAAGAGAAGAAAGTCCGGGTTTTTAACCTGGCGAAAGAACTGAATGTCGAGAGCAAGGTACTCCTCGACTACTGCAAGGAGCTGGGATTCTCCGGGATCACCAACCAGCTCAACGGTCTGGAACCGGATCAGGCCGAGGCGCTGAAGGAACGCACCAAGAAAGGCCCGCGCGCCGGCGGCAGCCACCCCACCCCAGCCACCCCTGGTCAACCCCCGAAGTCCGTCATCCCACCCCCCACCGCACTCGGCAAACCCATCCACACGATCAAAGCCCCCCCGAAACCGGCCAGCCGGCCCACGGAGTCGGCCCCGCCCGCCACCCCGACTGTTGCACCGCCCGAGCCAGTCGCGCCCTCCACACCCGAAGTGGAAGAGGTCGCCCCGACAGCTACCGCCGCCGTGGCTGAGCCTGCCGCACCCGAATTGCCAGCGGCTCCCGAACCGTCCACACCCGCGGAACCGCAACCAGCGTCGCCAACTCCGCCGCGCAATGTCATCCCCTCGCTCGGTGGTTCAGGGATGCGGAACCTGAACCTCGGCGGCCGCCCGACACCCGCCACGCCCGTTCGGCCACCCAGTGGCTCGAACCCTGGCACTGCCACGCCAACACCGCCCGCAGCGGCAACCCCACCTGCCACACCACCGGCCGCTCCGGTGACGCCCGCTCAGCCGCCGACTCCCGCAGCCCAGCAGCCGAAGTCGCCTCCTCCGGCACCACCGGCGCCGAAGGGACCGCCGCCGAACGTCATCCCGCCCGGCGCGGGCCAGCCCTCACGCCCCACAGTCCTCAAGCCGCCGCAAGTCGCGCCGCCGAAGTTCATCGCGCCCGGCCGGACGTCCAGCAATCAGGCGCCACCTCCCAGCGGCCCCTCGCGCGGCCCCGGCAGTCCGCCTCGTGGTCCCAGCAGTGGACCACCTGGTGCCGCAGGCGGCACGCCACCCGGCGCGCGGCCCGGTGCCCCTGGTCGCCCCAACGCGCCCGCCAAGACGGGAACTGGCCAGTCGGTCAAGCTCACCCCTGAGATGATCGAACGGCTCCGCGCCGCCAGCGCGCGCGGTCAGAAGATTTCGATCAACGAGATTCAACGCACTCCGGCAGGTGCCGGTACGCCGAGCAAGACCAGTGATGGCCCCGCACGCCCCAGTGGCCCCGCACGCGGCCCTGGCGGCCCGGCTCGTGGCAGCGAAGGTGAAGAGGAAGACGAGAAGAAGAAGACCGGCGTCATTGGCCGCGACCAGCGCCACAAGGGCCGCGTTGGCGGAGACCGGGGTCGGCAGACTGGCGGCCCACGCGTGGACCGAGGCTCGGTCATCATCGGAGCCGGCGGCGTCGAAGTTGTCGAACAGCAGTGGGGATCACGACGCGGCCCGCGTGCCGCCCTTCTGGGCAAGCTCCGGCGCCGTCAGCAACAGCAAGAGGTGAAGAAGGAAGGGAAAATCGAGATCAACATCCCGATCACGGTACGGAGCCTCTCCGAAACCATCGGCATGAAGGTCGGCGAGCTTTCCAAGCGGCTCCTGAAGGAAACCAACCAGCTCTACTCGATCAACGCTCCCATTGATTTCGACACGGCCTCGCTCATCGCCATCGAGAAGAACATCGAGCTGGTGCCGAAACGCCAGAAGACCGCCGAAGAAATCCTCATCGAGGAGTTCGAGCGGCAGGAACGCGAGGTCGATCCCGAAAAGCTCCGGCCACGCCCACCGATCGTCACGATCATGGGCCACGTCGACCACGGCAAGACGAGCCTGCTCGACAAGATTCGGCGGTCCAACGTCGCCGAAGGCGAAATCGGCGGCATCACGCAGGTGATTCGCGCCTGGTCTGTCACACACAAGGTCGTCAACCCAGACGACCCCAGCGAGGAACTGCTCGAAAAGAAAATTACATTCCTCGATACGCCCGGCCACGAGGCCTTCACCAAGATGCGCGCCCGTGGCGCCAATGTCACCGATATCGCGGTGATCGTGGTCGCGGCCACCGACGGCGTCATGCCCCAGACGGAAGAAGCCGTCAGCCACGCCCGCGCCGCTGGTGTTCGCATCATCGTTGCCATCAACAAGGTCGATGCGCCCAACGCCAACATCGACCGGACCCGTCGGCAACTCTACGGGCTGGAACTTCTGCCCGACAACATGGGCGGCGACATCCAGTTCGTCGAGACCAGCGCCGTGACCGGCCAGGGTATCGACGAACTCCTGACAGCCATCTCACTCGAAGCCGAGTTCAACCTCGCCGAGAAACTCCAGGCCGACCCCGACCGCGCCGCGACTGGCACCTGCCTGGAAGCCTACATGACCGCCGACGAGGGCGTGACCACAACGCTGCTCGTTCAACAGGGTACGCTCCACGTCGGCGATATCGTGCTCTGCGGAGCGACGTTCGGCCGCGTCCGCGCCATGTACAACGACCTGGGTCGACCCATCGACGAGGCTGGACCAAGCGCGCCTGTGCGCATCACCGGTCTGGGTGCCGTTCCCAATGCCGACGATCCGTTCTATGCCGTGGACGAACTGACGCGAGCCAAGGAAATCGCCGAGGCCCGTGAGAAGAAAGACCGCGAGGAAAAGCTCCTCAAGTCGGTCAAGGTGCAAGACCTGGAAGCGTTCTCCGCCGCCAAGAGCAAACTGAAGATCACCGAGTTGAAGGTGATCCTCAAGGCCGAGGCTCGCGGTTCGGTGGAAGCCATCCGCAAGGAACTGGAGAAACTGACGCACGAGGAAGTGACCACCCGCGTGTTGCACGCTGGCATCGGTGCCATCACCGAGGCCGACGTGACACTGGCACTCACCAGCCCGGAAGATACGCTCATCGTCGGCTTCAACGTGACCTCCGACGATGCGGCACTGAAACTAGCCGAGGAACGCGGCATCAGCCTCAACGAATACCAGATCATCTACAACCTCGTGGACGACGTGAAGGCGGCGCTCGAAGGCCGGCTCAAGCCCATCGAGGAGGTCGTCCACCTCGGCCGCGCGGTTGTCCGCAAAGCCATCAAGGTGGGGAAGGTTGGCACCATCGCCGGCTGTTACGTCACCAGCGGCGCCATCGAACGCTCGGCGCGCGTGCGGCTGATCCGCGGCGGCGTCGTGATCTTCCCACAGGGGGAGAAAGTCGTTGGTCTCGACAGCCTCAAACGATTCAAGGACGACGTGCGCGAGGTCCGCGAGGGCTTCGAGTGCGGCCTGAAGATCACGGGGTACGACGACATCAAGGTCGATGACGTGATCGAGGCGTTCAAGATCGAGATCCGGCATCGCACGCTCTAAACGAAACTCGCCCGCAAGGGCGAGCTTCACCGGTCATCATGGTCATTGGCACTCTCACAGCCCGGCTACTGGTTCGCGAGAGCCGAACGCTGAAGGACAAACGGCAAGTGGTGCGCAGCGTCCTGGACCGCATGAAGGGCGCATTCAACGTCTCGGCTGCCGAGGTGGACACCCACGACGATGTGAAGGTGGCGACACTCGGTTTCGCCGCGGTTGGCTTCGAGCACGCCGCACTCCAGGGCACGCTCCAGAAGATTGCCGATGCGCTGCGAGTCCACCCGGTCGCGGAATACCTCGGTGGGGAAATCACCGTGGGTCACGAAGTGGTGTAGAGGCGAACCGCCTTTCGGCAGCGAGACTCGAACACACAACGCCCCACAATCACAAGCGCGTCGAATCGACGGCGACCGCAGACCCGATCTCAAGAAACAGGTTCCATTCAACGGAAATGAAATCACACCGATTAGCACGCGTGTCGGAAGTGGTCCGCGAGACCGCGGCCAACGCGATTCTGTTCGATCTGAAAGACCCACGCGTCAAGGGTGTCACGGTCACGCGCGCAGAGGTCACTGCCGACTTGCAGCACGCGAAGGTCTTCGTCTCGATCATGGGCAGCGAGCGCGAGCAACAACTCACGATGCATGGCCTCAAGAGCGCCGCGGGCTTCATCCAGACCAAGATCGCCGACCGGATCACCTCGCGCTACGTCCCGCATGTCACCTTCGTGCTCGATGAGGGTGTCAAGAAGAGCATCGAGATCGCTCGCATCATCCGCGAAGAGAACGAACAGCTTGCCGCCGATCGACAGAAGATCGCCGGCAACGAGGCTTCCGCCGACGCATCCGATACCGAGACCGCCGAAGGAGCGACGGACCGCCCCACGAACTGAGACAGGCCTTCCCAGATACCTGGCGCACGCCGTGTGCCGACAACCTGGAATGTCTGTTTGCGGAAACGGAGTCCAACCCAATGCCGGCCATCACGAACAAACAGCAACTGCTCAACCACGCCATTACGGTCCTCAAGAAGAGGTTCCCGCTGCCGGCTGTGGAGGAGTCAACACGCCCACTGCTGGAAGAACTCATCTTCGCCATCTGCCGCGAAGGAAGCACCACCGACGACGCCGAAGCGGCGTATAGCCGGCTCCGAAAGGCGTTCGTCGACTGGAATGAAGTTCGTGTCAGTACCGTACAGGAAGTCGCCGACGTGCTGCGCCCACTGCCGCAATCCGGCCCTCGCGCCGGCTGGATCATTGGTGTGCTGCAAGCCGTCTTCGAGCTGAACTACGCCTTCGACCTCGGCGATATGGAGAAGAAGGGCCTCAAACACGCCGCCAAGCAAATCTCACGATACTTCAACGCCAAGGACCTCGACGCGAAGGGCCTCAAACAGGCTGCCAAGCAGATCGCGCGTTTCAAACAGGTCAACGACTTCGCAGTGGCGTGGGTGGTGCAACGTTCGCTCGGCGGACACGCCATCCCGCTCGACGGCCCAACCGTGCGCGTCCTCCAGCGTCTGGGCGTGGTGGATGAGGTCGACCCGGACGACCTGGAAGCCCTCCGTGGCGGCATCGAACACCTTGTCGCGAAAGCCCGCGGCCCGGAGTTCACCGAATTGATGAGCATGGAAGCCAGGGAGATTTGCACGGAGAAGGACCCGCACTGCACCAAGTGCCCGCTGCTCTCGGAGTGCCCCACAGGGCAGGAACTGACCGCACGAAAGCCGGACAAGGACAAGGGCGAAGGGAAGCCGAAGAAGCCACGATAACACGAATCGCGACGCCATTGGCATACGAGGCGGGAGGCGAAAGCCCCCGCCTCGCACAATTTCTGGCGGCCACACTGTGTCTCTTTGCGTCACCCCGTTGCTCTTGCGCGACGCGCGCGGTACGCTCTGGCCCATCGCTTCCGCCTGCCAAACCGAAAGGCTTTCTCCGATGCGCCGATTGATCCCTCTCGCCGCGCTTCTCGGCCTCTGTGCGGCACTCCTGCCGCCTGCGCCGCACGCCGCGGCCTTCGATGATTACACCCCCGGTCCCGACTCGAAACGGCACGACGGCGTGCCAAAAGGAAAGATTACCCAGTTCAAATGGAATACGAGCAAGATTTACGAAGGGACCTCGCGCGACTGCTGGCTCTACGTTCCCGCTCAGTACGACGGATCGAAGCCCGCGTGCGTCATGGTGTTTCAGGACGGCGGCAGCTACGTCAACGAGAAGGGATCGTTCCGCGTGCCGGTCGTGTTCGACAATCTCATTCACAAGAAAGAAATGCCAGTGACGGTCGGCGTCTTTGTCAATCCGGGCACGTTCTCGGGCAAAGCAAAGGGAAGGGACCGCAACCGGAGCTTTGAATACGATACACTCTCCGACCAGTATGTTCGCTTCCTGGAAAAGGAAATCTTGCCCGAAGTCGAGAAGTCGGTAAAGCTCCGCCACGATGCGGCAGGCCGTGCGATCGGCGGCAGCAGTTCTGGCGGAATCTGCGCGTTCACGGCGGCATGGGAACGCCCGGACCTTTTCGGCAAGGTTCTCTCGCACGTCGGGAGCTTCACGAACATTCGCGGCGGCGATGTGTACCCTGGCCTCATCCGCAAGACCGAACGCAAGCCGATCCGCGTCTTCCTGCAGGACGGCTCACATGACCTCGATAACTTGCACGGAAGCTGGCCGCTGGCGAATCAGTCGATGGCCGCGGCGCTGAGGTTCATGGACTACGACTACTCGTTTACGTTTGGTGAAGGCGCTCACAACGGGAAACAGGGCGGGGCGATTCTGCCAGAATCGTTACGCTGGCTCTGGCGCGACACGCCCGAAATGCCCCAGTGATGAACACACTCGATCGAAGTACCGGAAGCCAACGAGTCGCGATCGCAAACGAGTAGAGGCAACCCTCACTCTCTTGTGATCGCGACTCGTTGGCTTCAACCCAGTCTGCTACGCACCTTGACAGAATATGGACGCAAGAACACTATATTTGTGAGAGAGTGTAGGACCGCATGCGCCTCACACTCGATTCACTGGCCCAGCGAGGTGAAATCCACAATCACACGCTCGCCAGCACGGAACGGCACCTTCTGCGTCAACGACTCCGGACGACCGTTGCGGAGGATCTCGGCTTTCAGGAGGTATGCGAACTCGCGACCAGCCGGAAGCGGCGGTGTCGAGAATGATCGCACGGGATCGAGCGACGGGCTTCTGCGGTCATCAACTAAGAGAGTGGCGCCCGCGGGCAGTTTCACAGTAATTGTCGCGCGGTCCGCGGCCGACTGGCTCAGTGCGGGCTTGCCTGGCGCGATCTGCGGTTCCTCCTTCATCGGCTCGCGAGCCACAGGCTTGGCCGGCACCTCGTGCTTGTTCAGCGACGAGGTGAGACCGTTCACCTCGTGCGACGGCCGCACCGCGGTGAGATCGGTGAACTCCACATTCACCGTCACGCCGGCTCGTACTGCCACCTTCTTCGTCACGCTGAGCGTTTCGCCATTGCGTTCGTACTCGGCCCGGAACTGGTAGAGGAACTCCTGCGTGGTTGGCAGCGCCGGCGAGACGAACTTTCGTTCGGGGCCTGTGAGCGATAGCGCGCGGCCATCAGCGAAGAGTTTCGCATCAGCGGGCAGTCGCACGAGCACCGTGGCGCGGGCCGTCGGTGTGTTCGACACCGGAACGGCTGCAATGTGGCTGGCCGGATTCAGCCCCACCGTGCCAGGTGCCGGAGTTGGCACCGCGTATGGAACCGTGGGCAGACCCGGCGTCTCGAATACGGGCGCTGGCGCGGCGTATGGCAATCCACCTTGACACGCCAGACCGCCGTTGAAGACCGGCGTGTACGAGAGCGTCGGACCACCGAAGCACGAGTAAGCAGAGCCGCCGCAACAGCCCGCTGCGTAGCTCATCCCGCCGCAACAGCCCGCTGCGTAACTTGTCCCGCCGCAACAGCCCGCTGCGTAACTTGTCCCGCCGCAACAGCCCGTCGGCTCGAACCAGCGCCGCACGCGATCGCCCAGCCCCCAGCCGAAGACCGTTCCGCCACAGCAACCGTTGCAGCCACTGCGCGGTGCCGCATACGAGGTGCCACCACAGCAGCCAGTGCCGCTGTAGCGAACTCCGCCGGAGCAGCCATTGCAGCCGTTGCAGCCGTTGCAGCCGTTGCGACTGAAGAGATCGCGGAAGTAGCCATTGAACTGGGGCGTGTCAGGCGCCGAGGTGAGCGCGGCCATCATTACGATGCTGTACATTGCGGGTTCTCGCGTCGGTCTGTCGCTCGTCAAGCTGGAGACTTTACAAAGCCTCTAACGCGAACATAACTGGCGTAAGATGGGCGGGCAAATGTGCTTGAAGTAATCTTTACAAGAGAGCAGCCCTGCGCGATGTCGACTCCCGCGAATAGCGATTGCCGAGTATAATCGGCACAACCGCACGGGTGCGGCGCGACGCGCGTCAACCGTGTCCTGCTCCGATGAACTGGGTGCCCACGAAGACACAAGGAATCCCCATGCCGCTTCGGAACCTCGCATGGCTGTTGATCGTCCCGGCGCTGGTGGCACTGGGGCTGGCCATCAGCTACAGCGCGCCGCGACCGGACGCGGAGTATCAGCGTGTCCGGCAACTCGTGGACGTGCTGGCCGAGGTGGATACGCACTTCTACCGCCCACTCTCGGACAAGGAGAAGCAACAACTCGTCGAGAACATGATCAACGGCGGGTTGCACGAACTCGATCCGCACTCGCAGTACTTCAACGCCGAACAACTCAAGCTGTTCGAATCGGACAGCGAGGGGAGCTATGGCGGTGTCGGCATCGTCCTGACCATCGACAAGCCCACGAAGTTCCTCAAGGTCGAGTCGCTCTTTCCTGGCACCCCGGCTTATGAAGCCGGGATCGTTGCCGACGATCTCATTGTGAAGGTGGGCGACAAGTCCACCGAGGGGCTTACGGTATCCGAGTCGCGTAAACTCATCGCTGGCGAACCAGATACGAAAGTGACACTCACCTTACGCCGCGCCGGCCGCAACCCCACAGACGAGCAAGCGACACTGACACGCGCCCGCATCGCGCAACACCCTGTCGCCGGTGTTCACCGCCTGGCCGACGATCCGAGCAAGTGGGACTGGTTCCTCGACAAGGCCGCCGGCATTGGCTACGTCCGTCTCATCGGCTTCAACGAACGCACTGCGGCGGAATTGAAGGGCGCGGTCGAAGAAATCGCACGCAACGGCGGCAAGGCACTGGTGCTCGACCTCCGCGACAATCCCGGCGGACTGCTCACACAAGCAATCGAAGTGGCGAATCTCTTCCTGCCAGAAGGAAAACCGATCGTCAGCACACGCGGCCGGCGACCCGAACAGACGCGCGAGTTCAAGGCCGATGCAGGGAAAGAAATCTTGACCGGGCACCCCATCGTGGTGCTGGTGAACGACGGCAGCGCCAGCGCCAGCGAGATCGTCGCTTCCTCACTCCAGGACGACGGCCGGGCAATCGTCGTCGGCGAACGGTCATACGGCAAAGGGAGCGTCCAGAAACTCCTCCGACTCCAGTTCGGCGACCAGAAAGCCGCAGTGAAGTTGACGACCGAGACATACTGGCGACCCAACGGGCAGAACATGGATAAGCGACTGGCCCCGAAGGATAAACCGAATGAGTGGGGAGTGAAGCCCGATGTGGACGTACCTGTGACCAAGGAAGAGAAGCTACGGCTCGACGTGGAGTTCTACCAGCGGCAATGGGTGGCAGGGAAGCCTTCGGCCGTGGGCGCGAAGCCGCCAAAGGCACCCATCCCGAAGGGGCAGAACGGCAAGCCGTTGGTGGACGAATCGAAACCGTTCGTGGACAAGCAACTCCAGCGCGCCGTTGAAGTGCTGAAGAACAAACTCCGCGGCGCAGGCGCGGCCCCGCGTCGATTCCGCGGGCTACCGGCGCGCGTCGCGGCGTGAGCCAGTGGGCCGCGAAACGCCCATCTGATGAAGGAACGCCGTGAACGTACCCGACGAACCCCCTCACTCTCCAGACGCCCTCGCGGGCAGTCCATTGCCCGCGATCCACATTCTGTACGAAGACCACCACCTGCTCATCGTGAACAAGCCCGCGCCGCTCCTGACGCAGGGGCCGCCAGGGGTACCGAACCTGGAAGCGATAGCCAAGGCGTACATCAAGCAGAAGTACGCGAAGCCCGCGGGTGTGTATCTTGGTGTGCCGCACAGGCTCGACCGGCCTGTAAGCGGTGTCGTCTGCTTCGCCCGCAACACGAAGGCTGCACAGCGCGTTCACGCGCAGTTCGCCGAGCACAGTATCCGCAAGGTCTACTGGGCACTGGTCGAAGGAGTCGTGTCGCCTGAGGTCGGAGTGTGGGACGACTGGATGCGAAAGCTGAAGGAAGAGTCTCGCACCGAACATGCAGCAGAGGGTGAACCAGGCGCGAAGCTCGCAATGCTCGAATACCGCGTGCGGAAACTGCTCGACGGCATCACGCATGTGGAACTTGCACCGCTAACGGGTCGGATGCACCAACTCCGCGTGCAGGCCGCCTGGCGTGGCCACGCTGTGCTGGGCGACGCTTCGTACGGAAGTTCGCGCAGCTTCGGCCCGATTGCGGAACTGCCGCGCGATCGCGTCATCGCACTCCACGCGCGCCGGCTGACACTCACGCACCCCTTCACGAAGCAGGAACTCACCGTCGAGGCCCCGCTGCCCGATTACTGGCCAGTTTCCTCGTAAAGCAGACTTCCGGCCGATCCTGCGAGGAAGTCGGTAGCCTCTCGCGACGTGTGCGGTTAGCATGTCTCTGCGTTTCGCGCCTCCGTCGCCCAGCACCCACCAGGAGTCCTCCTCATGCTGACCCGCCGCGAACTGCTCCGTACCTCTGCCGCCAGTGCCGCCGCGCTGACAATCCCTGCGATGCCGATACTTCGCGCTGCCGATCCTGCCGGTTTCACACTGCCAAAGCTCCCTTATGCTTACGACGCACTGGAGCCGTATATCGACGCGCGGACGATGCAGATCCACCACGACAAGCACCACGCCGCTTACGTCGCCAACCTCAACAAGGCACTCGCTGGGCAACCGGAGTGGCTGAAGAAACCCATCGTCGAAGTCGTTCGCGACTACAAGAAGTTGCCGAAGGAGATTCAGACCGCGGTGCGCAACAACGGCGGCGGCCACCTCAACCACACCTGGTTCTGGCAGATGATGACGCCGAAAGCCGCGCCACCGAAGGGCGCGCTGGCGAAAGCCATCGACGCCAGCTTCGGCAGCATCGACGGCTTCAAGAAGGCGTTCTCAACCGCCGCCGGGACGCAGTTCGGCAGCGGCTGGGCCTGGCTGGTGAAGGGGAAAGGAGCAGGAGCCAAGCCGCTGGCCGTGGTCAAGACGCCGAATCAGGATAGCCCCGTGACCGCAGGTCTCAACGTCCTGCTCGGCGTGGATGTGTGGGAACACGCGTACTACTTGAAGTACCAGAACAAGCGCGGTGACTACGTGAATGCCTGGTACAACGTGGCCAACTGGGATTACGTCGCGAGCCTGTTCGCGCTGAAGGATTGAGCCCTGGCTTCCGTCACGATGCGGTCCGCTCGCCTGGCGAACGGACTGCACCGTGCCAGATGCTCTGGAAGATCGTCCGTTCGTCCGGCAAATCGGTGGAGAAGGCAATCGCAGATGAAGTAATAACCGAGAGACCGAGCAAGCAACGCAAGGCTGATCCCGGAAGGATGGTCCGTCGATTCGCGCACTCAGGCCCGGCGTGCCCAGCGCAGCTTGGCAGAACGTGAACGCGGATTCGCCTTCCGTTCCTCGAACGTGGGTCGCTCCGGGTCGTCGCTGATCGCTGAGAAAATACCCGCACGCTGTCCGTCGCGGAACGCGGCCTTCACCAGACGATCTTCACCGCTGTGGAAGCTGATGACCACCGCCACTCCACCTGGTTTCAGGATCGAGGGGATGACGCGCAGGAGTTGCTGAAGGTTGGCAAGCTCGCGATTGGTGAGGATTCGCAGCGCCTGGAAGACGCGCGTGGCCGGGCCAAGCAACTGCTTGCGTTCCGGCGGTGCACCGGGCGAGCGATCAATGCGGACAGGGGCCGCACGGTCGATCAGTTCACGCAGTTCTTTCGTCCGCTCGATGGGCTTCTCGAACCGCTGCCGCACGACAGTTTCTGCGATTGCCTCGGCCTGCATTTCGTCGCCGAGTTCGCGGAAACACGCGGCCAGTTCCTCACGCGAAAGGGTATTGAGTAACTCCGCGGCTGTGCGTCCGCGTGTGCGATCCATCCGCATATCGAGTGGCCCGTCTCGCATGAAGGAGAAGCCGCGGTCGCGATCGTCGACCTGCATGCTCGACATGCCAAGGTCGGCGAGCAGTCCGTCAACGTGCATCACCCCCTCGGCGGCAAGCGCGGCCTGCAACCCGGCGAAGTTCGTGTGGTGCAATGCGAACAGCCCACCGGCCGATTCGAGCTTCGCGCGAGCCGGCTCAATGTTCCCGGGATCGAGATCCGTGGCGATGAGCAATCCGTCCGGGCGGATGCGACCGAGCAACTCCAGCGAGTGCCCCGCAAAGCCAAGCGTACAATCGACGATGGTCTGCCCTGGCTGCGGGTCGAGTGCAGCCAGCACCTCCGTTAGCAGCACGGGTTGATGCGCGCCTGCGGCAGTGGACCGCCGCACACGCTTCCGCCAGAACGGCCTCTTCTTCTTCTTTGGTGTCTCATCAGGCATGAGGTTCATTCCGAGATCGCGGGCTTCAGCCGCTGGGGCGAACAAGTACCCACGCGAAGAGTGCCACCCACATCGCCGCGAACAGCGGTGGTACGGCGAACGCCAGCGGATGCGAGATCGATAATCCGTCCTTCCGTCCTGGTCCGGCAAACGCCTCGACTGTCCGGCGACACTCCGGGACGACTTGCCGTATCAACACATGGACGTGGACACAGTAACGCCAGTGTCGAACCTGAACCCGCAGCCACAGCAATGTGAACGCCAGTGCGCCCACCGTTAGCGGGATGAACACCGCTGGCGACGGCTCCTTGTTGTAAAGAATGGCAAACACGCCCAGCAGCCCCACCTGCATCGCGGAGAAATAGTTCAAGCGATCGTAGAACAGGCGTTCCTCGTGCATCCCGTGCTGCCACAGTCGGTTCACCTCGTCCAGTCGGACAGGTCCGGACTCGATGGGCGAAGCGTCTGGCTGAGTGGACGCGGGCGTGTTCAGGTTTCCCACGTCACGACTCCGATGCCGGAAGTGACTTGCCCCTGGCGGCAAGGAGACGGCTGAGTTGGTCGGCGCCCAGTCGCGGGTCGTCGGTCAGGAGCGACCCAAGTTCCGTGAGCACAAAGTTCTCCAGGTCGTCGCCGGTCCATCCCTCGGCAAGTAGGTGACTACCGATCTGTTCCAGCGCGCGGTCGCGGAGCTTGTCTGTGCGGCGAGTGAGCGTGCCTTCGTTCAGGCTGAAGAGTTTCGCGGCTTCACGCTGACTGAGGCGGTAACGCCAGCGCAGCCCCAGCAAGAGCCGTTCATCGTCGGTGAGCGAGCCAAGCCATGCGCGGGCCGCGGAGTTGAAGCTATCGTGCCAGCGAGTGCTGCCGTCGGCTTGCGGCAGGTCCATCGGCATCGCAATCTCGTCGTCGGGCAGCGAGGTCACATTGTTCGACTGCCGGAGCTTGGAGAGGTGCCAGTTCTGAAAGACGCGGATGAGCCAGGGCGTCAACGGGCGCTGGCCATCGTAGCGAGCCAGCACGGGCAGCGAGTCCTCACTTTCGGGCGCGATGAGGTTACTCCAGAACTCCGTGACTGAGGTATCCTGTTTCTCGTCATCTCGTGGGTAAAGCCGCACCGCACGCGCGCGGAGTGCATCGACCAGGAGGCAGTCGCTGCGGCCCGTGCGTGCGTTGAAGAGTGCCTCCCATGCGGGATTCTGCCCATCCAGGCAACCGATACCAACGAGCCAGTCGACCGCGTACAAGCCCTCCAGGTAAATGGCCCAGGTGGTGTTGGGCGACTTGGGGAGGAAGATGCGGAAGGTACGGTCGAGATGCGACAGAAACGCGGACTCGGAGAGTCGCACTGCCGGCATCTGGAGCCGCGTGAAATAGTAGAGCAGCGCGACACGGCCACGGTCGGCGGCAGAGAGAGGCGGTGTGGCTTCGGCGGCGGCTGTCACGGGCATTCCGTTGGGAGGCTGGGAGCCTGTTCGGGTGCGCCGCCCGCCCTATCGGGGCGTGAACAGCAGCACTTCAAGGCGCGACGGCGGGAGATGTTCCGCCTCCACCACGGGCGATGGGTTCATCCCCAACCCCAGTGGCGTGACCTTGCGCCGGTACACCCAACTCATTTTATGAACGCCGCACGCCTTCAGATGCGCGACCACCATTTCTGCCTGCTCGCGGGTCAGTTCCAGTGCCGCATCCGGTGTCTGGCTGGTGTCGGTCGGGTCGAAGAACGCCGCCACAGCGATCTCGCTCCCAGGTACTTTCCTTGACTTCAGAATGTTCGCCATGTTGTTCATGTGAACTTGCCCGGCGTGGCTGAGAGTCGCCGTGCCTGGTTCGAACAGGTCCTTCGACTGGAACGACCAGCGGTCGCGATGCATCGCCGGACGCACAAGGACCGCCACTGCGTCCTCGACGTAGCTCCTCACAATGGGCATCTTCTTCAGCGCGTCGCTCCCCTGTTTCACCGACCGGAGGGTGGCGCGTCCGTCGGTGACGAACCCATGCAGATACGTCACCTCGCCCTCCAGGGCACCCACGGCTTTGTCGGTACGAGCCAGAAGTTTGCGTGTGTCTTCGTACAAGTCATCGTCGCGGATGAGTTTCGCGAGTGTACCGTTGCCGCTCTTCACCTCCTCGATCAGTCCCTTCGCGCTGGAAATAGTGGCGCGGGTGTCCTTGGCCAGTGCCTTCACCTCGGCCGCAGTCCCCTTCGCTTGCTTCGCGAGATCACGCACCTCGGCCACGGCCTCTTCCATGTCGAATGGCTTCACGCCGCGAACACGCCCACCAGACAGCGCGCCCTTGGTCGGATCGCCCGGGCGGATGCTGATGACCTTCGAGCCGAGTAGCCCGCTGTTGTGAACTTGTGCGCTGGCATCGGAATAGAGCCGCCCGGCGAACTCCGCCCGCAGGCGCATTCGCACAGTGACTTCCGCATCAGGCGTGTCGTGATTGGGATACTCCACTGCGACCACCTGACCCGCATCCACACCGCGGATGCGCACCGGTGTGCCTGGTGTGATGTCGTGTGCATCGGGAAAGCCAGCGGTCAACTCCACCGACTCGGCCCAAAGACCCTGCTTCTGAGCAATACGCGCGACACCATAACCACCCAGTGCCAGCGCTGCGGCGACAACCAGACCCAGCACAACCACCTGGGCGCGAGAAAGCGATTGTGACACGGCGACTCCTCAAGCAGCGGAACGACGCCCCCGTAAAGTATTCGCTCGCAAACGGCCGAGATTTCATACGAATGGACACGCCCAGTGCGTGTGATCGGTCACAGCGCGCCAATCATCCGGCGGAACTCGTCCTCGTTAATGATTTTCACACCGAGTTCCTGGGCCTTTGCCAGCTTGCTCCCAGGATCGGTGCCAAGCAGGAGGAAATCGGTCTTCTTCGACACGCTGCCCGTTGGCTTGCCTCCGTGCTGTTTGATAACGCCCTCAATCTCGTCACGCTTGAAGTTCACCAGCGTGCCAGTGACCACGAAGGTCTTACCCGCCAGCGGCAACCCGCCAGTCGGGGCGACCTTCTTGTCCTGCGTCGTCTTCAGGCCAAGTTCCTTCAACTCGGCAACGAGCTTCCGCCCGGTCTCACTGTCGAAGTATTCACGAAGGAACTGCGCACGCTTGGGGCCGAATCCCTTCGTCCTGGCAATCTCTTCCGGCGTGGCCGACACGATCGCATCAAGGCTCCCCATCTCTTCCGCAAGAGCCTCGGCCATTTCCTCGCCGATCGAAAAGATGCTCAGTGCCGCGACGAGTCGTGCCAGCCCACGCTCCTTGCTCGCCGCGATGCCATCGAGCAGTTTCTGAGCCTTGGTGTCGGCGAACTTCTCCAGCGCCAGCAGTTGCTTCTTCTGGAGCCGATAGAGGTCTGCGACCGATCGCACCAGCCCGGAATCGACAAGCTGAATGGCCACCTCGCGGCCAAGCCCCTCGATATCCATTCGCGTGCGCCGCGCGAAGCCTTCGATACGCTTGCCGATCTGCCCGGGGCACATCGCCGGATTATCGCAGATGAAGTTGTAGCTCGTTGCCGATTCCTCTTTCACCACCGGACCACCGCAGAACGGGCACTTCTCCGGCCAGGTGATCGGCTTCTCCTTGCCCGTGCGGCTCTCCAGTACCACACTCACGACCTGCGGGATGATCTCGCCCTTCTTCTCGACCACCACAGTATCGCCGTAACGCACACCCATTTGTTCGACCCACGAAGCGTTGTGCATGCTCGCGCGGCCAACATTGGTGTTCGAGAGTCGCACGGGCGGATCGAAGAGCGCAACAGGTGTCAGTTCGCCGAACTTGCCGATCGAGAACTCCACGCCGGTGAGCTTGCAGATGCCCTGCTCGGCCTCATACTTGAATGCCTTCGTCCACTTCGGCACCTTCGCGGTGTAGCCCACCACTTCGCGTTGCGACCAGTCGCTCACCTTGATCACGATGCCATCGGTGTCGTAGGGTAACTCCCCGCGTTTCGTATCCCACTCCTTGCAGTAGGCGATGACCTCGTCGATGCTCTTACAAGTCTGTGCATGAGCATTGACCGGAAGGCCGAACGCTTTGAGCTTCGCGAAGAGATCCGACTGCGTGTTGATCGTCAGCCCGTCCACCGTACCGACCGCGTAAGCAAAAAAGCTCAGTTTGCGTTTGGCGCACTCCTTCGGGTCGAGCAGTTTGAGTGTACCAGCGGCGGTGTTGCGCGTGTTCTCATAGGCTTTCTCGCCAGCCGCAACGCGCTCCCGGTTCAGCCGAGCAAGCTCGGCTCGTGTCATATAAACTTCGCCGCGCACCTCGAAGAGCCTCGGCGGGTTGCGTGTATCCAGCTTCAGCGGAATGGCCGCAATGGTGCGAATGTTGTGTGTGACATCGGCGCCAACAGTGCCGCTGCCGCGTGTGACGGCCTGGACAAGCCGGCCATTCTCGTAGGTAATCGCCATCGACACGCCGTCGATCTTCAACTCCGCGACGTACTCCACCACTGCCTTCGCGCCAACGGCCTTGCGCACGTCGGCGTCGAACTTCCGCAAATCAGCCTCGTCGTAACTGTTCTCGATGGAGAGCATCGGAACCTTGTGCGTGACTTCCACGAAGCCTGGAATCGGCGCGCCGCCGACTCGCTGAGTCGGGCTATCGGGCGTTACCAGCTCTGGGTATTTCTTCTCCAGGTCGATCAGTTCCTGGAGCAGACGGTCGAAGTCGCGATCGGTGATCTCCGTACGGGCCTCGACGTAATAGAGGTGGTTGTGATGATCAATCTGCTTGCGGATTTCGGCGGCACGTTGAGCGGGTGAGGTGGAAGCAGATTTGGCCACGGGCGTGTCCTCGGTGTGGTTGGCAGATTATGAGTCGCCTTGTCGTGCATGATTTTGCCAGAGTTGGGCTCCTTTCGCAATGTTGGTAGGTCCACCTCACGACTTCCACACGGTCGCGCGAAGCCGCATATCATTCCTTCATGACGATTGCGTTCCTCGAATGGCATGAATATCCGCCGCAGGAAATGCGTGGCGGAGGGGTAACTGTCGGCAACCTCGATGGCGTACACCGCGGGCATCAGGTGCTCATTGCGGCGTGCATCCGACAGGCACAGGCAGTTGACGGTCCGGCCGTGGCCGTGACGTTCGATCCGCCACCGCATCAGGTGCTACATCCGGGCACGGAACGCCCCCCGCTGACAACAATCGCGCAGCGCGCGAAACTGCTGAACGCGCTGGGAGTGAATCACGTTGCCGTGTTGCGAACCAGCCCGGCACTGCTCGCACTCAGTGCGGAGGCATTCTTCGAGGACGTGCTGGCGCGGCAGCTTGGGGCGAAGGCGGTGGTTGAGGGATTCAACTTCTGCTTCGGCCGAAAACGCAGCGGAACCACCCATACCTTGCGCGAACTTTGCCGCAACGCAAGCATTGCGTTCGAGGAGGTGTCGTCAGTCAGATGGGATGGCGAACCTGTGTCGAGCAGCCGTGTGCGGGCCGCGCTCGTGTCGGGCGCGGTGACGCACGCCGCGGAGTTGCTCGGCCGAAATTATCGCATCGCGGGAGAGGTGATCGCCGGGGCGAAGCGCGGCCGCACGATCGGCTTCCCCACCGCCAATCTCGGTGGAATCCCAACCGTGTTGCCAGGCAACGGCGTCTACGCGGTGCGCGCCACGGTTGAGGGCCGCACCTGGCACGCCGCCGCGAACATCGGCCCAAATCCGACCTTCGGTGAGAACGCGCAGAAGGTCGAGATTCACCTGCTCGACTTCACCAACGACGTATACGGTCAGTCGATGGAGGTGGAGTTCATCGCTCGCTTGCGCGACACACGGCCATTCACGGACGTGGGTGAATTGATTGAACAACTGAAGCGTGATGTGGAGCAAGCCCGGCAAGCCCTCGCCTAGCGGAAGGGGATCAGAATGAGCCTGAAAGAGCGTGTCGAGACCGCGCTGAAGAAAGAAATCGCCCCGGCACTCTTGCTGGATGGCGCCGAGATCGAGGTGCTCGACGTGGCCGACGGTATCGCTTCAGTGCGGCTGACGGGCGCCTGCGCGGGATGTCCTGCAAGTATCATGACTGTCATCACCTCACTGGAAGAGGAACTTCGCAAGAAGGTGCCGGAAGTGGAGATTCTCGAAGCAGTTCCCTGACCTGTGTTTTGCGAGCGGTCATGTTCCTCGGCTACAACACCAACGGCTTCGCGCACCACCGACTCGAAGATGCCCTCGCGATCATGGCAGAACTTGGCTACCGCGGGGTCGCGCTCACGCTCGACGTTCACCATCTCGACCCGTTCGCTCCCAACCTGCAAGGCCGCACGGAGGCGGTGCGGGAACAGTGTCAGCGGCATCACCTCGCCTGCATCATCGAAACCGGCGCGCGCTTCCTACTCGATACACGACGCAAGCACACCCCCACGCTTCTCAGCGCAACGTCGGATGAGCGTACAGTGCGCTTCGACTTTCTGACGAAGTGTATCGAGATTGCCCAGCAACTCCACGCGGAGTGTGTGAGTTTCTGGTCGGGTACACCGGCCGGGGAAGTCGCACCGTCCGAGTTGATGTACCGGCTCGTGGATGGCTGCAAACGACTCGCTGACTACGCGGCCGAGCGAAACGTGCGGTTGGCGTTCGAGCCAGAGCCAGGGATGTTCATCGACACAATGGAGAAGTTCGCGGAACTGCACAGCCGCGTCAATCACCCCGCGTTCGGCCTGACCATCGACGTGGGACATCTCGTCTGCAATCGCGAATTCCCCGTCAGCAAGTTCCTCACAGAATGGGGGCACGTTCTGTGGAACGTCCACATCGAGGACATGCGGGCCGGGATTCACGACCACCTGATGTTCGGCGAGGGGGAAGTGGACTTCGCCGACGTCTTCGCCGGGTTGCGAACTGCAAGCTACACCGGCGGCATCACTGTCGAACTGAGCCGGCATAGCCACGACGCCGTGAACACAGCACGCAAGTCGAAAGCGTTCCTGGAACGCTTTCAGACTGCGGATGAACATACAGGCCACTGCGCGAAATGATTTCCGTGACGCGCTGGCGAGAAGCGCCGTCAGCGCGACTCCGATTCCACCGATTTCGGATCAGGCGGACGCCTTACGGCGCAGTGATACGGCGGTGCCGTACGCCAGTACCTCCGTGGTGCCCTGCGAAAACTCGGTGGCATCATAGGCCATACCGATGATGGCATCGGCTCCGATTTCTTTCGCCAGTCGCGCCATTCTCTTGAACGCATCGGATCGCGCGGCCTCGCAGACTTCCTCATAGGCCGCGACATTGCCACCAACGATGCTTTTGAACGCCCCTCGAATACCCTGTGAAATGGAGGTAGCACGGACCACGATTCCGCGCACAACCCCGAGGTATTCCACCACCTCATAGCCCTCGACCTGCATGGTCGTGGTAATGATCATTCGCGGGGCATTGCTCTCAGGCATGATCATTCTCCTGAACGGAACTGGGGACTATCTCGGGTTCGCCAGAACACTCCCGGCATTTGCGGGAGTCCACCGAAGTTTCTGCTCCTTCGCGGCTTTCACCTCATCCGGTCGGCTGACAATCTGTGTGTGTGGCGCAGTCCGTACCACATCCGGTTCTTCCTGCACGATCCGGGCAAGTGTATCAGCGAAGCAATCGAGCGTTTCCTTGCTCTCCGTCTCGGTCGGTTCCATCATGAGCGCTTCTGGCACAACGAGTGGGAAGTAGACCGTTGGCGCGTGGAAACCATAATCGAGAAGTCGCTTGCAGACGTCCATCGCTTTGAGTTTCCGCTCACGGATGAGTGCCTTCGCACTGGCGACAAACTCATGCATACACGGACCCGGATGGGGGATATCAAAGATGGACGCAACGCGTGTGCGCAGGTAATTTGCGTTGAGCACCGCGTTCTCGCTGACACGCTTGAGGCCATCGGGGCCAAGCGTGCGGATGTAGCAGTAGCCGCGGAACAGGATGCCAACATTGCCGAAGAAACTCCGCACCCGGCCAACCGATTTGGGCATGTCGAAGTTGAGCCGGAAGTGATTCTCGTGCTTCACCACAACAGGCGCCGGGAGGTATGAGGCAAGAAAGTCACGCACTGCAATCGGGCCGGAACCAGGCCCGCCGCCGCCGTGGGGGCCAGTAAATGTTTTGTGAATGTTATAGTGCTGCATATCTGCCCCAAAATCACCCGGCCGAGTGATGCCGAGGATCGCATTCATGTTGGCGCCATCAAGATAGACCAGCGCACCCTTGCTATGAAGCAGGTCCGTAATGGTTTTGATTTGCGTCTCGAAGAGCCCGATCGTGTTCGGATTCGTAATCATGAACACGGCTGTATCATCACCAAGTTTGGCTTTCAGATCGTTGAGATCAACGAGTCCATCCACTCCACTCTTGACAGTAACCGTATCGAACCCTGCAAGTGCGGCACTGGCCGGGTTCGTGCCGTGAGCAGAGTCTGGTACGAGTACCTTTTTGCGATGCGTTTCCCCCTTATCGCGAAAGTACGCCGCGGCAACGTAGAGCGCAGTCAGTTCCCCTTGCGCGCCGGCGGCCGGTTGCAGCGACACGGCGGGAAGACCACTGATTTCCGCAAGATATTGTTGCATCTCGAAGAGAATTTCGAGCATCCCTTGCGTCGTCTCGTCTTCCTGGAGTGGATGCAGACTGGCAAAACCGGGCAATGTCGCCAACCGCTCGTGACGCTTGGGGTTGTACTTCATCGTACACGATCCCAGCGGGTAGAAGTTCGTGTCGATGCTCATGTTCCGCGCCGAGAGATTCGTATAGTGGCGGATCAAGTCGATCTCACCAACCTCCGGCAACGGTGGCGCCTGCTCCGCAAGCTGATCTTGCGGAATCATGTCGCGGAGCGACTTAGGAACAGGTACGTCACATGCGGGTAACATGTGACACCGTCGTCCCGATGTTGAAAGTTCAAAGATAACTTCAGTAGATTGTGTGTTATTCATAACTGTCATGCTCAGGTTCATCGGCAGAGCCGACGGATCTCAATCGCCTCGAAGCGGGGTCTTGATCCAGGACAATCAAGCACCATTCCTCTCAGGTCGCACCCGCGCTTGGAACTCCGATTGAGTACCGACTGGAGGTCAATCCCCACGGGCGAGACGTCCGGGTTACGCGAATCGCGAACAGTGGCAAACGGTCGGCCAACCTACTTCCCGCAGCGCCCACGACCGCGCTCGCCACGCACTTCCGAGTGAAGTCGGTCGATCTCGACCCGATTCCCCGCGGAGGGCATCACCACTCACACGCACTCCTTCAGCGCCGCGGCGAGGCTGTCGATCTCGGTCTTTGTCCGCTGTTCCGTCACTGCCACTGTGATGCAGTCGGCGAGTTCCTTGTACCACCGGCCCAGCGGCAGTCCAGCATGAAAGCCCGCGGTCCGCAACCGAGCCAGCACCACCTGCGGTTCGCGCGGCAACCTCAGCGTGAACTCCTTCACGAACGGCCTCGTGAACCGCAGCGACACACCCGGCACTTTCGTCAGTTGCTCTGCGGCATAGTGCGACTTGCGCACACAGAGTTCCGCCGTTTCGCGCAGACCCTGCGGGCCGAGGGCCGTCAGGTAAACTGCAGACCGCAGCGCCAGGAGACCCTGGTTTGTACAGATGTTGCTCGACGCGCGCTCACGCGCAATGTGTTGCTCGCGCGGCTGAAGGGTCAGCACCCAGCAACGTTTGCCGTGACGGTCGGTCGTCTCGCCGACGAGTCGTCCGGGAATCTTCCGCACCAGGCGTGGGTCGTTGCGGCAGGCGAGGATGCCAAGGTATGGGCCGCCATACTGCAACGGCGTGCCCAGCCCTTGCCCTTCCGCAATGGCGATGTCCGCGCCATAGTCGCCTGGTCGCTTGAGCACACCTGCACAGATGGGATCGAATGACGCGACGAACAAGGCGCCGACCTTGTGCGCTGCCGCACCGATGGCCTGCATCTCTTCGAGGTGGCCGAAGAAATTCGGTGATTGCACGATCACGCACGCTGTCGCTTCACTCACAGCGGCTTTCACGTCGTCCGGATTGAGGAAGCCATCTGGTGTGGGGAGCGTTCGCACCTTGCAATGAAGGTTGGCGGCGTAGGTGTCGATTACCTGCCGGTATTCCGGGTGGACACTTGCGGCAACGAGGATCTCGTCGCGCTTCGTGATGCCCAGCGCCATGAGCATCGCTTCGGCTGACGCGGAACCACCGTCGTAGAGACTCGCGTTGGCGACCTCCAGCCCCGTCAGTACGCACATCAACGACTGATACTCGAAGATCGCCTGGAGCGTACCCTGACTGGCTTCTGCCTGATACGGCGTGTACGCGGTGTAGAACTCGCTGCGCCCCGCGATGGCATCCACCACGCTGGGGATGAAGTGGTCGTAAGCACCGCCGCCGAGAAAACAGACCGCATCTGTGGCCGACTCGTTCTTCGCCAGGATGCGATGCATGTGTGACTGGAGTTCCATTTCCGACATCCCCGCCGGGATGTCGAGAGGCCGCTTCAACCGAAGTTCAGGCGGAATCTTGGCGAAGAGTTCTTCGACTGTCGAAACACCAATGGCGGCGAGCATGGCTTGCCGGTCTTCGGGTGTGTTGAGGACGTAAGGCATGGGAGCCCTTGCAAGTTATCAGGTGTTCGATGCGCGGACGGGTGGGCGAGTTGCAGTCATGTGCAGGAAGCTGTTGGTATGCCAGGCAGATTGCCGCCCGACTGTGCGTGCGAGTCCACCTGGCATCTTCGGAACGATCAGTGCCCTTCCGACGCGAGCTGGGCGTCGTACTGTTCGGCTGTCAACAGGTGGTCGAGCGACGCGCCAGGGGCGAGGCGAATCCTCATCATCCAGCCCGTGCCGAAAGCATCGTCGTTGACGGGCTTCGGGTCGCCCTTGCGCTTCGTCGCAGGGTCGTCTACCAGTGATTCATTCCGTTCCACCACGGTACCGCTTACCGGAGCGTAAAGATCGGAAGTGGACTTGTACGACTCGATGATGCCGAACTTGTCACCTGCCGTCAGCGCAGTGCCAACCGCAGGGAGTTCGAGATACGTCGGCTCGGTAAGTTGCTCGATGGCGAACGCTGTCACCCCGACGGTGACGATGTCGCCCTCACGCCTGGCCCACTCGTGCGTGGAGGCGTATCGCAGGTTCGATGGGTTGGACATGGAAATCTCCTGGGGACGGCAACTTACTTTTTCCGTTTGTAGAACGGTAGCGACACCACGGTTGAATCGAGCAGCGAACCGCGAACGTCGACCTGTAACCGTGTGCCCGTCGCAGCAAACTGAGGTTCGACGTAGCCCATCGCCAGCGACTTGTCGAGCCACGGGCAGAGGCTGCCGCTGGTCACAGTGCCGGCTGCGGAACCGTTCGCGCTGATCGCGCACCCTTCGCGTGCGGCACGCTTTCCCTCGAGTTCTAATCCCACGCGAACAGATTGCGACGTGTTGACCGTGGCACGCTGGAGGGCCTGTCGGCCCACGAAGTCGCCCTTGTCGAGCTTCACCGCCCAGCCCAGCCCGGCCTGGATCGGATTGATGGCCTCGGTCAGTTCGTGGCCATAGAGCGGCATCCCGGCTTCAAGTCGTAGCGTATCGCGTGCTCCCAGCCCGCATGGCGTCGCGCCCATCGCGTAGAACTCTTCCCAGAGCGTCGTGGCGGCCGCCTTCGGTACACTCACCTCGAAGCCGTCCTCACCGGTGTAGCCCGTGCGGCTCAGAACGCATGGCCCGCCGCGATACTTCGTCGGCATCGCGTAGTAATACTTCAGCCCGGTGGCATCGTTGCTGAAGAGGCTCGTGACCAGTTCGGTCGCTTTCGGCCCCTGAACGGCGATCATCGCCGTGTCGAGTGTCTCATCCTCGAACGTCACACTGCGCGAGCCGCATCGCTGTTTCATCCAGGCGATGATCTTCTCACGGTTGCCTGCGTTGATGACGGCGGCGAAGCCGTCCTTCCACCGGTACACAAGGATGTCATCGAGCGTGCCGCCACTCTCGTTGCAGACGAGGCCGTAGCGGACTTGCCCTTCCTTCATCGTGACAACGGAGTTGGTGAAGACCTCTTCGAGCAGCGCCAGCGCGTCGGTACCACCGACGTTGACGCGCGCCATGTGCGAGATGTCGAAGAGGCCGGCGCTGGTGCGAACGGCCTTGTGTTCGGGAGCGATGCCCGCATACTGCACGGGCATCTCCCACCCGCCGAACGGGACCATGCGGGCCTTGTGATCGACGTGCCACTGATACAGCGGCGTGCGCAGGTTCGCGGACATGACGCCCTCACCAACGGGCGCGGGGCGGCTCCGACGTTGGAACCGCCCCGCCAGGACTATGGTATCCCCGCCACGAGCATTTTCCAGACGCGGAACGGCGCCGATGATCCTATCTGGTCGTTTCGTGAAGAGAGCTACTTCTCGCCACGCTGGAAGTTCTTCTCCAGCGTGGCGCGGAGCATTGCGAAATCCGGTATGCGTTCCAGCACTGCGTTCCACTCCGTCCATGGCGGAGCTGTCGCGTGCGTCAGTCGAGGGTCGGGGGCGATCCAGCGTGGGGCGCGCGGTCATTCTGCCAGAAGCGTGTCTTCGGCAAGAGATGCGAGCGTGGAACCGAGCAGATCGGCGAGTGCGTTGCGCAGTTCCGGCGCGGTGGCGACCGGCCGTCCCGCTTTCTGCACGGTCAGTTCTCCCGCGTGCGACTTTGCTGCAAGCGCGTCGAGCAGAGCTGCGCGGTCGCGTGTGCCATCAAGCAGCGGAAGAAGTTGCCGCGCGAAGTCAGCGAGCCGTACGGGTTCGTGGCGCCGGTTGGCGACCACGCCACGCCCCTCCGATGCTGCCACACGCGCGTGCGACAGCGCAATGGGCCACTCGCCCGGCACGCGTGCGAAGCGGACAGGCATTGCGTGCAGTTCCACGAGGTCGGAAGAAAGATAGGTATTCAGCAGACTCAGAGCCAGCGATTCCGCATCCGCGCTGGCCGGCCCGCGGCCGAGCCTGGCCACTGCAGCGCCGAGTAACTCCATGAAGGGGAGTGTGCCGGGCCACGCCTCTGCCAGCAGGAGCATCGCCACCTTGCAGAGTACGCTTGTCGTGGCCACTGTCATGCCGCTTGCGTTCTGAAAGCGCGCAGGCGAAGCGGAGCTGAGGTCGATCCGGCCCACCGGTCTTGCGCCCGACGCGACATGCAGCCCGAAGATGCGCTGCGGCATGATGGTCCAGTTCGGCGACTGTTCAGCGCGCACAAGCAGCGTCTCGCGGAAGGTGCGGTTGCGCACGAAATCGAGATACTGTTCGGCCTGCACCTGGTCGCCGGCCAGCAAGCCGAGTGTCTTTTGCACATCCGGGCCGAAGTTGCCGGTCATCATCGTTGTGATTCGCGACTCGCCGAGGTAACGCAGCCCCTGGTCCGCGGCGCGCGACGCGAACTCGTGGAAGTAGAGCGGCTCGTTCACCTCTTCGAGTTGTTCGTGGTAAAGGTAATGGTCGGACTGGTCGCGAAGTACTTCCAGTTCCGTGCGGAGCAGCACACCATAAGCACCAGTATCCTGTTTCGTGGACTGTGCGAGGAAGTCGAGCAGCGCGCGTGCCTGCGCGATTCGCTCCCGGGGCAACTCGAAGCGAAGGGAGTGATAGCGGAGCATATCGCGGACCATCCCGCGCATGTGCCAGCCAGGGAATGTGTTGTAAGAGACGTACGCGATGCCGTTGGAGGCGAGCCGGCGCGCGCACACCTCGATCACCTTCTGCTGCACATCACGCGGCACCCACGAGTAGACACCGTGGCAGATGATGTAGTCGAAGGTGCCGAACGATGCGTCCACATCCATGATGCTCGCATGGCGAAGGCAGACGTTGGTCAGCCCCGCAGCGCGGATGTGGCGTTGCCCATCCTCGATCTGGCGCAATGAGAGGTCGATGCCGACGAACTCGCCATCTGGCAGCGCCTCGGCCATGGGGAGCAGGTTGCCGCCAGACGCGCAGCCGAGTTCGAGTACGCGGCAACGCTCGACCTGCGGCGGCGTCAACCCGAAGAGCGTGGCGACCACGGCCAACCGCGACGGGTGCGACTGCGCGAACGGGTTGCTGTCGTAGGGAATCTCGTCGTAGCTGCTCTGCGGAAGTGGTTCGGACATGCAATTACTGTAGCGAAGTCGCGAGGCAGCGCGAGGCCGAGAGCAACCGTGCGGAAACTCGACCGTGTGCTGGGTCGCACGGTCGAATTTCTGCAGGGCATGCAGGAAGCGAATCACTTCGTCATCGTCGCCAGTTCATCCTTGATGGCGTCGGCCCAAATCTGATACCCCTCGGGGCTGAGGTGGAGCAGGTCGGGCATGATCTTCCGTTCGAGAGTGCCATCGGCCGTGAGGAAGTTCTTGCCGAAATCCTTGTAGAAGACGTGCTTGTTGTCCGCGATCGGCGCGATCAACTTGTTGGTTTCGTTCACCTTCACGCGAATCTTGTCGGTAGCCTTTGCCGAACGCGGGAAAATGCCGAGTACCAGAATCTTCATGTCCGGCTTCTTCTCCCGGAGCGTCTCCACGATCTTCTTCACGCCACCGGCGATCTGTTCCGGTGTGTGACCACCCATGTTATTGGTGCCGATCATCATCACCGCGAGCTTCGGATTGATCGGCTCCAGTTCCTTACCTTCAGTGATGCGCCACAGCACATGCGTGGTCTGCTCGCCGCCGATGCCGAGGTTCACTGGCTTGTACTTGGCGAACGAATCGGCCCAGACCTTCTTGCCGGCTCCTTCCCATCCCTGCGTGATGGAGTCGCCGATGAAGATGACGCCAGCGTCGCCCTTCGCGACAACCTTGAGGAATTGCGCGTGGCGTTTCTGATTGAATGACTTGACTGGCTTGGCCGCGGGATTGTCCTTCGGTGCATCGGCGTGCGCGGCGAAGGAAAGAGCAATCACAAGGGCAGTGGCGAGGAAGCGTCGCATCATGGGAATCTCCGTGGGTGGCGATTCGGTTCGTGGCGCGGGCGTGGTGCGCCGGTGGGAAAGGGCCAAGTCGCCGGGAGCTAGTATCACGCGGCGAGCCGTGGGCGGCAACGAGGAAAATGCCATCGCTCCCGCAGTTACTTCAGCGGGGTGCGGTCGCGACTCGCCGACTCCATCTTCTGTCGCAATTCGGCGAAGTACGATGTGAGTTGCTCGGCCGATGTCACTTTCCCGCGCGAGCACGAACCCGACGAGCAACCGCCGCCGGTACTTGTGCCGCACGAGGAACAGTCACCGCTGGAGCCGCAGCCCGGTTTGCCGCAGCCTTCAGTGGGTGCGGGATCGTGCGCGGTGGGCGTGCGGGCGAGGTCGAGCAATCGAACAGGCAGGCCGAAGGTCGCGGAGAGTTGATCGAAGAGCGGGGTCGCATCGCAGGCGTCCCACGCGAGGCCATGCAAGATGAGCCGGCCATCGAGTGTGAGTTCCGCATCGACAAACGCCATCGGCAGCCCGACGCCAGTCGCGGCCTCGGCCGCGCGCACCAGGAGTTCGCTTTCGCGCGCGGTGAAGGTGGCGAGTTCCCCTTCGTCTTCGGCCGTCGCAACGCGGAGGAGATCGCCCTCGGCCGCGAATGCCCCGGCGAATGTCTCGCCCGGTTCGCACAGCACCACGCCGGCTTCAACGCCGCGCGGGCCTCGCACGATCACGCGCTCTCCACGCGCAGGCGTCACGGCGGACGTGAACCGGCCGACAAACCCCGACCGGCCGAACTGCACGAGGCAGGAAATCATGCGGGGAGGGTCCAGGAGTAGGCGAGCCATCTGTTCGGAAGCGGACGGACGCAGTGCGCGGAGCGCGTTCTACTTCGGCGGTTCCTGCTCGAAGCCGAGGTACTCGCGCATATTGCGGTCGTACTCGTACTGGCCACTCTCCGAACTCAGATCGAGCCGCAGTTCGTTGATCACCTTGATGCTCAGGTCCTTCCACCAGAGCATCCAGCATGCGGCGCAGATGTCGCGCTGGATATGCTCGCCGATGGCGTCAGGCAGTGGCGGTGCGGTTAACTGCACTGCCCGCTTTCCCTCCATGCAGCCGGGTCGCTGACAGCGAAAGCCCGTGCCTGGACCGCTGTCGTCCATGGCGGCGGTTTGCTTCTGCGGCACGGGCGCGCCGAGTTGTTGGAGGAGTTTGGCCATCGCATCGCGCGGCATCCGGTCACCGCGTTCGTCGGCGACGGCCCAGCCCTTCGTGAGCATTTCGACCGCCTCGTCCTTACGATTGAGTTTGCTGAGGCACTCACCGAGCAACTGGTAGACTTTCGAGAACTCCGGTGTAATCTCCAGCGTGCGCCGGAACGACTTCGCGGCCTCCTCGCACTGCCCATCGTCCATCAGGAATTGACCCAGGCGGAAGTGTGCCAGATCGTTATCCGGGTCTTCCTGCGCCATGTTGCGGAATCGCGCGATCTGATCGGCCAGGTTGCTCATGAGTGCATCCGAACGAGTACGGGCATTGCGTGCATTGTACGCACTGCGGTCGCACAGTCGAAGTCGCCTGGTGGCACGGTCTTCAACTGTGCGACTCTCGACTGAGGCTCAGTGCGCCGGGTTGATCGTGACAGGCAGTTTGTAAGTGGATGACTTCTTCGACACGTTATCGGTGGCCTTGATCTCCACAGTAAACTTGCCCGGCCGATTCATGAACAGAGGGAACTGCAGGGCGAATGCGCCATCGGTGTCCTTGACCATTTGCGGCGACTTTTCGTCCTGAACGTGCTTACGAGGTGTGGGCTTACCGGCCTCATCCACGAGCAGCGGAGTATTCTTTTCATCGTAAACCTGAAACTGGATTTCGACGTTCGGTTGCTTCGTCTTTTGGCCTCTCTCGAAGCTGGCAATGCTGAACTGGATGTAGACTGTCTGGCCAACCTGCCCGGTGGTGGGAGCGGAGATTTCGCCGCGCACATCGTAGGAGGTGAAGACGGCGACAACGCCGAACTCGCGCTTGAGCACCTCGAACTTCACCGCGAGGTTGCCGGTGGCCTTTGTCTTGGGGTCCGTGACTGCGATCTTGCAGTTGTAGCTTCCCTGTGGTTGATCCAGCCCAACAGTGATGAACGCACGAGCCGGCAGGCGGCTGCCGCGCAGCGGAACGAAATCCTGCAAGTCGCGTGGATCTTGCTTAAAGATCAGCTTGCCGGCACCGTCGGTCACTTCCATCGCCATCGTGTACTTCGCAACGCCGGCACCATCGATGGTCAGGCCGTCGATGTCGTAAGCGATGAACAGCACGTCGCCAGGGAGGAGTTTGCTTCCCTCGCGTGTGGGGCCAAGTTCGCCCACGGTCATCCGCACATTGGTCAGTTTCAGGTTACCTGGCTGGGCCGGAGCCACGCCCAGAATGGCAGCCAGCGCGATCGTGGTCAGCATGAGTGTTTGCCTCTCACAGCCTGTTGAGTGATTCGTGTCTCATCGTCACTAACACCGTATTGTGTCCACCGTTGACGTGGGTGACCAGAGGCAGACACGCGAACAGGGCTTCGCCGATATTTCCGTGAGCAGGGGATGCACAGGCCGACAGAATAGGAAAACCCCTCTGGCAGCCTTTCGCCGGACATCTGGAGGGGCTATGATTAACTTGTTCGACGGGTCGCGCGTCCGTGGCGCGACGGGCTAGAGGCAGACGGCATCGCCTGGTCGCGATGCTCGACGCGTGGCTTCGTTGAAAGGGGGTGGTCCTGTGCCGAGTGACCAATGTACGAAGGGCCGGCTGACTTGACGGCTACATCCACGGGTGGACCGTAAGCTGGCCGCCCACAAGGAACGGCCGGGGGTGTATCTCCCCCGGCCGTTCGCATTTCCTGTGGTTGTCTGACGCCGTTTACTTCCTGCCTTGCAGCGCCATCACGAGTACCTGAATCTTCGCCTCGATGCTGTAGCCAAGCGCCAGCGGCACTTCGGTAAGCGTGTTGGCTTCTTTGATGGGGTTCTCGATCTTCACCATCTCCGGCTCGACCTTCAGGTTCTTTCCCTTGAGGGTCTTGCTGATCTCGACGGGGCCGATGGAGCCGTAGAGGTGACCTTCCTCGGTCGCGTTGGCCTCGATGGTGACGGCTGGCAGGCGTGAGAGTTGCTCGGCGAGCACCTTCAGGTCGGCGATCTTGGCCTCGCGGGCCTTCTCGACCTTGATCTTGTACTGCTCCAGCGTTCGGAGATTTTCGGTAGTGGGGACTACGGCCTTGCCGTAAGGGATGAGGTAATTGCGAGCATAGCCCGCCTTGACCTCGACCACTTCGCCCTGCTTGCCAACGTGTGGGGTGTCGTCCACGAGCACAACCAGGGTGCCGCCGTGCGGCCCCTTCTTCACCTGGTTGCGAACGCGTTCCTTCTTCGCAGGGAGTTTCTTCTCGGCGGGCTTGGTGCCGCCCTTCTTCGCGGTTTTGGCCATGTCAGTTCCCGTCCTGTGCTTGTGTGAAATCCGGACGGCCGTGTGAGGGACCGTCCGGCAGTTACCGAGTCACGCGACGGGTGCGAATCCAGAGCCAGGTCGGGAGCCTGTCTCGTGTGTCAGAACGGGATGGGGTCCCCGTTGCTGTCGGAATCGCCGCCGCCACTTCCGCCGAAATCATCCGGGCCGCCGTCGTCTTGTGGGGGTGGAGCCGGTCGTCCGCCGCGGTTACCGCTATTCTGCCGGTTCCCGCCGCCGTAGTTGCCCCCGCCTCCACCACCGCCCTCGTCGCCGCCGCGAGCACCGAGGAACTCGATATTCTCGACAACGATCTTGTGCTTCGACCGCTTCCCGCCTCCGTTCTTGTCTTCCCACTGGTCGAACTGGAGCCGGCCGTCGATGTAGAGCGAATCGCCCTTGTGGCAATACTGCATGATCAGGGTGACAAGGTCACGCCTGGTATCGGCCCTCGCGAACGCCTCGCAGTCGATGTACAGCGGGTTGGGATCGTTCTCCCACTGTCCGGTTGCCGGGTTCTTCTTGCTGCGACCAACCGCGAAGCGGAACTTCACGACGCGAGTTCCGTTGGGCAGAGCGCCGTCCTTCGGCTCGTCGGTCAACCGGCCCATCAACATCACCTTGTTCAGAGTCGCCATGTTGCGACCTCCACGCGGCCCGCCCCGAAAGGGTATGGTTTAAGCTCAAGCACAGGGTTTGAGCGGGCCAGCGAATAGAAGTTACGCCATCAGGGTGCTCAGTTGCAAGGTCGGTAGCTGGGTAAAAAGTCCGGGGCGAGTGATCGCCTCGCACCTCGGACCTCGGGTCGTTATTCGGGCTTCTCGGTCATCTCGCGGCGACGGCGGCCGCCACCTGGTCCGCCTTCACGCGGGGCCGGCGCACCTTCGCCGCCTGAGAACGTGGGGGGCGCACCGATGGCTGATGGGTCGGTCTGCACGGTGGCCTCGTCCTGCATCCCGCGAACGGCGAACGCAGCGGCGGTTTCCTCGCGTGCCACCTTCATCACTTCTTCCTGCCACTTCGGATCAACACGCGTCGTCATGTAGCGCAGAACCAGATCGGGGTGGAGTGCGAAGTCGCGTTCGAGTTCCACCTGCTTGGTGCTCTCCATCGTGTAGTACGCGATGTGAAAGCTCCCCTTCTTCTGCTTGCTGATGGGGTATGAGAGCTTGTGGTTGTAGTCCCATGGGCGGCTGACATCGATGTGCGCGCCATGGCGTTCGAGAATGGCGTGAATCTGGGCCTTCACACCATCGGCATCGGCCGACACCTTGGTCGGGTCGAGCAGGAACAGCGTTTCGTACAGTTTGTTGGCCATTTTGTCCCTTGGAGTTACCCGCGCTGTGAATATCGCGGTGGTCACCGTGGTTCGGTTGGGGTTCTGCTCTGCAGCCCTCACGACCCCGCCCGTGCGCCGGGCGAGGAGCAACCTCGTTCCGAGATCAGGAGCCAGACTCGCCCGGCTCCTCCGACTTCGTCCCTTTCCCTTGGGCCTCTCGATCCTTGCTTTCGGCCCCCGTCACTTTCCCTTCAGCCTTCTTCTTCCGGGGCTTCTCCTCGCCCGCATTGAACCTGTTCATCGCGAACTCGGCTCCCTGCCGGGCGAAAGTCAGCACGGCCTGGGCAGCATCGGCAACTGCCCTGTCCACCGTGGCTCGCTCGCCGGGCTTGAACTTCGACAGCACATGATCGACCGCATCATAGCTGGGCGCGTCGATCCCGATCCGCAGGCGAGCGTAGGCATCCGAGCCAAGCTGGTCCTGAATGTTCCGCAGCCCGTTCTGCCCACCGTGGCTTCCCTTGACCCGGATGCGGAGCTTTCCGAGCGGCAGGTTGATGTCGTCGCAGACAACGAGCAGGTCGGTGGCGGGCACCTTGTAGAAGTCAAGGATCGCCCGTACCGCCCGGCCGCTGAGGTTCATATACGTGAGCGGCTTGACCAGCAGTACCGTCTCACTACCCTCCTTGACCTCCGCAACGAGGGCTTCAAACTTCTCGCGGAAGGGCGAGCAACCAGGCGCGGCAGCGAGGTAGTCGATCACCTCGAAGCCGATGTTGTGTCGCGTCCCGGCATACTTCGGGCCGGGGTTTCCGAGTCCCACGATGACTTTCATGGCGGAGAACGGAGGCCAGAGGACAGAGATTCGTCAGAAGGCGACACAGGGCGGGGCCGGCGCGGTTCGCAGGCAATCCCGACTTCTGGCCTCCGACTTCTGGCTACTTCTCGTCCCCATCCTCCTCGGTCTTCTTCTCCTTCTTGATAACCTCGGGGCCGGCACCTGGCTCGGTCGGCGTCGTCGCGACCGTGGCTTCCAGGCCAGGCAGCTTGAGCTGCACCACAACGGCTTCGGGAACCTCCAGCACCTTGACGCCCTCAGGCAGCGCGAGGTCGCGAACATGGATCGGATGGCCGAGCGTGAGGTTGGTGATGTCGATGCGGATGGACTCGGGGATGTTGCCGAGGGGGCACTCGACGTGAAGCGTGTGGAGTGGCTGATCGAGCACGCCGCCACCGGTCTGCTTCGGCGCGTTGCGCAGCTCGACAGGAACGGTGACGCGGACGAGTTCCGCCCGGTCCTTGCGTTCGAAGTCCACATGGATCATCTGCTTGCCGAGATAGTCCCACTGCAGTTCGCGAATGAGGACCGTCTCGGCCTTGCCGTCGATTTCGAGATCCAGCACGCGGGCGTGCTGGATGCGGATGGCGCGATCGAGTTCCGTGGCATCCACTGCCACCTGCACGTTGTCCTGCTTGTGGCCGTAAACCACGCCAGGAACCTTGCCCGCCTTGCGAAGCTTGTCCGCCAGGCGAGAGCCTTTGCCGGTGCGCGGGGTGGCCTTGAGAGTGACGCTGATCGACATGCTTCGGACCTCGCGGGAAGGCTGCTCTCGCAGGTGGATGGAGTTGCGCCCTGTCGCAGTGGCTCAGTATGAAACTGAGGCAGCGTTACGGCGGTTCCAGGCCCACTACCCTCGCCAACCCGCACCAACGAAATACGGAAAGCGGCCTCGAAAAGGGTGGGCCGCTGTGGAAGGGGAATTATGCTGCGCAGGCGAACGCGCGACAAGGGGACAGCACGAAAGACAGCAGGTTCGTGGGCAATCGACGCGCTCACATCGCTGCTCGTCGAGATCGAATGCAGACCTATCTGTGCAACTGATAAGCGTACACAACCCGCAATCCAACCAGGAATGCGGGTCATGAAGAGGACCTGTGAGAATTGTCGGAAAGAGTCTCACGCGGCAGCGTGTTCGTCTTCATCGTCGCTGGTCAGCAAACGGTGCGAGCCGCAAATGCCGCGTTTCGACTCGCGAATGAACGTGAGGAGTTCGTGAATCGCCGGGAGTTGACCTACCTCGGCCTCGATGCGTGCCAGTGCCACCGGGCGAGGCAAGGAAGGGCGCGACAGGTACAGAATGCGGAATGCCTTCCGCACTGCGAGGATTTCTGGCGAAGACAGGCCCGCGCGGCGCATCCCCACGAGGTTGATTCCGCGCACGAAGTTCAGCCCCTGCATGATCCAGAACGGTGGGATGTCCTTGCTCACTGCCGAGACGCCACTCAGAAGGGCAAGCCGTCCAACACGGCAGAACTGGTGAACCGCGGTGTTGCCACTGAGGAAGACACGGTCGCCCAGAACGACATGACCGGCCACGAGCGCGCCGTTGGCCAGGATGCAATCGTTACCGACGATGCAATCGTGCCCCACATGGCTGTTAACCATGAACATGTTGCGGTTACCGATCCGCGTGATGCCTGTGCAGCCATGATCGTTCACGGGCATCCCGCGATGGACGGTCGCGTTCTCGCGGAAGGTGTTGCCGTCACCGATTTCCAGAGTGGTGATTTCGCCCTTGTAGCCGAGGTGCTGGGGAGTGCCGCCGAGTACCACACCCGAACCAATGGAGTTGTTCGCGCCGAGTGTCAGCGGGCCGATCAGATGCGCTCGCGGACCAACCACGCAGCCAGGACCGATCGCCACCGCGCCCTCAATGATCGTGTACGGCCCGATTCTCACATCCGCGGCGATGCGAGCCTCGTCGGAAATAATCGCGGTCGGGTGAGCGTGAGGCAGAGCAGGGGCAGGCATTGCGGCGTCCTTTCCTTCTCCGGGCTGCCGCATTTACCCCATCTCCGCTGGCGATACCAGAGCAACTTTCCGACCTGGCTTCGCGCCACATCAGGAGAAATGGGAACTCTGCAGCGAAGCTTGAATCAGTTTCATTCGCAGGGATAATGCTGGTGTGTCGTCCACCGAGGTTCTGGAATGGCAGGTTGTTACCGCTGCTCGCACGGTCACGCCTGGGACTCCGCCATCGGAGTCAAGGTGGTGGCCTGCCCGATCTGCGGCGACACAGCCATTGTTGCCACGGAACCGACCGCATTTGTGGTAGCCACGAACAAGCCAGCAGGCGGGCAGGACGCCACGCAGTCCCTTCCGCTACCTGCAATCGACGCGGACCACGCCCCCACCGCGATCTTCACACCACCTGGTTCGGCCTCCTCGTCTCTCGCAGTGCTACTGCCTGAGCAGTATAGCCTGTCCGATTCTGGTACCGGTTCGAGTGTCGTTCCCTTTGGCGTCGACGAATCGTGCGACGTGGCGCCGCCGCAGGTCCCTGGCTACGAGATCATCCACGAGGTCGGCCGTGGCGGAATGGGCGTCGTTTACAAGGCGCGTCAGAAGAACCTCAACCGGCTCGTGGCACTCAAAATGATCCTCTCGGGCGGCCACGCAGGACCGACCGAACGTGAGCGATTCCGTCGCGAGGCGGAGTCGGTCGCGGCTCTGCAACATCCACACATCGTTCAGATTTTTGAGGTCGGCGAGGCCGAAGGCCGCCCCTATCTGGCACTCGAGTTCGTCGAGGGCGGCAGCCTGGCACAGGGGCTGACCGGAACACCGTGGGAGCCGGCGCTGGCCGCGGAGTTGATCGAAATCCTCGCCGGAACGATGCAGTTTGCTCACGACTCCGGTATAGTCCATCGCGATCTCAAGCCAGGAAACGTGCTGTTGCAAGTTGATGGCCGCAAGGCCGAGGGCGCGAAACCCGGCGATTACGACTTCTCGCGTCTGCGACAGGAAGAATTGCGGCCCAAGATCACCGACTTTGGGCTGGCCAAGCGAATTGACGAGAGCGTCGGCGACGGCGGCACTCGCAGCGGCGCCGTGATGGGGACCCCGAGCTACATCGCGCCGGAACAGGCTGCCGGCAAGACACGCGACATTGGCCCGTCCACCGATGTCTATGCGCTGGGCGCGATCCTGTACGAAGTCCTCACGGGCCGCCCTCCCTTTCGTGGCGAAACACCGCTGGACACGGTTCTTCAGGTCATCAACGACGATCCGGTTCCACTCCGGAAACTCAACCCGCATGTCCCAAAGGACCTGGAAACGATCTGCCTGAAGTGCCTCACCAAGACACCCGCCAAGCGCTACGCCGGCGCTGCGGCACTGGCCGCCGATCTGCGTCGCTTCCTCAATGGCGAACCGATTCTGGCACGGCCGCTCTCCTCCTGGGGCCGCGGCGTGAAATGGGCGCGGAGGCACCCGGCGCTCTCCAGCTTGCTATTCGTGACCGCCGTGTCTGCTGTGGCGCTGGTCACAGTGCTATCGGTGTCGTATTTCCGAATCCGCGATGCCGTTTCGGCGAAAGAACATGAGAAACTGGTGGCACAACGGGAACGCGACACGGCAACGGCGGAGCGGAAACGCGCGCAGGAGTTAGCCAGGGAGAACGAGGCCCGCCGCATCGAGGCGGTGCATCGCGCGGAAGAACTGAAGCGTGAGGCCGAGCGAACCCGCCGCGCGGCTTACGCTCTGCAACTGGCCCAGGTGGCAATCCTGTGCGACCGCGACCCACAACATGCCGCGTCGCTACTGGACGATGAGGCCCGCTGCCCAACAGACCTGCGCGACTTCACCTGGCACTACCTCCGCCGTCTCTGTCGGCGCGAGGATCGCCGCTATCTGGAACACGGCCCCGACGATTCGCTCCGCGCGCTGGCATACGCCCCTGATGGCGCCCTCGTGGCCACGGCAGGCGATGCCGGGATCATTCGCCTCTGGGACCCACGAACCGGTCGGACCTGGTTCATCCTGGAAGGGCACGCCGGCGCGGTCCACAGCCTCGCGTTCAGCCCCGATGGGAGTACGGTCGCTTCCGCGGGCGCCGATGGGACCGTCCGACTCTGGTCGTTGCCGGTCGACGTGCTGGAAACGGCACGCGGCGCGGTGCGGCGACTGCCCTGGCTTCAGCCGCTTGTCTCGCCGTTCGTGAAGCCGCCCGTGATCGGGCCAACTCTCACACTCGGCGACGCACACGCCGGCGGGGCGACCTGCCTGGCGTTCTCGCCCGACTCGCGCACGCTGGTCAGCGGCGGGGCCGACGGCTTCCTCCGCTGGTGGAAACTGACCGCATGGCGACCAACGCCGCCCGACGTGGCCGGACTGGGCGGCCCTGGTGCTGTGGCTGCCAGTCTGACCGCTGCAAACCACTCCACTGATGCGCAGCCGGTGTGGGCCGCGCGTGCGGTTCTCGCGCATCCAGGTGGCGTACTGAGCATCGCCTTCGCGCCAAATGGCGCTTTCCTCGTCTCGGGCGGCAACGACTCGCGTGCGTGGGTGTGGAGCGGCGACGGCGCGAACCGCCGACGTACACTCCCCAGGCACGCCGGTCCGGTTCGCGCCGTCGCCGTGTCGCCCGAGGGTGAGATGATTGCCACAACCAACAACGGGGAACCACCGACTGTCCGACTGTTCGATACCCGCACCTGGCGTGAACGCCGACTCTTCGGCCATACGAAGTCGATCTACGCCCTGACATTCGGCGAGGGTCAACTCCTCGCCAGTGCCGGGTTCGACAAATCGGTGAGGCTCTGGGACACCGACGATGGTCGCGAACGCGGCAAACTCGTGGGCCACACGCAGCAGGTCAACGCGCTGGCCTTCGCACCTGGTCGGCGTGTCTTCGTCTCTGCTGGAATGGACGGCACCGCTGTGGTGTGGCAAACAAACGTTCGCACGCACGAAGCCGAAGACATCTTGCGGTTCACGCGCGAATCGTTTGGCAAGTCCGCCCCGCAAGGGCTTACGACCGGAGTTATCGGAGGCGGCGCGGGTGCCATCGTCGCGGTCGATGAAGGCGGCCGGGTCCGCATGTTCGCCACCGACTACGTTCCACCGGGTCGCGCCCGCCCACCCGGACCGCCAGGGCCACTCACGCTCACACCGCTGCCATACTTCTCCCCGCAGCGAGTTGCGGCCGGTGCCACGGCCGCCTCCGCTGATGGCCGCACCTTCGTCGTCGCCATCGACGCGGGTCTGTTCGTGTGGAAGCCATTCCCGACACTGGCGAAGCACGCGGCACCTGGCGCACCGCCGCGCGGCGTGTTTACTCGCCCCACCTTCGTGCGAACGCCGCGGCCCGTTCATGCCACCAGCATCGACCCGACCGGCCGCTGGCTGGCGACTGTCGATCCTGGCGCGGTGCGGGTCTACGATCTCCGCGCGATCCCCGCCGGCGCGCTGCACCCTGTCGAATTGAAGGGCGGGTTCGTGGTTCTCGCAGTGGCCGGGGCGCGCGAGGCTGTGTTCCACCCCACGCGCGACTGGCTCGCAGTCGCGGTGGGCAACAGCATCCGAATCGTCTCGCTTAAAGGGGAACTGCTGGCCGAAGTGCCCGATGCGCACCCGTCACGAGCCACGGTCGATGCTCTGGCTTTCGACCGGACCGGTCACCGACTCGCCACCGGCGACGCCAGCGGCCTGGTCAAGCTCTGGTCACTCGATGACGCCGGGCGACTCACGTTCGTTCGCGAACTGGCCGGACATACCGGACCTGTGTTCGCACTTGCATTCAGCCCGAACGGCCGCACTCTGGCCTCCGGGGGCGAGGATCGCGCGGTCATCCTGTGGGACCCATTCGCCGGGCGTGAGCGTCTGACACTGGCCGGCCACGCCGACCGCATCATCGACCTGGCCTTCAACACAGCAGGGACCATGCTCGTGACGCTCAGCCGCGACGGAGCCGTGAAACGCTGGCGTGCCGACGCCCGCCCCGATGACTGAACCTACCGCGGTATCACTTCAAGGGTGAGTAATCGGTGGGTGTGAGGAACTCCGACACAACGCCCTTCGGCTCGGTGAGGCTGCCGCCGCCGGCCTTCTCGCTGGCTGTTCGTGCCGCGATCCAGGCCGGGTCCTTGCGGAACTCCGCGAACGACTTCGCGGCCGCGGCCTTGCTCGTGTGCGCCAGCAGGTAGACGAGGGTGTTGTCCGCCCCTGGCTGTCCCTTCAACACGTTCCAGTAAACGACGTTAGTCATTCCGTGCTTCGCGAAGAGCTTCATGGTGTGATCCTGAAACCGCTCGTTGAGTCGACCGAGATTTCCCTTCGTGACGGCATAGGTACGCAATTCAAAGACGCGGTCGCCCGCGGACATCGGCACCGGTGAGTAATCGGTTCGTACCAGGAACCTCGTGACCACCTTCGTCACCAGTCTGCCCCCTTTCTCGCTCTGAGCCTTCGCCTTCTGCCATTCCGGATCGGCGCCGAATGCCTTCCACGATGTCTCGCGCGCCTCCTTGCTCGGATACGACAGGAAGTAGATCAGCTTGTTGTCCTTGTTATCGAGCGGCACGAAGTAACCGACATTGGTGATGCCGTGCTTCTCGAAAAGCTTCATCGTGTGATCTTTGAAACGAGCATTGAGTGCGTCGAGTTTGCCTGGGGCCGCGGTGTAGATGCGCATCTCATAGACGGTCTTCGGTCGTGTGTCATCGGCCAGGGCAGGGGTCGTCACTGATGCAACCGCCAGAAGGGAGAGGAATCGCATGGGTTCACTCAGGAGGGAAGGATTCGGACTGCAAGGCGCCGCAAGCACACAATACCGGGACAGACCGCGCGGCGGCATCACTTTTTGATCAACTCGCGCAGGAGGTTCTGGGCCTGTTCCGCCCACGGTTTCTCCTGACCGTGCCTCGGAATGTTCCAACAATCCACGTCCATTCCTGGCAGCACGCCAGCGAGCGGAAGCCAACCGAGAGTCTCGGCGCCAGGAATGATCGACTCGTGCGGAACATACAGATACGGCGATTTCAGCAGATCGTGAACGGAGAACAATGTCCCGCCCCGGGTGTAAGCCACCACGACTCCAGGCTCGACAAGTTTGGCGAGCGATGCCAGGAGTGCGCCGCCGGGTTCGGCGTGCCGGGGGAGATCGGGCGCGTCGAGCGGCATTGCGAAGCGGCCGACTGCGGGATTGGGTGGGGAGAAGGAATCGCCCCACACCGCGAGCCGCATGGGATCGACCTTCTCATGCTTCTGAAGCCAGCGAATAACCGTGCGCAGGTCGCGCAGTTGCGAACCGATGACAGGCTCGCCGAGGATCAGGTTTGTCTGCGAGACAGAGGTACGGGTGCCGCCGCGAACGGGTGAGTGGTCGCCTGCGGCGGTCTCGCCCGTTCCGCGCACATCCACGAGGCAGACCAAGACGCCGGCGTTGAGGAACTCCCGGAGAACCTCGCAGCGTTCCTTCAGGAATCGCGCCTTCCCACCCTGAGCGACCATCAGTACGGCAGGGCTTTTCCCCTTCGTACCCTTCGGCGTGAGGAGCAAGACTGGCACAACGATGCCCGGCTCAGGTTCGAGTGCGAATCGCTGCAGCATCCCACCGGGTATCTCGTCGCCCTTGCCTGTGATGAGCCTGGGCTTGGGAGGAATCTCCTTGCTGGCGAGCAAGCGGAGCCACGCGCGGCGGCGTTCCACTAATTCCTGCGCCGGTGGGATGCCCCGGAGTCGTCGCACGTGGGCCGCGGTCTGAGCAAGGCTCGACTGTCTTGCGATTTCCCAGAGCTTGAACCGTGGCGTCACATCTTTCTTGGCCTTGTCCGTCCAGCACAACAGTACCTCGGTCGGGAGTCGCTGACTATACTCATCGGGCACGGGCATCCCGAACCATTCCTTCAGCGCCGCGAAGATGCCGGCGCGGTGAATGCGGCCAACGTGCGTGCAGTGCGTGTTGTCCGCGCCGCCCTGCCCCTTCACGCTCCCCTTTCCATGAACGACCGCGAGTTTCTCCTTCGCGCCGTAGAAGTCGAATATCTTCTGGAGCCGCGGCCACGCCGGGTCTTTCTCGGCGTCCCACGCGAACTCGTGCGCGTAGATCACCGGACGCGGTGCGACACTCCCAACGATGACAAAGTGCGCGAACCCGTCGCGAGCGCCATCGCGAAGCCCGCGCGTGCTCTCCCAGTAACCATCACCGAACCACGCGAAGTCGCGGTCGGGCTGATCGAGTGCGCGTGACTCTGGCTGCCACCCGCCAAAGTTGAACGGCACCACGCACGCCACGCGCCGGTCGAGTGCCGCAGTCACGCCGGCTGGGTCGCCGCCGCCGGCCACCGCGCCGATCAGAATGATGCGATCCTTGTCGATGTTCTCCTGCTTCAGGAGCACGTCGATGCCACGCATCAGATCCCAGACCATCCACCCCATGAGCGATTCGCCCACGGCGGAGAGTTGCAGATTCTCGTTGTAACGGAAGTAGTAATCCTGGCGCGATACGCGAAACGGCCTGTCGTAGTCCTTCGCGCTTGCGAAGTCGTGCTGACGGCGTTCGCCGTGCCCGATGTGGTCGGGAATCAGCACCGCGACCCCCGCGCGCGCCCACGTCATGCCCATATCCTGCAACTCGCCGTGCGACTTGGGCGTGTGGTGCGCGTGCGAGATCAGGATGCCGGGCATCCGGTGCGTTTCATCACGGGTCTTGCGGTTGATGCGCGGCTTTGGCAGGTAAAGATTCGCGCTGACCCACAGTCCGGGCCGCGTCTGGTACAGGAGGTTGCGAATCACGAAGCCGTCGCCCGGAATCTCGCGGGTCACCTCCACTCGCATCTGCTGTGGCACTTCGGGGAACGGACCGAGCGACTCCTTCAGTTTCTGAATGCGCACGTCGCGATACTGCTCCCACTGTTGCCGGGTCGTCACGGCGGCAAATGCCTTCGACTCGCGCAGATTCGCTTCCTGTATCCGCCGCGTCGCGTCTCTCCACATCATGCGGGGGAGTTCTTTCGCGCGCGGGTCGTCTCTCGGGAACACGTTCGGATCGATCGCCGCGAAATCGGCCGCGACGGATGCGAACGCAGTGAGGATGAGAAAAACGCGCATGGTGAGCGTCCGTGAAGAAGGTTCGCCGCGCGGCTGGCCTATTTTGCGTCCACGATCAGCAGGAAGCGGCCCTCGGCGCTGGCCTTGCGGTACGCCTCACGCACAACCGTGTACGCTGCCTCGGCGGCGTCCTTCGAGAGCGGCTTTCCGGCGGCGTCCACGGGATTGCGAATCGTGAGCGGGCGCGGCGTGAGGCTCGCGGCGAGTTCCGGAAGATCGTAGACCTGAAGCACGCCAGGGACCACGCTGGCGAGTTGGTTGTGCGACACCGGTGTGCGAACAACGTTCTGCCACGAGACGAGGCCGCCATCGAGTGTGATGCCCTGCACTCGTGAATCCAGCGCCGCGGCATGCAGCACCACTGCCGCCGCCGCGCCGTAGCCGGTGAGTTCAACGCCCAGCGACTTCGGCGCGGCCGAGCGAATGACGCCGAGCAGGTCGGAGGTTCGCTGCCCCAGGAGCGGCCGGTTCAAATGCAGTGCCAGAAACGTTTCCTTGTACTCAACGCCAAACGGCGGCAATTTTCCCGTGACCACCGCCGGGGCCGTTTCACCGAAGCCGCGCAGATCCACGGTCATCACACGCCGACCGCCGGCGCGCCGCGCGGCCTCGGTCGCCGTTGCCGCGCTACCCAGATCGTGTGCGAGGATCACGAGCGGTGCCGCCGGATGTTCCGCCTTCGGTTCGTAGATCGCCGCTGGCACGGGCACGCCTGCGCCGGTGGTGAAGAGTCGCTTGTTGATGACGAAGCGTGTCCGGTCGAGTGCGCCCACTTCGGTCGCCTTCATCGACGGAATCTCACCTGGCAGGCCGATCGCGAGCGACACCGCTTTTCGCAACTCCTCCGCGGTGTGCTTCTTCCCGGCGCGCTGCTTCGCATACTCCGCTGCCTGCTCCCAGTTAACGTCGAACACCGACTTGCCGCGCAGGTCGTCGAGAACCTGCCCGCTGCGCGTGCAGCGCAACTCGGTTACCTTCTCAATGGGCCAGTTCTCCTCGATCACCACTCGATCCTCGCCTCGCAACCAGCGGCACATGAAGCGGGCCATCGCCTCGCGATGCGACTTCGGATAGCCGTGTGTCGCATTCGCTTCGACGATGTCGAGTTTCTCCGGCATGCCGAGCAGCGTGTAGATTTGCTTCGCCTCGCGGAATGTCGCCCATGTTCCCTGGATGTCGAAGAAGTCGCGCGTGGACGCGAGAACGATTGTGGGCCTGGGGGCGCGCAAGAAGATGTAATCGGCATGGTCGAGGTGCAACGCAACCTGACCAGTGATGTTCTGCTCGGCGTCCTGCGGGCCGATGGTCGCGAAGAGACGCTCGAACGATGTGAGGTAGCACGACGGTGCCGCGGCGAGGATGCGGTCGTCGAGTGCCATGAGATACGAAGTGAGCGTGCCGCCTCCAGAGCAACCCGTGCAGCCGAGCTTGCGCGCGTCGATCTCCGGCCGCGACGCGAGGTAGTCGAGTGAACGAATGCCGTCCCAGATGCGATAGCTCGCGGTACCGCGGCCAACGAGAATCGCTCCGATGCCGCACATCGTGTGCTCGCTGGTGCTTCCCTTGATGGCCGGATTCCCAACCCTGTCGAGTAACTGGCTCCGTTCGCCCTGGCCGATGGGGTCGTACACCAGCGCCGCCAGGCCGTTCTTCGCCAACAGAATCGCACCGCGCTGCATGTACTCTGCCGCCTTGCCGGTCTGACTGTGGCCCAGCGGCATCAAGACACCCGGAAACGGTCCCTTGCCGGCAGGGATGTAGAGGTTCGCGGTCACATGGTGATTGGGCCGGCTCTCATAGATCACTTTCTCGATCGTGTAGCCGTCTCGCTTCAGAGTGCCGACTGTCTTCGCGTTGAGCGGCGTCTTCGCCGGGAAGCCGCCGAGCGCCTCGATGAACGCCGCACGCAACGCCTTCTGCCGCGTTGCCACATCCGTAGCGGTTTTCAGTTTCTCCACCTCGGCCTTGCGCGCCGCGAAGTGCTTGCCGCATTCCGCGAGCAGATAGGTGTGAAGGAGCTTTCGCGGCGATCCCCCCTTCGGGTCAGGGTGAAGGATGGTCAGATCGTCGGCCGCGACGACAGCGCCTGAAAGCCACACGCCAACAAAAAGTGCGAGGTAACGCATGGGATGCTCGCTCTGTCCGGAGTGGCGTACCGCCATCTCGGTTGTGAAGTGGAGGGCCGATGCAAACGTGACACTTGGCGCGTCCTCAGACTATCCCGCGCTCCTTCGGATCGACCACGAGAAGCCCTGGAAAGCTCTTCAGAACACCCACAACTGTCTGGTAGTCATCGAAGTGTTCCATGTAAGGATCGGACACATCGGTCCAGACTTCGACGCGGCGACCGGTTGAAGCATACTCTTCCGCCTCGGCCGGCTCGATCCCTGCAAGCTGCTCCACCAATCCTTGTATCTCTGTCTGCACGTCGGGGCCTGTCGCCAGCCGCACGGCAATCCACCACTCATCCTTGCTCAGCACAATCTGCTCGCCTTCGCGCGCGATGTCGAAGCCAGGGAGTTGACTGGCAAGGCGGGTCTGGGCCAGATCGATTGTGAACTCGGAGTCGGGTCGGAGTAATCCGATCGCGCGGTACATGGACCACCTCAGCGGGATGCGGTACTGGGCCGTGGCATGCGGCGTCAATCCTAACCGAGTGCCGGCCACGACACCAGTACGCGACTCGCGGAGTTTAGCGCACAAGCTGCGATGCCGACGCCGGCACCACGGCGCCACTGGTCACGTCCCAGCATGTGAGCGTGCCATCCTTACCGCCAGCGAGAACACGCCGGTGCCCCACATCGCACGATACCGAGAAGATCATCCCCCGGTGGCCGTGCAGTTCCTTGGTCACCGTTCCGCTCATCACGTCCCACACGCGCACCGTGTGGTCGGCTCCGCCAGTCACGACAGACTTCCCGTCGGGGCTGATTGCCAGCGAATATATCGGCCCGGTGTGCCCCTTCGCTGCCAGGCGCGGTTGCTCCTGGTCGGCGTCCCACAGATGGAGCCGGCCGCCATACTCTCCGGCCGCAACGCGCCGACCGTCGCGGCTGATGGCGAGGCAGTACGCGAGGTCGCCGAGTCGTCGATGCTTCGTCAGGTGGTCGGTCGCGACATCCCAACTACACACCTGCGACCCCTGCCCCGCCGCGACATGCGTTCCGCCCTCACAAACCGCCACCGCATTGACCGCAGTCGCCTCCAGCTTCTGCTGCCGCGCCAGCGTGCCGTTCGGGTTCCAGAGCCGGATCGTGCCATCGGAAGCACCCGTTGCCACCCAGCCATCATCACTCGCGGCCGCACAGGTGACGTTGGCGCGGCCGTGCGGCAACTCGCGGCCAGGTCCGCCTGCGGCAGCGAACACCAGCGCGGTTCCGTCGGAACTGGCGGAAACGATCCACGTGCCGCCAGGGCTCGTCGCCACGGTGTTGACCCGCGACCGGTGCTGCCCCGGTGAGGACTCGCGCCCCGCGGCGATGTCGCGCACGGCAACCGATCCGTCACGCAAGCCGTAGATCACGCGGAAGCCGGTCGCATCCACCGCGACGGAGTTGGTCTGCCGCGATTCACGCACCATACTGGATGGCAGGAGACCCGGCGGTTCGCTGGCCGCATCCGGTTGCGGAAGTGAGGCCACCTCCTGCGCGGTCGGTCGATTCACGTACTGCCAGAAGGAATATCCCAGCACGAGACACATCGTGGTACACGCGGCAGCGAGAGCCGGGCGCCGCATCGCCCACCGGCCTGCGCCCCGGAAGGGGAAGAGCGTCTGACCGAGCAGGCCGCCCGGCATCGCTGGCTCGTTCGCGCCGTACTCCTCAGGCACCACGCCTGAGGGCATGTAAAACGTGCCCCAGATCAGATCGAGAAACGGGAAGGTTGGGGCGAAGTTCTTGCCGAGCGCTTCCGACTGGCAACTGTGATGCCACCGATGGAAGACGGGGCTGGCCAGGACGAATCGCAGCGGGCCGAAGGTCCAGTTCAGATTCGCGTGAACCATCGCGGAATAGATCGCCTGGAATGGCCCCAGCGTCGCCAGCACCACCGGCGAGAAACCCATCAGCAGGGCAGCCGCATCGACCAGCGCATACTGGGCGACCTCATTCACCGGGTGAAATCGCGTTGAGGACGTCCAGTCGAGCGTTTCAGGCGAGTGATGAACGGCGTGGAACTCCCAGCCGTGCCGCGTGTGGAAGAGCCTGTGAATCCAGTACATGAGGGCGTCCTGAATCAGGAGCACCAGAACGCACTGAAGCCACAACGGCCAGTGCCGCGCGGCGAACTCGGGCGTTGCGTTCTGCCCGAAAAAGAGCATGACGCCGACCCACAGAATCGTCAGCCGCCCGGCAAGGCCCACCACGGGCACGAGGAAGACGCCGTAGAGCAGGTCGGTGAGTGCCGAACGCGGTGCCTTCCACCAACTGCGGCCGGGATTGCAGGGCCACAACTTCGTGAGTACGAAGAACGCGGCCGCGGCCGCAGCCCACCAGCAGGCGGCTGTCAGGATGTGATGCTGAAAACTTTCGAGGAGGTTCATGGCCGCGAACTCCGCAAGTGGCGTAGTTGGCGGGGCATAGCAAGAGTTGATGGGGAACGCCAGCCCGGTCGCGAAATCGCCCGTGGCTGGCCGAGAGTTGTGCGGTCAGGGTCCGTCGCAGGCAGGGGGCCTGCACCTCACACGCCGCCTACCCGATGCGAGATCAACCGCCCACTGTCGCCACGCGGATGGAGTCCGAATTCGTTGTCGTCCGCAGCACGTGCCCGCTAGGGCTGAGCTGGATAACGGACGATTCGCCGTCGTTGTAGAGGTGAAGTTCGTATCCCCATCCCCCGGCCGTGCTGCTCTCCTTGAGCCAACTCCCTTCGCTGCCAGCCGATAGCTTCTTCACTGTGTTCCGAACAGCGCCGGGCATCCGGACGGCACGCTGACGGTCGCCCTCGGCCCCGTAGCCGGCAGGGAGTTTGCACTTTTCCTGCAACCACTCCGCACCCGCCGGAAGAACGGCCGCGAACACGAGGATCGAGAGGCCAAGCCGGATGTTTCGCGTGATGAACTGAGTCATGGCTACCCTCGTGCGACCGGTTCGATCCGCGGGTTGCGGATAGTGCCCGGTGTTCAGAGTCAAGGGTAGCCCGAGGTGCTAATTGGCCGGTGAAGCCAAGATAAAGTCTTCTTTATTTACCCGAGCGGGCAGAGAGACAGTGAATCGAGCCCCGCCGTCGGGGCGGTTTTCTGCCGCAACACGGCCGCGGAACGCTGCCGCAATTCGGCCGACAACGGCAAGGCCCAGCCCAGTGCCAGGGATTCCGGTCACGGCTCCGGCGCGGAAAAACGGCTCGAAAACGTGCGGCAGATCGGCCGGGGGAATCCCAGGACCGCGATCCTCGACCGCAAGCGTGACGGCACCGTCCGCGACGGTGGTGCGGAGTACGACCGGCGAACCTGGCGGGCTGTATTTCAGTGCGTTGTCGATCAGGTTTGTGATCATCTCGCGCAGGAGCGGCGGGTGTGCCTCCACGACCGTGGGAGTGTCCATTGCCGATCGCAGCGCGAGGTCGGCATGGCGGGGATGTGTTGCGAAGGAATCGACGAGTTCGGGCAGCCATCGCTGGAGATCGACCGGTTCGGCCGGCGGTGGCGGAGCATCGGCGTCTGAACGAGCGAGGAACAGCAACGCCTCGACGCTTCGAGTCAGTTCCGTCGCCTGCCGGCGAACCACACCCAGTACCCGTTCGTACTCCTCGGGTGAACGCGGCCGCCGCAGTGCCACCTCGACCTGTCCGAGGATGGTACCCAGGGGCGTGCGAAGCTGGTGCGACGCCTCGGCCGTGAATCGCCGTTCCCGTCCCAGCGCGGCCCGCAAGCGTTCCAGAAGCCCGCTGATGGCCGCGTGCAGTTCCTCCAGTTCGCCCCGTGCGCCTGGCAGTGGCAGCCGCGCGCCGTTGTCTTCCGCATCCATGCTTCGCGCGGCCTCGGCCATCGCCGTGACAGGCCGCAGCGCGCGTCGGCATCCCCACTGCCCAACGGCCAGCGCCGCGAGCCAGACCACGGAGGCCACGCTCACCAGCCCGGCGGCCAGTGCATTCAGCGCCGCATTCAACGGTCCCGTTCGCACCCCGGTCGTGAACACCAGTGCCGGGTACTCGCTCTTCTCGATCTCATCCTTGGTGCGTTCGCGCGTGAGTTGCGCGCCCGTTGCGCCAGGCGGGTGAACCAGTCGCCGTGACAGCGTCCATCCCGCGGCCGAGGGTGTGTGTGTCCCGGCTCCTGCAGCCTCGACCAGATCGCCGGCCCGCGGCGCCGGCAGGCGATCGACCATGTTGCCGTGAGCATCCGTGACGAACCAGTACACCGTGCCTCCCAGCGGCCCTGGCCCCAGCGACACGTCGCGATCCGATGGCTCCCAGTCAACGGAATCCGCCTCGATATCTACTGCGGCAACCAGCGTCGCCACGGCGCGTTCCGCCGAGTCGGTCGCCTGGTGGTGGACATACCACCGCGCGCCGAGATAGACCGCGGAGCAGAAGACGAGCAATACGACCGCGAGGGCTGCCTGGGAGAAAACGAGTAACCGAGTGGTGAGGCTCACGATTCGTCTTCTCCTTCGGCCGAGAACCGATACCCGCGGTTGCGGAGCGTGTGAATGAGCGGTTCGCCATGCGCTCCGAGTTTCCGCCGCAACTCCTTGACATGAACCTCCAGTGTGTTGGAGATGCCGTCGTATCGTTCGTCCCAGACATGCTCATAAATCCGCGTGCGCGTGAGCACCTGGCCAGGGTGACGGAGGAAGAAGACCAGTAGCGCGTATTCCTTCGCTGTCAGATCGAGCTTGTGTCCGGCACGTTCGGCACGCTGAGTGGCGAGGTCGATACGCACATCGGCATGGGTGAGGATATTGCCTGTGACGAGGGCCGGACGGCGCGCCAGTGCCCGGATGCGGGCGAGCAACTCGTCGAAAGAGAATGGCTTGGGGAGGTAGTCGTCGGCGCCAGCATCGAGACCCGCGACCCGATCCGGAACCGCATCGCGTGCGGTGAGCACGAGCACGGGCGTGGTGTGCCCCGCGGCTCGATAGCGTTTCAGAACGGATAACCCATCCCCGCCTGGCAATCCACGGTCGAGCAGCACCACGTCCCATTCACCCGTCGTGAGAGCGTGCCAGGCCGCAGTGGTATCGGCGGCCCGCTCGGCAGTCAGTCCTTCCTCGCGCAACCCCCGAATGATGAAGTCGGCGAAGTCGTTCTGATCTTCCACCACGAGCAGTTTCAGACCCATGCAGCGCCTCACGTGGAACGGCGGGCGAGGCGCATTATACATGCGCGTCCGTAGCTCGTATCGTCTTGTTTCCGCCGCTGCCATGTGGGCCGTGGCGCCAATGGAATCTCATCTGGCCTCGGCGGCGCAGGCCGCGCGGGCCATCTCCACGTTCTCGCGTTCGTGATACGGATCGCGCAGGAATGCCTTCACCGTCGGATCGATCAGCCCTTCCAGCCATGCGTGGAACGGCACCTCGGCCTGGCGGTGCCTGCTATTCTCGAACGCACTGAGGAAGATTCCTTCCATCACGTCGAGTACGTCGAAGTCTCGCTTCAGCTTCGTCTGTGCCTCGGGATAACGCTCGATCCAGCGGCCGGCGCGAAGCCGCAGCCACTCCTCGTACGGCGCAATGGCGGTACGGAAGGCGACATAGTCCGCGGCCAGTGCCGCCGCGGTCAGTGCGTTTTCATCCAGCGGAGGCGTTTCGGTTTCCTCACGCTCCTGCCGGAGGTCGATCCGTTCGAGCTTCTGAAGATGTTCCTTCGCGATCAACTCCAGGCTGTCGAGTGCGTGTCCGAATGCCTGGCGCAGTTCCGGGTTATGGTCACTGGTCACCAGCGTTCCCGTTGGGAGAATCAGCGTGAGTTTCGCCAGGAACTGATGGCTACGGCGATTCCACTCGATGTGGGCGCGGAGATCGGCCTGGGGGAAGTTCCCCACGCGGCGCGCCAGCGTGTCGCAGGCGTCGGCCAGTCGCGCCTGTTCCTCGTCGGCGAGTTCGCATTCGTGCAGATCGAAGTGAATCTGGAGCTTGTGACGGACGCCAGGCCCGGATAGGTCGAACTGCGGTTTCATCGTCTGCCTCCCTTGTCGGCCCGATTGGGTTTGTGTCTGCAGCGACGACCGAGTGGAGTGCAATTTGAGTGCCACGGAGATGGGGTGAATAAAACGGTTTGGGCGCCCGTCTTCAGGAATGGCACGCGCGCCCGTCAGGAATTCTTGGCCGCTTTGGGACTTGCCTTCCGGCGCCGCGTGCTTACTATCTCTGCGGCCTTACTGCTGCGCGGGAGTGGTTCCCGCCGGCACCACTGGAGGAATTGTCCATGCGCGTGTTCCGTACCCTCGCTCTCGCGGTCGTTGCTGGTCTGAGCTTCTCTGTTGCCACCGCGGCCGACATCAAGTCCGGCCCGACCACGAAGATCGGCGGCCCGTTCGACGTGAAGGCGATCACCGGCGAGAAAGCCGGCAAGACCCTCTGCTACGTCTGCAAGTACAACGGCGAAGCTCGCCCGGCAGTCGTACTGATCTTCACCCGCAAGGCCGACGACAATCTCGTGTCGGTGGTCAAGGCTGTGGATGAAGTTCAGAAGAACCACAAGGACCTGGGCACCGTGGTCGTGGGCGTTGGCGGCGTGCAGCCGGCCGACTTCGAGAAGATTCAGACCACCCACAAGCTGACCACGCCGCTGACCGTAGCCGAAGATAAGGAAGGCCCGACGCGCTACAGCCTGAACAAGGAAGCCGCCGTGACCGTGCTCGTCTACAAGAAGGGTGGCACGATCACCAAGAACTTCGCCTTCAAGGACACCAAGAGCGCCGCGCAACACGCCAAGGAAATCGCTGCCGCCGCCGGCTCCGCGCTGAAGTAAGCGTCCGGAAATCCTGTGGTGCAGGCGTTCGGCCTGCGCCATAATCAATTCATCACAACTCGGCGCGATCGGCAGCGCCGCAGTCCACACGGCCCCGCCTGGGTCGGTCCGGGCGGGGCCTGTCCAATTCGGAGGTTCCCATGCGAACGCTGGCTGTCGCCTGCCTCGCGATGCTGACGCTCCCAGGCGTTGCGGCACGCGGGGAGGAATTGAAGTCCGGACCCGACAAGAAGATCGGCGGAACATTCATCGTCACGGCGATCACCGGCGACAACAAGGGAAAGGCTCTCTGCTACGTCTGAAAGTACAGCGGCGAAGAGCGTCCGGCCGTGGTGCTGATCTTCACCCGGAAGGCGGACGACAACTTGGCCAGTCTGGTCAAGGCAATCGACGCGGTGCAGTCCAAGAATGCCAAGCTCGGCACTGTGGTCGTCGGGATCGGCGGCGTGAAAGCGGCCGACTTCGAGAAACTCCAGAACACTCACAAGCTCACAACACCCCTGACCATCGCGGACGATGTGGAAGGGCCACGCCGCTACAAGCTTAACAAGGAAGCCGCTGTCACGGTCGTCGTGTACCGCCTCGGCGGAGCCGTCACCAAGAACTTCGCCTTCAAGGACACCAAGAGCGCCGCGGCGAAGGCCAAAGACATTGCCGATACTGCGACAACGGCGCTGAAGTAGCGGATCTCGCCAGGCACCCGCACCAGAGGTGGAGCCTCTGGTGCCACGGGTTACTCTTCCCGCCGCGACCGTTTACCCGCGTAGGACACCCATGCGCCGAATCCTCCTCGCCGCCCTTCCCCTCCTCGTCCTCCCCTTCGCCTGGGCACAGCAGCCCGACCTGTCTGGCACAATCAACGTCTCGCCGAAGCCGATCGCATCCGACAAGAGCGTAACCTTCGATTACGACATCGTTTACGTTCGGATGCCACGCAAGGGCGACAATGTCGGCACCAACTGGCCAGAGATATCCAATCCGGTGTTCATGGACCCCGGCGCGGACCTCATGCTCCTTCACCCCAATGGCACCGAGGAAGTGCTGGTGAAAGGTGGCGCCGGTTCGGTCACCGACCCCACAGTGTCATTCGATGGACAGTGGGTCTACTACTCACTCTTCCATGATCTGAAGGGAGCGAGTGTCGCCCAGGGCGCGCCGGCTGGCGCGGACATTTACAAGATTCACGTCAAGAGTCGGAAAGTGGTCCGCCTGACGCATCAGGACTTCACACCCAATACGGGCGCGGCGAACTGGTCGAAGGACTATCGCACACCCGAACCCGGCAAGGACTACCTCGACTACGGCGTCTTCAACATGGGTCCGTGCCCGCTACCCGGCGGGAAGATCGTCTTCGCCAGCAACCGCAACGGCTTCCGGCCGCCCAAGCGTGTCCCTCACGTTCTCCAACTCTTCGTGATGGACGACGACGGCAAGAACGTCGAGTGCATCGGCCATTTGAATCTCGGCATGGCGCTGCATCCCACCGTGCTGACCGATGGCCGAATCATGTTCAGTTCGCTGGAGTCTCAGGGTCTGCGATCCTCCACACTCTGGGGGCTGTGGTGCATCAACCCCGACGGCACCGGCTGGGGGCCGCTGGCCAGCGCGTTCCTGCCTGGCGCCAGCCCGAGTGCGTGGCACTTTCAGACACAACTCAGCGACGGCTCGATCGTCGCGGAAGAGTATTACAACCAGACTTCGAGTGGCTTCGGCAGCCTCGTGAAGTTCCCGTTGAAGGCGCCCGAAGGGAAGGCGTTCGGCCCGGGCTATGTGCTCGATGGCCGCAACCCGGCACTGCGTCACGGACGCGCCGATGGCAAGCCGCGTGTGCGACGCTTCCCGTTCAGCCCGTTCGGAGTGGAGTCCATCACACAGTTCGCCCGCGCCGACGAGGGTCCGGCCGACTTCGCCAGCCCGAGCGCGCGGCCGTCGCTGCGCGGCGGCCGCGAGTCGGCGCGCGTTGGGAAAGTCACCCATCCCTCAGCCGCGCCGGGTAACGATCTTCTCGTCGCGTGGTCGCCCGGACCTGTGAATGGCGGTTACACGGTCCACGTTCCGGCGGTGGACAGTGGTATCTACCTCATCAAACAGGGGAAACTCGTACACGAACCCGGCGAGATGCTGCTCATCAAGAACGACCCACGCTTCAACGAGCACTGGCCGCGCGCACTGGTGCCGTACCGCCGTATCCACGGCGTCGATGAGCCCAAGCAACTCGACACGCTCGCCAACGACGGATCACTCTCGAAGCAACTGCCCGCCGGGACGCCATTCGGACTTGTCGGCACGTCGAGCTTCTACAAACGCGAGAGCTACCCCAACGGCCTCGTGAAGCCTGGCACTGTAACGGCAGCGTATTCCGGCAACGGCGACCCGACCGGATATGAGGACCTCGACCCGTTCAATAGCACCCGAGATGGCGTCTCGCTCAACTGGTTCAATCAGGGTGGCGATGCCGGGCGTTACACCAATGCCGACATTCACGCGGTGCGGATACTCGCAATGGAACCCACCACCGACCACAAGGGGCCAACTGGTGGGCGAACCTTCCGCAGTCACGCCAACGAACGACTGCGGATCCTCGGCGAGATTCCGTTGCGGAAGTTCGACAAAGTAAAAGGCAACGCCACACGGAATGTCCCTACGACTTTGGACGGCCAGCCGCTCGATCCAGACCACAACCCGGACACGAGTTTCCTCGCGAAGATTCCGGCTGATGTCGGTTTCACGTTCCAGACACTCGACAAAAACGGCATGGTGCTGAACATGGCCCAGACGTGGCACCAGGTCCGACCAGGCGAGATTCGCAACGACTGCGGCGGTTGTCATGCGCACAGCCAGAAGCCGACCAACTTCCAGCTCACCGCAGCAGCCCAGCCTGGTTACGAGGTGTTCGACCTCACACAGAAAACGCCACTACTGACATCGAAGGCTCGCGACGAGTCCAGGAAACTGTGGGATGGGAAGGGCGAGACAGGCTTGCGCTTCCAGAAGGAAGTGAAGAATGTCGAGTTCTGGCGCGATGTGAAACCGATTCTCGATCGCAGTTGCGCCGCGTGCCACACCGAGAAACTCGGCCAGAAACCCGCGGGAAATCTCGTTCTCGACGACGATAAAACCGTGGACCTGCCAGACAACGACGATGTGCCAGGCACCTACTATCGACTGGCGATGGACTTTGCCGGCCGCTTCGGACACAGCCCCATCATCGGCTCGTGGCGAGGCGCAAACGCCAGTCGGTATATCCGTATGTTTCAGTCTCGCCGTAGCCTGTTAGTGTGGAAACTCTACGGCCAGCGACTCGACGGCTGGACCAACGATGACTTCCCCACGGAAGCAAAGCCCGGCGATGCGCGAACACTGGCTCAGAAAGGGCAACAGGTCGCGAACACCCTCGAGAACCGCAATCGCGCCGACCTCGACTTCACCGGCAGCGTGGTGATGCCGCCGCCCGCGGCAGTGAAGAGCGGCAAGGTGAAGCCACTGAGCGACGAAGACCGGCTCACACTGGTACGCTGGATTGATCTCGGTTGCCCCATCGACCTGACATTCAATCCTGCTTCGCCACAGGCAACCGGACATGGCTGGATGCTCGACGACCAGCGGCCCACGCTCACCATGACCACACCAACAGCCGGTGCAAATCGGATTCTGGTGGGGATGCACGACTACGGTAGCGGTCTCGACCCGACATCCTTCCAGGTGATCGCCAGCTTCGCGCTGAACGGCGCCACGGCTGGTGAGAACCTCGCTCCGAAGTTCACCGCACTCGGCGGCGGCATCCTGGAGTTGAAGCTCAATGCACCGCTTCCGCGCGGCACGCTCACGGTGAGTGTGAAGGACAGGCAGGGGAACGTGACACGAATCGAACGCACGTTCCAGGCGAAGTGAAGGAGACAACCGGCCGCGAGCGGCTAACCGTGAGTGTGGCTCGCGCACACAGCGAGCCACACGCTAATTCGGGGCACCAGCCAGGCTGCGTTACTTCTTGAACTCGCTGTCGTCGATCTTTTCCAGGAACTCCATCTCGAGCACTTCCGCTTCCAGGAACTTCTTGCCGTCGCGCTTGAGAACGACCGTCTTGGGCAGCGGGCGGCCATCCTTGTCCTTCGCATATTCGGTGAAGATGCGCTCCTCGGTCACTTCATTGCCGCTGGTCGCGTCCACCGTGCGATACTCAACCTTGGCGATCAGGTGTGTATCGGTGTAAAAGTACAGGCTAATGTCCTTGTGACCCTTGGTCGAAACTCGAATCCCAACCGCTTTCTTTCCGGCCACCTTGTCCTCGCCGATGATGTTCAACTCGTACTTCTTGTCCTTCAGGGAGACGAGCCGGGAGACCTCGATCATGTGGCCCACCTCGCCGAGCGTGGTCTTCACTTCCTTGCTAATGTCGATCGCCTTGCCGTTCACCTCGATACTGACCTTGTCGCCGTTGATGAGTGTGTTGATCGGAATCTTCTGTCCGGCGACGCTCAGTTCCATCGCGTCGCGGAATTTGTTGGGCACCATGTAGGAAGTTTCCTGCGAATACTCGGCCTCACCGACGCCCGGAATGTCGATCTTCCCCTTTGTCTTGGTCCGTACTGCCTTGTGCTTGGCCAGGTAATCCGCGCCGCCTTGCACCTTGATGGACTTCGCGATGATCTCTTTCGGTTCGTCGGCCGCGCGGGCCGTTGGCACAAATGCCACGAACGCACCGAGAAGTGCCAGGATGAACAGACGATGCATGTGCAACTCCGGGAACAGACGGAAGGTTGGGCGATGCCATCCTATTCGGAATGAGTGAACGAGGATTTCACGCAATTATCCAACGCGATGCGGCAACGCTTTCCCCTCGAGACCCGCCAGCAGGTTTTCCACTGACATCTCCGCCATCTTCCGGCGTGTTTCCTCCGTCGCACTGCCGAGGTGCGGCGTGATGATGACGTTATCGAACTTCAACAACGGGTGATCGCGCGGCAGCGGTTCCGGGTCGGTCACGTCCAAAGCCGCGGCGAAGATGCGTCGCGCCGCGAGAGCCTCGGTGAGGGCATCCTTGTCCACCACGGCACCCCGCGCGACGTTCACCAGCACCGCGGTCGGCTTCATCATGGCCAGTTCCACGCGGCCGAGATAGCCGCGTGTCTCAGGTGTCAGCGGGAGTGTGAGTACCACGTAATCGGCGCGTGTGAGTAATTCATCTCGCGTCACATAGCTGGCCTTGAGGGCTACCTCGGCCTCATCGCTGCGCGTGCGGTTGTGGTAGAGAATCTTCATGCCGAAACCGCCGGCGCGCAGCGCGACCTGACGGCCAATACGCCCCATACCGAGGATGCCCAGCGTGCTGCCGTGAACTTCGCGGCCGAGCATGAACGAGGGATCGTAATGCGTGAAGGCGGGGCCACGCGCATGGCGGTCGCCTTCAACCACACGTCGTCCGGCCGCGAGGAGCAGCGCGAAAGCGAGGTCGGCCGTCGCGCCGTCGAGTATGCCCGGTGTGTTGCCAACGGGAATCCCGCGCGCGGTCGCAGCCTGTACGTCGATGTGATCGACACCAACACCGAAGTTGCTGATGACCTTCAGCGGCGCGAACCGGTCGAGCATCGCGCCGTCAACAACGGGGTGGCCGTAGGTATAAATCGCCTCGACTGCCCCGGCGAAATTCCACGGTACCAGTTCAACGCGGTCGCTGAGCAGGTCCGAGACAAGTGGCGATACCGGCAAGTCGGCGAGTACGCGGGCGCGTGGCATGGAAACCTCGTGCGTGATGTTCCTTGTGCTTCCGCTCTACGCTACAACCATCGCCCCCTTCCGGGCGAATACTATTCATGCGGAACGCGAAGCGAGTACCGCTGACCACCTTGACAACCGCTGGCCTGGCTCCCAAACTGACTGTAGCCTCCCGCCTCGCCCATTCCCGCCCGGCAATCCCGACCAAGCCATGACAAGTACCCTGCCGAAGTTCGGGTCCGCCCTCGCCGCGCTTGCGATGCTCGCGTCGTGCGCTGGTGCGGACGACCGTAGCGGCGCGCAAATCTACACACAGATGTGCGCGCGCTGCCACGGCGCGAAGGGTGAAGGAACGAAGAAGTACGAGATTCCACTCATCGGCGACAAATCGCTGGCGCAACTCGCAGCCGTCATCGACCGCACCATGCCCGAAGGGGCGCCGGAGAAACTCGATGCTGCCGGCTCGCGCCGCGTCGCGCAATACATGTACGACCTGTTCTACTCGCCCACGGCGCAGGCGCGACTGAACCCGCCGCGCATCGAGTTGTCGCGGCTGACCGTGAAGCAGTATCGCAGTGCTGTCGCGGATGTGATCGGCAGTTTCCGCAACACGCCGAAGCCCAATGGCATCCACGGACTGCATGCCGCATACCACAATGCCCGCAACTTCAACGGTCGTGCGAAACTGATCGACCGCACCGACTCGGAGGTGAACTTCCAGTTCGGCAAGGGCGGGCCAAAGGGCGAAACGAAGGCCGGGAAGGGGAAGTTCGATCCGCATCAGTTCTCGATCCGGTGGGAAGGTTCGGTGCTGGCTCCGGATACCGGACACTATGAGTTCATCGTTCGCACCGACCATGCCACGCGGTTGTGGGTCAACGACAACCGCGTCGCGCTCATCGACAAGTGGGTGAAGTCTGGCAGCGACACCGAGTTCACGGCATCGCTCTTCCTCATCGCCGGTCGCGCATACCCCATCCGCCTGGAGTTCTCGAAGGCCAAGCAGGGAGTGGACGACTCGAAGAAGAACCCGAACCCGCCGGTCAAGCCGGCCTTCGTGACGCTGGCGTGGAAGCGCCCGCATCGCGCAGCCGAGGTGATTCCGGGCCGCTTCCTCACACCGCAGAAGTTTCCCGAAGTGGCTGTGATCGGCACCCCGTTCCCACCCGACGATCGGAGCCTCGGCTGGGAACGCGGAACGCGCATTTCCAGGGAGTGGGATGCCGCAACGACCGAGGGCGCGTTTGAAGCCGCGGGTTATGTTCTGGCGAAATTACCAGAACTCTCTGGCGTGCAGGCGAACGCACGCGACCGCGCCGCAAGGCTCAAGACGTTCTGCCGCACCTTCGCCGAGCGAGCCTTCCGCCACCCACTCACCGACGCGGAGCGCGCGCTTTATGTCGAACGGCAGTTCGACTCCGCCGCAGGCGATCTCGACCTCGCCGTCAAGCGCGTTGTGCTGGCGGTACTGAAGTCGCCGCGATTCCTCTATCCCGATGCCGGCTCGTCGGGGCAATTCGCCGTGGCATCGCGGCTCGCATTTGAACTCTGGGACGCCCCGCCCGACCAGGTGTTGCTCACGGCGGCCGCAGCAGGCAAACTCGGTACGCACGCGGAAGTGGCACGCCAGGCCGAACGGATGCTCACCGATCCCCGCGCCACGACCAAGCTTCGCGAGTTCCTCATCACCTGGCTGAAGCTCGATCAGGTGAAGGAGATCGCGAAGGACGCGAAGCGCTTCCCTGACTTCGACGAAGTTGTGGCATCGGACCTGCGCACGTCGCTGGAACTCTTCCTCGACGACGTTGCCAGCCGCCCGGACGCCGACTTCCGCCAACTGTTCCTCACAAACGAAACGTACCTCAACGGCCGCCTCGCGAAGTTCTACGGCGTCGATGTGCCAGCCGATGCCCCCTTCCGCAAGGTTGCGTGGGAGGGCGACCGCCGCGCCGGGATTCTCACGCACCCGTACATGCTCTCGGAACTGGCGTACATGGATGAAACCTCGCCCATCCATCGCGGAGTGTTCGTCGGGCGCGGGTTGCTTGGCATCGCCATCAAGCCGCCGGTCGATGCGTTCACGCCACTGGCACCCGACTTGCATCCTGGTCTCACAACGCGCGAGCGCGTCACACTCCAGACCCGGACACCCGCATGCGCGAGTTGCCACGCTGTCATGAATCCGCTCGGCTTCGCGCTGGAGAACTTCGACGCCGTCGGCCGCTTCCGCGACAAGGAGCGCAACAAGCCCGTCGACGCGAGCGGAAGCTACGAAACACGCGCCGGCCCTACTGCGAAGTTCACCGGGGCGAAGGAACTGGCCCGCTTCCTTGCGGAGAGCGAGGAAACACAATATGCCTTCACGCAGCAGGCGTTTCACTTTTATGTGAAACAACCAGTACGCGCATATGGATTAACAAAGCCTGAGGAACTCCGAAAAACATTTGCCGCAAACGGCTTCGATATGCGAAAACTGATAGTAGAGATTGCCGTGACGGGAGCGATAACACAACCCGACGAAAAGCCGAAGTGATGTGGGCCAAGAACGTCCCACCTGGATGATCCTGCCTGATTCTTCCTGCCCTCGGAGCCTATCCCATGTCCGATTCCCGCAGCCGCCGCGAGTTTGTCCGCGACCTGGGCCTCAGCGCCGCGGCCCTGCCATTCGTGCTGAACCTGCCAGGTCTCGGTTTCGCGAACCAGACGAAGCGAAAGCAGCGAATTGTTTTCGTCTTCAGCCCGAATGGAATCGTGCCGAAGGACTTCTGGCCCTCCGAAAACGGCGCGAACTTCAAGCTCAAACGAATCCTGGAGCCTCTGGAACCATTCAAGAAGCAGACACTCACGCTCCAGGGCGTCAGCGACAAGATTCGTGGAGATGGCGACGGCCACATGCGCGGCATTGGCTGCCTGCTCACAGGCATCGAACTCTTTCCCGGTAACATTCAGGGTGGCTCCGATACACCTGCCGGCTGGGCGAAGGGGCTTTCCATCGACCAGGAAATCCGAAACTTCCTCCAGAAGAACGCCGCGACCAAAACGCGGTTCGGCTCGCTGGAACTCGGCGTCATGGTGCCCGAACGCGCCGATACCTGGACCCGCTGGAGCTACGCCGGCCCCAACAAGCCGCTAACGCCCATCGACGACCCGTACCAGGTGTTCAACAAACTCTACGGGCGGACGAAAGACAACGAAGCTCTCGCCAGCGTTCTCGATGAGATCAAGGACGACCTGAAGAACGTGGAGAAGAAAGTCGGCAGCGCCGACAAGAAGTTGCTCGAAGAACACGCGAGCTTCGTTCGCGACATGGAGAAGGAACTGAAGGCGCAGAAGGCCGCAAGCGTTGGTCATGCCGTGCCGAAGATCGAACCTGGTACCCGGCGCGACAACGATAACATGCCGAAGCTCAGCAAGATGCAACTCGACTTGCTCGTCAACAGTTTCGTGGCCGATTTCACCCGCGTCGCAACCTACCAGATCACCAATTCGGTGGGCGGTGCCCGCATGAAGTGGCTGGGGGTGGACGAAGGACACCACGCGCTCTCGCACGAGCCAGACTCGAATCTCCCGGCGCAGGAAAAATTGGTGAAGATCAATCGGTGGTACTGCGAACAGGTGGCGTACCTCGCCAAACGGCTCGCGGAGACAGCGGAACCCGGCGGCAACGGCAGCCTGCTGGACAACACGCTGATCGTGTGGACAAACGAACTCGGCAAGGGGAACTCGCACACGCACGATAACATCCCGTTCGTGCTCGTCGGCGGCGGCGCGGACTTCAAGATGGGTCGCGCACTGAAGTACATGCGGACGCCGCATAACCGCCTCCTGATGTCGTTCGCGCACGCCTTCGGCCACAACATCAAGAGCTTCGGCAACGCCTCGTACTGCTCGCAAGGGGTACTGAGCGGTCTGGTGTAAATCGTAAGCCACTGTTCCGCGGCGAGATGCTGGTAGCGTGAACGTTTCTCGTTCGCCTGCATCTCGCCGCTCAATGATTTCACTCACTCTCAGCGCCCTCCCCATGCCGCTGCGCATCTCGGCCTTTCCCAAGTGCTACCTCGACACGATTGCCGGCGCGCGAAGCATGTCGGTATTCGACTGGATCGAACAGTCTCGCACGCTCGATTGCGACGGACTCGAGATGTACGAGGGCTTCTTCACCAGCCTCGATCCGGGCTACCTCGATTCAATCGCGGAAGCGATCAGCGACACCGGACGCGCGATGCCGATGCTCTGTTGCTCGCCAGATTTTACCAATCCCGATCCCGACGCGCGCAAGCGCGCCATCGAGAAGGAGTGCGCGCTGGTCCGCGCGACACGGCGTCTCGGCGGGCCGCGAACCGTCTGCCGCATCCTCAGCGGCCCACGCTACCCTGATGTGTCGCGCGCGGAGGGGCTGGAATGGGTCGTCGCGTGCATCGAGACGGTGCTACCCGTGGCGCGCGAGTATGACGTGATTCTGGGGCTGGAGAATCACTACAAGGATGGTTTCTGGAAGTACCCGGAGTTCGCGCAGAAGCAGGATGTGTTCCTCCAACTGGTGAACGCCATCCCTGATCGCACGCATTTCGGCGTGCAATACGATCCTTCCAACGCAACCGTTGCGGGCGACGATCCGATTGAACTGCTCCGCGCCGTGGCCGACCGCGTTGTGAGTATGCACGCCAGCGACCGTTACCTCGCCGAGGGCGCAACGCTCGACGATCTCCGCGCCGCCGATGGCAGCATCGGCTACTTCGACAAGCTCCGCCACGGCGTCACCGGAAAGGGTCTCAACGACTTCGATGCCATCTTCCGCATCCTCGCACAGCACAACTACCGCGGCTGGGTGAGCATCGAGGACGGGATGAACGGCATGGATGAAATGGCCGAATCGCTCGCGTTCCTCCGAAGAGTAACCGCGAAGTATTTTCCGTGAACTACGTCAGGTTCAACACACCGCCGCCTGAACGGCGTCCAACAATCCCATGAAGCCCATTCGCACAGCACTGATCGGGTGCGGAAAAGTCGCAGGCATTCACGCCGCGGCGCTCGCCTCGCTCCCGGAGGCCGAGTTCGTCGCTGCGTGCGACATTCACGCTGAACGCGCGAACGCCTTCGCCACGAAGCATCGCGTGCGGCCATTCACCGATCTCGGAGCAATGATCCGCGCAGCCGCGCCCGAAGTCGTCATCATCGGCACCCCCCATCCCTTACACGCGGAGGCCGCGATTCGCGCCGCGGAGGCCGGCGTTCATGTTCTCGTGGAAAAGCCGCTCGCGGCCTCGCTGACCGATTGCGATGCGATGATCGTCGCTGCAAAGAAGGCAGGTGTGACGCTTGGCGTTATCAGTCAGCGACGTTTCCTTGAACCCGTGCAGCGGATGCGGCAGGCCATCGATGCCGGGAAGATCGGCCAGCCTGTGCTGGGCACGTTCATTCAGTACAGCTGGCGCGACGCAGCGTATTACGCCTCGGATCCCTGGCGCGGGAAGTGGGACGCCGAGGGTGGCGGCGTGCTCGTCAATCAGTCGCCGCACCAGCTCGACATTCTGCTCTGGATGATGGGGCCAGCCGCGGAGGTGAGCGGCTACTGGGCGAACCTCAACCATCCCACCGTGGAAGTGGACGATACCGCCGTCGCCTCGATTCGCTTCACGAGCGGTGGGCTGGGATCGATCGTCACTAGCGTGTCGCAGAAGCCGGGGATTTACACAAAGGTACACATCCACGGCGCGAGCGGGGCATCAGTGGGCGTTGAAACAGACCGCGGCGCGACGTTCATCGCGGGAGTCACAGCCATTGCAGAGCCACCGCTCACCGACCTCTGGACGGTCCCTGGCGAGGATCATCAACTCGCAGTATTTCAGGCCGAGGATCGTGCCGCATTCGCCCACGTAGACGCAACATCGTACTACCATGCGCGGCAATTCGCCGATTTTTTCTCGGCCATTCGTGATGGTCGGCGCCCGCTGGTTACAGGTGAAGACGGCCGCGCGGTGGTGGCACTCTTCTCCGCAATCTACCAGGCGCAACGTGAACGCCGGCCAGTGATACTCTCTGACTCGGAATGACACGACTTCGGCTTCTGTCCGGGCGAGAAATGAGAGTTCCTGGAACGTGAAACCGGCTCTTCCCCTCGGTGGTATCATTATCCGAGATGCTCTGCCGCGTACGGCGGCGGTGCGATGGGAGGTTTCGCATGTCCGGGATGGCGCGTTTCACATACTTCGGCTCATTCTTGACGCTCGCGGCAGTCCTGGTCGGCATCGCCGCCGAACATTCGCCCCCCGCGAATGCGGCCGACAAGGACTCATCGCCCATAACTGATCGGCTCAACAAGACCATCGACAACGTGGCGTTCACCAACCCCGCAGGAAAGGCGGCATCGCTCAAGGAGCACGCCGGCAAGTCCGCCACGGTGGTCGTGTTCCTCTCGTTCAGTTGCCCTGTCTCCAACAGCTATGCGGCTACGCTCGCCGAGTTGCACACGAGTTACAGTGCGAAGGGAGTGAACTTCCTCGCCGTCGTGCCGACCGACGATCCCGCCGAGTGGGTGGCGAAGAAAGCCGCGGCGTTCAAGTATCCGTTCCCGGTCATCTCCGACGCCAAACTCGCGGTCGCGGAGGCGTTCAAGGCCGCGATCACGCCCGAAGCATTCGTCCTCGATCGCAACCTCGTTCTCCGTTATCGTGGCCGGATCGACAACCAGTATCACGGCCGACTGAAACGGAACACGGCAATCACCGAGCACGACCTGAAGGCAGCGATTGAAGCCGTGGTGAATGGTAAGGATGTGGCAACGCCCGCGACACGCGCCATCGGCTGCCATATCGAGCCGATCGAACGAAAAGTCACGTCCGACGCCGTGACCTACCATCGCGACGTGAGGCCGATTCTCCAGAAGCATTGCCAGGGCTGCCACCGCCCTGGCGACGTGGGGCCGTTCGCACTCATGACCTACAAACAGGCCGTGAACTGGTCGGCGGACATCGTTCACTACACCTCCAATCGCGACATGCCACCATGGAAACCCACAGGCGGCGTTGAGTTCAAGAACGCCCGCTCGCTGACACTCCGTGAACTGGACACACTGGCCATGTGGGAGAAAGCCGGCTGTCCGGAAGGCGACCCGAAAGATGCACCACCGCCGGCGAAGTTCACGGACGGGTGGCAACTCGGCGAGCCAGACCTCGTCCTCACGGTCCCCGAAGACTTCCACGTTGGCGCCGCAGGCAAGGACGAGTTCCGCTGCTTCGTCCTGCCCACAGGGCTCACCGCAGACAAGTACGTCGTTGCTTACGAAGTGCGCCCCGGTAACGCGGCGGTTGTTCATCACACACTCAACTACTTCGACACCACCGGAAACGGCCGACGACTGCAAGAGAAGGAAGCCCGACGCACGAAGAAGGCCGACGAACAGGATCGCGGACCGGGCTACTCCGTGTCGATGGGAATCGGCTTCCTGCCGCTGCGCGCAGGTCCGCGACCTGGCGTGCCGCCGGTCGGCTCGCTCGGCGGCTGGGCGCCCGGACAGATGGGCACACGACTACCCGAAGGCTCCGGTATCTTTCTGCCGAAAGAATCCGATATTATCTTGCAGGTTCACTATCACCGGACTGGCAAGCCCGAGACAGATCGCACACGCGTCGGTCTGTATTTTGCCCGGAAACCGATCGAGAAGCCGTGGAACACGGGCATTCTCTGGGGCATGACGCCGCTGTCATACATTCCCGCAGGCAGGGACAAGCACATTGAGAAAGGGAGCGGCTGGCTCAGCGCGGATGCAACAGTTTACAGCGTCATGCCACACATGCACCTGCTGGGCAAGAGCGTGAAGATCACAATGACACCTCCTGGCGGCAAGTCCACGTTGCTCCTCAATATCAAGGACTGGGATTACAACTGGCAGGAGACATACTGGCTGGCTCAGCCGCTGAAAGCGAAGGCCGGGACGCGCTTCGACATCGAAGCGATGTTCGACAACTCCGACAAGAACCCCAATAACCCCAGCCACCCGCCGCGGTTCGTGCGGTATGGCGAGCAAACGACCAACGAAATGCTCTTCGGCTTCTTCGGAATGGTGCCGGCGGGCAAGGATCGCGCCCGGCTGCTGCGGAGCGATCCCAGGAAGTGATTTCCTGAGTCGCGTTGCGGCATCGCACCCGGCAACGGGATCGTTATCGCGGCGTCTGCGCACCCCAGCGTTCAACCCATTTGGTCCATGCCACAGGTTGAACGAGCGCGCCGAGATCGGGTTCCGCCACGGCTTCCTCTGTGCGTTCGCGGCCCTGGAATCGCGTTGCGGCGGCCATGTCGAGCAGTCCGCGCAGCGCGAAGACGAACACGGCTCGCTGCGTGTCCGTGATCTTGTCGGCCCAGCCGATCCGGGCAATGCTCCCTTCGATCACCCCGCCCACGTTCTCCAGCGCCAGCACGAAGGGATCGCGGCCCAGCGACGGCGCCGCAAGCGCGATCTCGGCGCGTTGCACTCCGAACCGCACGACCGCGACCTCCAACGCCACCCCCCTCCAGTCGTGACTCTGTGCCAGCAGTGGAACCAGTTCGCGTTCCACGAAGCGGTGGACGCCCTCGGCCGCGTGCTCGAGTTCGTACTGCAGCAGCCCGACCTTCGCCGTCTTGCCCCGTTCAACGGCCCTTCGAGTCTTGCGATAGAGTTTCGGCACCGTGCCGGAGTGGAAGCCCGGCCGCAGCAGGCCTCGCACCGATTCGCCATGCGAACCGACTGTCGCGCGCGGCAACCGTGCCGAGCGGTTGGCCGCATAGAGCCGCCAGTCCTCTTTCAGTTCCCACGCGATGAAGCCGAAGATGCCAGGAATGCCATTGACGAACATGCCCACTTGCACGGTGGTTAGCCCGGTCCAGCTCGCCAACTGGGGCACCATCGGCCAGATCACCTTGTGCGACACTGTCACCACCGGGAAGTGCTTCACCGGATTCACCTGCGGTTCCAGCAGCAGGTTGAAGGCGAATCGCGTGACGTAGGCGATGGGGAACCAGACGAGGCCCAGAATTGCCTTCACCCAGAGTGAACCGTGCGAATCGCCACCGCGGAAGCGCATCCATTCGTCCACCGCGTACAACTGTCGTTCCACCAGATTCATCAGGGCGCGGAAGGCGTCCAGAATGGCACCGATGAGGCCCGGAATGAAGTTCACGCGCACGCGACGCCACCAGTCGGCGATGGCCTCCGCGATGCGATCTTCTAACTGCCAGCCGAACGGGAAGTTATACAGCACAACCAACGCAGCGAACGACACACCTCCCACCCAGCCGAGCAAGAGATGCAATTGCAAGCCCGACAGAAAGAGAATGCCGAGCACCAGAAGCGTGAGCAAGAGCGGCGTCGCGAAGCGCCGGTAAGCGTAGCGGGCCGCGGCGCTGTGTCGAATGGCCCGCACCGGACGAGAACGCCACGCCATGCCAGGCGTTTCCCACAGCACACCGCGGATGACACGCCACACGGCACACAGGAGCAGGACAAGCGCGCGCCGGAACGGCGGAACGTGGAATACGAGTAGCAGGAAGAGGCCGAAGCCGAGGATCGTTGGCCACTGGATAAGGAACGAGCTGTGATGCTCCGGGTGCTGGGGCGAATGCTGTGACGCGGAGGAGGTGAACAGGCCCGTCGCGGCGCTGGCAAGATTCTTGCGCGACTCTTCACTCTGCCAGACAAACGCGCCGCCGCCCTCATCCGGCTCGAACTCCAGCGCATCGGGCACCCGCTCCCAGGTGAACTCCAGGTCGTCCTCGTTAAACTCCCACTCCAGGTGCGTTGTCCCCTCGGCGGCTCCGGCGACGGGTGGCGGCAGCACAACCGGCGCCGGGATCGGCGACGGCGGCGCGTGCTTGCTCGCCGAACGTGCGACGAAGGCATACGCCGCGCTGCCGAGATGGTGCAACTCTTCCGCGAACATCAGCGTGAGGAAGGCACCGCCGAAGGGGAGCGCGAGGTAGAGCGTCAGTGCCCGACCCCAGGGCGTGCCAAAGAAGACCGACACGCATCGCTGAATCAACCGCAGATAGAACTCACCGCGGCGGTACACGCCATCGAGCGCATAAGCCAGCCCCGTATCGGCGCGCAACAACGGATCGCCACTGATGAACTCGCCCACGCCACGGAGATCGGGCAGTTTCAGTTGGTTCCGCGCCACAGCATCGCGCAAGTCGCCGATTCGCAAATAACCATTGGCACAGATGCGATCGAGCAACTCCGCCACGAGCTTGTCGCGTGCGACTTCCTCGGCGCGATTCGCCGGCACCAACCCCGCGTTGGTGAGAACGTCCACAACGATCGGTGTGAAATCGTGACGGATTGCATGCTCGCGACAGTGAATTTCGTGGTGCAGGAGGCCGTCGAAGCGGAGGCGTTCCGGTTCGCCCAGCCCGGCTCGTAGCAAATGTTTGTGTGCCTTGCGGAAGGCCATGAGCATCATCACGGGCCGCGCGTGCGGCAGGTGGCGGCGCAACGGGCGGCGACCCAGCGTGCGGATGACTTCCGGCAATTCCACCGCGTAGACTTCGCGGGCGCACTCGGCCGGGATGCGCTGAAGTTCATAGAGGCAACGTGCAGCACGCGGCCACTCACCGGAAGCTGCGGCAGGGAGCATCGGCGCAAGTGCCTGGCGCCACTCCTCGCGCGTGTCGGTATCCCAGTCGAGCACGTCGCCGAGCCGGTCGACCAGGTGCCGCACACAGGCCAGCGCGCCCTGCACTGCCTGCTCACGATCATGGCCCGTCAACGCCTGCGACGCCTGCGTGCGCAGGAATGCGGCGCGAACGAGATTCCCGGCATGCTCCGCCTCGTCCGCGCGATTCAATAGCGCCGCGACGTTCCCGGAAGTTGTCGCAGGTTCGAGGGGAGCCGCTGCTGGCGCTTCGCCCCACACCTCTTCTGGCGACCGTCGATGTTCGGGTCCGAGCGCCCCTTCCGGCTTGCTGGAAGCGAAGATCGCTTCCGCATCCACATCTTCCGCAAGAATCGTGCGGACCTCGTCGGCGTCGGGCAGAGAGGGAAAGTACGCCGCGGCGTTGCGCTCGGAGAAGTAGTCGAAGTCGAGATAGACTGCGGCAAAGGTACGGTAAACTTCGGAGTCGGCCGACCCCGGCGCGAGCAGTTCCTCGGATTCCAGCACTACGCGGATTTCACGCGCTGCCGCCGGGCCAAGCCGGTCGAGCCGCGCGCGGCATGCCGCTGCGCTGAGCGTGCCGACCGCGAGCCGTGCGTCGATGGCCTTCATCACTTCCGCGCGAAAGAGAATGCGCCAGTACGCGCGAAGCTGTTCGGGCACCGACTGGTCGGCGATCATGCGATCGTCCGGGGCCGTGACGAGCAGCAGGCGACCTTCGGTGCCGTGCAATACCTCGCGCGTGAGGATGTCGGCTTCTTCCAGATCGGCGCGCGTGAACCAGAAGGGGAGTTCGGTGCCCGTGGGGAGTATCCGGCCGCGGTCGATGAAGAAATACAGGATCTGGCGGAGATGCCGCTCGTGTATCAGCCGCAGTGCGGGTTCGATACGGCGGAGAAGAGGCTCGATTGTTGTGTCGGTGGACACGGGGTTTCCTCGATCGGAAACAGGCATCTTACGATCTTCGGCGAACACAGCGGGAGTTCAAGCCCCCCGATCCGCACACGGTGAGCATGGTCGTGCTGGTCTATTCGCTGCTTGCGGGCCAGACTTTGCCGCTGACACGCCGACTTTTGACGGTGTTGTAGCGTAAGATGCCTTATAGAAGCCCCGCGGCCACGCGCCGCATGGAGTTCCACATGGCCGAGATCCCCACGCTGCATCACCCCTGGCTGATCGCCGTCTGGCCCGGAATGGGCCACGTCGCGCTCAATGCCGGCGTGTACCTTCTGGCCAAGCTCGGGATGACGGCCGTCGCCGAGTTCGAGGGCGGCGATCTCTTCGACGTGGCACAGGTGGAAGTGTCGGAGGGCGTGATCCAGCCCGCGCGCCGGCCGCGCAACCGCTTCTTCGTCTGGCACGATCCGAATCACCGGCACGATCTGGTCGTCTTTCTGGGAGAAGCACAGCCGCCCGTGGGGAAGCTGCCATTCTGCCGCCAGGTGATCGAGTATGCCCAGGAACTGGGCGTCGAGCGCGTCATCACCTTCGCGGCGATGGCGACCAACATGCGGCCGGAACACTACTCGAACGTCTTCGGCGCGGCCACCGACAAGGAAGGCGTGGCAGAACTCCGCCGGCTCGAAGTGAGCATTCTCGAAGATGGCAACATCGGTGGGCTGAACGGCGTACTGCTCGGCGCTGCGGCGGCGGTCGGGCTGCACGGAACCTGTTTCCTGGGGGAGATGCCGCAGGTGTTCGCGCAGGTGCCATTCCCCAAAGCGTCGCTGGCCATCCTGGAAGCGTTCATCGCCCTAACGGACATCACCGTCGATCTCACCGAACTCGCGGAACAGGCCGAGGCCGTGGAGAAGCAACTCGGCGAGCTTCTGCACCGCGTCGAGGAGCAGTACGGGCAACAGCCCGGGATGCCCGGTGAAGTGGAAGACGAGGACGAAGAACCGTTTGGCAGCGTGGAAGACGAGGGCGAGGAACTCGAACCAGAAGGCGAGACCACCGGCCCGCCGAGTAGCGCCGAATACCATTTCGACGAACCAGACGACCTCACCCCACGCGCCGATGCGGCCCGAATCGAGGAGCTATTCACGAAGGCCGCCGAGGATCGCTCGAAGGCGTTCGAACTGAAGCGCGAACTCGACCGACTGGGGCTATTCAAACGATACGAGGATCGCTTTCTCGATCTGTTCAAGCACCAGGAATAAGAACGACTCATCAATTCGATACTCGCACACACGGACGCCCTCTCATGCCGTTTCGTATGCCCATCGTGCTCGTGTTTCTGGCCGTATCACTGGCACTTCCCGCGGATGCGGCGTTGCCGTCGGACTCCGATATGCTCGCCCCGTTCCCGCATCCGAAAGGTTATGTGTGCTATCACGCGCCTTCACCCATCACCATCGATGGCGACCTGAAGGACGCCGCCTGGAATGCCGCACCCTGGAGCGAGCCATTCGCGGACATCGAGAGCGACAGGCAGCCGAAGCCGCGCTTCCGCACGCGCATGAAGATGCTCTGGGACAACGAGGCACTTTACGTCGCGGCCGAACTGGAAGAACCGCATCTGTGGGCAACGCTGAAGGAACACGACGCCGTCATCTTCCACGATAACGATTTCGAGATGTTCCTCGACCCCGACGGCAACAATCACCTCTACGGTGAACTCGAACTCAACGCCCTCAACACCACCTGGGATCTACTCCTGACCAAACCTTACAAGGACGGCGGCCGCGCCGTGAACGCCTGGGAGATCGCGGGCCTCACGACGGCAGTGAAACTCCGCGGCACACTCAACGACCCACGCGACACCGACCGTGGCTGGACCGTGGAAATCCAGTGGCCGTGGAAGGGATTGAAGGAACTGTCCCATGCCACGATGCCGCCGAAAAACGGAGACCAGTGGCGTGTCAACTTCTCGCGCGTTGAGTGGGATGTGGAAGTAATCGACGGAAAGTATCGCAAGGTGAAGGGGCGGCCGGAGCATAACTGGGTCTGGTCGCCACAGGGAGTGATCGACATGCACCGGCCGGAACGCTGGGGCTACCTGCAGTTCAGCACGGCGAAGCCTGGGGAAGCGAAGTTCCAGCCCGATGCGGACTGGACCATCCGCGACACGCTCCACCGCGCGTACTACGCGCAGCGTGTCTATCGCGCGAAGCATGGTGCATTCGCCACAACTGCTGCAGACCTGGGGGCAAGGCTCCCCGCGAAGCGGCTGAAGTGCGAGACAACGCGCGACACTTTCACTCTCTCGTGGCTGGATGCGAAAACAGGCAAGCCGACGTATTCCCTCACTCACGATGGCCGCATCACGAATCGCTAACAATCTGTGTATCACACACGCATCTAAACAGGCGTACTTTCCCCACGATCTGGGATGGCCACATCCGCGAAGCCGATCCCCTTGAGTCCCTCGGCCAGTGCCGCGGCGCGTTCTGGCTCGCCATGAACCAGCCGCACGCGCGTTTGCGGGCCGAGTGGCCCGATCATCCGCAGCAGGTCGTTGTGGTCCGCGTGCGCGGAGAGGCCGTTGAGCACAATGATTTCCGCCTTCACCTCGACCAACCGGCCGAGGACGCGCACCTCGGACCGCTTCTCCACGAGTCGGCGGCCGAGTGTGTCGGCGGCCTGGTAGCCCGCGATGAGCACAGTATTGGCCGGGTTGCCCAGCCCGTGCCGGAGGTGGTGCAGAATGCGACCGGCCTCGCACATCCCGCTCGATGAGATGATCACGCACGGCCCTGGCCGCTGGTTGAGCTTCACACTCTCGTTCACCTTCTCGACGTAGTGAACGTACTTCTCGCCGAAGAGGTCCGGGTACTCATTGACCAGTGCGAGCGTTTCCTCGTCGTAGCACTCGGTGTGCTCGCGAAAAACCTCCGTGCCGCGTGTGGCCATTGGGCTATCGACGAAGATCGGAATGTCCGGCAGTTTGCCCGCCGACATGAGTTGATGGAGGAAGTACACAACCGTTTGCGTGCGGCCGACCGCGAACGCCGGGATAATGACACGCCCGCCGCGTGCCGCTGTGCGTCGCACCACCTCGCCGAGCTGATCGGCGGTTTCCGTCACGGGTTCGTGCGTGTGGCCGCCGTACGTGCTCTCACTGATGAGGAGATCGCACGGTGGGATGGCTTCCGGGTCGCGGAGGATAGGCAATCCTGGCCGTCCCACATCGCCCGTGAAGCTGAGCCGGCGCACTCCGGAAGATGACTCGATCCGCACGCCGATCATCGCGGAGCCGAGAAGATGCCCCGCGTCCACGAACGTGGCCTCCATCCCCTTCACAACTTCAAATGGCTTGCCGTAACGCACCGCCTGGAGTTTCGTGAGCGTGCGATACACGTCGCGGCCGTCGTAAAGCGGTTCGACTTTCGGTTCGCCTCTATCTCGCCTGTGATTGAGATAGTTCGCGTCTTCCTCCTGGATCTTCGCGGCGTCGCCAAGCATCACCGACGCCAGCGCGCGTGTCGCCGGTGTGCAGTAGATGGGGCCGGAGAAACCGCGGCGCACGAGGTTGGGCAAATTGCCGCAATGATCGACGTGCGCGTGACTGAGAATAACAGCGTCGATATCCTTCGCGCGGAAGGGGAAGTCGCGATTGCGATGGTAACTCTCGGCGCGCCGGCCCTGGAAGAATCCGCAGTCGAGCAGGACGTTCTTGCCGTTGGCCTCGACCTGGTGCATCGAGCCGGTGACAGTGCGCGTGGCACCCCAGAACACGACAGCTGGTGGCGCGGCAGTGAGTGACTTCGGCACGGAGGCTCCCAGTGGAAGCGACTCGCTCCGCGAGTCGCCAGTTTGTGAAACGCGCGATCGGGGGCGCGGTCTACGTCGGCATCGTGTAGGGCTTGCGGTAGGTGTATGTGAGCGACTTGTTCGCCGCGGCGCTGTTGAGGAAGCGTTCGGCCTTCGCGTCCCATTCCAGGTAGAGTTTCCCCCGGTGCGCGATGTTGGCGATGAGTGCCGCCGTGGTGCAGCGGTGGCCGAATTCCACATCGCAACTCGGCGATTTGCGGCTCTTCACGCAGTCGAGGAAGTTACGGGCGTGGTCGGCGTCGAGCACCTTGCCGGTCACCTTCTTCGCTTCGATCTGTGCCTGGGCTCCCTTGCGCCAGCCGCGCTCGATGGTGCGATCCAGCGGGGTGCGCGGCGCGAACTCGTTGGGTGTAACGATCTCCGGCACGATCTCGTAGCCCCGCGTGTTGAAGTACATCGTCCCCTTCGTGCCGCGGAACTCGATCTCACACGGCTTCGACGCCGGTTGCGTGCCGGTCGCGTTGAACTGCGAGAAGGTCACGAGTGTGTCGTTGGGGTAGTGCCACAGTACCTCCAGTGTGTCCGGCACTTCGCGATTATCGTAGTTGGCGAACTTTCCGCCGATGGCCGTGACTGCGAGCGGCGCATCGACGCCGAGCGAGGCGTGAATCTGCGCGAGGTAGTGGACGCCGAAGTTGGTGAGTTGCCCACCGGAGTGGTCGTAGAACCAGCGGAAGCGATAGAAACCGCGGTTCTTGTTGTACTTTCGCATCGGGGCCGGCCCGAGCCACTTATCCCAGTCGAATCCCTCAGGCGGATCCGAATCGGCCGGGTTACCGATCCCCTTGGGCCATTCGTTCTGGACGTGGAACGACCGCACGACCGTGACCTTGCCGATTGTACCTGAACGAATCGCAGCAGCAGCCTCCTGCGCCATCGTGCTTGATGCGCGCTGAATCCCGCACTGCACAACGCGATTGTTCGCGCGGGCGGCCTTCACCATCGCTCGCCCCTCGGCCACACATAACGAGAGTGGCTTCTCGCAATACACATCCTTGCCTGCGGCGCACGCCTCCACGCACATGAGCGCGTGCCAGTGGTCGGGTGTCACGATGGCCACCGCATCCAGTTCCTTGTTCTCAAGAAGTTTGCGGTAGTTCTTGTATTGTTTGGGGTTTCCACCAATCTTCTTGGCGGCGAACGCAACATAGGGCTGGTAAATATCGCAGACTGCCGCAACCTCGCAATCTTTGTGCGTGAGGAACGCCGAGAGCACCTGATCGCCACGATTACCCAGGCCAATGAAGCCGACGCGGATGCGATCGTTGGCGCCCATCACGCGGCCGGCGCTCAACGCTGTCGCGGTTGCGACGCCAGCGGTTCTGGCGAAGTCTCTGCGGTTCATGCGACTCTCCTGAGATGGTGAATGGGGTTCGCGAATGCGTCTCTACTGCTTCGGTGCGGGGCGCTGACGCTTGATCTCGGCCTTGAAGTCGCCGAGGTTGTTGTGCCAGTAGTGTCGCCGGTTCAGATCAACTTCCGCGACGATCACCGTGCCCCACTTCTCGGCTGCGACGAGCATCGCGCCGTCGTGGCCATACACTGCAGTGCGTGTCCACTTCGCGCTCGTGTCGGTGTAAGTGCTACTCACGAGGTAAACGTGATTCTCGCAGGCGCGGGCCGCGGCGAGAAGTGGATTACACCCCCACACGGGCCACGCAATGACTTCCGCGCCGCGATTGCTCAGCTCGCGAGCCGGCTCGGGGAAGAAGCCGTCGTAACACACCATCATCCCGAGTTTGCCGAAGCGTGTCTCGAAGACCGGGTAATCCTTGCCAGAAGTGATGCCGCCATCCACCTCGCTGCGCGGCAGGCAGACCTTGCGATACTTCCCAACCAGTTTGCCGTCCGGGCCGATGAGGGCCGCGGCGTTGTAGAGCAGGTGTTTGTCGCGTTCGATCAGCCCCACCACGATGTAGAGGTTGTGTTTTTTGGCCAGTTGCCCGAAGTATTCCGTGGATGGGCCAGGAACAGGTTCGGCAACTTCCAGGAACGTCTTGCCGAGGCCGACGTAGGTGACCGTTTCGCCAAGCACCACCAGATCGGCGTGCTGCTTCGCGGCCTCCGCGATATAGGGAGCGTACATCGTGCAGTTGTCGGCAGATGACTTGCCGCCGCGTGGCTGGAAGTGAATCGATGCCAGACGCACGGTACGCGGCTTTGGTGCCGCGCATGCCACAAAGCGCACTTCGCTCCACGTCACCGCGCCGCCGGGCGCGTCCATCAGATGCAGTTCAACCAGCGCTTGCCGTGCCTTCGACGGCGCGCGGTACGTCCCGCTCAGAGCCACGCAGCCTGGCAACTGCGACGGCTGATCGACAGGGTATTCGGGTTCCGCGCGCGGAATGCTCTGGTTTGCGTCGCCGGCAGGCGGATCGGCTCGCACAGGCTTGCCGGTGTCGTCTTGCCACACGATGCGTGCATAGACGCTCTTGCGTGGCACCGCGACGTTACTCGCCTTGCGGATCGCGTGGAAGCTGTAGTGCTGGCCGCCCGTGATGGTGAATGACTGCTGGAACCAGCCGTGCAGTCCGTCGCGCCGATCGCAAGTGATGGTGAGCGTGCCATTCGGTTCGTACTGGAAGCTCGGACGGAGTTCCGCTCGCGGCGCCGCCGTCTTCCAGCCACTCCGAACGGGAATGAGTGGCTCCGATTTCGGCGAACGCGGCGCAGAGCGTGTGTCCACCGCAGCCAGCGTCGAGGCGATGGCGAAGCAGCCGAGGAGCGTGAGGTGGAGCCGCATGGCGATCTCCCTGGAGGATTCCGCCATCATCGGGCAATTCGCCCAGCGCGTCTACTCACTGTTTGGCAATCGACAGGCTCGGTGTCAGGGAAAACATGTTCGGTCCATCCTTCGACTGGCTGGCACTCTACACCAGCGAGGCGCACACGGGTGAAGCATCGCACGCTAACTGTACATTTTTCCACATTGCTCCTTGACTTCCGCCAGTCGATCACCCATAGTTCATTAGTGGTATTTCGTTCACTATTCCTCGCCGGGAGGGGAA
>CAYRDG010000017.1:0-105350 GCA_964422915.1 uncultured Frigoriglobus sp. | reverse complement strand
TCGGGGCCAGACAGTTCCGCGGCATTGTAATGTCGCGCGACCTTCAGACCGAAGCGATCGATGGCGGGCAGCCCATAGAACGGCCCGTCGTGCACGGCGGCGATGAAGAGAGGGAAGCGGTCGCGGCTGAAGAGTTCGGCTCGCGAACCCACGTCGAACCATGTCAGCACCTGACGCATCACGCGGAGCGGCACGCCGATGTCGGCGAGGAGGTGTGTCGCCCACGCGCCTGCCGTGACGATGAGTTTCGCGGCGCGATAGCTGCCGCGATCGGTCGTTACTTCCACACCGTTGCCGATGGCCTTCCACGCACGTGCTGGCTCCTCCGCGCGAATCTCGGCGCCCTGCGCGGCGGCGGCCTCGCAGTGCGCGCGAACACAGTCTTCCACATACAGGAAGCCCGCGGCTCGCTCGATGATGCCGGCGTAATCGGCCGGGAACCGGAACGCCGCATAGCGGCGGTTGATCTCCACACCGCTCAACTCTTCCGCATTGAGTGCGTGCTCGCGCACCGATCGCCGCACGCCTTCGACATGCTCGCTATCTGGCGGTCCCGCGTTGAGGCACGCACATTCCGTGAGCAAGTGCCGACCGGTGAGTTGTTCGAGTTCATACCACCGCGCGAACGCACGCCGCGCGAGTGGCACATACTGCGGCCCTTCCGCATAGGCCGTGCGGATGATGCGCGTGTGGCCATGCGAGCTGCCGCGGTCGTGCGCCAGCGCGAACTGTTCCAGTCCCAGTACGCGCTGCCCACGCCGGGCGAGTTCGAAGCACGCGGCCGAACCCATACCGCCGATACCGAGAACAATCACGTCGAATGAAGCGGGCATGTTTCACCTTACTGCAGTCCCTTCACGGCTGCGCGTAACGCACGGAGTCGCTCCACGTCGCTCTTTGCACCTGTCGCGGTTGCGAGCGCCTTGCCTGCGGCTTTCGCGCCGGCCGACTCCGCGGCTGCGAGTGCCGTTGTTAGCCAGTCGGCCGCGATTGCAGGCGAATCGGGATACTTCCGTTCCAGCGTATCGGCCTGCGAGAGCAGATCGCGGGCGATTGCGGGGAGCCGTTTCGGATCGGTGCGAAGCGTGTCGCGGAGCGCTGCGGCCGCCTTCGCATCCTCGCCGAGTGCCAGTTGCACGCCAGCGAGCCGTTGCCGGGCCTCGGCGTCGGCCGGGAACACATCGAGCACGCGCGACAGATCGCCGCGTGCCTTGCGGAAGTCGCTCGCGCCTGCGGCTCGTTCGGCGCGGAGCATGAGCGCCTCGCGGATAAACGGCACGCACGCGGCCGCGGCATCGAGTTCGGCCGTCGCGGTGTCGGGTGGCAGCATCCGTGCGCGACAGAGATGGGCGGCGCCGCACGCAGGGTCGAGTGCGAGCGCTGCGAGGCAATCGTCCTTTGCTTCCATCAGTCGCCCGCTCTTTCGGTGTGCCTCGGCACGATTCGCAAGGAAGCGTGCGAGGAGCGAAACATACCGCTGCGGCAGCGATTCGAGACGCGCCAGCAATCCAGCGAGCGTCCGAGGCGGCCGATCTCGCCGATTTTCATCGAGGAAAGCGTGAAACTCCCGGCTCGTGGAACAGTAGGCGACCATCTGCGCCCCCTCGCGTGCCGCAAGCACGCCGACGAGTTCTCCTTTCGCATTGAGAATCGGGCCGCCTGGCGAGCCGCTTTGCGCCGGGAGTTGACACACAAGCACTTCCACGCGCGGAGCTTGCTCACCCACTGCGAGCGTGACCCACCCACACTGACGCACAGCGCCACTGGCATACACCCAGGCGAACTCCACCCCACCGGGATGGCTCATCGTGTGGAGTCGCTCGCCGGGCTTCGGCACAACATGCGCCAGCGGAAGCGGCTTCATCTCCTTGCACGGTGAATCGAGCCGCACAAGCGCGAGATCTCGTACACCATCGCGTGCGATGACGATACCGCTGCGCCATGCGCCGCGAAGCCGCAGCGCGAGCACGTCGCGATAGGCGTCACGTTCACTCACCCACTGACCGTCTGCGCGCAGTGGGAGTGCCACGCCCACGCGCTCACCCGCGCTCAACCCACGGGCGCAGGTGAGCACCAGGTTTGTTTCGATCAACGCACCAGCGATGTGAATGTCGGTCGTGGACGGCGTGACCCAGACTGTTGCGCGGAAGAGCGCTTCCGCGATGGCATTCGGTTGGGGTTTCTCGGTGCGGGCGTTCATTTCGGCGAAGCGGCGAATCGCTTCACCTGAGAGTGCCACTGCCGCGAGCGGGCAGCGGCGGCGCAGCGCGCACGCCATTCCCACGAGTTCGCCCCGCGAATCGAATATAGGCCCGCCCGAATCACCCTCCTCGATCGGAAGCTGACCGATGAGCACCGGCGCGCCCTCTGCGAGTTTCTTGCCGCGCCAGAAGTAGCCATCCGCGAGTGGGCCAGATGCACGCAACGGGCCGGTGGAGAGATTCCAGAGCGTATCGAGATCAAGCCGGTTGCCGACAGCACACAGCGGTTCGCCGGGCTGCGGCGTGCGTGCCGCGATCCGTACTTCCTTCGCACCTGGTGGCAGCGCATCGAGTTGCACGAGGGCGAGATCGACTTCGTCGCTCGTCTTCAGCACGGTGCCGACGACGAGTAACTTTCGCGCGCGGAGCGTGTCGCGGTGACGGAGGTACGCGGCGCGATCCGTGACACATACGCCATCGCGAAACCACGGGAAGTAGACATCCACCTTCTTCCGCTCTCCGACAACATGCCGGCAGGTGACGAGGAGTCGCCTGTCGCGATCGACGACGAAGCCTGTGCCGGCGCCATCGTTCTCCGCACGCACCCACGCGCACGAAGTGAGCATCGGCGCGGGCTGCGCCACGAGAAGCAGGACAAGTGAAAGTAACATGCCTCCAGATTAACCGATGAACGGCATCAGAGTAGTGGTTACACGGTGTGCGCGTGCCTGAACGGGAGCCACGATTGCTTGCGGCACGGCCGCCGCGTGAGTACGCTGACAGAATGAATACTCGCACTCCGGTCACGTCGCGCCGCGAGCTTCTCCATGCCGCTGGGGGCGGGCTGGGCGGCATCGCGCTGAACTGGCTGCTCAGCCGCGAGGCACGGGCAGCCGACACTCCGCGTGCAGGTAATCCGCTGGCCGCGAAGAAACCGCACTTTCCGCCGAAGGCGAAGCGGGTCATCTTCCTGTTCATGGTCGGGGGTCCGTCGCAGATGGACCTGTTTGACCCGAAACCGGCCCTGGCGAAGTGGGCGGGCAAGCCGCTGCCGGCGTCAACGGGTCGTCCCAAGAGTCAGTTCACCAGCGGCAACGAGGTCATTCTGCCGAGTACGCGAAAGTTTCAGAATCGCGGTCGGAGCGGCGTTGAGATCTCCGATCTCATGCCGCATCTCGCCACCTGTGCCGACGACATCTGCTTCCTGCGCTCGTGCTGGTGCAGCAACACGGTTCACGCCCCGGCGATGTACGAACTGCACAGCGGCCGTACGCTCATGGGCTGGCCGAGCCTCGGCAGTTGGGTGACCTACGCGCTCGGAAGCGTGAGTGAGAACCTTCCGGCCTACTGCGTGATGCCGCAGCCAGAAGGCGTGCCCGAAGGAGGCGCGCCGTGCTGGTCGAGCGCGTTTCTGCCACCAGTGTACCAGGGAACGCTCTTTCGGCCTGGTGCCAACCCCATCATCAATCTCAAACCGCCCACCGGCACCAGCGCCGAGCAGAACCGACGGCAGTTCGATCTTGTACAGAAACTCAACGAGGCGCAGGCCGGCGGCGATGCCGAGTTGGAGGCACGCACCGCGAGCTACGAACTCGCGTTCAAGATGCAGAAACACGCGCCGGAAGCCGTTGATCTCACGAAGGAGTCGGCCGCGACCCGGAAGGCGTATGGACTGGAGAACAAGCAGACGGCCGACTTCGGCACGCGGTTGCTGCTCGCGCGGCGACTGATGGAACGTGGTGTCCGGTTCGTGTCGGTCTATAGCGGCGGCGGGCCGCTCGTGACGCAGTGGGATGCACACGACAATGTGAACGAAAACCACGAACGAATGTGTGGCCGTGTCGATCAACCCATTGCCGCACTCTTGAAAGATTTGAAAGCTCGCGGAATGCTCAAAGACACGCTCGTCGTCTGGTGTAGCGAGTTCGGGCGAACGCCTAACAGTCAGGGCGGGAAGGGGCGCGATCACAACCCGCTGGGCTATACGATGTGGCTGGCCGGCGGCGGAGCGAAGGGCGGCACGGTCGTCGGTTCGACAGACGATTTCGGCCTCAACGCCGTGGACGACCGGATCGGCGTAAACGACTTCCACGCCACAATTCTCTACCTTCTGGGCCTCGATCACGAATCGTTGACGTTCCGTCACAGCGGTCGTGATGAACGCCTCACCGATGTGGGCGGCGTGATTGTGGATAAGGCCGTGGACTGAGATGCGAGGCTCATGCCGAAGCCCGAACCCGGAGAGCTTGATGAAGCGGTTCCTTGTCGCGGTGCTGGCCCTGGTGCTAGTTGACGGTTTCCTCCCACTTGTCGCCGCGACTCCGCCTGCCTTGCTGCCGGTCGAGGTCAAGCGGAACGTCCTCTACGACACCATCGAGAAACAGAAGCTCTACCTCGACATTGCGATGCCGAAGGAGGGCGGCCCCTACCCATGCGTGGTGATTTTCCACGGTGGCGCGTGGGTGCTTGGCAGCCGCAAGGAGATGTCGACCGGGAATAGCAAGTCGCCCAGCATCATCGAACGGGTCGCGGCTCGCGGTTACGTCGTCGCAACGGTGAGCTATCGGCTGGCGCCCAAGTTCCCCTTTCCGGCTCAGATCGAGGACGCCCGCGCCGCGGTCCGGTTCCTTCGCGCTCATGCCAGGGATTACCACATCGACCCACACAAGTTCGCCGCAGCGGGCTTCTCGGCCGGTGGGCACCTCGCTCTGTTGCTCGGCCTGGCATCCGGTGTGAAGGACTGGAACAGCGGGAGCAACCGCGACGAAAGCGCGAAGGTGCAGTGCGTCGTGGATTTCTTCGGTCCTGCCGATCTGACGCTCTACACCAGTAGCCCTGGTATCGTGGATTCGTACCTCGTGCCCGTGTTCGGTAAGGCGTGCAAAACCGATCCGGCAGTACTCAAGAAGGCGTCGCCGATGCGCTATGTCTCGAAGGGGGCCCCGCCGATTCTCATGGTTCATGGGAATATCGATCTGATCGTGCCCATCGTTCACTCCGAGAACCTCCTGAAGAAACTCAAGGCCGCCGGCGCAACCGCAGAACTCATCACGGTGCCTGGCGAGGGGCACGGCTGGGGCGGCGCCACGCTCGCACGCACGCTCGATGAATCCGTCAAGTTCCTCGATGAACACCTGAAGGGAAAGAAGTGATGGGCCTGGCTCGTCATTCTTCTTCCGAGCTGGAAGAGTACAGCAGACAGCGGGGCGGGCGAAGGGAGAGGTCAAGCCATCTCGCAATCGTTCGTGTATTCGTGTTTCTCGCGGTGTCGCTGTCAATCCTGGTGGCGCCATTATTCGCGCATGGCTGCCACGGTGACGACATCGACCACGAACCACTGCTGATTCCGATTCGGATGAACGCGAATGACCGATAAACTCTCTCACGCTCGCCCCAGTCGCGGGGCGATTGCGCCGCCGGTATTCCTCACTCCCTCGCTGACACATCCGCCCGGTCACATTGCGTGACCGTCGCGCGGGTGGTAAGGTATTCACGTCTGGCGCGATACCATCGCGATTTCATCCGTCCTTCCTACTGGCCGACGCGGGTATGGCTGTCAATCTCGACGCATCCGGAATCGGGCAGCTCGCGTTGCGCCTCGGCCTGGTCGCCGACGATCAGGTCCGCGAGTGTCTGACCGAACTCGACGACAAGAAGGCCCCCGCTCCTGACATGCTTCGCATGATGGAGCGTAAGAAGTACCTCACGCCCTGGCAGGCCAACAAACTGCTCAAGGGCGACCTGGATGGCTACTTTCTCGGCGGCTACCGCATCCTGTACAAGATTGCTTCTGGCAGCTTCGGCCGCGTATATCGTGGTGACGACCCGCGCGTTGGCCAGGTTGTTGCCGTTAAAGTGCTGCGCAACAAGTGGACGATGGACAAGCAGAAGGTCGACCTTTTCCTGCGTGAAGGAAAGCTCGGCCTGACCATTCGCCACCCAAACATCGTGTCGGTGCTGGCTGTCAACCAGGACAGCAAGACGGGCCAGTATTTCATTGTGATGGAGTTCGTTGAGGGAGGAAACCTCCGCGATCTGCTTCAGGCCCGCAAGAAGATCGAAGCTGACGAATCGTTGCGGATCATCGACGAATGCGCGCAGGGGCTGGCGTATTCACACGCCCGCGGGCTAACGCATCGCGACATCAAGCCGACAAACATTCTCATCGCGGTTCCCACTGGGCAGGCGAAACTCGTGGACTTCGGTCTGGCGGAGATCAGCCAGGGATCAAGCGTCCATCTCCAGCGCCAGGACGAGCGTGACGAGGATGTGGCGGTCGATCGTACCGTGGACTACGCCGGACTGGAGAAGGCGACCGGTCAGAAGCCAGGCGACGTGCGCAGCGACATCTATTTTCTGGGTTCCGTGCTGTATGAGTGCCTTACCGGGGCACCTCTGATGCCCGTGACGCGTGACCGTCAGGTGCGAATGCAGGCACGGCGTTACATCGACGTGGAAGAGACGCTCCGCACGAATGGCCCGGCTCTGGGTCTCACGCCGCCCCTCATGCGGCTCATCGCCAAGATGGTTGCCTTCGAGCCGACCCGACGCTTCCAGACGCCGGCGCAACTTGTCGAAGCGATTCAGGCATGCCGGGCCGACCTCACCGCCGGGATTGCTGAAGTGAGCGTCCGCGGCCCCACCGGTCCCCGGACGCTTTTTGTGGTGGAAGAAAACGAGAAACTCCAGGATGCTTTCCGCGAGAAATTCAAGGAACAGGGCTACCGTGTGCTGATTTCCAGCGATCCGGGCCAGGCTGCCAAGCGTTATCAGCAGCAGTCTTACCACGCCGCTATCATCGACGCCCGTACGGTGGGGCGCGACGGTGTGACTGCTTACAACGATCTGCTTCGCGCCGCCGATAACTTCGGTCAGCAGGTTGCCGTGATCCTCCTGCTCTCCGAGGAGCAAGCGTCGTGGCAGCGTGATGCCCGCAACCACGAACAGGGCGCCGTCCTGCGCGATCCGGGCATCTCCGTGAGGCTCCTGCTGAAGACACTCGACCAACTCATACCCAAGGAGAAACGCCGCGAAGGCTGATTCCGCGTTGTGCCTCCCTGAAAAAACGGAACCCCGGCCGAAGGGTGAGCCTCGGCCGGGGTTCCGTTTTTCATCAATCCAGGAGACTACGGGACGAGTGGCTCGCCCGTGAGGTTGTTATTCGTGGTGAGCGGGTCCGTCGGCGGTGCCGGTGTAGCCGGCGGTGCCGGGGTCGCCGGCGGTGCCGAGGCAGCAGGAGGTGTTGCCGGCGGCGTTGGGGGAACAATGGGCGGAATTGGGTCGATACCGGACGGGGTCTCTCGCGTTTCAAGCGCGAACAGCGATAGACGGGCGCGGAAACTCATGGTCTACCTCGACAGGAATTGAGGGGGCAATTAACCGCTGGCACGAAATCCTTCATGCCCGTCGGTAGTTTCCACGTATCGGTACATCACGTCTACGGAAAACTACACATTCACGACACTTTCCGTCGTGAATTCTTCAGTCCATGAATGAGATTTCACTGTGAGGGCGAAAAACATCCTGTCACAGCAGAAGATTTCAGGCGTGTGAGAAGTTTACTTGGACGGGATTCACTGTGGCAAGAACTTTTCCGAATCGCGCAGGGGAAATTTGCTTGTTTGGGTTTCGTATGCTGGTGACACAATGTCGGTATATGCAGAATCGCGCGAAAAACCGTCTGAATTGTGGGAAAAGTCCGATTATGCAGGCGACCGTTACAATCGGATCGCGTTTTGCTTTTCTCGCCCCATGATGTCAAGGAAGTTTCTGGAGAGATGATTGGCAGGGGTTACGTTGGCAAACCTTCAGTGTAGTAGGCACACTCCGTGTGCCGTTTCTTCACACACGCAAGAGCACACGGAGTGTGCCTACTACTCTGAAAACACGATTGCCACATTGCCAACCAATCCCCGCTGGAGATCCTGCCCTCTGGCACCCTCCAGTGATCGCAAGCAGGAACGCAATCTACCGTCGAATCGCCTGCATGAGCAGGCGTGTAACCGGAACGCGATTCCAGCCGCAAGAGAGGCTCGGCTTCGGTGTCGTAGGCGTCAGCCGGACGCGTAACGATCTCATACCCGCCTCGTGCCGACTGTCACTCTCTCTTCCCCAAATGGCCCCGGACTGTATCCTCTCCTCCGGTTCCTCGGAGGCCTCATGCGACGCGGCCGATTCGCAATTCGTCTGGCGATCCTGGGGGTTTCGATCCTCCTGGGTGCCGCATGCGCGCTGATGTGGTTGCGTGAGGAAACGCCGCCGGCGTGGCTGGGTGAGTACGACGTAACCGCATCCGAACCGCAGCAGATCGCGCCTGGCACCGTGATCGGGCGCGGGGCACCGGATGGGTGGTCGCACCTGATTATCAAGAGCCTGCCGCGCGTGAAGCCCAGCGAGGCAGCGCGTGTGCCGGTGCCACCGTTCCTCAGCCGCGAACGTGTTCTCCGACAGGCGTCGTGGATGTTCACGGTTTTCGCGGCGAATGTGGTGCAGGAACGTCAGGGCCGTCAGTCGTGGTATCGCCTCCGGGCAGTCGGCCTCGGCCTAGGCGCCAGCGTGAACGGCCAGGACATCGTGCTGAACGCCGACGGCGCACAGCCTGCGGGGGTGAGTCTCAACTTCATCGAGTCCGAGACGCTCCGCGCGGGCTACCGCGTGCAGAGGCAATCGCGTCTCGCGGTCCATGCGTCTTCCTTCGCGCTCGTGGATACGCCGGTCGCATTCCGTTGCGGCACGAAGAACCGCATGGTCCGCTTCCGTTACGCGCTGTTGGTGGACATGGCAACGGGTGAACTCGACGTATTCTGCTGGCGGCTTGGCGGTACAGACGGCGAGTGCGCCGATCTGTCGCGCGCTGTCTTGCTGCCGCCCAGCGACATCGACGATGCGGAACTGATCCCGGACGCGACCGAGTTCACGGCCGGAGTTCCGAATGAACTTGGCTTCGGGGTGGACGAATTACCCCCGCATCGGTTAGAGGTGACGATACCCGCCGGGCTGCGCGGCCTCGCGGCACAGAAGCGATTCACTCCCGACGAAGCCCGAACGCTGCAAAACGGACTCCGTAAACTGCTGCCGTGATGCCAGCACGAGTACCACCCATCGCGCAGGCGAATCGCCCGACACGCGACACGGAATCGATGCCCCTTCGCCTTCCTCCACAAGGATGACCAATATGTACGCATTCGTACTCGCGGCGCTGGCGGTCTCGCCCGCGCAACCTCCCGTGAAGCACGAGGACCGAAATCCGCTCTACCAGCGACTCCTGGAGCCTGGCCTACCGGTCAGCAGCGACCAGAAGGTGAAGTTCCCCCCACCGACAATGGCCGACGGACTCGCCGCTGCCGCGCAGAAGAAAGTCATCGAGTCCGTGATCGGCGCCGACTACTCGTTCGCCGAGTTCACCCGCAAATCGACCAATGCGCCGTATGTGATGCGCATCGAGACGATCAAGTCGAAGGATCCCAAGATGCCGATTCGCGGTGTCAATGTCTGGTTCATCGCCTATGGCGAGTTCAAACTGCTCCACGACGACAAATTCCTCGACAAGCTCGTGAGTACCGACAAGGGCGCCGGCGGCGGCAAGGGGAAACCGCTCTCGCGCGAGGAACTTGCCACTCGGGGCATTACATGGAAGAAGGAAGACGAGAAGCGTGAGGGCTACGGCACCTTCCAGTTGGACTTTCTCGCGAAGGTGCAACTGAAGGGAGCCGGCCACGCGATGTGGAGCCGTAACGACGAGTCGGTCGTCGCGGCGGCGGAGATCGACTCGCGTTTCCTCAACGACAAGGAGTTTCCGAATCAGTGGCGTTCGATCACCAAGGGAGCCACGCAACCTCTGGGTCCGCCGCACCCCTGGACCGGCGCGGGGATGTATCTGAAGATCACCAAGCTTCAGCAACCCTCCGGGGGGCTGTTTGTCGAACAGCACGTCATCTTCGTGGAACCGGAGGGGTGGTTCGGGGGCGAGAACCTGTTGCGCTCCAAGCTCCCCCTCGCGGTGCAGGACAACGTTCGCACCATGCGTCGCGAACTGCAAAAGGGGAAGTGAAGAACGCGGAAGGAATGTTGAAATCAGCGGGTCGAGGGGCAAACCGCTCCGGCCCGCGTGGAACTGCGTCAGCTGGAAACGCTTTCTTTCTGAGAAGCGTGTACGAGCTGCGCCCCACAGGTCGCGGTGGTGCTCCCGGCGTCTCGCAGTCTCGCACTCCGTCTTGCAAATCTTTCAACCTCCGCGTATGTCCCGCGCACTTGCCTTCTTCGCGCGGAGGGTCCGCACCGATGTCCGCTCGCGTCGCAACTCTGGTTCTGGTCATCACCGCGCTGGCGTCCGGCGGATGCACGTACAATCCCGGCTACTTCCCCTGGATCGTCCCACCTGGTCCTGTCATTCAGACACACGCCAAGCCCCGGTTCGGCTACTTCAAGAACTTCGACCCGAAGGCGTGCCGGCTCGGTATCACGCCTTCCGGCCAGGCGAATGCCCCGCTCGGATCGCAAATCGTTCTGGTCGCCTCGGTTTATGACAAGGATGGTCAGCCCCGACGCGACCGGCGTGTCGAATGGATGATCGAAGGCCCTGGCAACATCGTGGAAGCCGACGAGTCCGGCTTCTTCGCTGGCCGCGGATACAAGGTCAACAACAAGTACGCCGTCACCTACGGTTCGTACATCCCCAAGACGATCACGCGCGGCAACGACGACCCGAAGGACGACGTTACGGTTGAACCCGGTCAAACCTTCATCGTTATCAGTTCCGCTGTGCCAGGTGAAACGGTGGTCACGGCGTATGCGCCGGAAGTGTTCAACTGGGATTCGGGCCGTGTTGTCACGAAGGTGATGTGGGGCGATGCGAGATTCTCGTTCCCCACCTCTGTCGCGGCGCGAGTCGGCGGCGAGGCGACTCTCTCCACCGGCATCAACGCGAACACCGCCGACGCGAACAGCAACTTCCGCGTGCGGTATCGCGTCATTGATGGACCGGCGGCCGTGCTGGTGGGGAAGGGGAGCGATGCCAGCGGCACGAGCCTCACAGGTAGCGGCGGCAAGGAAGTGGAAGAGTACACCGACGATAGCGGGCAGGCCGCGGTGCGACTCGTGCAACGCGATCCGCAACTCGGCAAGACGCGCGTGGCGGTGGAAGTGGTGAAGTCGCCGGAGAACGGCGTGGGGCCAGGAACCGTGGTCAGCCGGCGCGAGACGATCGTGGAATGGGGCCAACCGAACGTGAAGTTGAAGGTCGATGCACCACAGGTGGCGAGTGCGCTCGGTACGGTCCCGGTCGTAGTGGCCCTCAACAACGTTTCCAGCATCGACAGCAAGGACGCGCGTGTCCGCGTTACGCTCTCCGATGGAGCAACGCTGGCGCGCAGCGAACCGCCGCCGTCGCGCGCCGACGACAAGGGCACGCTGGTCTTCGATCTGCCGCCGATCAGCGGCAAAGCGAAGCAGGTCGTGACGATGCAAGTACGGCCGGCGCGTGTTGGCAGCATCACGATCACGGCGGAGGCCGTCACGGGCGATGGCCTTCAGGCGAACACTAGCGCCACGACGCGCATTGAGAATGGCAAACTCCAGATGGTACTCGAAGCGCCGTCCGTGGCGCTGGCAAGCGAGCGCATTCCGGTGCGAGTTGCAGTGACCAATGCCGGCGCGGCCCCGGTCGAGAATGTGACCGTCTGGGCGCAGTTCGATGCTGGCCTGACTTCGGCGAGCGGTCGCAGCCCGGTCGAATTAACCGGCGGCAGCATCGCACCAGGGCAAACCAAGACCTTCGACCTGCCACTGACGGCGAAGGGCGCCGGCCGCTACGGCCTCCGCGCGAGCGCAACCGGCGACGGGAATCTTTCGGCGTCCGCTTCGCCGCTCTCGGTGGAGGTGCGCCGGGCGGAACTCGCCGTTGCCCTGAGCGGACCAAAGATCGCCTATCTCAATCAGGAAGTGGACTGGAAATTGACTGTCAGCAACCGGGGCGATTCTGCCGTTTCCACAACCGTTGTGCGCGCGACACTGCCACCGGAGTTGAAGATCACCAGTGCCGATGGCGGCGCGATCGGGGCCGGATCGGTGGAGTGGAAGATTGACATGCTCAAGCCCGGCGAGCAGAAGTCGTTCGCACTCGCCGGTGAAGCGGTGCAACTTACTCCACAAGCCAGCGTGACCGTCGCGGTGCTCGGCGACGCGGTGAGCAATGGCGCACCCGTGGGAACACCAGTGGAAGGGAAGGCCGAGGCGGCGCTGGCCGTGATCGGCACACCGGCGCTGTCTTTGCAAGTGACCGCGCCCCAGGGTGTGGTCGAGGCCGGTAAACAGATTCGCTATCAGATTCGCGTGACGAATCAGGGTACGATCTCGGCGGAGAAGATCGACGTGACGTGCTTCGCGTCGCCAGAGCTGCGACCGTTAAACGCTGCGGGTGCCGGCGCGGGCCGCATTGATGGCACAGGTCGAGTCGCGTTCCCGACGGTAGAGGAACTGCGGCCGGGTCAGTCGATCACCTTCACGGTGGATGTGGAAGCGTCGAAGGCCGGTGATGCGCGTTTCCGTGCCGAGGTCAGCGCCCCGAACCTCAAGACCCCGCTGAAGGAAGAACAACCAACGCGCGTGACTGGGCGATAGCCGCGGAGCTTCCCGGTGCCAGACCAGTGGCACCCGTGGTCACTTTCGTAGAGAGGTCAGCACTTCCAGCGTGAGGCGATTCTGTTCGGCATCGTTGAGCATGGTCGGTTCGGTGGCCACATATTCCGTGACATAAGCCGCAACGATCCGCTGCAGTTCGTTCGTGTCGAGCCTGCTCACGTCATATAGCCCCACGCTGGCGAACTTCTTCAGGACTCGTTCGAGGATACGGCCACGGTGCCGCGCCAGCGGGTCTGACGGCGTGGGTGTGGGAATCGTGTGCGAACCTGGCGGGGCCGGGCGTGGCGGCGGCGTGGTCGTGAGGCCGCTGCCAGGCATCCGCGGTCGGGATGACGAGGTAACAGTCTTGATGGTGCCGTGTGAAGTGGAGCCAGTGGGTGAATCACCTGCCGTGCTGGGTTCCCGCGGCACATTCGTCGTTATTACGGGTGATTCCCGCACAAACGCCGCCGTTGCCGAGTGGCCCAGCGCGCCGGGGGGGATTACCGCCAGCGCGCGGAATCCGTTGGGCAGTTTCATGTCGAAGGTGCCGACACTGGCCATCACCGGGCCAATCGCATCGGCGTGCGAGGCGATTCGGTCGAGCACAGCGCGGAGGTGCAACTCGTCGCGGAATTGAACGCTCGTTGGCAGCCAATGCCCCTGTTCGCGCCGGGCAATCACCACACCAGGGCCAGTGACCATCACTTCGCGCACGCCTGGATCGGCGAAGAGTTCTTCGAGCGGGCCATAGCCGAAGAGTTCCGAGAATATTTCCTCAATCAGCCGGTCGCGTTCTGCTCTGGGGAGGACGCGAGCGTCCACCTCGGCGAGTTGCTCGGCCTGCTGGCGCAGCGTGTGACGGAGGATCGACTGCGGCATCCGCTTGGATGTGCTCAGGTCGAACCGCTCCTCTAATTTGGCGAGCAGGCGCGCCTTGATCGAGTCATAGGCGAGCGGAGAGGGCGCAACCCCGGACTCCCGCCCAGCGAAGGGCGGACCGGGGGGTCTGGTTGGTCGCGGCAACATGAATGCGACTTCCTGCGGCGGGTGCAGCTACGGATCGCCTTGCAACTCTAGTACGGATTCGGTCGCCATGCCGATGAGTTCCGCGCAACTGGTTCAGATAGCCGTGTGGACCGTCCTGTGCCCGCGCAAGATCAAGAGCCGTAAACGCGAACGCCGGGCGTTGCACGCGGCGAGGCAAACGGTATACTCGGAGTGAGCCTTCCTGCGACCACCCCGCCGATACTCCCTTCCGGAGTTCCGATCATGCTTACTGTTCTTGGCCCGCGTGCCCGCTATTGCGATGGTGTCTCGCGCCGTTCGTTCCTGCAGGTCGGGGCACTGGCGGTCGGCGGCCTCACGTTGCCGCAACTGATGCGCGCGGACGCTGCCAGTGGTAAGAAGGGGCACAAGTCGGTCATCATGGTTTACCTTTCGGGCGGGATGGCACACCAGGACACGTTCGATCTCAAGCCCAACGGCCCGGCCGAACTCAAGGGCGAATTCAAGCCGATCCATACGAACGTCCCTGGCATTCAATTCTGCGAACACCTGCCGAAGCTAGCGAAGTGCGCCGACAAACTCGCGGTGATCCGTTCGCTCGTTGGGCAGCGCGACGAACACAGTTCCTGGCAGAGCATGACTGGCACGACGATGGACGCGGCCAGGCGCGAGAACAAGCCGCACTTTGGCAGCGTGGTGGCCCGGATGCAGGGGCAGACCGACGTGACGATGCCCGCGTTTGTGGATCTGTCGCCAACGATGCAGCACAAGCCGTACAACTCGCCTGGCCCGGCGAAACTAGGTCGCGCCGCTGCCGCGGCGAAGGTCGATGGCGACGAACTCGCCGTGATGAAGAATCTCGCGGTAACTCCGGAGCAACTGCAAGACCGCAAGGCGCTACTCGAAGGGATCGACGCGATCCGCAAGCATGCCGGGCAGACGAACAGCATCAGCGCCGACACGTTCCACGATCGCGCCTTCGACGTGCTCGCCTCCAGCAAACTCGTTGAGGCGCTCGAAGTGACGAAGGAGCCGGAACGTACGCGCGAGCGTTACGGCCGTGGCTCGCCCAAGCATCTGGGCGATGGCGCGCCGATGTGGAACGATCAGTTGCTCATGGCCCGGCGACTGGTGGAAGCTGGCTGTCGCGTGGTCACGGTTGCATACGGTTTCTGGGACACACACGGTCAGAACTTCCGACATCTGAAGAAACACCTGCCGCTATTCGATACCGGCATCTCGGCGCTGGTCGAGGATATCTACGCCCGCGGATTGCAGGACGATGTGACAGTGTGCGTGTGGGGTGAGTTCGGCCGCACACCAAAGATCAACAAGGATGTCGGCCGCGACCACTGGTCGCGCGTGAACTTCGCGCTCCTGAGCGGTGGTGGCATGCGGACCGGTCAGGTGGTCGGCAGCACCGATAGCGCCGCTGGCGAGGCGAAGGACGAACCGATTCCGTACCCGAGCGTGCTGGCGACAATCTATCGCAATCTCGGCATCGATCCGCATGCGATGGTTTCCGACGTGAGCGGTCGGCCCAATCCGATCCTCCCTGGCGGCATTCTGCCCATCGAGAAGCTCTACTGAAGCGAGATTGTTGATGCGACAGACCGCGCTTCTTGCTGCACTTCTCGCTTCTGCCGCGGCGTTTGCAGCGCCCGTTCCGCCGCGTTCCGAGAAAGAGCGGATCGCGAGACAGTGGGGGAAGATCGAGGGAGAAGGCGAGTTCAGTCTGGACGGCAAGCGACTCACGATGCGCACCATCGGCAAGCCAGCACGCGGAGGCATCCTGCGCAGCAAGATCGACATGCTGCGGGTGACACGCAACGTGACAGGCGACTTCGAGGCGACCGTCGCCATCACCGATGCCGCGCTTCCGGCCGCGAAGAACAAGTACGAAGGCACCTGGCCTGGCACCCGTGCTGGTGTGTTCATTCAGGGCGGCGGTTACGCCATCGAACTCCACTTCTATCAGTTCCACCCCAAGCTCAATGGAGTCGTGCGGGCAGAGCCTACACGTTGCGTGTGGATCGACACATGGTATCCACGCGGCGGACAAGGGACTACGCTGAAGCAGATCGAAGCCGGGAAGTCGCCGTATCTGCGCATCACACGCAAGGGGAACGACATCTCCGTGTCGTACAGCCTTGATGGCAAGGAGTGGTCGAAGCCGTACACACCACGAGTTGAGCTGGCGTTCCCGGAGGAATTGACGGTCGGTGTCTTCTTCTCGCAATCCACTTACCAGATCGCATCCGCGACGTTTGAGCATTTCACCGTGACGAAGTCGAAGAGCGAGAAGTAGGCTGCGGTGGCGGATCGATCAGACCATTCCCCAGAGGCGGCGCAGCCCCCACTCGGCCCCCAGCAAACCCGCGAACAGTACGAGCCAGAGCGAGAGGAAGCCCTTCGATCGACTGCGGTGCCAGTCGGGGTAGTACTTCGGCTTCTTGCCGAGGTCGGGCGCCGCCTCGGCCTTCAATTCCTTCAGGAAACCCGGTAGCTCGTCGAGTCGCAGCGACTTGCCGCCGCTCGCGGTGGACAACTGCTTCATGAAATCAGCGTTGGCGTTGACGCGGAGCATCTCGTCGGACACGTCTGGCACGGCGATGAACTTCGCCGTACCGCGAAGCGCCTCGGCTGAGCCATTCGCTTTCTTACCTGCTGCTGTGACGAGTACGAAGTATTCGCCGGGCGTCTGGGCACGTAAGAGTACCTTTCGGCCGTCCTTGTCGGCGATCACGGTCTGTGGCGATGCCTTCGCCAGATCATCGGGCTTTGGCTCCTGCGCGCCGGGAGGTAACGGCACAACCTTCACCGTCACGGGCACGCCGGCATCATCGGACCCGTCGGGCTTTTTCACACCCACGCGGATGGTCTGCTCCTGCGTCACCTTCATCTGCCGATACTGCGGCCGCGCGTAGACTTGACTCTCTTCCTCATCCTGGTGGGCGAGCCAGAGCACGCACTGCCGCCAGAATTGTTCGTGCATGTCGAGGCCCTGGCGTTCCTTTGGTTGACCCAGGCCGCGCCAGAGGTAAGTATCGAAGGCGCCCAACGCGAGCCAGCGGCCCTTGTTGGCGTCGCCGCGCTGCGAGCCGACCAGAAGCGGTTCGTGGCGCGCGGCATCGAACTCGGTTCCGGCAGCCAGCGCGGCCGGGCCAGTTGGGTCCGCGTAGACCGAGTCGCCGTTGCGGATCAGTCGCGCGGTCCAGGCAAAGACACTCACACGCCCGCCCGGCGGGAGCGTGAGCCGGTTGTAGCCGTTGAGCTGGTATGCGGCCCCCAGACGCGAGTTCAGCCGGTTCCACAACGCCTCGGATTCCCCCAGCTTCGGCGGCAACCCCGGCTTGACCGTGACGCGGAACATCTTCTCCAGGCCGCGCGATGTTGGCACGACAGGGAAGGTGAGTTCCGGATTCCCTTGCTTGTCGAGTTTGTCCGCGACTGGCCCGCCCACAACCGGGATGAGAGCCTGGGGAATGCCCTGGAAGGCGTATTCGCCCCCCAGCAGCATCACGCCCATACCCTTCTTCACGGCCAGTTCTGTGAGCTGGTTGACGAAGTTCGGCGCAACCTTCGCTAACTCCGCCGCGCCGATGTTGCCGATGATGACCACGTCGTATGCCTGCTTGTCCAGGTCGAGGAGCACGCGCTCCGATTCGGTGGCTGGGAGGCCGCGCTGATGGATCACCTCGTAAACGTCGAATCGCTTCTCACCCGCGAGGACGCGGCGAAGAAACGTCTCCTCCCAGCGGAGTTGATCCACGATGAGGATGCGAACACCTTCCTTCAGCACCGTGAGGTACGTTTCCGATGAGTTATTCAGCGGTGATATTTCGCCCGGCAGCGCGATGATCTTCCCATCCTTCTCGATGCCGACTTCGACTTTCAATTTGTATTCGCCCTTCTCGGCAGGCGTCTCCACGGTCATCTTCAACTCGTTATTGGATTCGCGGTCGAGGGTGAACTCGGACCGATCCTGGCTCGCAGGCTTGTCGTTGAGCGAGACGCGAGCGACGACCTTCGCACCGGCGAAGCTGTAAGCGTTGACGCGCGCGGTCACGACTACCTTGTTCTTGATGTAAGCGGGCGTGGGATTGCACTCGATGGTAGTCACAGCGATGTCTTTGGAGTCGGTCTGTGAGCTTTCGGAGCCGGTGAGGAAGGTGGAGATGGGCACGCCGAGGCGACCGAATCGCGTGGCCTCGGCCACGGGGGCGAAATGTTCGCCGTTGTCCACGCCATCGCCAATGAGAATGTGCCCGCGGATGCGTCGCTCGGTTTGCCAGCGCTCGAAAGTCCGGTTGAGATAGGTGCCGTAGTCGGATCGCTTCGCAACGGCGCGAGTGGTTGGCTCCCACCGACTCGTGGCCTCGTTGAAGTCCGGCGGGCCAAACTTGTACAAGACGGTGCTGACGCCCTGCTCGTTGAGGAGTTCGTCGAGCAGTGGCTGACAGCGTTCGAGTGTCTTGCGTACTGCGTCGATGCGTGCCTGTCCGCCCAGCCCGTCCTTCACCGTCATGCTTTCGGATGTGTCCACGCCGATCAGCAGCACTGAAGGTTGCTTGGGGTTCTCGTTCACGCCAATGCTGGGTCGGATCGCTGTCAGGAGTGTGACGAACAGCGCCGCCAGACGCAGACACAGCACGACGAAGACACGCCGCCGTGTGGCTTGCGGATGGCCGAGATAGCTCCAGATGGTGAACAGGACGAGCAGAGACGCGACCAGTGCCAGTGCCGGCAACCCGATCGGCTCAACCGACCACGGGAATCCAGGGCGCGACGAGAAGAAGTACTCGCTCATGTGGGTATAATACCCGCTCGGCATTGCCGAATCATCGGTGCGAGGAACGCGGAACGTGACGGAATCGCGGCGGGCACGCTCTGGGCGTGCTCACTCACTCGTTCTTCCCGGCACGTCGCAGGGAACGGAATTGCTCCAGCGGCGGTTCGAGCTTGTCCTTGCCGAGGTTCGCGGCGTTGCGGTTGAGAGCCTCGGAGATAGCTTGGCTGAGATCCGGGAAACGCAGCATCGCCCAGTTCGCGTTGGCTCCTATTCGGTCAAACTTTGGCCGTTGCTCGCCGAAGACATCGAGGAATGCTCGGTTCGACGCCTCCGGCCGGTTCTCGTGCGCCAGTACGACGGCCCGCCCGAGCCGGCCGGTGATGCTTGCAAGCCGCGCCGCCTGAATGTCGCGCCAGTCGGCCGCCTTGCCCTTCAACCGGTTGAATCGTTCCGTGGCTTCCGCCAGGCGTTGCTCACGAACGTAGAGCAAGCCCAGTTCAATGGAAGCGCGGATCACCTCATCGTGCCGGCTCCCTTCCGTGTTCAGCACGGCCAGTAGTTCGCGTTCGCGCGTCGTGGTCGGCTTCTCAGGAAGTGGAACGGCCGGTAATCCGGTGAGTGGCGTCGAAGGCTCGTTCACTGGCCCCTTCGACGAACGGTGAACGGCCGCGTAGAGGGCCGCGCCGGTGCCTGTGGCCAGCAGGCAGCCGAACGCGGCCAGCAAGATACGCCGCCACCGTGCGTGTCGCTCGTCACCAGGGCGGACGGCCTGAACCTCATCGGAATCCGGCAGCGAGAGCGGTTCGGACGGGGCAGTGAGTCGCGTGTTCGCCGCCGGGGTTGTTTGCGTTAGTGACAGTTGACCTGTGACCGCCTGCATCCCCTCCCGGAGTTTCAAGAGATCGCGCACGATGTCTCGTGCCGACTGGTAGCGCTGTTCGCGGTCCTTCGCCATCATCTTGTGAACCATCGCGCAGAGAGCCGGGGGCAGGTCCGGCCGTAGGTCCGCGAGTTGCCGGGGTTGCTCCTGAACGTGCTTCAGCGCCACCTCGAAGGCACTGCTACCGCGGAACGGTGGCTCGCCTGCCAGCAGGTGGTAACAACTGACGCCGAAGGAATAGAGATCGCTACGGTGGTCGAGAGTCTGACCTTGTACCTGTTCGGGCGACATGTAGAGCGGGGTGCCGAGCGTGACGCCGCTCTGAGTGAGGTTCAGGGGTTGCGCGTCGGGGGTGAAGAAGCGGCTGAGGCCGAAGTCGGTGACCTTGACCTCGACCTTCCGCGTGACGAGGATGTTTTCGGGCTTGATGTCGCGGTGAACGATTCCTTGATCGTGGGCTTTCTGGAGCGCCATCGCTACCTGACGGATGACGCTCAGGGCGATGGGGAGATCGGGTGGCCCCTTGCGAGCGAGGTAGTCGCGCAAGTTACGGCCGTCCACGAACTCCAGAACCATGTACCGGAGGCCGTCGGCCTCGCCGATCTGGTGAATGTGGACGATATTCGGGTGGTTGAGCTTGGCCACGGCCTGGGCTTCGGCCTGGAAGCGAGCGAGTGCGGTAGGGTTGTCGCTGAGTTCACCGCGAAGGAGTTTCAGGGCCACTTCGCGTTTCAGCGACATTTGTCGGGCAAGATAAACCTGCCCCATCCCGCCGGCACCGATACGCCGCAGGACGTGGAAGTCGCCGAGCGTGCGGCCGGTCAGGTCCGGCGGCGTCGCGGTATGCGGCTGAGCTTCCGGCATCGTCCGGCTCCGACGGGCACAGCAAGGAACGGCCGCCCCGGACGACCGGGTCGGTGGGCTTGCGCGGCGCGGCGGCCGGGCTGTGCTATCTTAGTCGATGGCCCACAAAATATAAATGAGAACGGGCTATCCTTGGAATCCCGCCGTTGCTTCCTTCCGACGGAGAAATCCCGTGCGACTTGCTCGTATGTTACTACTCGCTGCCGCGCTGATTGCTTCGAGCCAGTCCCGATCCGCCGAACCCACCCCCACCGCCGATGAGAAGAAGGCCATCGCGCTCATCGTGCGGCTGGGTGGGAAGGCCGAGATCGACCCGAAATTGCCCGAGGCGGCTCGCGTTTCAGCGAAGTTCGAGGTGGCTTTCGACAACATGCTTGTTGGCCTGAAGAAGGCCCCGCAGATCGGCGCGGTCGACGTGTACGACGCGACACGCTGCACGGACAAGGGCCTCGCCGCGCTCAAGGAACTCCCAAACTTGCAGAAACTCTCCTTCGGCAAGTCCGTGATGACGCTCCCCCGTGCGAAGGCTCTCGGCCAGTGTAAGGAGTTACGCCGCCTTTACCTCGCGGGCTGCGGCCTCACCGACATGCACCTTGTGGCGCTCAAGCCACTGACCCGATTGGAGTGGCTCGACATCTCCGATAACCCGATCACCGATAAGGGAATGGCAACGGTGAGAACCTTCGAGCGACTCCGGGAGTTGTACCTCTCCAAGACCGGGCTGACGAACAGGGGGCTGATGGAGTTGAAGGGTCTCGATGGGCTTCGGCGGCTCAATGTGGGCGACACGAAGGTGACTGCGGACGCGGCGGAGGCGTTTGCCAGCGAGATGCCGAACCTGCAGGGCGTGCGGCGGTGAGTGCGAAGCTCACACCGCACGCTTGAGCCATGCGAAGGTTAGGGCCGGTCGCCGGCGCGGCCGAGTACCGCATCGCAGGGATTGGCTCCGGCGGCTACGTTGCCGTAATAGTTGCGGTAGATGTCGTCGCCGCGCGGACCGATGTAGGGTGAAGTCGTGAGGCGGACGTTCCCACCGACGAACAGCACGTTCATGCTGCGATTATGGGGCGAGAGCGGGCCGCTGCCAGGGGCGGCGCTGTCGCTGGGGTAGTCGGCTGCAATGGGCATCAAGGCTCCCTCGCCCGCGTCCGGGTCGCCGGAAGGCCGGCGGAGTCCCAGGAGTTGATTGTTGGGGCCGCGGAAACCGAGCGTGTAGGCGTAGGCGGGAGAGTCCGGGCCAGACGGACAGACCGGCGCGTAGCCCGCGGGGAGATAACCGAGATCCGTGAGCGAAGCGGCAAACATATCGGCTGTGGGGTATGTGGGCGAGCCAATCTGAGGGTAGCGCCGTTGTGGGTCGGAGTCGGCGTAGCTGGCCAGGCCGTTGTAAAGCGTGTGCATGCTGTTCTGGCATGTGAGGACACGGGCATCGTGTCGGGCCTTCGCGAGTCCAGAGAAGACCAGAGCCAGACCGACGAAGGCGATGCACGCTGCCACGAGTACGTCGGCGCGAAGTCGAACGCCTGACCGGAACTCCGGGCCATCGGTTGGCGGCGCGGGTCGTGCCTCGTGTGAGGAAGACACCTTCGCCCGCATGCCGTGATCGAAGTCCAACTCCTCAGGTGCCTCGGTGTAGTCGTGGAGGAACGCGGCCACTGTGGACTCGGCCGCGTCGGTTCTTGTCGGGCGTGGCTCCGTGGCGACGACGTGGCGCGCCACGACCCCGATAGTGCGGAGTGCTAGCCCCGCACGCGGTTCGGGCGGTTCCTCGCGTTCCGCTTCCATTACCGAGAGCATCGGCGCGGCGTCGGCGCGCATCTGGTCGAGGCGGCTGGCCAGTTCGGGGTCGGCATTCAGACGTGCCGTTATCGCGGCCCGGTCGTCCGGGTCGAGCAAGTCGAACAGGTAGCCAATCAGTTCTTCGTCGGACATTGGTGCGGCTCCCTTCCGGACCGCGGCTATCCCAGAGGCACCTGGATCCCCGACTCCTGGTTGGCCTTCCATTCCTCGGTGAGCCGGGTCAGGGCGGCATGTAGCCGCGACTTCACCGTGCCCACCGGAATATCCAGCGTTTCGGCCACGTCGCGGTACTTCATTCCCTGGAAGTATGCGAGAATCACGACCTGGCGGAGCAACTCGGGCAGGCGATCGACCGCGGCGCGGACCAGTTCGCGCTGCTCGTCGCGCGCGGCCGACTCACCTGGCTCGTCGCCAGGAGCCGGGAGTAACTCGAACAGCGGCCGGGGTGTACCGTCGTCATCGCTGGTCGTTGCTGCGTCGGCACGCTGATCGGCCCGCCGGTTGCGCCGACGCAGGGCGTCGATGGCCTGGTTGGTCGCAATGGCATACAGCCACGGCCGCGCGGCGCGACCCGGTTCGTATTGCCTGATCTTCAGATAAACCTGGAGAAACGTGTTTTGGAATACGTCGTCGGCCAGGTCATCATCGCCCAGGTAACGCCGAAGGTAGCCGAACAGCTCGCGTTCGTAACGCCGGACCAGTGTGCCGAAAACGTCGCGCTCGCCATCGCGAAGGCGCGTCAGCAGCCGTTCGTCGGTCTCTGGTAGCCCGTTGGTCGGTTCCAACACAGCCCTCACACGTATTACGTTGCACCCCGCTCGGGCGTTCGCGCGGACTGGAATAATGAATTAGAGCAGCCCGACAGAGCAAATGATGCAGAAATGCTATCTCAACGCCACAACAGGGAAGTGTCAATGCTTTGCCAAAGAACCCGAGCTAAAAGAAGCCCGGACTGTCAGGGGAAATGGAAGATCGGATGATGGTCACGGCGTCAGGCTCGCGGCTTCAGGCCGTATTTTTGACCCAGCCCTTATTTCTTTCGCCGCCCTTCCAGACCGAACACGTTCCGCATTCCAATATAGAGGATCATGCTGATGGAGCGGATCGCTTCCTTCCGGTTGACCTTGCTGGCGCCCGCGCGGCGGTTCTCGAAGAGTATGGGATACTCACCGAGCACACACCCCGCCTTGTGGCAGCGGAAGAGAACCTCTTGCTGGAAGGAGTAGCCGCGCGAGCGGATGCGGCCCAGTTCGACCTCGCGGAGTTTGCTGACACGGTAGCAACGGAATGCGCCGCTGGCATCCTTCACGGGCATCCCGAAGAGGAACCGCACCAGCCCGTTGACGCTCTGGCTGATGACGCGCCGGGGGAGTGGCCAGTTCTCGGTGCCGCCGCCACGGACATAGCGTGAGCCGATCATCACATCGTGCTGGCTCATCCCGGCCAGAATGCCTGGCAGGTATCGCGGCGAGTGGCTGAAGTCCGCGTCCATGTTCAGAAGGTAGTCATATTCCTGCGCCATCGCGAACTTCATGGCGGCCAGGGTGGCTGTACCGAGCCCGAGCTTGCCAGGACGGTGCAATACATGAATCCGCGTGTCCTTTTCCGCCATAGCCGAGACGATGCGACCGGTGCCGTCTGGCGAATTATCGTCGATAACCAGAATGTCGGCGTGTGGCACGACCTTGTGAATGTCGTCGATGAGGGCCGTGATGTTGCCCGCCTCGTTGTAGGTAGCGAGTGAGACGAGGAGTCGCGGTTCGCCGGTCTGTGCGGTTTCGGTCGGAGAGAGGGTCACTGTCGGCTCGAGTATGGCCTGTGGCACGGGGCACCTGCGGGGTCATCACCCGCGAATCTGGGCGGAAACACTGGTAGAGTGCCGAGCGGTTACGCTATTTTCTAGGATACTGATCCCGTCGCGGCTGATTTATGCCCCTTCCGCGCCGAGATTTCAGCGGTAGATAACCCTTAGAACCGACACCGGACCGCGCGAGGGCTTCCGATGGCGACAGTCACCGAGATCAAGTGTCCCAGTTGCGAGAAGGCGCTCAAAGTGCCCGACAGCGTGCTGGGCAAGAAGGTGAAGTGCAAGGCGTGCGAGGAGATCTTCGTGGCGGAACGGTCCGCGGATCCGGGAAAGAAGGCCGCAGCCAGACCGTCGAAGCCCAAGAAGGAGGAACCGACGCCGCAACCCAAACCCGAAGAGAAGCCCGCGGAGCCATCGACGTACCAGTTCGACGAGGACGAGGGAGAGGGCGGGGCAACGCCCAAGCCGCTGGGCGTGATCGACGCTGGCGAAGACATCCCGCGTTGCCCGCACTGCGCGAAGGAACTCGATCCACCCGATGCGGTCGTCTGCACGCACTGCGGCTTCAACAACCGGACACGCACGAAGGCCGACTTCAAAAAGACCTGGGCACCAGGCTTCGAGGACTGGTTCAAGCACCTGCTTCCAGGCTTCGGCGCACTGCTGATCTGTAGCGGACTGATCACACTTAACGTGGTGAGCTACCTCAACATGCGCAGCTGGATGACGGACACGTTTCTCCAGAAGGAAGAGAAGGACGCTGCAGGCGAGATTGCGTTCTTCGTCAAGCCTGGCGCGTTCATCATGTTCATTCTCGCGGCCACGATCATGCCGATCATTGGTACAGGTCGCTTCGCTGTCAAGCGACTCTGCATCGAATACAAGCCCGAAGAGAAGGTGAAAACGTAGCAGGCCACGCGCCGGGCCTGGCCGGGTCACGGTGTTCGCAGTTCGTCCAGCCCGGCGCGGACCTTCCGCAGGCCCACGGCGCACACCTCGAACTGCTCGCTCAGACGCAGGAAGAGACCCGCTTCCGTATCGTGATGTCGTTCTTCTTCCATGCGGCTGGTGAGCAGGTATCCGCGTTTGCCCTGCGCGGTATAGCTCACCAGGGAGTCCTTGCATGTGCGCAGCCGCTGGCGTTCCACGGCCTCCGGAAACAGCCCGGTCCAGAACAGGGCGAAATCGCCGATGTGACGGTAGTATTCGCAGCGCGTCGTGCCGCCAGGCGGAAGGCGCTCGGCTTCGGTCACCATCTCACCCAGTTCCGTCAGTGGCTGACCCGACAGGCCACGCAGCCGGTAAACCTCGTCCTTGTGAATAAAGCGAGCCAGGAGCGCGGAGAGATAATCGATAAGGGGTGGATCGACCACGCCAAGATCGGAGAAGAACGCGTGTTCGGCCAGCCCGGCGAATGTCTGCCGTAGTGGGTGTTCAGGCGGCGGGGTCCACATGGCGGCGGCCCTCCTTAATAGGAATATCCTGCTCTTTTTCAGGATGCCGCATGGTCCATAGAAAATCAATCGGGATTGGCAAGAGTGAAAGCGGAATTATTTTTCAGGCTAATCTGCCTGGATGAGTGTTACTCTCGTTCCTGGCCGGCACGACCGATCCGAATACGGCAACTGGCCTCGCCTTCTGTCCTGAGATCATTACTCACAATGCAAAACGACATTTCACGCCTCGCCCACACCACGCTACTTGCGGCGCTGCTCGTCGCCGCACCCGGCTGGGCTGTAGTGCCGCCAGCGGCTCCCGCGCCGCACCTGGTGGATGCTACCGTGCCGGCTGCGCCTGCGGAAACCTCACTCGATCGCATCGCGGAGAAGTGGCTGACGCGGAAGGGGGCCGTTGAACTCGCGCATGCGCGGTTTCAGGCTCAGAAGGAGTCGCTGGCGGACGTCCGACGACGACTTGCGGCCGTGCCGGAGCCAGAAGCAAAGTCCGTGCCGCCTGTTACCCGTGCGGCCGACGTGGACACGGCCATCAAGGTGGCCGGGCAACTGGCGGAGTATCACGCCACCCGGGCGCGGCTTTTCGAGGAAATCGTCACTGGTGAGAAGGAACTTCTGGCACGGAGCGAGGACTTCGATCGCGCCGTGAAGCAGATGCTGACCGAACGTGACACCGTCGCGACGGCAATCAAGTCGGCGGGTCAGGGAATAGCGGTGCCTGATGCGATCACGCCCAAACAGGTGGACGCCGTCGCGACGCGAGGGATGTCGCTCGCGGCGGAGGTGAACAAGGAGCGTGATCGTGTGAAGGGTGACCTTCCTGGCGCGGAGGCCACGGCCCGGACCGGGAAGGCGACATCCACAGTCGCGGCGGCAGCACTGGCGAAACTGACTGCAGTGCGGGACGCGCAACTGGCGGCGTTTGCCTTCCAAGAACGCATCCAGGCCATGAAGCCGGAACAGCTCGTCGCGGAGTTCCATCAACTTCGCAAGACGCTGGCGGAGAAGCGCGGCGCGATTCAGGGCGACGCCGCTGATGTCGCGAAATCTGCCGACATGAAGGAGTTCATGGTCGAACGACTCAAAGAAGTGAAGTGGGATGCGGTTGCGGATACGCGACTGGATCCATCATTGCCGCTGTTGGAACAGACTGCGCGCCGGCTGTTTGCGGCGCAGCAGCAATACGGCACGCGGATACGCGTGATGCAGGAACGTGTGAAACGAACCAGGACACTGGTTGCGGCGCTGGACGACCTGGAGATGAAGACAATCGCTTATGTAGCGACACTGGCCGCGGCACAGGGGGCGACCACCCAACTCGCGACTGTCGCGGCCGAAATCGAATTGCGAATCGGGCGCGGTGAGCTGGAAGCCGCGAAGTCCCCGGAGGGTGTGGCTCCGGCTGCAGGCAGTGAGGGACTGGCGAAACTCGACGCGGATGCGGCTGATGCACGCGATTCGCTGGCGGAGATCCGGCGCGGGCGCGAGATGTTGCGTAAGCCGGACCCGGAGAGCGAGAACATCCATGCGATGACCGTGGGACTTCTGACACTCGTCAACACGCGAATCGAACTTCTGGCCGAACGAGACCGCCTCGTGACCGCCGCTGCCACCGCGCGCAAGGATCGCACCGATGCGGAACGTCAGCGACTCAACGAACGCGCGACCGCACGCCTGATGCGAGAGGAAAACCCGTGGGAGGCGCTCCTGGCACTCGACCGCTCGGCGCGAGCCACCGCACTCGAGAGAGTGCTCGACACGTACTACCAGGAACTGATCGACATCGATGAACTGAACGAGAACCTCCGCAAGCAACAGGACACGCTGGAGAAGGCCATTGAACTCACGATCAAGGAAATGGCCGATGTTGCCAAACTGCGGGCGGTGGAGAAACCGGCCGAGATGAACAACGAGGTGCAGGCGTGGCACAACTGGCTGGCTCAGCGTCAGTCTGCCTCTGGCCTGCGGGAAGACGTCCGAACGCAGTATGAGGAACTGGCGAGGCTCTCCGGGGTTCGAATCGCTCGCGAGCGTCGGACTGAGGCACTCACGGGCCAACTGACACCTGAGAAACTCGTGACTGGCGGCGAGATCGGGCGCGTGCGAGCGGAACTCCATCAAGCCCGCGTCCGCGGCCTCACGATTACAGGCATCAAAATCGCGCTGGTGTTGCTGAGCGCGCTGATTCTGCCGCGGCTGATCGTCTTCATCCTGCGTCGATCGATTCGCGGCGGCAGCGATGCGGCCGGGAATCCGTCGCCGGCACTGGGAGCGCTTCGCAGTGTGCTGCGGCTGGGAGCCTGGATCGCAGCGCTGGCGATCAGCCTGAAGATTCTCGGGTTCGACGTGACGGCACTAGTGGTAGCGCTGGCGATTGGAGTGCTGGCGGTGGCACTGGCCGCGCGACCGATGCTCAGCGACTTGCTCGGCTCACTGGTGATCTTCGCGGAGCGCCGGTTCAAGATGGGCGACGTGGTGCGACTGGCGGGTGGCGAACCGGCGCGGGTCGTCGGCATCACCTGGCGTTCCACCACGCTGAAGAACGCCAGCGGACTGATGCTGAGCGTGCCCAACCGCACGGTAACCGAGACAGAGGTCGAGAACCGGTCGCGCGGTGGCGATACCTACGACTCGCTGGCGGTCACGATCAGCACCGACAAGGACGCCGCTCGTGTCATCCAGGTCATTCGGGGCGCGATGGTCCACTGCAAGAACCTGACACCGGAGCACGGCGTCGCGGTCGTCAGCTACAACCAGCGGGAGTCGTTAAAAGTGGTGCAGTATCGCTTCTGGTGGTTCCTGAAGGATTATGAAGCGCGGAACAAGACACGCGATGAGGTCATCGCGCGTATCGCGATGGGGCTGGCGTCCGAGGACATGAGTGGTATCGAGATTACGCTGGCATAACTGGCGATGGTGCAGAAGTACCATCAAGCGATAGCCAGTCAAAAAAGTTCTGTCTCTCTTGCATATTGGGTGCTCGTCGTTTAGCATCCGTGTAATTCGACCCCCGCGTACAACCCCAGGTGCCCGGTGTCGTTACACAACTCCTGCCTCCGGTGTTCACAGTATTCGGTGCATCTTTCAGCGAACGGGTTATGCCCGACGTGTTTCACATCTGATGGCACACTCGGCTTCAATCCTTCGGGCACCGCGATCCAGATCGGGGACCACTTCGCCCCCACCGCCACGGTGGATATCGACTCACCTGACGCCAAACGCCCAGACCGCGCTGCACCGCTCCCGTCGGCGCCACCTGGCTACGATCTGATCGAGCGACTCGGCGGCGGCGGTATGGGGGCGGTCTATCTTGCACGATCGATCGATTCGGATCGTCTCGTTGCCATGAAGTTCCTTCACCGATCGAGTGATGTCGAGGCAGTCGAACGGTTCCTCATCGAACTTCGTGTGCTAGCATCGCTCGATCACCCTGGTATCGTTCGGGTGTTCGCCTCTGATTTCTACCGGGCCAGTCCGTTCTTCACGATGGAGCATCTTCCTGGCGGGTCGCTCTCTAGCGAGATGGAACGCGAATGCCCGATGCGTGTGGAGAAGGCCGTCACGTTGATTCGTGGCGTTGCTACCGCGGTGGCCGCAGCACACGCCCGCAGCGTGATCCACCGCGACCTCAAACCCTCCAACATCCTCCTGACAGCCAACGGCACGCCGAAGGTGTCCGATTTCGGCCTCGCAAAGCGACTCGATCGCGACGATGAACTGACGCAGGGCAGTGGTGCACTCGGGACGGCCAGTTACATGCCGCCTGAACAGGTATCGCGCAAGAATGGTGAGATCGGCCCGTGGTCCGATGTGTACGGCCTGGGTGCCACGCTCTATCACCTGCTCACGGGCCGGCCGCCATTCAAGGGGGAAACGAACGCGTTCACGACTATCAAGGTGCTGACCGAAACGCCCGTCCGGCCGCGTGCGATTCGACCAGAGATTCCGCTGGCGCTCGAAGCAATCGTCCTGAAGTGCCTGGAGAAAGACACGAAGGACCGCTATCAGGGGGCTGCCGAGTTCCTCGCGGATTTCGACCGCTACGAACAGGGCCTGGCCCCCGAAGCACCGCAACAGACTCGCGTCCGCCGGCTGCAAACGTGGGCCAGACGCAATCGGCGCGCGCTTGTCACTTGTACGATTGCGCTGGTGTGTATCGCGGTGGCAGTGGGTGCGGCTCTCCGCCCGGCAAACGCACAGCGAGATCCCCAGGACGATGTTCGCCGTGCGCTGATAGAGGGGCAACCGGTCCAGCTCATCCCGAATGCTGGTTACCCCGAATGGTTATCGAAGAACTGGCTAATGAACCCCGCCCCACTCACCACCTCGACCACCGCGGGTGGTGCCTGCTCGTTTGAAACGATTCAGCCATCCATACTGGCCTTCCTCAAAGATCCGGGCCGCGACCGCTATCGTGTCACGGCAGAGCTCCGCCTATTGCGGACCGCCGCGGCAGCCAAAGCTAATCTACCGGTTGATTTGGGGGAAGCGTTTTACAGCAATACTGGCCTGCTCTTGGGGCATGTGTCGGCGCGTGGGGTCGATGGAACGGAGATCCAGGCGGGGTGTGTGATCGCTTTCTCGGACTACTTACATCCGGTAGTGGTGAAGTCCGGGGTGACCAAGGCCGTGGTCCACCCGAGTGGGGTACTGATTGTCAATTCGCCCGATAAAGACACTCACACACCGACCTGGGGATGGTATCCAGTGAAGCGGTTCGCCCCGGCTGCAACATTACCAGGCGAGTGGCGAGTTATCCGGGCAGACGTGCGTCCTACTGGGGTCAAGTTCTACTGGTCAGAAGCGCCGGATAAGCCCCCCACACAGTTCGGTGAGGCCTCGGCGACGCAACTGGCCCGAAACTATCGTGATTTCCAGAAGTGGCTGGACGACAACTCCCCGCAGTCCAAGATCGTGGTGCCAGGATGGAACCCGCGTGCGCCGTTTGGTGTGTGGTCCTCTGGCACATCCGTGGCTGTACGAAACGTACTCATTGAACCGCTCGATTAGCCCCCCTATCCGAAAGGTGAATCGCTCATGAGTGCCGTCATTACCAGCCCGCGCACTGGAGACAACATCGGAATCATCGCGGGCGGCAATGTCGCCGTCAATGTCCTCTACGGCTACCTTGCTGCATCCAACCTTCAGTGCTTCGTTGATGCGGACCCAGGTCCCATTTACAATCTGAGTGGAACTGGCCAGCAACTTTCCATGGTCCCCTGCACCCTGGCCGCAGGAAACCACATGAATGTGCCAGTCCACGCAAAAACGAATGGCGGGATCAGCGACACGCAGACGGTCACCATCACTGTCAGGCCAAAACCTCCAGGATCCCCTCAGGCTACTGCAACGACAATCCCCGAGCCCGTGACGAGGCTAACCGCTGGCGCAGGGCCGATACAATATCTCCTTCGCGACGACTTCGCGCCCGATGTTGCCTACCTCATTTGCGCGGCGCACGAACTGACACTCACCGGCGATCCGCCACAGACGGTGGACGGAGTGTTCATCCGCAGAGGGGATTGCCCATCATGGGCCGCACTGCTGACAGTTCCCAATAACCCCAACGTGGCCTACTTCGCACGGATCATCGAGTACGATGCGAACGACAACCAGTTGTCGAAACAGACGGTTGTTCTCAATTAGCACTCGTCACCCGCAGTCGATCACCTTTCGGTTGCGAACGTGTCCCTATAATCGTGGCTAGCACGCGGCCGGGCCAAACCCGGCCGTTCGCGTTCAGCCAACTGGTTCACTTTCAAGGGACACGCACATGGCCGAGGTCATTACACCCCGCGCGAAGAACTACGCGCAGTGGTATCTCGATGTGGTCAAGGAAGCCGGACTGGCCGACAACTCCGATGTCCGCGGTTGCATGGTCATCAAGCCCACGGGCTTTGCGATGTGGGAGAAGATGCAGCGCGGCCTCGACAGGCTCTTCAAGGATACCGGCCACGTCAACGCGTACTTCCCCCTCTTCATCCCCATGAGCTACCTCGCCAAGGAGGAGCAAATGGCCGAGGGCTTCGCCAAGGAGTGTGCCGTGGTCACGCACTACCGGTTGAAGGCCGAACCGGGCAAGCCTCTACATGTCGATGCCGCGGCGGAACTCGAAGAACCGCTCATCATCCGTCCCACTTCCGAAACGATTATCTGGAATACCTACAAGAAGTGGATTCAGAGTTACCGCGATCTCCCGTTGCTCATCAATCAATGGTGTAACGTCGTGCGCTGGGAGATGCGGACGCGGTTGTTTCTGCGCACCGCGGAATTCCTCTGGCAAGAGGGCCACACCGCGCACGCAACGCAGAAAGAAGCGGAAGAAGAGACGCACCGGATGGTGAACGTCTATCGGAAGTTCGCCGAAGAGTTCATGGCGATGCCGGTACTCGTTGGACCCAAGACAGATGGGCAGAAGTTCCCCGGCGCGCTCTACACGCTCTGCATCGAGGCGATGATGCAGGACGGCAAGGCGCTCCAGGCCGGCACGAGCCATTTCCTCGGTCAGAACTTCGCCAGAGCCTTCGACGTGACATTCAAGGATCAGAACAACAAGGAAGAATTCGCCTGGGCAACATCCTGGGGCGTCAGCACGCGGCTCATCGGCGGCCTCATCATGACACACTCCGATGATAATGGTCTGGTCGTTCCGCCCCGCCTGGCGCCCTTGCATGTCGTCATCGTGCCACTGGGACGAAACGATGTGGAACGTGGCCCTTCCATCGCGGCGGCAGAGAAACTCGCGGCCGAACTCCGTGCGTTGCCGCGCGACGACTTCTACGGCTACGAGCCAATCAGCGTGAAGATCGACACGATGTTCGACAAGCAACCCGGCTTCCGTTACGCGGAGTACGAGGTGCGCGGCGTGCCCGTGCGCGTGGAGATTGGGCCGAAGGATATCGAGAAGAGCGCGTGCGCGGTCGCGCGTCGCGATGTGCCAGGAAAGGAGGGAAAGCAATTCGGCGTGCCGCTCGCAGAGGCCGCCACACACATCGACAAACTCCTGCGCGACATCCAAACGGCGCTCTTCGAGCGCGCCCGGGCGTATCGCGACCGTTGCACAGTGACCGCCAACACACTGGAGGAGTTCAAGTCCTTCTTCCCGATGGAGAAAGAGGGTGAGGGCGGCAGCACCGGTGGGTTGAAGTTTGTCTACGCGCACTGGGACGGCACACGCAAAACCGAAGACCAGGTACAGGCCGAATACAAGGCAACAATCCGTTGCCTGCCGACGGAAACGGCCGACGAACCTGGCGTATGCATCTTTACCGGCAGGCCGTCGGCTCGGCGTGTGGTGTTCGCACGGGCATACTGATATCGGCTCGCGTTGAGTCGAAACGCAAGCGAGTGGTGCCGGTTCTCTGTGTTCACCACACGGAAAACCGGCACCACTCGCTTGCTGAGATACATCAATCCGGGCTACTTCTTCCAGTATTCTGGCAGGTCCGGCATGGTGTCGCAGAGAATCTCCCGCACGTTCTTGCGGTCAGCGGCGCTGAGGTGCGCGAAGGCCGGCGAGGTGTCTTTGCTCGTGAGTACGTCGTACATGCGGCGAAGCGTGTGCTCCTTCACTTCCTTCGGCAGTGCGGCGAAACCCTTCGAGTAGACCAGATAGCTGCACGGATACTTGAACAGCCGTGTTTTCAGGTCGAACTGACGGAGCGACCGACCCTTGCTATCGAACGGGCCACGTGCGGCGAACTCCTTCGCGAACTCCGACGTGCCTACCACCGGCCCTTCCAACTTCGTCTCACCACTGAACAGGATGTACTTCGCCAGCGCATCGCCTGCCGATTCGATACGGCGTGTCACGCTCTCCCACTTGTGGCCCTGCGGTTCGTTCAACTCCTTATTGAGCGTGGCCTGATAGTGCATCGCCTGCCGGTTGGTGATGAGAGCCTGCGCGATGCGGTTGTGGGCCTGCGTCTGGTGTTCGAGCACCATCAACGCCACGATGTCGCTGTGCGGGGTGAGGTAGTTTGCCACTGTGAAACGCGACTTCAGTTCGGTCACGTTCTGCCCGGTCGTGTTCCCTTCGGCCTCGGGGTTCTTCTTGTTCGTCACCACCCAGTTGCCCATGTGCGTCTGCTTGCCGTGCGTTCCTGTGACGTACCAGCCACCCCAGCGTTCGCTGAAGGGACTGCTGTGATCGACGCGGTAGCTTCCCGCCGAGAGAATCGGCATTCCGTAGCGGTCGGGGAACACGGAGCGGACGAGATGTCCTGGTGCGCCACCGGTCGAGGTGGAGGCATGGCAGACGAGGCAGTTGTCCTTCTGGCGGAGGAAGTTCACCTTGCCGTCGGGTTCTGGCTCCTGGTCGAGCGTGTAGAACGAGGTGCCCAACCGGGTATCCACTGCGGACACTTCCAGCACATCACCACGAAGACAGAAACCGACGTACACATCGTCGTTGAAGTACAAGGCTCGCGGCGTCTTGGGTGTGATTCGCTCACGCTGGAAACTCGTCTTGGAGAAGACCAGTACCTGTGATGACAAAGGGACGTTCAGTTCCTTCAGGAGTGACGGCAGGTAGCCGTGGTCTTCCTCGAACTTGAGCTTTGTCTGTCCGGCGTTGATGCGCTTCTGAAACGCCGTGATGACGTTGTCGGCCTCGGCGAACTTGTAGTTAATCGGCTCGCGCTCGAAGCTATCCACTTGCGCGATGCATGGCGAGACAACGAAGCACGCGGCGGTGAGTGACAAACTGAATCGAAGCATGACCGACCTCGTGGGGAGGTGGGTGGTCCGCGGCGCTACAACTCCGCGGCCGGAGGAGGGAGGGCGATTCGGCAGGTAGAGACAGTATAGCAAACCAAAGCGGACAGGGAAGTCCAATTTTAAAAATCCTGATCCTTCTGTTCCTACAACGTATGTGATTCAACTGTCAGATGAATCGCCGTTGTCGGAGGAAGAGTGCTTCCCCTGCAAAATGATGTCACTTCGCTACCGTGGTTGCTTGTCCGGATGCAGGTAGATGAAGCTCTTTCCGAGTCTTCCGCCGTAATTCCCAGCGGAGATGGTATGAAGTCCGGGCACGTCTTTCGCAGCGCCAATCGCTGATTGAGTTGCCTTCACGATGGTTGGCAGGTCGGTACCGTTGATGATGATCTCCTGCACGCTGACCACGCCTTCGGGCAACCGCGACGTGACGCCTTCTTTTCCGCGCAGAGTTGGGCAGTATTCGGCGTATGTGCTGGCGATGCTGAACTTGTAGCGGCTTCCGGCCCTTGACCCGCTTCCGGCGACTCCCCCTGGGAAGGGCAGGATCACGCCGGGCACCACACTCGCTGCTGCCGCGGCCTTCATTGCGGCTTCGAGTGCCACATCCGCTGTTGTGCCGAAGAACCAGAGGTTCCCGCCCATCAGTCCGTCACTGTAGCCGACGCGCCGCTCGCAAATGAACTCGCCGCTGAGGATCGGTACCACCCACACACGCCGGCCGAACCGCTCGCTTTTGAACTGGTGGCCGTCGCCGAAGTACGCGAGCTTGCGGCCCAGCGGTATCCACTTCCCTCCAGGCATCGGTTCCTTCTGACTGGCGTACCAGCTTCCGCTGGCGTCCAGCACGTTGAAGGCGGCAGTCGTGGGGCACGTCAGTACGTTTTGCGACACACGGACCAGCAGTGCGTGCTCGAGTCGGGCCTCGCGATCCTTGTGGAAACGCGGAACGTGGAACTGAACCACGGCACCAGGTCGGCCGTCGGGCGTTTCGCTTTCGGGAACATGGCGGTCCAGGCCGGCTTCGCAGTCGCAGAGGATGGTGCTGCTGGCGTTGCCGGTGGAGGCACTCACAGCTCTGTCGAGCCAGTAGCGATCACGCGCAGTGATGAGGACGCTGGCGAAGATGCTACGGAAGGCTTCTGCGTAGGTATCGTCAATCGACGCCGGCATGTACGTCCCTCGAAAGAGGCAGAGGATGCGACTATTGTCGGCGGCACGGGAGTGGAATGGCCATTCGTGCGTGGGAGAATGCGTGGTGCGTGCTTTCGTGGCATCTGGCCCTCCATAATGCGCGAGAATTGGGCAGTTGTGGGATCTGTGTTCTGCCCGATCCTGAGCGATTCACGTCATTATCTGCCTGGAATTGCAGCAGTTGCACGCCGACAGCACTGGCGAGGCAGAGATTGGCACGTCGCTCGCATATTACTCACCTCGGCGAGAGCCTAAAACCGCGCGGTTGGCTGGTCGAGGGAGAGGCGGCCAGTCAACCGTGCGGTTCTTTTTTTCTGCTGCCGCGCCGAATACGTCGGTCACTTTAGCAGTCAGACGGACACCCCAATGCCCAGTGAATACCGGATAATCCCGAAGAGTCAGCAAATCGCACGCTTCCGCATGGTGCCTGTGTTTCGGCATTGAACCTGGCGAGGCACATCTGGTCGGTTCCGCTTCAAACACACTTCCCGGCGCAGCTACAATGTCTCCATGAAACTCAGTTCAGCACTGGAGGTGCTTGCGGTCGATCCGCACGCGCCCATCGATATCGCCCGTGTCTCGCTCCTGATCGCGCGCGATGCATACAGCCAGATGAGCCCGCGGGCGTACCTCCGTCGTATCGACAGGCTCGCACAGTTGCTCCGTCCGCGTCTGACCGGCTCACTCGCCGCGCGCACGCTCGAACTCTCGACGTTCCTGTTCGATGAGTGCGGCTTCGCCGGGAACACCGAGCATTACTACGACCCACGCAATAGCTATCTGAACAAGGTCCTCGACAGGCAGGTTGGGTTGCCACTGTCGCTGTGCGTGCTGGCGATGGCGGTGGGGGAACGGGCAGGGTTGAACGTGGTCGGCGTCGGACTGCCAGGCCACTTCATCGCGAAGGCGGTGGACGGCAACGAAGAGGTGCTGTTCGACCCCTTCCATGGCGGCCAGTTCCTCGATGTGGAAGCGTGTGAGGCACTCGTTGGCGGAATCACCGGCCGCGCGTTCGACGCGACACCTGATGCGCTCGCGGCCACACCGCCGGGAGCGATCGTCGCCCGCATCTTCCAGAACCTGAAGACCGCGTATCTGGCCGACCGCTCGTATGGACGCGCGGCGCGCGTGTGCTCTCGGCTCTCGCAACTCTTTCCGGACGATCCGACGCAACGCCGCGATCTCGGCGTATTGCTGGTCCAGTCCGATCAGCATGGCCGCGCGATCAACCACCTCCGCCACTACCTCCGCACGTTGCCCAACGCCGCGGACTACCGCGACGTGCGTCAGTTCCTCACGCAGGCTCTCGGCGAGGTTTCGAGGTGGAATTGACGAAGGGTCCGCTCAGGCCGGTCCATCAGAATGAGCAGGATCGTGAGGTGCGATCCTGCTACGGTATGTGCGTGAAGCGTACATCGCTCAATCAATGATCTTCGTGAGTGGATACTCGACAATGCCGCTGGCGCCTGCGGCCTTCAACTGCGGGATGATGTGCCGCACCGTGTCCTCGTCGATGATCGTGTTGACTGCGACCCACTCTTGATCGGCCAGCGGCGAGATGGTCGGGTTCTTGAGCGCAGGCAGTTGACCCAGGACATGTTCCAGGTCGCCTTTCCGCACGTTCATCATCAGCCCGACTTTCCCTTCCGCAGCCATTGCTCCCTTGAGCATCAGGATCAGATCGTCCATCTTCTGCCGTTTCCACGGGTCGGCGGCCGCGGCGGGGTTGGCGACGAAGCGCGTCGTGCTCTGGAGCAGGTCGCAGACGATGCGGAGATTGTTGGCGCGGAGCGAACTGCCTGTCTCGGTCACTTCCACAATGGCATCGGCCAGTTTGGGCGGCTTCACTTCCGTCGCGCCCCAACTGAACTCAACGCTGGCCGTGACGCCGTGACTGGCGAGCCACTTCCGCGTGATGTTCACCACCTCGGTGGCGATGCGCTTGCCCTGCAAGTCTTTCGGCTCGCGGATTGGCGAATCGTTGGGGACGGCGAGCACCCAGCGCACCGGACGGCGGCTCACCTTGCTGAACATCAACTCGGCCAGTTCGACTACCTTCGCATCGCTCTCCACGACCCAGTCGTGGCCAGTGAGACCGCAATCGAGAGAGCCATCCGCGACGTAGCGTCCCATCTCCTGCGCGCGGATGAGCGTGCAATGGAGTTCGGGATCGTCGATGGCAGGGTAGTAGCTCCGCGAGGCGAAGGTGATCTTGTACCCGGCCTTTCGGAAGAGATCGGCGGTCGCCTCCTGGAGCGACCCGGCAGGCAGACCCAACTTCAGCACGTTCTCCATCACGGTTCCTGTGAGTGTCGGTTCGAGATGGTGTTGTTGAACGACTGACGCGTCTGCGTGGCCAGAGAAATGCCGAATGCGGCGCCCGAGCAAAAGCAGAAGACCCAGGCCGGTGGCCTGGGTTCTGCGGGTTATCTCACCATTCCGCGTGGCTCAATACTGGAGGCGGAAGCCGAAGTTGACGCCGCCGAGCCAGTGAGACGTTTCACGGAGCACGAAGTTCGGGCTGCGCGGCGCACCCACCGTCCCGTAGTTCGGGCTGAAGGGAATCGAGGCACTGCTGACCACCGGGTTCACCTGATCGCCAGGCCGCACGATGTCAGAGAAGTACATGGCACTGACACCAGTGTAGAGCGTCATGTACTTGGTGACTGCGATGCCGAGGTTGCCGCCGAACTCCGGGATCACCGTGAATCGGTCGTGCGTGTGGACACCGATGTTGCCAGCGTTGGCCAGCACACCGCCCACCACCGAGCCGGCACCACGTCCGACACCGAGGTTGAAGGCGTTCATCACACCAGGGGTGACTCCGGAGCGGCCGGTCGGGTCGAAGAACGAGCCACCGCCGTAGATGTCGACCCGTTCGTGCATCCCGCCGATGGCGGCCTTCGCATAGCCGTCCATCGTGAACATTCCGTACTGACCCGACCCGCGGAGGCCCATCACCATACCGTTGAAGTCGTTGCGAGTTCGGAACCGGTCGGTGATGTTGATGATGGCCGGGCCGCCGACGGTGGCACCGCCGAAGACCGTCTGGGCTGGGCCAGAAGTCGCGGGCAGTTGCGTGATGACTCCGAATGGGCCTGTCACGAACACAGGGATCGCGCTGGCGGAGTTCATCTGGGTCCAACTCTCGACTCGCAGTTCCTCGCTGACTCGGACGAACTTGTAACCGGCGAGGAAGTCGAGTGACCAGGGAGCGCGAGAGTGAGGATCGGAGCGGTAGATGTTCCACACGCCCACGGGTTCCACACCCCACGTCTGGGTGTAAGCCCCGACGAAGGCACGCGACGCACCGAAGTCCGTGCCAGAGAGCACGACGGCACTTTGCGCCCCGGTGATTGCGTCGGTGAACGGTCGCGCCAGCACTGGGAGGCTACCGCGGAACGCTCCGATGGCCCCATAGCCCTGCCGGTTCGAACTCGGCCCGACGTAGAAGCCGGACATCTGGAAGCCGAACCGACGATCCGCATCACCGAAGAATCCCGTCCTGAGCCGGAAGCCGCTCATCGCGTTATAGCCGAGGCCCCGATAGCCCGACAGCGCCGTGGTCGAGGCCGTTCCGAGCACACCCGCGTCGGAAGGGGCACTGGTGGTCAACAGCGGGTAACGAGTACGCTGACCGTTGGTGAACCACAGCAGATATTCGCCGTCGAACCACCATCGGGCGGCATCGCCGTAGCCGTTGCCACCGTTCCCCTGTTCCGCTCCCAGAGCGGTGAGGTCGGAAGGAAGCGGCTGCCAGGTCTGTGCGCCGGGTGGGCCAGGCATCGGATATTGTGGCGCCGGCGGCGGGCCGAAGCCACCCATCGGCCCGATCCCCAGCGGATCGGATGGAGGGCCGTAGTTGCCTGGCGGCATGATCGTTGCCGGCGGCGCGACGCCCGCGTTCCCTGGGATCGCATTGGCCGGTCGACCGCCGAACTTCGGCGGGCCACCCAGCGGCGGCTCCGGTGCCACTGCCCCCAGCGGGGCCGTCAATGACGACGGCAGCCCCGACGCAGGAGCAGACGGTTCCACCGGCGGCTGAGCGCACGCCGCGCCCGCCCCGGCCGCCAGTCCCGCCAACGATCCCAGTAGACGCTTTCGCATGACACGCTCCTGCTCTGCCAGCCGTGACGGGACCAAGCCGCCGCCGGCCGAGCATTCCCCCTAGAGTCGCGGGTGCCGGACCACCGCGGGCGGGCATCCCCCGACACGCCGCGCCCAATCCGGACAATGCACGCTGTCCTGTTACCAGAACAATCGGCACAATCGGACTGAGGGCTTGAGGAGAATTGCGATTTGAAGCAACTGTGCCGTCTACACCGGTCGGTATGAAACCGGAAAACGGGCAAGATGGCGAGTCTGGATGCCTGACGATGATGCCTGCGAAGCCGCAATCGGTGCCGGCGGCATATACCGAGGGGATGGACTTCGCGACCGCACGACTCGATTCGCTCGTTCGCTACCTCCGCCGACACGTCAGCGGCGAGGTACGTTTCGACGAAACGTCACGCCACATCTACTCCACGGATGCCAGCCACTATCAAATACCACCGCTCGGAGTCGTGCTGCCGAAGAACGCCGACGATCTCACAGTTGCCGTGCAGATCGCGGCCGACCTGAACATACCGATCACCGCTCGCGGCGGCGGCACGAGTCTTTCCGGTCAGTGCATCGGGCCAGGGATCGTCATCGACTGCTCGAAGTATCTCAATCGCATCGGTGAAGTGGACGTGAGCGGCAGGCGTGTTCGCGTGCAGCCTGGCGCGGTGCTCGACCATGTGAATCTCGCTCTCGCCCCGCATGGTCTGATGTTCGGGCCAGACGTGGCGACTGCCAGCCGTGCCACGCTCGGCGGCATGATTGGCAATAACTCCGCCGGTGCGCGATCAGTGGTGTACCGGCAAACCGTCGATCATGTCCGCGCGCTATCGGTCGTCCTCTCCGATGGTTCCCGCGCCGAGTTCGGCCCGCTCACTTCGGCTGAATTTGAACGAAAGCTGGAGCTGCGCACGCGCGAGGGCGATGCTTACCGCGCCGCCGACGCCGCCGTGCGTGAGAATGCGGAAGAGATCGAGAAACGCTTCCCGAAGATCATCCGCAAGGTCAGCGGATACAACCTCGCGGCACTACTCGCGCAGCCTGTGGCCATGCCATCGCAGATGGTGCAAGCGTCTCGTTCGCCGGGGTCGCTCGTTCCACTACTGGTCGGCTCCGAAGGAACGCTGGCAGTTGTTGCGGAGGCGGAGCTTACGCTCGTACCGCGGCTCAAATATCGTGGGTTGCTCGTTCCGCAGTTCGCATCGCTCGGCGCGGCGCTCGACACGTTGCAACTGTGCCTCGAACTCGGTCCGTCGGCGGTCGAGTTGATGGATCGGATGCTCATCGACCTGGCACGCAATCAGCGTTCATTGAAGGAGACAATGGCCGCGGTGCGAGGATGCCCCGAAGCGCTCCTGATGGTCGAGTTCAGTTCCGACGATCCGGCGGACGTCTCGTATCGGGTTCACGAACTTGGCCGCCGCATCGCAGGCGCCGTGGGGCTGGTGGCCAGCGTTCCCGCCATCGACGCCGCGACCCGCGACCCACTCTGGGCGCTACGGAGTTCCGCCGTACCGCTGCTCCACGGCATGACTGGCGATTCCAAGCCCGTCACGTTCTGCGAAGACGCCGCGGTTGCGCCCGAGCAACTTCCGGAGTTTGCCGCTCGCTTCCGCGAAATCTTCCACCGTCACGGCACCGACGGCGCGTTCTACGGCCATGCGAGTGTCGGCTGCCTTCACATTCGCCCGGTGTTGAACCTGCACGAAGCGACGGGTGTTGCGACCATGCGGAAGATCATGGATGAAGTGACCGACCTCGTGCTGGAGTTCAACGGGAGTCTCAGTGGCGAACATGGCGACGGCCTCGTGCGGAGCGAGTGGAATCGAAAGATGTTCGGACCGGTTGTGTACGAGGCGTTCCGGCGGGTGAAACGCGGCTTCGATCCGGCAAACGTGCTCAATCCTGGCAAGATCGTCGATGCGCCGGCGATGGAAGACAACATGCGTGTTCCGCCAGGGAACGTGCCACGCGATCCGCCAACGGTGCTCGACTACTCGAAGCAAGGCGGCTTTTTCCGCAGTATCGAACTGTGCAACGGCGCAGGCGTTTGCCGCAAGACACACGGCGGAGCGATGTGCCCCAGTTATCGCGCCACGAAGGACGAGCGCGATACCACGCGCGCCCGCGCCAACGCACTGCGGCTCGCGCTGGTTGGCGAAGGGGAATCGGGCGCTGCCCGCTCAGACTCGCCCATCGCTCAGCGCTGGATCATGGAAGTGATGGACCTCTGCCTGTCGTGCAAGGCATGCAAGAGTGAGTGCCCCAGCAACGTGGATGTCGCCAAACTCAAAGCGGAGTTCCTCCAGGCTTACTATGCGCGGCGGGCACGCCCGCTCGGCCATCTCGCGGCGAAGCACATCCACACGCTCAGTTCACTGGCGTCGCGGTACGCCAGCGTGAACAACTGGCTCATGCGCCGGAAGTGGATTCGCGGCGCGATGGAGGGTCTGGCAGGCATCGACCGTCGTCGCAGTATCCCCGAATGGCATCGCAACCACTTCCGAAACTGGTTTTGCCAGCGAAAGGTCCGCGCCGTAAGAAGCGATGGCCTCGCACGGACACCGCTGCGGAGTTCGCCACGAGTCGTGCTGTTCGACGACTGTTTCACCACCTTCCAGGAGCCGAACATCGGCCGCGCCGCGGTGACGCTACTGGAGCGTGCGGGCTACTCCGTGGAACTTGCCGGAATCTGCTGCGGCCGGGCGATGATCTCCAAGGGGTTCCTCACCGATGCGCGGCAATTGGCGCGCGACGGTATTGCGAAGCTCGAACGATACGCCGTCGCTGGTGTGCCGATCCTGGGTCTGGAACCGAGTTGCATTCTGACCCTGGCCGACGAGTGGCCGGAACTGGTGCCTGGCCCGGCGGCGAAGCGCGTCGCGGCAGCGGCAGAGATGGCCGATGGCTGGCTCGCCTGTCAGGTGCGTGACAATGGGCTGTCACTCGATCTCGCACCACGTTCCGGTACAGCGGTGTTCCATTCGCACTGCCATCAGAAATCACTTGTTAGCGCGAAGGGGACTGTCGAGGCGTTGAAGCTCGCGCAGGGTTTCGATGTGACGCTCCTTGATGCGGGCTGCTGCGGCATGGCTGGCATGTTCGGTTACGAAAAGGAACACTACGACGTGAGCGTGAAGATCGCGGGCCTGGAACTGGTTCCGTCGCTGAATGCGAATCCGGAAGCGACCGTCATCGCGACAGGCACTTCGTGCCGCCATCAGATTCGCGACCTCACCGGCCGCGCGGCACTTCACCCGCTCGAAGTGCTTGCCGGCTGCGCTGACGATTCACGCTGACAGTCGTTTACCCACGAATCCCATCCCTCAGTGGGTCGTCTTCCTCCACAATAAGTGTTGCTTCCGCGGTGATGTATGCGGTGCCGGTGATGCTCGGAATCACCACTCCTGGTTCGCGCGTCGGTTCAATCTGTCCCTCGAAGACACTGCCAGTTATGCTCTCCTGGCGCCACACTTCGCCGGCTGTGAGCTTGCCGTCTGCGTGAAGGCAAGCGAGTTTCGCGCTCGTGCCGGTGCCGCAAGGTGAGCGGTCGTAAGCCTTGCCGGGACAGAGTACGAAGTTGCGTGAGTGGTTTCGGGGATCAACGGCCGGCCCGAAGAGTTCGACATGATCCACAGGTTCCGGGAACGCTCCGTTCACTGCGCGGCGAATGCGCCACGCCACATCCGTGAGTCGGTCGATGTTGTCGATGTGGATGGCCTCACCGTGTTCCTTCACCAGAAAGAACCAGTTGCCTCCCCACGCGATGTCGCCGGTCACGCGGCCGAGGCCCTCAACCTCCACTTCAACCTCGGTACGTTTGCGGTAGCTTGGGACGTTCCGCACCGTGACGCGGTGAGCATCGTGCAGGGTTGCAGAGACGACGCCTACGGTCGTTTCGATGCGGCACTCACCCGGTTGGAGTTTCCCGAGGTGTGCGAGTGTGGCTGCCAGGCCGATGGTGCCATGCCCGCACATGCCGAGCAACCCGACATTGTTGAAGAAGATAACCCCGGCCGCATTCGCCGGGTCGCAGTGTTCGCACAGAAGTGCGCCGACGAGTACGTCTGAGCCGCGCGGTTCGTTCACCACGCAGGAACGGAAGGAATCGAAGTGATCGCGGAAGCGCGTGGCGCGCTCCGCGAGCGATGCAGTGCCGAGGTCTGGACCGCCGGCAACGACAACGCGCGTCGGTTCCCCCCCGGTATGCGAATCGATCACCGAAATGCGGCGCATGGAGAACTCCGCTGTGAGCCGCATGAAGAGCGGGCGTTGAACGCACTCACTTCTTCGCCTTCGCGTCGAGTTCCTTGAGTGTTAGCCGCACCGAGACAATGTACGGAGGTTCGCCCTCGATCCAGTGGCCGTAAGTCGTGGTGACGATGGTGCCATCGGGCAGCACTTCCACGCCCGGATACGCGCAGTCCACTTGCTTGTGATTATCCATCAGCCGCACGCGATACTGGCCTTCCTTCCCCTTCACAATGTCGTCGTAAGTGCCGACCCACGCCACCCAGTCGCCCCTGGTTGGGGATTCGTGAGTCATGTCGCGGAAGGAGACGAAGAGGCGGCCGTCCGGGGTGTAGGCAGCGGTATGGCGATCGCCAGTGAGTGAGCCAGGCAACTCGCGTGGCGTAGTCCACGTCTTCCCTTCGTCGTTCGAGAAGATCACGAAGGAATTCAATTTCCGGCTGTTCTCGCGGAGCAGTACAGCGATCTGTTTGCCGTCTGGCGAACGGATCGCGCCGGGTTCACACAACTGCGCCTTGGGGTGCTTGACCACGACCTCTGGCGCGCCCCACGTCAGTCCGCCATCGGTGGAGACAGTCTTGAAGAGGCGGAAGCCAGGCACCTTCTTCGTCGCATCCTTTGTGAGGAATCGACCGTCGTCGTGGAAGAGCGCCATGTAGTGCCCCTTCTCCTTCAACGCCACCACGCTGCCCATCGCAACGATCCCACCGAAGTCGCCGATGGCTTTGAGTTCACTCCAGTTCTTGCCGTCGTCCTCGGACACTGCCATGCGGATCGGGTAGAGGCCGGAGAAGAGGATCAGCCGCTTCTTGCCGGCGGCGTCCACGACACGATGAATAGTGGGTGTTTCGAGCGAGGTGGCCCAACTCTTCGGCGTCGGGAGTCGCTTGCTCCATGTCTTGCCGCCATCGGTGCTGCGCTTGTAGATGATCGCGCCGCGGCCGTGCCCCTTGGGGTACACCGCGAGGATTGTCTTGCCGTCTTCGAGCAACACCGTGGTGGGGTGGCCGAGATACTGTTTGGCCTCGCGATCCACAATCACCTGCCGCTTGCTCTCGCTGGCGAGGTCGATCAGCGGGATGGAATAGCCGCGCGGCGGCGTGTCTGCGGCCGACACAACGCTGGCCAGGAGTAACACGGCGGGGGAGAGGAGTTGCTTCATGGTGATCATCCTGCGGGGTTACCGTTTGGGACGAGTGGAAATGGCAGTACGGATTATCTTCAAGACACGCTCGCGTTCCTCGCCGACCAACGGCAGACGTGGTGGCCGGCACAACTCCGTGCCATAGCCGCACTCGGCCGTAGCGAGCTTGATGTATTGCACGAGTTTCACATGCGTATCGAGGTGCAGTACCGGTGTGTACCACCGATACACGTCCAGGGCTTCCTTCCATCTGGCGGCGAGAAGGAGATCCCACAGGAGACGATTTTCGGCCGGGAAGGCATTCACCAGCCCGCTGATCCAGCCGACTGCGCCCAGCGCGAAACACTCCACCACGAGGTCATCGACGCCAGCGAAGATGACATAGCGGTCGCCAGTGAGATTCACGATGTCGGTGATGCGGCGTGGGTTGTCGCTCGATTCCTTGATGCACGCGAACTTCGGTTCGTCGGCCATCTCCGCGAACATCTCCGGCGTCACGTCCACCTTGTAGGCCGGCGGATTGTTGTAGATCATGACGGGCAGATCTGTCGCCTTCGCGACCGTGCGAAAATGGGCCATCGTTTCGCGATCGTCGCTCTTGTAGACCATCGACGGTAGCACCATGAGGCCGTCGGCGCCGAGTTGTGCGGCCTCGGCCGCCCATCGACACGCCTGCGCGGTGGTATATTCGGCCACGCCTGTCAGCACCGGGACACGCTTGCGAACGTGGGCCACGGTCGCCTTGAGCAACTCCTTCTTCTCGTGTAACTCCAGCGTCGTGTTCTCGCCAACGCTGCCCATCATCACCAGTCCGTGAACGCCTGCGGCCAGCATCGCGTCGATGTGTTCCAGTGTATCAGGCACGTTCAGCGAGTAGTCATCGTGGAACTGCGTGCAGACCGCCGGGAAAACGCCTCTCCAGCTGACCATGGATGCCTCGTGTGTATCACAGAAGAAGTCGAGACGCTGAGGTACGCCGTGAATCGCGGACGCTCCGTCTGATCTGTGTCATCTGTATCAATCCGCGTCTGTTCTTCTACTTCGGAATCGGCGCATAGACGATGCGGAAGCCGACCGAATCCTGACGCTGATTGGGGCGGGCAAACGAGCGCGCGGCCGAGCGCCCGGCGCTGGCCGGGTCGCGGAAGGAACCCCCGCGGATGACTCGCTTGTCGCCATCGGTCGGGCCGGTGGGATTCTCCTTCGCTGGCTCCTTGTACGCCTCCGAGCGATACCAGTCGCCGCACCACTCCGCGACGTTGCCAGGCATGTCGTGAAGGCCAAACTTGTTGGCCCCGGCCTTGCTCACAGTCTGCGGGAACTTGGGGAGCCGTGCTGGATCGCCGCCGAGTTCCGTGGGGTCTTCACCCTTCTCAGACGGGCGAAACAGTGACTGGTCGCTGAAGACGAGTCGCTCGCCGAACGTGGTGGGTGTCTCGGTCCCAGCGCGTGCGGCGAATTCCCACTCGGCTTCTGTCGGGAGCCGGTAGGCCCATCCCTTCCGGATCCACGGTTGCCCGCGTTCCTTCTCGGTGAGCGTGCGGCAGAACTCATTGGCTTCGTCCCAGGTAACGTTCTCGACCGGGAGTTGATCGGCCCCCTTCGCGATCCCGGTCGCGCGGGCTGGGTTTCTCCCCACGACACGCAGGTACTGATTGTTCGTCACTTCGGTCGCGGACATGAAGAACGGCCCACGAATCGTGACCTCACGGACAGGCCCTTCATCTGGCCGCCGGCCAGGTTCATTCTCGGGCGAACCCATGCGGAATGTGCCGCCCTCCAACCGTACCATCTTCAGACCAACGCTGTCGGTAAATGTTTCCGGTGGCTCGGGATCGGATGCGAGGAAGACACGGTATGCCGCGAAGATGAACACAGCGATCACGAACAGCGCACCCAGAGGGATGAACACCAGCGCGACGGGGAAACCGGGCTTGCTGTGGCGGCGAATCGGTTCCCGGTCGTCCTCTTCTCGCGGCAGTTTGAACACCTGATTGCTGGGGTTTGGCTCTGGCAGCGGCAGCGGCAGAGGTTGTGGAGGCGGTGGCAGAGGCGGTGCGTAAGCCGGTTGTGGGTAAGCGACAGGAGGCGCGGCCGGCAGCGGCATGTGTGGGCCAGAGGGGGCGTTCCGTGGCGGCGGCGCTCCGAAGACACCCGTGCCGACAGCCGGCGGCGGGCAGAACGGCTGGAGAGCCACTGCCAGTTGCAGCGGCGTTTGCGGGCGTTTTCCAGGCTCCTTCGCCATGCACCAGTGGATGATCTGCTGGAGTGCCGGTGGTACGTCCGGGCGGATGCTGAGCAACTCTGGCGGTGGCTCGGTGCAATGTCGCAGGAGTTTTTCCGTCGGCGTTCCACCATCGAAGGGTGGTCGCCCGGTGAGCGCGTAGAAGAGCGTGCCGCCCAGCGCGTAGATGTCGGCGCGGATATCCACACTCAGTGGGTCGCGTGCCTGCTCCGGGGCGAGAAAGTCGGGCGTGCCGATCACGAATCCTTCCTGCGTGATGCGGTGGGCATCGTCCTCGCCCGGCTGCGCGTCGATCACACGCGCAAGGCCCAAATCGACTAGTTTCACGGCCCCAGCCGCGCGTGGGACAATGATGTTGCTCGGCTTGATGTCGCGGTGAACAAGCCCTGTCTCGAAGGCATGTTGAAGGCCCAGTGCCGCCTGACGCACCACCTCGCAGGCCTGTAGAACTGGCATCGGACCACCGTTGCGAACCAATCGCGTCAGGTCGGAGCCGTCGATGTATTCCATCACGCAATAGTGATGCTCTCCGAGTTGGTCCGCGGTGAAGACCTCCACCACGTTGGGGTGTTTCGTCATCGCGCCGAGCGCGACCATCTCTTGCAGGAACCGGCCGGCTGCCGCCGGGTGCTTCAGTTTCTCCTTGCGGATCACCTTCAACGCCACATTCCGACCCATGCGGGTATCGTGGGCCTTGTAGACTCGCCCCATCCCGCCCTCGCCGACCACATCGAGCAGGATATACCGCTCCGCGACACGAAGCCCCGCGCCGCGATTGCGAGCCACCTCCTTGATCTGAAAGGCTGTCAGCCAACCGCGTCGCGCCAGTTCCTGAGCCAGCCCCTTGATGTCGGGCTTCTTGTGCGCGATCCAGCCCCACAACTCGCGGAGTTGCGAGTCGGTCAATAGCCTGCTGGCTTGCAGGTACTGGTAAAAAACGGCCGTCTGGTCGGCGGCACTACTCATCGAACAATCACCGGGTCGCGAGTCATGGCAAACGTCTCCTTTGTTGTACCACGCGGCACGCCGGAAGGCTTGGTTTTGCGAGCGGCAGACGTTCCGGTATGCTGACATCACCCCGAACGGAGCCGCATTCATGCCAACCATCACCATCAACGGCGAAACGAAAGCTCTACCGAAGTCTCTCACGGTTGCGGAGTTGCTACAACACCTCGGCAAGGACGCGACCAAGCTCGCGGTGGAGGTCAACCGTGAGCTTGTCGGCCGCGCACGCCACTCTGAGGCCGTTCTCAAGGACGGTGACGCGGTGGAGATCGTCACGCTGGTGGGGGGCGGCAGCACGCCGCAAGATCAACCGCTGAAGGTGGGGAAGTTCACGTTCAAAAGCCGGTTGTTCACCGGCACCGGGAAGTATACCTCTTACGAGTTGATGCAAGAGTGCATGGAAGCCAGTGGCTGCGACGTGACAACCGTTGCGGTGCGCCGCGAGCGACTCATCGACAAGCAGGGGAAGAGTATCCTCGACTTCCTCGACCTGAAGAAACTCACGATTCTGCCAAACACGGCCGGTTGCTTCAGCGCCGATGATGCGATCCGTCATGCCCGGCTCGCGCGCGAACTACTCACCAACCTCGGCAACCCCGGTGCCGACTGGGTGAAACTCGAATGCCTCGCCGACAAGCGGACGCTACTGCCCGACCCCATCGACACGCTCAAAGCAACCGAAACGCTGGTCAAAGACGGCTTCACCGTACTGGTTTACACGAGCGACGATCCGGTGCTGGCGAAACGCCTGAAAGAAGCTGGCGCCGCCAGTGTGATGCCCGCAGGCAGCCCCATCGGGAGTGGGCAGGGGATTCTCAATTCCAACAACATCCGCATCTGTCTGGAATACCTCAAGGAGAACGATCCAGGCTATCCGGTGATCGTGGATGCCGGCGTCGGCACTGCCAGCGATGTGAGCGCCGCAATGGAACTCGGCTGCGACGGCGTGCTACTCAACACGGCGATTGCCGCGGCGAAGGACCCACTGCGGATGGCCTGGGCGATGCGACACGCCACCGAAGCCGGCCGCCTGGCATACCTCGCAGGGCGTATCCCCAAGAAACTCTACGCCAACGCCAGCAGCCCGACGGAAGGTATGATCGCCGCAACGAACAAGGTGTGATGGGGTGAAAAGGAGTAACCCCATGAACGCGGCCGAGGTTCTGACGCCGCAGCCAAAGCTCGTTCGCGATGATATCGAGGACCGCGGCCACTACGAGATCGTTGATGGGGTGAGAGTGGAACTGCCCGAGAGTTCCGAGCCGCAGTCACGACGGCGGCAGAGGCACGCGTGAAGCGGCGCCACCGCGTCGTTGTTCCTCAGAGTATCTCACGCAGCACTTCGGCCAGTCGGTCAATCTCGCCTTCCGTCGTATAGAAGTGGTGGCTGACGCGGATCAACAGGCGATTGGGGCGCTCGATCACAGGAATCTCTACACGGCGTGTCCACAACTCTTTCCGCAACTCCGGGGCACGCGCGTCGGCTGGCAGTACGAAGGCGGTCATCGCGCCGCACAGAACTGACACGGCTGGCGTCGCAAGCGGCAAGCCCACCCCGCCCTCGCCGATCACCTGGCGCGTATACGCGGCGAGTTCTGCAATGCGACTACGGACTTTGTCGAAACCGAATTGTGCTTGAAAATCGATTGCGGCAGGAACCGCGAGCCACGCACCGGGATCGCGTGTTCCCTCGAACTCCAGGAAGCGGGTACGCGGCGTGCTTCCATACCCATCGCGCGCGTCACGGTTGGCGGAAGGGATTGTTTCCCCGATGGGGTACTTATCCGCGAAGTAGCCCCAGCTCACATGCAGCGGTTGGAGGCGATCCTCATTGCCAGGCCCAATCGCCAGGAAGCCCGCGCCGCTTGGCGCGAGCAGCCACTTGTGCAGATTGCTGGCGTAGAAGTCGGCATTCACCTCCGCCACATTCAGTGGGATGAAGACCGGGGCATGCGCGCCATCCACCACAGTCATGATGCCGCGTCGCCGGGCTTCGGCACAGAGTTCCTTCGCCGGGAGAACCAGACCGGTCGGTGAGAGCACATGGCTGAAGAAGAGCAGCCGCGTGCGCGGCGTCATCGCTTTTGTTGCGGCTTCGACAATCTCCGTCGGGTCGCTCGTCATGGTGGGCAGCGCAAAGGTGCGGATCGTCAACCCCTGACGCTGAGCGGCGCGCTCCCAGCACCATATCATCGCGCCGTATTCGTGATCGCTCATCAGGATTTCGCCCGGAGCGCCCAGCCGCAAGCCGGAGGCAACGAGATTGATCGCTGCCGACACGTTCGACGTGAAGACGAGCCGCTGTGCCGTGGTGCCGAGGAACGTCGCGGTTCGCTCGCGGGCCTCCCACAACAAGGGCGGCATCTGACGCACGAAGAAGTCGGTCGGCCCGGCAGCGAGTCGGCGACGCAACTCGGTTGCGCGCTCGAACACCGGTTCGGGCAACGGCCCGAACGAGCCGGTGTTGAGCATCGTTACTGTCGGATCGAGGAGCATCCGCTGCCGGGCCGCAGCCCAGTCGATGGCACTCACGCTGGCCTCCGAATTGTGGCTAACAAACTCCGCATTTCACATTCTCTTCCACGGGGTTGACAGACCGCGCACCGCCCGCCATCGTCTAAGGATACATCCGTCGTATTCCACCCGGTACGAACCGACAGGTTTGTTATGGCTGCTCCCCAGGATGACGAACTGGAACTCGAACCTCTCGAGCCACTTGAAGGCCGCGCGAACGAGAAGGAACGCAAGTCGAAAGGTTCGGCAGAGAAAGCAAAACTGGGCAAGGGCAACCCCGATCAGGTTCAGTCGGAGAAACGCGCGCCGGAACGCAAACCGCCCGAACTGAGGGTCGGCGACCGGAAGGTGCCGTATCCGCCCAGCCCATCGGAGGTGCCTGAGGGCCTCACCGATTACGCCGACTCGTACACACGTCAGCAGAATCTGCTCCTGAGTGGGCTGTTCGTCTTCCTCACGTTCTACATAGGCGCGGTATTCTTCTTCGCGTTGATCGGGACGTGGTGCGTCTGGAGTCTGGATGATTTCTTCGTGCTGAAGGTTGTCGGGCTTGTCTTCAGCGGCATCTTCTTCCTGTTCCTCGTGAAGGGCTTCTTCAAACGTCCTGCGGTAGACAAGGAAATGCACCTGGAGATCAAGGAACACGAGCAACCAATCCTGTTCGCGTTCATCGAACATCTTTGCGATGAACTGGATGCGCCGCTGCCGAACAAGGTCTTCGTCTCGCCAGACGTGAACGCGGCCGTGATGCCGCGCACCAGCCTCATCAATCTCTTCGTTGAACCGAAGAAGGACCTGCTCATCGGTCTGGGTCTGGTGAACAGCGTCAATCTCAGCGAGTTCAAGGCGGTGCTGGCGCACGAGTTCGGTCACTTCAGTCAGTCGGCGATGACTTCCAGTTACACCTATGTCGCGAACCGGATCATCGCCGATCTCGTGGAGGGCGAAGACTGGTTCGACCGGGTAGTGAACGGATGCAAGAAGCAGGAGAACGTGCTGGCGGTGATCGGTTACGTCATCGGCGCGCCGCTGTGGGTCGGGCGCAAGGTGCTGGAGTGGCTCTACAAGGCAATCACGCTTCAGCGACTGGCGGTGAGCCGCGAACGCGAGTTCCACGCCGACCTGGTGGCCGTCAGCGCCGCCGGCAGCAACGCGGTCGTTCACTGTCTGCTCCGCACCGAGTTCGGGCATCAGTGCTTCATGCAGGCTGTCAACGATATGGCCACGGCGCTCGATCACAAGCTCTACTCCAGCGATATGTATCTGCACCAGGATCGCGCCTCGACAGTGGTGCGCCGCAAGAAGAAAGATCCACGTCTCGGGCTGCCGCCGGCGCTGAAGACGCCCACCGATGGCAAGGACATCGAGGTGTTCGACGCGGAGGAGGAGGAGATGGAGGATGAGATTCCGCCGATGTGGCGGACTCACCCGTGCAACTCCGATCGCGAAAAGAACGCGAAGGAGGAGTTCGTTCCTGCCGCAGTCGATCACCGCAGCCCGTGGATTCTCTTTGACGAGCCGGCGGATCTGCGCGAGCGAATGACGTACAAGTTCTATCGCATGGTCTTCCGCATCCCCAAGAACGCCGATCTGGTTGATGCCGTAAAGGTCCAGCGATTCATCGACAATGAGCATGCCGAAACGACCTACGATCTGAAGTACAAGGGTGCATACGACGATCGCCCGCTGGAGCCAGGCGACCTCTCGGAACTCGACGACCGCATCCGCGACAAGCCCTGGGACGAGGAACGGATGGAGAAAGTTCTGGAGAAACTCTACGACGGCTGCGAGGAGCACGCCGAGGCGCACGCCGATCTGTACAAGGAGGAACAATCGCTCCGTAGCGGCATCGTCGGCCGACCGTCGTCGAAGATGAAGAAGAAACTGGAGGAGAACAAGGAGAAACAGGACGAGAACTGGGAATGGTTCAAATCGTTCGATTGCCGCGTTTACCTGCTACACGTTCAGATGGCGGCGCAACTGGACAAGGACCTCAAGAGCGAACTGGTCGAACGGTATCGCTTCCAACTGGAGGTGCAGCGGCTCTATCAGGAATCGCGAACCGCCTTCAACAAGGCCGATTCGTACCTGAGCGCGTACGCGGCAGCAGCACGCGGCGAATGGCAGGCACCGCCGGACTTTCCGGGTGAGGTGATCCAGGTGATGCGCGAGTCGTGGAAGGTGTTGAAGAACCTCATCAAGTCTGCCCGCGAAATCAATCTCCCGGCGATGAAGAACTTCGAAGAGGGCGAGAATCTCGCCGATTTCATCCTCGAAGGAAAGATGGTGCCTGAACCGCCGCTGTCGTACGTCAAGGGCGTGTGGATCGACAAGCTGATGACGCAACTCAACGGCGTCAAGAACAAGTGCTTCCGGCTTCACTTCAAGAGCGTCGGTGGCGTTCTCGCGCTTCAGGAGAGGATCGCGGCCCAGTGGAAGACGATGCGCGAACCTATCGAAGCGGAAGTGATTGAGGCGGTGGGAGCCGAAGCCGTTCCCGCGCTGCCTGCACCAGTCGAACCAGCGCCGGTTGTACCCGAATCTGCACAAGCCCCTGTTGCCGCGTCGCTGCCGGACCCAGCAACCACCGCTGCGTTCGTTGCTGCACCGCCACCCGTGGCCGACGAGATATTCTCGCTCGACATCGACGACGTTCGCCCTGCGCCTTCTGCCGTTGCGCCGCCCGTCGTGGCAGCGACTGCCGAGGAACTTCCGCCTGCTCAGTCGGCCGCGCCGCTCGCAACCCCCACGCCCGCGCCCCACGCCGGGTTTGGCACTGGTCCGCGCGTTCTCCCATCGAGTGGTAAGCGACCACCACTCAAGATCACGATGTTGAAGCCGGGCGAGGCTTCGCCGCTCCAGTGAGTGTGTGCGGAGAGTTCGTGAAAGCAGAAGTAACAGCCCAAGCGAGAGTTACCGTGCCAGATACATGAGCACGGCGAGGGCCAGAGACACAGCACCGAAGAGAACGCCGACGATCATCGCCAGCACTGCGTGCTTCGCGGTGCGCTGGGCCTTCGCCAGTGCTGCCGCAAGTTCGTCGGCTCCGTCGGCACAGCGGAGATCGTCCGGGTTGACTGCCAGGTTCGCGGTGCTCTCGCGGGCGGCGGCCGCTGCCAGCGGCGGTAACTTGCCCGACGAACGTCCCGCCGCGTCTGGCGTGCTCACGAACGGCATCAGCGCCAGGACAACTTCCGCCGCCGACTGGTAACGCGCACCAGGGTCCTTCGCCAGCATCGTTTCGATTACGGCCGAGAGTTCCACTGGCACATCGGGGCAGACGTCGTGTGCAAGCGGAGCCGCCTCCAGGTGATGCGCGATCATCTTCGCGGTGGTCGAACCGCCAAACGGCGGGCGGCCCGTGAGTAAGTGATAGAGTGTGGCGCCGAGGTTATAAATGTCCGAGCGATGGTCGGCCTCGTCGCCCACGAGTTGTTCGGGCGCGACGTAATCAGTCGTGCCCATGACAGGGCCTGAGCCAGAGCCAGTGGTGCGGCCGAGTTTCGTGCCGGATTCCTCGAAGAACTGTGCCAGCCCCAGGTCAAGAATCTTCACGATCCCGTCGCGCCCGACGAGGAGATTCGCCGGCTTGATGTCTCGATGGGCGACACCTTTCTCGTGTGCGTGGTGCAAGCCTGCGGCTGTCTGCACCGCGAAGCCGACTGCCTCGCCAACGGCGAGACGATCACGCCTCGCCAGCCGACGATCGAGCGTCTCGCCGTCGATGTATTCCAGTACGAGAAAGTGTGTCCCCTTGTCGCATGCCACATCGTAAGCGTGGACGATGTTGGGGTGATCGAGAACCGCTGCGGCGCGGGCTTCGCGGTAGAAAAGTTCGACGCTGGCCGGATCGGCGGCCTGCCGCGGTGGGAGAACCTTCAACGCCACTTTACGGCGCATCGTCGCATGTTCGGCGAGGAAGACCTGGCCCATGCCGCCGGCGCCGATCTGGTTGAGGATGCGGTAGGGGCCGAGTTTGAATCCCCGGTGCTTCCCCTGGAGAATGAGCTTGGCCTGGAAGGGAGTGAGGATGCCCGCCTGAAGCAATCGCGTGGCGGTATCGGGTGCGTCGGGCGGCAACGGGCCGCGTGAGATGAAGCCGGCGAGTACGTCGTCGTCTGCCAGTTCGGCACGCCGCACCAGGGCGAGGAGCGCGTTGCCAGTTAGTGGTGGCTCGGGCATTCCAGACAACCTCTTCGCCACAGGTGATCCGCAGGCGATCCGCGCCCCCCCCGATTGAAATGTACTCAGGGCGCTGATGCCGACCAGCCCGTGCGATCCGTTAGGATTTGATGTGAACGGGGGGCAACTCCCCGTCATGCGTTCAGATTCGCACATCGTCCGGGCAGAGTCAATGGGCCAGTTGTCGGATCGCTCCGACACGATCACGCGATGCGGTGACTGTAAGAGTGGTTGCTCCTGATACAGTGCCCGCATCGCGCAGAGAACAGTCATCACTTCTTCGGTGTGGTGAAGTCGGCGATGTAGAGTTGTGCCGGTTGGCGGCCGTCGCGGCTGCTGGTCCACATCAACTTCTTGCATTTCGGACCGAACACCGGTAGCACGTCCTGACCTGGCGCGAAGGTGATTCGCGTTTGCTTGCCAGTTTCGATGTTCATCCAGTAGAGATCGTAGTTCGGGCGGGCCAGTGGGTTCGTGTGGTCGGCCGCGGTGTAGATAATGTGCTTGCTGTCCTCGTACCAGTATGGCGCCCAGAAGACCCACTTGTCGTTATCCGTGAGGGCTTTCTCGCCGGTACCGTCGCTGTTGATGACGTAGAGTTGCAGCCGGTCCTTTTCCTTGCGATCCGAACGGAAGATCACCTTCGAGCCGTCTGGGCTGAGGAACGGGCCGCCGTTGTAGCAGTTCGGCGCGTTCGTGATTCGCCTGGGGTTGGAGCCATCCGCGTTCATGATGAAGAGTTGCACGTTCTGGGCGTTGCCCGCGCTGTAGACGATCTTCTTGCCATCAGCCGAATAACTTCCCTCCGCGGTATAGACCTTCGCCTTCGGGGTGAGGCACTTCAGTTCCGTGCCATCGAGGTTGGCTTCATAGATCTTCATGTGTGGGTCGAAGTCCCACGAATAGCGCCGACGAATCCCCTTCTTCCTGTCTTCCACACGCTGTTTGTATTCGGCCTCCTGATGCTCCTTCGCCTTCGGGTCGGAGTGGCTGGAAGCAAAGATGATCTTCTTGCCATCGGGTCGGAAGTAGCCGCAGGTCGTGCGGCCGATGCCCGAACTGACGCGAACCGCCTTGCCCGTGGCGAGGTCCATCACGAACATCTGGTAGAATGGGTTGCCCGTGTTCTTCTCTTCGGCCTGGAAGATGATCTTCGTGCCATCTGGCGAGAAGTATCCCTCGCCTGCACGAATGTAGTCGGACGTGACCTGCTTGATGTTCTTGAGGTGGACGGCCTCCTCGGCCTTCCAGTCCTGCGGGTCGGCCGCGGGTGAGAGCGCCAGCGCGAGCAGAAGAGCGTTCATCAGTAATGATCCTTTCTTCGGAACCGCGAGTTTTTTCGGAATGTGTTTCTCATTCTAGGCAACCGGATGGCCGCGCTGAACCAGCGAGTGTACGCAAGGTCGCGAATCGTTCGCTTTGCGCGCCACGAATACGTCCACTGTGGTTTCGCGCATCATCATCCCGGGCAGCGCCACGTGCGGGGGAACGGGCCGACCTTCGAGTTCTTCCACCGTTGTGCCTTCGCTCCGCATGGGGATGTTCGCTCGTCGCAGTGTGCGCCCGATGTGACGCAATACGAACCGAATCGCAGGTTCGTCTGAAGCGACGATTTCATGGGCAGAGACCGGGCCAGTGAACTCCACAGTGAAGCCGTGCATCGGTGCGAATGCCCCGGTCAGTTTCTCGCGAAGGCATGCGCGTGAGGAGAGCGATTCCAACGGCCATTCCCGGCCCATCTGTCTCGCCAGTAGTGTGAGCTTCAGTAGAGCCGTGTTCAACGCCAGTAATCGCGCTGGGTCGGCGCTTGCGGCCATGTAGCCATCCGCGATGCGTCGCGGATCGAGGTACTCTGCCGCGCGCACGCCACCATAGAAGTCGAGTTGTGCCGTGAGCGGGTGCCGCGCAGCTTCGAGCATCGAGACGAAGTCGCGGAACGGCTCCCACTTCACTACAAGCACGTCGTCGAACTCGTCGACGCAGGGCAGTAGTGCCATTTGCGCGTCGGTGAGCACTTCGAGAAGTGCCGGGTCGCACACGAAGTTCGTCAGGGGAAGTTCGCCCCGAGCGATTCGTTCCGGGAAGAGGCAATCCGGGCTGGTCGAGAGATCGAGGAAATGGAGGGCCGAACCGCCAGGCCGCAAGACACGCCGGAACTCGTCGCGAGCGGCGGCAAGGTCGGGTAACGTATCGAGGACGCACAACGCAATCACTGCGTCCACGGAACTGGAAGGGAAGGGGAGTGAGGTTGCTTCGGCGCGTACTGCGCAGGCTTCGGGATGACGTGAACGGAGCAGTCCGAGAAACGGTTCCGATGGCTCGGTGTGCGTGACGCCGGCTGCAACCTTCGGGGGAAGCCATTCACGCAGTTGCCCGCCCCCCGCGCCGATCTCCACGATATTCGTAGCCGCAGGCGGGAGCCACCTCGCGGTGCATGCTCGCACGATGCGACGTGTTAGCGTGTCCCACGGCACGCGGACGCGCGCGAAATGGTCGATCAGCTTTGGATTCGCCCAGCGGTCGGGCGGCGTGAGCAGCATGAGTGGGCTCCGGTGAACCGTGGCAGGTGGATTCACGCAGATGGCTGATCTATTCCGCGATGCCGGTCTTGCGGTAGTAGAATACGACGGTTGAGGAGAACGACATGGCGACGGCGATGCAGGAAGCGCCGGCGATGGCCGGACTATGCGCGCTACCCGATCTGCTGCATGGTGCGGAGGGGTGGGCGGAACTGCGCGCGGCACTTTCGGCCCACCGCAGCGGCACCATCGATGGAGCATGGGGATCGGCCGCTTCGCTGGCCGTGGCCGCACTGGCGACCGATGTTCCGGGCACGCTGCTCGTTGTCGTGCCCAATCCTGCGGATGTGGAACCGTGGGTGGAGGACATCACGAGCTTCACTGCGGCGAGGCCCGCGGTCTTCGACGCCTGGGAAACGTGGCCGGTCGTCAGCAACAAGGGGAAACTCGATCCTGCCACCACGTCGCGCCTCCGCTTGCTGCAATTGCTTCTGCATGCGCCGCCGAAAGTGGTGGTCTGCAGTGCGGCGGGGGTGTGTCAGCCTGTGCCTGAGCGTGCCGATCTCACCGCGCGCGGCCGCACGGTCAGCGCCGGGGAGACGCTCGAGCCAGGCAAATTGGCCGAATGGCTCGTTGGCAACGGCTACAAGCGTGTCGATGCGGTGGAGTACCCTGGCGAGTTCAGCAAACGCGGCGGAATCTGCGATGTGTTCCCACCGGATAGCCCCGATCCGGTGCGACTGGAGTTCTTCGGCGACGAGATCGAAAGCATTCGCACCTTCGCCCCTGGCACGCAGCGCAGCCTTGAGACGAAGGCGAGTGTGGTACTGATGGGGTTGGAAGAAGCGGATGCCTCCACGGTCCGTGCTCACCCGCGCAGCGGCACACTCACCGACTACCTTCCTCCAGATTCCTGGGTCGCACTCTGCGAGCCGCGCGAACTCAAGGAGCAGGTGAAGCACTTCCACGAACGCGTTGCCAGCACGGGCGATCTGCTCACACCCGACCAGACACTCGCCCATCTGATGACACGGCCGAATGTGGTCGTCTCCGCGTTGCCGCGGCCGAGTGTGGAAGCGAGCGTTCATCTGCGAGTGGAATCCGTAGAGCGGTTCAGCGGCAGTGTTCACCGTGTCCGCGACGAACTCGATGCCATTGCCGCAGGCCACACCGCGCGTGTGCTTATCGCCTGTCAGAGTGAAGCCGAAGTTCACCGACTCACGGAAGTTCTGAAGGCCGGTAAGCTCGCGGAATCGCACCGGCTCCAGCTTGTCACCGGGCATGTTCGCGCCGGTTTCCGCCTGATCGAGGGCGGCATCGTGCTGCTTGGCAGCCACGAACTGTTCCACAAGGATCTGCTGCCGCCAGGCGTGAAGGTGAAGGCCAGGTCGAGCCGCACGCTGGAATCGCGCGCCATCGACTCCTTCCTCGATCTCAACGATGGCGATTACGTTGTTCACGTTGCACACGGCATTGCCCGCTTCCGCGGCATGACGATGCTCTCGAAGGGGCAGACGGGCAGCGGCCGTGAGTCGCACGCTGGTGATGAAGAGGAAGCCGCCGACGGCAGTGCCGGCGCGCTGTTCGCCCACGCGCAGGAAGAGAACCTGATCCTCGAATTCCGCGACGGTATCTTCCTCTATGTGCCGGCGACGCGGATTGATCTGGTTCAGAAGTACGTCGGCGGGCAGCACGCCGAGCCGGAGTTATCGAAGCTCGGCGGCGTTGCCTGGGGCCGCAAGAAGGAGAAGGTATCCGAGGCGGTTCGCGACATGGCGGCCGAGATGATTCAGGTGCAGGCGGTTCGGCAAGCGGTGCCTGGCAACGCCTTCCCGCCCGATTCGGAATGGCAGGAGGAATTCGAGGCTGCATTCCCGTTCCAGGAGACACCCGATCAGCTTTCCGCCATCAGTGAAGTGAAAGCCGACATGGGGCGACCCAAACCGATGGATCGGCTCATCTGTGGCGATGTGGGTTATGGCAAAACGGAAGTCGCCATCCGTGCGGCATTTAAGGCAGTCGATAGCGGCAAGCAGGTCGCGATCCTCGTTCCCACCACGGTTCTCGCGGAGCAGCACTATCGCACCTTCAGCCAGCGTTTCGCGGAGTATCCGTTCGTCGTCGAGGCCGTGAACCGCTTCCGCGGTCATGCGAAGCAGAAAGAAACACTCAAGCGATTGGCCAGCGGTGAGGTCGATGTCATCGTCGGCACGCACCGATTGCTCTCGGCGGATGTGAAGTTCAAAGACCTGGGGTTGGTGGTGATCGACGAGGAACAGCGTTTCGGCGTCGAGCACAAGGAGAAGCTCAAACGCATTCGCGCGATGGTGGACGTGCTGACCATGACGGCGACACCGATCCCCCGAACTTTGCACGCATCGCTTCTGGGGATTCGCGAGATCAGCAACCTTGAAACGCCGCCACCGGATCGCCAGCCGGTCGAGACACGCATTACACGCTGGGACGATCAACTCATCCGCCATGCGATCCTGCGTGAGATGAACCGTGGAGGTCAGGTTTACTTCGTCCATAACCGGGTCCACGACATTGAGCAGGTCGTCGAGAAGGTCCGGATTCTCATTCCCGAAGCGAAGGTCACCTTCGGCCACGGCCAGATGGACGCGCACTCGCTCGAAAAAGCGATGGTCGCCTTCGTGCGCAAGGATGCCGACATCCTCGTCGCCACCACGATCATCGAGAGCGGCCTCGACATTCCCAATGCCAACACCATCTTCATCGACGATGCGGATACGTATGGGCTGGCCGACCTGCACCAGCTTCGCGGTCGCGTCGGGCGCTCGAAACACCGCGCCTATGCCTATCTGCTGGTCAACCCACTGAAGATGCTCAATCCGCAGGCGCAAAAACGACTTAAGGCCATCGAGGAGTTCTCCGAACTCGGCGCCGGATTCAAGATCGCAATGCGCGACCTGGAGATTCGTGGCGCAGGGAATATCCTGGGCGCCGAGCAGAGCGGCCACATCGCCGCTGTCGGTTACGAACTCTACTGTCACTTGCTGGAGAACGCGGTACGGGCACTGAAGCAGCAACCGCCGAAGGTGGCCGTCGAAGTGAACGTCGATCTCCCCTGGCCATCATTCCTGCCGCGCGACTATGTGCCCGGACAGAAGCTCCGCATCGAGGTTTACCGACGGCTGGCTCGACTGCGCGACCCGGCCAAACTCGCCGACTTCCGCCAGGAGCTTCGCGACCGCTACGGCCCACCGCCGGAGCCAGTCGAGTGGCTACTTCGCACCACGGAAGTACGCTTGCTCTGTGTGAAGTGGCAAATCGCCAGCGTCCACCGCGATAACCGCGACCTGATCTTCGGTTACCGCAACCGCGATCGCGCGCAACAACTACTGGCGCTGAGCCAGGGACGCATGAAGATTGTGGACGAAAAGAGCATTTACATGCGCCTGCGGCCCGGCGAACCCGACGACGCCAGGGGGCTGTATGAACTACTCGTCCGCGCCCTCAAGCCCGGAACGCAGGCGTAGCACGCGCCCGGTCAATCGACGCAAGTCTGTGTCTACGTCATCAATTACCTGAGAGCGTACGTCCGCCTTTCCCTCACACCGATGACGAGTGAATCTGCGATTTTCGTGCGCGTGCTTCGCGTCTTGCCGGGTCCTGCCGTGTTTATCGACAAGTGTCGGAACGCCTCCGACATCCGCACAACATAATTCGCAAAATGCTTTCTACGAGGCTTGCGAGGACTGCAGAAAAGGTTATCAATGTGTCAAGTTAATCAATTTGGTTGACCCGAACGCCACCTTCGCCTCCGGCGTTCGTCGCCCCCGCAGACGATGGACCGTCACACACCGAATACGCGTCGTCCACGCGCGTGAGCATTCACGTTCCGCGCGCGGGTTTGCCCACGGCGCAGACTCAAGCGAGCCGCGACCCACGCTCAGGGCCGCGGTTCGCGTCTTTTCCTACCTTCACCAGTTTACCACATCGCGACTCCAGTGCAGAACGAAGTTGCCGCGCGCCGATAAGAACTGCGGGTTGTTCCGTTGATGACGGGGGTGCGGGCATGGCACGAACGCCAGAGGAGCGCGAGTTGGCGGCCGAGAAGGCCGAGGCGGGGCGCTTGCTCGCAGAAGCCCGCGCCGCGTACCGCGATGCCGATCGCGAACGCGCTCGTGCCCGCCGGCTCGGCGGGCGACTGGCCCGCAGAGTGCGCCACGCACTTGCCGCAGCCCGCGCGCAAATCGACGCTGATCGTGCCGCGAGCGACGCACGGATTCACCGGTTCAACGAGGTACAGTCTGAGTTCCACACCACGTCCGCGGCCGACCGCGACCGGCTGCGCGATGCCTGGAGCGATCTGGAAACGCGGCAGAAGCGACTGGCGGCGGAGTGGGAAGAGGCGAGCCGCTTTCAGACCGAGCAGGCCGCGGCACTGGACATGCAGAGAGCGGAACTGACGGCTCGCGAGAAGGCCGAGACCGAGGCTCGATCTGTGATTCAGCGCGAGGTTGCGGCACTGCGTGAGGAGGCCGCGGCCCTGGAGGTGCGCATTCGCCATGCACGCGAGGCGGTCGGCGATCTGGAACGCCAGCGGGCCGAGTTTCAGTCGCAGACGCAGGCCATGTCTCTCGTGGCGAAGCCGCCGCTCGAGTTGCAGGTAGCGCTCGATCGCGCCGCCGATCGCGATCTGGCGCAGTGGGTTGCGGAGTTAGAGGAGCGTGAAGCACGGATCGAGCGCGATGCAGCAGGGGCACAAACGCTCGTCGCGAACGCATCCAGGGACCTGATTGAACTGGCCGATCGGCGCCGCGTGCTCGCGGAGCAGTTCGCGGATCTGGCGGCCGCTCGTGCGCAGTGGCAGGAAGCCGAACGGGCCACCGTTGCAGAGATGGAGCAACTGGCCGCAGCGCTGCGCCGGCGTGAGGCCGAGTTGGACGCCCGCTCGGAGCGCGTGGCCAGCGCCGATGCTCGCCGACGCGAGGACGCTTTCGAGTTGTGGCAACTCCGGCTGCGGCTGGAGGCGTGGCAATCGAAGATCGTGGCGTACGAGATGCGGTGGCACACCGAGCGCGAGCAAGCCGAGATGGAATTCCTTCGCCACCATGCACCGCACGCGCACGACACGGAAGGCGAGATTCCGCTGGCGCTTCCCGTGGCGAAGTTTGAAGAATCGGCGGAACTCGTGACGCTGCGAGATGAGGTTGAACGTCTCGCCGCAGTGCTCCTGGAGGCCGAGTTGCCCGAACCGCCTGAACTGCCGGAAGGGGAACTTCCCTGGGGTGCCGAGGAAGTCCCCGTGGCGTTGGCGATGGACGATGCCGAGGTGTTCCCGTTCGTGCCATCGGCCCGCGCCGCATGACGATATCTCACGCGGGTTTGCCACGAAATAGACGCCAGAAGAAACGGGCCATGAAGATCTGACCCAGCGCGCCGAGCACGCCGACCGCCGTGATGCCGATGGCGATCCGCAGCGACCACACGTCTACCGTCCGCTTCGTTTCGTGAACGCGCGTACGGATCGTCGCGACGACGAGTGCCATCCGGTCGGTGAACGACCGCCCCTGCTGGATGGCGCCGGCGAGCATGACCAACTGTTCTTCTGTTGGCGCGGCGCTACTCGCCAGTGGCGAGCCGAGCACATCGCGTACACGCTGAATCTCACGCGACGCCGAAACGAGATCGAGTCGCGTTTCCGACACCTGTTCGGGCTGCACACCGAACCATCGTTTCAACTGCTCATCCTGCCCGAAGAGATCAATGGCCTTCTGGGCCACGATGACCGCATCGGAAGCGGCAGTGACGGCGGCATCGGCTCGCTGGACCGAACCGGCGAGCCTCTGCGCGGTCTGCCGGGCGCCGATCCGCACGAATGGGTTGACTGTTGCCGACGGCATTTCGCGCGGTTGCTGCCGCGCGTCTCTCAGGTCGTTCTCGCTGGCATTGAGGACATCGCGCACAAAGTTGATGGCGTGATCGGCCGAGTCCACGGCCTTGTCAGCGTTCGACGCGAGGTCATCGGTGCGCTGGTTGACTTCGGCCTTCACTCGCCAGGTGGCGTAGGCCGACGTGGCGAACACGGTAAAGCCGACCAGCGCGACAGTTAGCCCGGCTGCGGCCGAGATGCGGCGAACGGCAACACACATCGTGAACTCCCTGCACCAGAATCAGGATCGCGTCCTCCGCTTCGCGTGGCGCATCACTCGCTGTCAGTTGCGGAGTCGGAAGATGACGAAGTGTGTGGTGCGTGCCACGGGTGTCTGCCGGTTCAGCCAGGCAAGGCGTGCCGCGTGCGGTGGCGTTGGTGCCGGGTTGTTGCTGAAGAGCGACGCCGAGACGGCGAGGTACTTCGTCGGGCACAACTCACGCACGTCGCCCTCGGCGCGGATGGGTATCCAGCTCAAATTCACAGGAAGGAACGGTGGGCGGAACGCATCCACATCGCTGCCATAGTACCACAAACAGAGCGGTCCGTCGGCGTTCTGCTCTGTGTTCCACTTCTTCAACTCCGGCAGCCCCTGACCCCAGTCGTAGTTCGAGTCGTGGAGGAGTTTGCGGCCCGCTTCTCGCCCGCCCCACGCCTGATTGAAGTACGACAGGCCATGCGGCCATGACCAGGCCGCAGTGCCCACTAGCGACGCGACCAGCACGGCCACGAGCCCACGCGGCACCGTCCTCACACGCGCGCCGGCGGTCTGTTCGGCCCACGCGCTGGCAATCGCTGCAGACATCGTGATGTAGGCGAGCACCATGAGTGTGAAGACGAACCGGATGCCGATCTGCACGCGGCAGTTTGGCGTAAACGCCAGGAGGATCAACGCCGCACCCGCAGTGGGAATCAGTAGCCGGCGTGGATGAACGATCAGCGCCGTCAGCAACAGCACCACCGCAGGCAGCGGCACTTTCATGCTGAGCGCGAGAGGGAAGTAGATCGGTGTGGCGCGATTGTGCCACTCACCGAGCAGGTATGTACCATGCCCACGCAGATTATGTTTGACCTGCTGAAGCAAGCCTTCGCCAGCGTTGGTGAAGAATCGCAGTTCGTGGCTCAGCGGTGTCATCACTCGCTTGAGTTCGCCTTCTGGGAGTTTGTTCGCCCATTTGATGAACGTCGGCTCCGTACCCCAATCGCACCCGCAATAGATAAAGAGCGTGGCCATGCCGATGAGGCCGATCGCGACGAGGTCCTTGCGGAACTGGAAAGTCGCGTGCCAGAAGTGGATGAGTTTCGCGCGGAGTGTGCTCCCCGCGGGGGGGGGCAGCACGCCGGCCTTTGCGAGGTTCCACAGCCCCAGCACCAGCATTACCTGCGGTCCGAACGCCAGCGCCGATGCCTTCGCGGCCAACGCAAGTCCGTATAGGATGCCAGGCACGAGGACGCGACGTCTCCAGCCCGCGGTGGGGACGTAACAGTAATGAAAGTGGTAGATCAGAATCGTCATCATCGCCACGAGGGCGATGTCGGTGGTGGCCAGTGCCGCGTGGCCGAGCAAGTTGGGGTCGCACGCGACGAGCGTCACGGACAGCCGTCCGCCCCACGTGCCACCGAAGGCGCGGCCAAGTCGCATCGCATAGACCAGGAGTAGCCACCAGAAGAGAAGGTTCGCGGCTCGACAAACCGGCAGCAGCGTGTGCAGATCCAGTACCGGGTTGAACTCCTGGCCTCGATAGCGTTCCCACAAATAGGCCGGGAGCGTTTGCACGTCGATGGGCAGCGGCATCGTGCCGGCGCGCATCAGGAGTTTGTTGCTCCCGGTGCGCCAGTTCACAAGGCCCGCCTTCACATAGAGCGGCTCGTCAAAGGTCGCGCCGATCCGGGTCGCGGAACTGACGCACCACACCGACGAGGCCGCGCCGAAGATCAGCAACCACACAAGATCGACCCACCGCCCGCGCATTACCGCTTCCTCCCGGTAGAATGCGGGGAATAACACGCTGGCGGGAATTGAGCAACCCCACATGCACCCATCGAGTGAACGAATCCATCCGACGATCCGTCGCGGGCCGTTCCGCGTCGCGCTATTCGACTTCGACGGCACACTCTCACTGATCCGCGAGGGGTGGCCACGTGTGATGGTCGATGGAATGCTGAACCGCCTGCGGATGCAGAACCTTGTGCGCGAGTCGGACGAGGCGTGCGCCGCGTACCTCGAAACTTTCGTGATGGCGCTCAACGGCCACCCGACTATTCGCCAGATGGAACGCTTCGCTGAGGAAGTCGTGGCACGCGGCGGCATCGCAGAGGCGCCTGGGGTGTACCTTCAGGAATACCTTGACGCGCTCATGGCCGGGGTGCGCGATCTCTGGGAGTCGCTCGAGTCGGGCCGCGCGCCGGTGGAAGAGTGGGTAGTGCCGAACGCGCACGGCATCCTCGTCGAGTTGGAGAATCGGGGTGTGCCGTTGTTCGTGGCCAGTGGCACCGATTCCGCGCACGTCTTGCGCGAGGTGGAATTACTTCATCTCACGCCGCACGTTGCCGGGCGCGTGTTCGCACCGAAGGACAACGACCCGAACTTCCGTAAACGCGATGTGATCGAGTATGCGCTCCGGGAACTCGCAGTGCCTGGCACGCAATTGATTGGCTTTGGCGACGGTGTGGTGGAGACCCAGGAAGTGAAGCGTGCTGGCGGTGTGGCCGTGGGTGTGGCCAGTTGTGAGGCCGGGGTACACGGTGTGAATGAGGCCAAGCGGCAGTCACTCATCGCCGCTGGAGCGGACATCATCATCCCCGACTACGAGCACGCCGCCGAATTGCTCGCGTGGCTCTGGGGCGAGTGATTCACTTTGTGTGAAGCAGCGCAGGTTGTGCGGACGATAACAGATATGTGGAAGTTCGCACCGCGAGAGTCGGGGAGCGTCGGCGCGGGCGGCTTGCCCTCGCGGGCGGGCTGACGTTCGGCGTCGCGCTCCTCACCGGTTGCGCCAGCACGCAATTCCTTCGCCAGACGTGCCCTCCGCCGCCCAACCCACAGGCTGCGGCCGAGATGCCCGCACCTTCCGCCGCGTACCGTGTTGGCTGTCCGGACGTGCTGCAACTCACTTTCGCCGATCACCCCGAATGGGATGCCTTCGCCGTGGTGGATGTGGATGGTCGGTTGCGACTCGAACATCCGGGGCATCCGCTGGCCGATGGCCGCACGCTGACGGAAATACGTGATGAACTGGCGCGAATGGCGGAATGCCCGCCAGACCGTGTGCGTGTCGCACTCGCGGCACCGCGGAGCGCGCGGATCGTGGTGTACGGCCCGGTGCGCGGTCGGGCGCGAGTCGTGCCTTACCAGGGGCCGGAACCCGTCATCGACTTCCTCAAGCGTGTTGGGGGGCTGCCGCCAGGCTCGAAGCTCAACCAGGTCTATGTCATCCGGCCGAATGTCGCCACGGCAGCGCGTCCGCTCGTCTTCCGCGTCAACGTGGCCGCAGTGCTGGTAGACGGCGATATGCACACCAATGTGCTGTTACAACCCGACGATCAGGTGTATGTCGGTGAGACGCGGCAGTCGAGCCTTTCGCGATTGATGCCCGACTGGCTCGGCACGGCTTACCGTCGCATGACGGGGCTGTTGCCGGATGAGTGGTGGCCCTTCTCGAAGATGCTCCGGCCGGACGAAATCGGGGGAGTTCTGAAGTAGCTGGCATGGGTCAGTTACTTGGGCTTTCTGAGCCGCGCCCAGTAGCCGCCATCGGAGGGTTGGCCGGGTATCGCGTGATGTTCCGCTTCGAGTGTGATACCGCGCATTCCCTGACACACGGCCTTCACAACGCCCTCGTTTTCGTCTGGTTCAATGCTGCAGGTTGAGTAAACGACTGCGCCGCCAGGCTTCACGCGAACGAGTGCTTCGATCAACAACTGAGTTTGCAATCGCACGAGATGCTCGAACTCGTTCGGCTTGAGCCGCCAGCGTACTTCCGGTCGCCGACCGATGACGCCGGTATTGCTACACGGCACATCGACCAGCGCTGCATCGAATGGGCCTGCCGGAATCGCGCCGCCTTCCCTCAACTCCACGGTTTCGACGATCTTCACACCGAGTCGCTGACAGAGCGTTGTCACTGTCTCCAGTCGCTTCGGGTCGATATCGCATGCGGTGATGTGACCGCGATTGTCCATCAGTTCCGCGAGGTGAGACGTTTTGCCGCCAGGTGCCGCGCAGAGGTCGAGGAGCTGCATTCCGGGCTTCACGCCCAGCACACTGGCCACGAGCATCGAGGAATGATCCTGTACCGCGAAGTCGCCTTCGGAATAGCCAGGTAGTTCGCGGATACTGTGATTCTGCGAGAATCGCAGCGACTGTGGGTGCTGTCCTGGTTCCACGTCGATGATCGCGGCAGCGAGCATTAGCCGGTACGTCTCGCGATCGAGGCGGAGTTTGTTGACGCGCACCCACAGCGGCGGCACAGCGTTGAACCAGAAGCCGCGCCGTGTACACTCGTCGGGGCTATCGCGTTCCAGCCAGCGATTGGCGAGCCAGCGCGGGAATGAGAACGCGGCTGCGAAGTACGCTGCGAAGTCGGTGGTGAGGTCCGGGAAGATGGGCTGTGTGAGGCGGCGGTAGCGTCCCACGAAACGCGGCTCATTCGTCTGAGGCTCGGCGTCCGTACGTCTGGAATGAGGGGAAGTGGTGCGCCGGTTCGTGCGAGTTTCCTGGCGAGGCGGTTCCACCATCTCGTACGGCACCGCATCCCGGCTTGCCACGTCCACGAAGTCATCCGTCACCAGTTCACTCACGCGTCGCAAGACACCGTTGATGAATCCCTTCGCCTTCGGCGCGCCAATGCTGATTGCCAGTTCGACGCTCTCGTGAACCGCGGCGTGCTTGGGGATATGTGTGAGGAACACGAGCTGGAATGCGCCGAGCCGCAGCACATCCCAGACACGCGGTTGTACTGCGTGAAGCGGAATCTTGATGAATGGCTTCAGTAGAGCGTCGAGCGTGCCGCTGCGCCGGATGACGCCGAAGACGAGTTGCGTGACGAGACGCCGATCCTGTGGCGAGAGGTTCGCTCTCACAACGGCATCGTCCACGAGTTCCGCCACGAATCCCTCACGCGAACGCGAGCGATTCAACACATCGGCTGCAACTTGCCGGGCAGTCATCATGTCAGCACTTCCGGGCCGAAGCGCATTCCGTCAACAATGGGGCACCCACGCAAGAATTCCTCTGCCGTCATCTTCTTTTTCCCCGCCGGCTGAAGTTCTTCCACGATCAGGAGGTCGCAGCCATCACCTGCTGCGACCGGAATTCGACCGGGCCGTTCCGTGGGGAACTGCAGCGGTTCTTGCCAGATCATCCCGACGCGTGCAGGGTTCGCTTCGACACCTGTTGCCTGCCCTCCACTGCGTATCGTGTTCACGATCACCCGCATTGGCTCCTTGCCGGGGCGATGCAGGAACGTGTACGCGGTGGGCCAGGGTTGCATCGCGCGGACGAATCGTTCGATGTAACTCGCGGGTCGGGTCCAGTTGATGAGGCCGAACTCTTTCTTGATCTTTGGGGCCTTTGTAACACGTGCCGGGTCTTGCTTCACTCCCTCCACCGGGCTGCCCACCTCGTACCGACGTGCCACTTCGACCGCCATACGTGCGCCGATCTGAGCAAGCCGCGCTTCGAGAGAACCAGTCGTATCGTCGGGAAGGATTGTGATAGCGTCCTGACAGATCATGTCGCCGCTATCGAGGCCAGGCGTCACCTTGATGATCGTCACGCCGGTTTGCTCCTCGCCATCGAGGATCGCGTACGCAACTGGTGCCGCGCCGCGATACTTCGGCAAGAGCGAAGCGTGAACGTTGATTGTGCCTCGCGTTGGCACCGAGAGTACATCGTTTGAGAGAATCTGACCATAGGCGGCGACGATGAGCAGATCTGGCTGCATCGCGCGGAGTTGTTCCAGTCCGTCCGGTGTGTTGATGCTTTCGGGCTGCGCAATCGCGATGTTGGTTGAAGCTCCGAGTGCAATCGCGGCCATGCCCTTGCCAGTCTGCCGGGTGCTGCCGCGCTTGTTGCCGGTGTCGCGCTGTGGCTGGGTGACAAGGCCGACCACGTTACTGCCACACGCGGCCAGGATCGCCTCGAACGTTGGTTCCGCGAACGTCCCAGCCCCCATCATCACGATGCGCATGCAACACATTCCTCGGAGGTATCGGGAAGTGGCTCTCAGAGTCTGTCCCATAAGCCCCGAAAACGCCTTGTTTCGCAATGGATTTGCAAGGCAAAACGGGGCTTATGGGACAGACTCTCAGAGCTTCGCATCCAGTCCTGGTGGAAGTTCGCCCTTCTTCCGGGCTTTCTCGAAGTCGGCGATGAATTTCTCCAGATCCTTCTGGCTGCGGTGCAGACCGAGTGAACCCATCCGGTCGATAAACAGTGTGCCGGCGAGGTGATCGATCTCGTGCTGCCACACACGCGCGGGGAGATCGTGGCAGGTCATCTCTTTCACTTCACCCTTGAGATCGTAATAGCGCACAGTCACGGTTCTGTGCCGCCGGACATTCTGATAGAGGCCCGGGAAACTGAGGCATCCTTCGCGGTCGCTGATGGTGCCGCCCTTCGACTCCACGATGACCGGATTGATGGCGACAACCTCGGTGTCCTTGCGGTCTGCATCGCCGGCGAAGTTCATCACGATCAGTTGCAGGTCCAGCCCCACCTGCGGTGCGGCCAGCCCCAATCCTTCGCTCTTGTACATTAATTCCACCATCTCGGCGGCGGACTTCAACAACTCGGCATCGAGTGTGGCAACCGGCCGGGTCTGCACCCGGAGTGCGGGATGGGGATAGTTCAAAATCTTCATGTGGCAACGCTTGAGGGCAGTGGGCACTGACTCACGACAGTGAATTATAGCAGAAATGGGCCATTCGCTGACCGCCGCGCGACAATGTGTCTCGCTTTCAACCTGTTGGGAGATCGAGCTGGTTACGGAGATCGTTTACTTGCGATTCCAGTGATGCGACACGCGACTTGAGTGCGTCAATCTCGCTCAGCGCGACCGCGAATCGACTCTCCCAGTCGACTGAAGCCGTTGAATGGGAAGCGGGCGTGTCCGGGCCAGACACCGAGGCCGGCGCGTGAGCGTGATGTGTCTTCAGTCGTGTCAGTTCCTCCGGTGAATGGAAGCCGTGCGTGACAATCGCGCCGCGGCGTTCCGGCTCGGTGAGGTAGACAACCAGTCCGCGTTCCACCAGCGGTTGTAGCACCTCGTCGAGTTCTTCCAGCGTGTTGATGGGAGCCATGCGTGAGGCGCGGATGCGCAAGTCACCCTTCGTCTGGGGCCCGCGGAGCAACAGTTCCGCGACCACTCCCTGTTCTGGAATGCGGAGCGACCAGACCATGGAGACTTCGGGCCGGAAGCGATCGGCGCGGCCCATGATGACGCGCGTCACCAGCCCGCGCAACTGGAGCGCCTTGGCCGTTTCGTCCACCTCTGCCTCGGAGAGATCGAGGATGGGGTCGCGGTTGTTCTTTTGATTACAGCCGGCGATCAGTGCGTTGAGCGTGAGCGGTTCGGCGTCGCCCTTCGCCGTTCGCTGCTTCTCGACCAGCACGCCGATGATGCGTCGCTCCACGAGCGAGAGTGGTTCTCTGGCTGGGGTGAGCGGTGCGGGTGGAGTCGCATCCATCGACATGGTGGCCATCCTGGAGAGACAGGGACGTTCGGAAGGCTTTGTAGGAATTGTGGCGGAATGAGTGAAGCGGCAGCAGGCACAGTTGCCGTGCTGCCGCTTCGCGACCTGCGCTACCGCTTACTTCGGGAACTGAGCCGGGTCGCTCACGATCGGGTCGAGTGGATCGCCGTTGAGTGCCTTGAGGAACAGCACCAGATCGGCCTTTTCTTGCGGCGTGAGATTGAGCTTCAGCGGGATGATCGGCTTCCGGATCGCGCCGAATGTTTTCACCGCCGGGTCGAGCGATTTCCCCTCGGTGCGGGCCTTGAGATACGCTGCCTCGGCCGCCGTATCGCGCATCTTCTCGTCGAGCCACGGGTTGACATTCCCGCCGCGGTCGTAGAACTCCACCACTGCTTCCAGCGTTTTCTCTTCGCCATCATGCATGTACGGCGCGGTCCAGAGTAGCCCGCGAGTGCCAGGCGTCTTGAACGCGCCGACCATTGACACATTCTTGTGCCCGGTAGGGAGCGCCGCGAAACGCCCGAACTCATCCAGCGGCAACTCGCCGCTCTTTGTCGCGCCGATGCCGAGGTTGTGGAACGTGTGGTCGGTGTAGGTGTCGCCGGTGTGGCAGTTCGTGCAACGAGCCTTGTCGAAGAAGAGATTGCGGCCGATCAGGAGTCGCTTGCCGTATTCCGCGGTCTTGCCTGCGTCCTTGTTGATGTCGAGGCCGAGTTGCCCCACGGCTGGCCCCTTGCGTGCGAACTCTTCCTTCAATGCGTTGGCGTAATCCTCGGCCTTCAACACGAACTTGCCACTCTCCTCATCACGCACACGTTTGCGCATGATGACTTCGGCACGATCGTGCAGGCTATTGCCCAGCAGGATCGTGCGCTCGTAGGTTGCAATGGCTTTGGCGGCGCTGTCGCGCGTTGGGGAGTGGCCGAAGACCGCGATGAACTCCTTGACCAATTCCGGATTGGCACGAATGCGCGAGACCGCTTCGTGCCACGGATCGCCCTTGCCGCCGAACATCTCCTTCGCGTTGCCCACGGGCCCCTGCGACTGATCTTCCAGCGAAATGGCGCGGCCATCCCAGAATTGCAGCCGATTGTAAGCGGTGTTGAATACGGTTGGGGCGTTGATCGGTCCCTGTGCGCTGTTGATGCCCGTGGAAACCTTCTTCCCGTCTGCGAAACCCTTGTTCGGCTCGTGACACGTCGCGCATGCAACCGTGCGATTGCTGGACAGAATCGGATCGTAATAGAGCTTCTTACCGAGCGACCACTTCGCCACCGTCATCGGGTTCTCGGCAGGCACCGGCGGTGGTTGCGTGAGGCCCAACGGCACCTTGATCTTCACAACCTTCTGCATCACCTTTTGGCCGGTTGTGGGATCGACGGCCTCGTGCGTGCCCTCCGTCCAGAAGCCCTTGAGTGCCTTCCACTCGGGCTGGTTGGCCGTGACGAACACCATCGGCACGCGGTCCTTGAACGGCGTCATCTTCGATACGTCGGGCAGCAAAACGTCGGGCGGTTCGGTGCCGACCGAGGGCTGCGCGAGTGCGGGTACAGTCGCGAGCAGGAGCGCGAACAGGGAGAGGCTTGTGCGCATGGGAATGCCTTTCGAGGGTTGGCCGCGGGCGAAGGCGAGCGCGCGAGCGTGGTAGGTAGAGTATCGTTAGCCGTCCGCGGCGAAGTGTCAACGCGGAGAGGCATTGGGCGCGGGTTCCTACTTCATCGGCGGAACCGATAGAAGTGCCCGCATGAGTTCGGCAACACTCGGGCGGTCGGTGGGATCGGCGGAAGGGTACGCGAATGTTACTTTTCGGTCGGGCGAAAGGAGGAAGTCTCCGCCAAGCTGGAGTACGTCTTCACCTGCGGCAGGCATCCTCACGCGGTAGCCTTTCCGCATCTCACGCAGGTAACGCCACAGCACGCGCGGCCGGAAGAACGCGAGCCAGTGTGTTCGCTCCAGGCCGAATGCGCGGTACGCGGCACGCTGCGGATCGGACACGATGGGCACATCCCACCTCTGTCGCGCAACGTACTGCGCCAGTACCTCAGGCTGCGCCTGCGATACGACGAGCACCGAGCTGCCGCGTGCCGCGAATTCTTCGCGGGCGGCGGCCACCTCGCCGAGGTGGGCATTGCAAGGGATTCACGCGAGATGCCGCAGGAAAACGAGGAGCAGAGAGTTGGACGTGAGAAACTCCGACAGCCGGACTGGCGTGCCGTCTGTCTTCACGAAGGTCAGGTCGACAACTTCATCGCCTGGGGTCACAGTTCCTCGCTCCGCACGAACATGCGCCGAATGGTTCCCCCCTCCGGCGTGGCGCATTCGAGTTCGGTGTCGCCATCAGCGCCCGTATGCGGCTTCCGGGTGGTGTGGCCATCTTAATCGCGTTCGGCTTCGCCTGGCGACTTCCTTCCAGAAGCCCCAGGCGAAGCCGAAGTGGATAGCGACGAACACCGCTGGAATCCGTGCCGCCACGCCAAGTTGTTGCCCACGGCCGAGCATCGCCGCGGCGCCGAGCAGCACGCTCGCATAGAGTACGAGACTGCCGAGCCAAAAAAACGCAAAGAATTTTGAACAAATGGCCACAACTGAACCAAATATCACCCATAATACCCACAGGGGCGGTACGAGTGCCGGCACCGATAGCGATCGAGGGTGCTTGCACGCCAGTTTCGCGCGACCGCTTCCGTATCGCCCGAGCTGGTAGAAAAGTGCGCGGAAGCTCGCCCGCGGTTCGTAAACGATCTTCACTGTGGGCGTGAAATAGCATGTCAGCCCAGCCGCGTGGACGCGCTCGTTGAAGTCCACATCCTCGCAGGCGTCGAAGTCCTGATCGAACAGGCCAACCTCCGCGAACACCTTGCGCGAGTACGCCACCGCCGTACTCTGCGGCGGTACGAACTTCGCATCATTCGAGTAAATGTCGGACTCGGGATTATGCCCCAGCCGGCTACTTCGAGCGACGCTCACGGCGAGTTGGAAGGGGGTGGCGTTGGTGATGTCGAGTGGTTGCGGACGGCCCAGACAGTCTGCGCCGCTTGTTTCAAACGCCGCGGAGACGTTTGCGAGGTAATCGCGGCCCGGAATGTGGCAGTGCCCATCCACAACAACCACTACATCCTTCGTCGCGTGGCGGATCGCGGTGTTCCGCCCAGCGGATGAGAGTCGCGCTGCGTTGAAGACGAGTTTGAGGTTCGAGAACTCGCCCTGCAATCGCCGGACGATGGGTACCGTCTCATCGGTCGAAGCGCCGTCGGCAACGATGACCTCAAACTCCGCGCGAGGGAAGTCCTGTGTCAGCAGTGAACGGAGCATTTGCTCGACGGAACGAGCCTCGTTCCGCACCGGCACAATGACTGAGACAGACGGCATGACGTATCTCCGACCGAACCGGTCAGCAAATGTGAGAGTGAAGCGGCGGTGAACGGAAACGCCCTGCCCGCGAGGGCAGGGTGGTGCTTCATTCCGTCGGGATGCGCGGCGCGCGGTAATAGAGTTTCTTCAGCCCGAGCATCTTCAGGCCAGTTGCCGCAAGGATAAACAGTTCCATGCGCCAGCTTCGATGGCGGATATAAAAGAGATCGTAAACGAGCTTGTTTTTCACACTTCGGACGCAGCTATCCGGAGGGAGGTGAATCTGTGCGAAGCCCGTGATGCCAGGCCGGACTGTGTGGCGGCGGTCGTAACCGACGACCTGCGTACGGAGTTTCTTGACAATCTCCGGGCGCTCTGGGCGTGGCCCGATGAGGCTCATTTCGCCCTTGAGCACGTTCCACAGTTGCGGCAGTTCGTCGAGGTGGAGTTTCCGCAGCACGCGCCCCACAGGTGTGATGCGAGCATCGCTGGGTTTGCACCACGTTGGCCCGGTGAGCCGCTCGCAGTCGAAGTACATCGTGCGGACCTTGTAGAGCGTGAAGTCGCGTCCGCCACGGCCGACGCGCGTCTGTGTGTAGATCGCCGGGCCGCGCGAGGTGAGCCGTACCAGTGCCAGACACGCCAGCAATACCGGCAGGGCTGGCACGAGCATCACGAACGCCAGCACGTAGTCGGCTGCGGATTTGACACGTTCCGCGTGTGACAACGCTGGATCGGTAGGCTGTGTGGTCGTGGCCAGCCTGCTGCATGGTTTGGGTGCGTGCGTTCGCAACGCAGACCTCTGACTCAGTTGCGAGGGCGACAGGGCCGGGGCTTGCTTTGTCATCCGATGCATTCCTCAAGGATGTGTGAATGCGTGGGCGAGAGTCGGTATCGAAACCGGATCAGGTCGGGCATTCCCTCTCGTCAGGACATTCAGTGGGCGAAGGCTGCGGCAGAGTATTGCGCCCAGGCTGCCGCCACGAATGCCTTCGTCGCAGCATCGTCTTCGAGCGTTTCCTCGCTTTCCGATTCGGGTAGCGGCGTCGCGATGTAGACCTTGTAGATTGTTGGGGCGCGAAGTTGGCCGGCGAACTGCCACCGCGGGCTATCGGGTGCAACCCACGCACCCTCATGCAGCCACGCCCACCGGACACGCACGCGGTCGTTTTTGGTTTGCGTCTTCTTCTCGAAATCCGCGACGTAGCACTCGCACGAACGGCCATCGGGAAGGTCGAACTTCTCCTTGCGCGTGCCGTGGAGCGTTTTGTAGCCGCTGCCGGGATAGCAAACGTCGGGCGTATGCGTGGCCACCGAGCCGGGCGTACCGCTGATGAGACTGATAAGCCCGCTCTGCTTCGTACTCGCCGACTCGTAGCGCCGGCTCGTGGCGATGCTCCGTTCGTTGGTCGGCATCACGGTCGGAATCTCGGTGGGGTGCCAGTCGCGGAAGCTGACTTCCGCCGCATGCAGCCGCGCCGTGAGTGCGTCGTCGCCAACCAGGATGCTCCAACGCTGCGTCACGGAACCGTGAACCAGTGCGCCGCACACAACCAGTGCGATGACGGCGAGGTACGTCAGGGGTTTCATCATGGGTGTCTCTCCGTGTCTTGTCACACATCCTGGGCAGTCCGATCAGGTGATCAGCACAGCGATTCCTTCTCGGTCGCGCCAACATAGACGATGCCGGTGTAAGGGATTTCCATTGTCGTGATGCGCTCGCCGGCGCTCTTCAGGAGCGGCATCGCTGTCTCGCGGTAACGGGCACAGACCAGCACGACCTCGCAGCGTCGCGCGACCTCCACTGATTCCGCCACGGTGAGCAGAGCGTGCCCGTGCAACACGACGCAGTCGTATGGCTCCTTCAGCTTCGCCAGGACGCCTTCGAGCTTCTCGCCAGTCGCGGCTTTGCGGGCTTCGTCGGACCATTTGCCCGCGGGCAACAGATGCAGACCGCTGGGGAGGAACTGCACCGCGGACCGCATATCGGTTTCGGCGCGGAGCAGTTCGCACACACCCGCGAGGTTTGGGATGCCGGCGTAATTGTGGAGGGCCGGTTCACGCAGGTCGAAGTCCACAAGCAGTGTCTTGTACCCAGCTTGTGCGAGGCTACTGGCTAGACCGAATGCGGTGAACGCCTTCCCTTCGTCGGCAATTGGACTGGTGACGGCGATGGTTGTCGCGCCGCGGCTGAGCCACGTCTGCGAGACGTAAGCGCGGAGTTTGTCGATCGCTTCGTTGGCCGCGGCACGACGGGCCGGATCGCGCCCCATGGCTTCCTTCGGCTCGCAGGGGATCACGCCCACGATCGGGGCTGGCACAGTCGCCTTCACGTCGGCCAGTGAACTGACCCGGCGCGAGATTGTCTCGTAGCCCACCGCGCCCATCGCCATGAGCACGAAGCCGAGTAACCCCGCGAATGCGGTGCCCATGTACTGCTTCTTCGCGTCCTTCTGCACAGGATGCGATGCTGCCTGGAGCACCTTGACCCGGTGCGGTGAATTCAGCTCCCAGTACGTCTGGTAGTACTGAAGTACCAGTTTGCGGAAGATGTTGTCGGTGCTCTCGGTCTGGCTTTCCTCGGGTGTGTAGAGTTTCTCCCGGTCCAGGAACTTCGCCTGCGTAATGCCGTTGATCTTCCCTGTCGGGATCGGAAGTTCAGCGAGCTTTTTCTCGGCCTTCGCCAGTTCTCCCTTCGAGTACTCAAACTGTTCCATGCATCGTTGGCCGGCGCGGATGATTTCTTCCAGTTCGGCCGCGATCTTCTTGGCTGGTTCCATGCGATGCAGTTCATCCAACTTCTTGAGCTTGTCCGCGCGGAGCAGTTCCCACTGCTTCTTCTGGGCGTCGTACCCGGCCTTGAGGTTCTGCACGCCTGGCGAGTTGGCATCGCCGCTGTTCACATGCTTCTTCCATTCGCGCTGGGCGATGTTTGTCCGGATCTTCGCCGAGGCCACGGCCTCATCCTTGTCCACCATGTCGATGAGGGTCTGCGGCGTGGGTGCCTTGCGCAGAGATTCCAGTTTCTCTTTGAGAACATCTTCGCGACGCTTGTAGTCGTTGATCGTGAATGGCAACTGGGCAACTTGCTTGCGCAGCTCGAGCGTTTCCTTGATGAGGATGCCTGGGTCGAGCCGGATGAGGATGTCGATGGGGAGTGTGCCAGGCGGCGCGGGCGCGGCGCCAGGCGGTTGTGGCGTGGCCACAGCGCCGGCCGGAACCACACCACCGGCCTTCGGTCGCTCGGTGCTGCGGTCCAGAATCTTCCGCATCTCCACCTGGGCATCTTCCACACTCTTGAGGAACCGTTGTTTCTCCTGCACGTCGCGCTGGACGACCTCATTCATGAACGCCTTCTGCACGGCATCCACGATCTTCTTCGCGTCTTGCGGTTCGTGTCCCTTGAACGAGACGCGGATGACTTCCGAGCCGTCCTGCCAGGTGACAAGCAGTTCTTCATCGAGATACTTGATCGGGTCGCTCTGTGACTTGATAGTCGGCAGGTCCTTGATCTCGCGCAGCGCCGCGGTGAGTACGAATTCCGATTTCAGCAACGCCGAAGTCGTCTTCAGGTAGGTCACGAAGTCTGTGCGTGCCTGGTTGGGATTGTTCTGGTTGGCCAGCGCCGTTGGCACCGACGATACTTGCAACAGCGCATACGATTCGTACTTGCTGGCAAGCAGTTCCCAGGCGAGTGCCGCGCCGGCGGCGCCCAGCAGCGTGCCGCAGAAGACGATCATCAGCCAGTGGAGGCGGAGGTACGTGACCACGCGCATCCCGGCGCCATCGTCCTGCGCAGCGCCGGGCCGTGTAGTCGGCCGCGTGGGCGGCTTGGGCGCACCAGGTCCGGTGGCAGGTGCGGCCTGTGTACTCGATGCGGCAAACGTCGGTCCGGTCATGTCGTTACCCGAATCCGTTCAGGTGTGATTTGGTTTAGGCAGCATCCCGCTTGTTCGATCTGACTCACGACAGCCCTGGCATTTGCTCCGTATCCTCGACCACCAGTCGTTTCAGCACCCAGAGTTCCAGCGCCAGAAGCGCCAGCCCGATGAGCATCATCGCGTAACCGTAGCCGTCGTGGAGGAAGTCGCGGGTGCCCTTGTCGGTGATGAAGTTGAAGCTCACGCCGGTCATGGTGATGCGGAGCACGTTCGTCACAATCGCGACAGGCACGATGCCGAGCAGGATCATCAGCTTCTCGAAGCGGCTGCGCCGGATCATGAGCGCTGCCCCCACCGAGAACGCCGCGAAGGTCACCATCATCTTCAACCCACTGCATGCATCGACCACACCGAGTCGCACCTCGTCGATGAGGATGAGGTTGCCGTCGCGGATGGCTGGCAAACCAAGCGTTTGCAGGAGGAACGTGCTGCTGACAGTGGCTGCGGTCTTCAGCGGCGCGCCAACGTTGCGTTCCAGTTCATACGGAAGCGGCACCATGAAGAGCAGAAACGCAATCGCCGGCCACGTCCGCTTCAACAGCGGCAGACCACCGAACGCGATCACCGCCGCAGCGATGGAAAGCAACAGTGCTGCGGCGTCGAGCTGGTAGAAGAGGATTGTCCCGGCGAGGCCGCGCACCGCGAGCAGAACCGCGAGTATCGTGCAGCCCAGAATCGGCATGGGTTTCAGTTCAGGCGTCCGGTCTTTCCAGAGCCGCCACACGAGATAGCCCGAGAAGAACGGCACGAGCAGGCCATGGGAGTATTGAGGATCATTGATCCACTTGTCCGCGAAGACGGCGAGCGTGGGCCAGTAAGCCCAGCCGAGTACGGCGGCAAGTGCCCCGATCTGCAACACGGCCGTGCGGGCCGGCGCCATCGCGCGGGCGGGAGGTGCGGCAAGCGAAGCTGCGGAACTGATCGACATCCGTGTCCCCGTGCAATCCGGGCGATTCGCGGGTCTGTGTCCGTGACCCGACAACCCAGGGCGTGGGATTCTTGCAGACGCAATGAGGATGAATCAAGGGCAACTTCCGACGCTCACGGCTCCAGACGTGCGCAGGCTGTCTGTTTTCCCCACACCATACCTGTGGCAAGAGGTGCGTCGCTCCTTTACTGCCCGCTATAACACTCTCGTCCCTTTCTCACACCGGAACGCTGCATGCGATGGTCTGTCGTACGGCTGATTACTGCGCGCGAAGTTCGCGACCAGTTGCGCGACCGGCGCACGCTGTTCCTGATTCTCGGCCTGCCGGTACTGATGTACCCGCTGTTCGTTGGCGTCGGCATTCTCTTCATCACAGCACTCAAGGAAAAGAAGTTCGTGGTTGGTGTGGTGGGTGCCGAGCACCTTCCGAAACAGGGACCGAACCTCACACCGCTCCTGGGCGGCCCTGGCCGGGCAGCACAGGAACTGCGTAGCTATCCCGCGCTCTTCGAGGCCGACGGCCAGTTCGCCCCACGCTACGCCGCGGATTCACCCGGATCGGCCCCACTGGTCACCAAGTCGCTGCCGGAACTCTCGGATGATGACTTACGCGCGAAGTTCCTCGACACCCGGCAGGTGGACGCCGTGGTGCGAATCGAACCAGACATCGCGGGGAAGCTGGAGAAACGCAAACAGCCAGAAATCCACATTCTTGGCCGCGAGGGAGAAGAGAACTCGAAGCTCGCCGTGCAGCGTGTCGCCTCGGTGCTGCGACGCTGGGCCGATGACGTGAAGGCCGTTCGCTTCGCCCGTGCCGGGCTGCCGCCAGACTTCGACAAGCCCATTGAGATTCACGATCCGCAATCCGACAAGAGTAGCCAGAAGAAGGTCGCCGACGAACTCCGCGACATGCTCGTGAAGGTGATTCCATTCCTGCTGGTGATGTGGATGCTGACTGGCGCGGTCTACCCGGCGATCGACATGACCGCCGGCGAGAAGGAACGCGGCACGATGGAGACACTGCTCATCAGCCCTGCAGGGCGAACCGAAATCGTGATCGGAAAGTTTCTCGCTACCACGATGCTCGGATTCAGCACAGCGATGTGGAACGTGTTTCTCATGGTGATCGCTGTGGCGGTCGCGCCGCGACTGGCACCCGGTTTCTTCGGCCACGATCTCGTCTCACTCGCGGGGTTGGCCGCGTGCATTCTGGCAGCGATCCCACTGGCGATGCTCTTCGCCGCGCTGGCGCTGTCGCTGGGTATCTTCGCGCGCAGCACAAAGGAGGGGAACTATTACATGGTCCCCCTGTTCTTCCTCGTCCTGCCGCTAGCGTACTGGAGCATGACGCCCGGAATCGAGCTGGATTCGTTCACGCGGTGGATTCCGATGGCCAACGCGCTTCTCTTCCAGCAACGGCTGATGTCGGTGCGGCCCGATCCGTTCCCCTGGCAGCACGTTCCGGCGGTGTTCGCCTCGCTGGGGCTGTGCGTGACGCTGGCGCTGTGGGCCGCTGTGCGTCAATTCCACCGTGAGGGTGTGCTGTTCCGTGAAGCGCAGTCTGGCGGCCGAAAGTGGTCGCTGTTTGGCCGAAAGTAATACCGGCAGATCGCATTCCCTCGCCAGGCTCGCGTGCTATCGGTTCATGCTACTTCTGCAGCGTGAAGCGGTCGAACGATCGCCCTTCCTGATCGAAGGCGGTTAACTCCAGCGTACCGCCGTGAATCGTGACATAGCAGAAGTGATAGTCGGAACGGAACTGCCGCTTGAAGAATGCCGGCGTCGGGGCGAAGTTCTCGAGCGAGCCGCCTCCTCCGCCGGTCGTGACATACACGATGCCATTCTTCGCATCGACCTTCCCTGCGCGGATCGGCCACGTTCGCTCGTAGACGTGGACATGCCCGTTAAACACCACATCGACGTTGTGCTTCTCGTAAAGAGCCACAAGGCTTCGCATGCGAATGTCGCCCGAGGTTGTGGGTCCGCGCCAGGAATTGCCAAAGTCGTTGTCGTCTGATGAGTATGCCGGGTGGTGATGGTAACAGAACTTCCACCTCGCCGTGGACGACGCCAGCGCCTTTTCGAGCCACTTGTATTGCTCGCCGTTCGGCTGGATGTTGCGTCGCGTGTTCGTATCGAGCACGAAGAACTCGGCGTTGCCGTACGTGTACGAGTAGTAGTATTCCGGTCTGGGTAACGAGAAGTATCGGTAGTAGTGTGGATGATCGTTCTCGTGATTGCCGAGGCAAGGGAAGACCGCGACGCGGCCAAATAGCTCACTGCACGACTTGAACAGGTCGCCAGTCCATTGTGTTTTCGACGCACCGTTATTCACCACGTCGCCGCAGTGGATCATGAAGTTCGGCCGACGTTCCCAGATCAGCTTCGCGAGCTTTCCCGTTACCACTGGGTTTCGCTGTGTATCGCCGAACAGCGCGAAACTGTACGCATCGGATGGACCCGGCGCTGTCATGAATGTCATCGGTTTGCTGGCCGTCGTGCGTCCCTGCGCGTCCTTGCAGACGACGCGATAGAAGTATTTCGTGCCAGGTTCCAGGTTCGTGAGCGGGACTTCGCCCATCTCGCTTGCCTTCGCGACCTCGACACGCTGCTTCGGCGGGAAGGTTTTGCCATACTCCACGGTCGCGGTGCATGGCTCCTCCGCTTCCCACATGATCGTGATGCCGGTGCGCGTGACGTACTGCAGGTATGGCTCGACGAGGAATCGCGGCCCTTCGGGGACTGCAGAGGGCAAGCTGGTCAGTTGCTTATCGGCCTCGAAGTGCGCCGACACCTGCCCTGCCTCGATTGCGTGAGGGCAGAGTATCACTTCCCGAATCGCACCTTGCATCGAAAAATCTTCGTCGTCGTCCTTGTAACGGCCAATGACCATTGGCGCTGCCTTGGCGTAGAGCACCGGACCCGATTGCGTGTCGCTGCTCGCGTCGAGTTGGCCGTTCAGATAGAGCCGCATTTGCTTGCCGTCGTACACCGCCGCAACATGAACCCACTTCCCGCGCGGATACTCCGACTTCGATTCGAGGTACGTCATCTTCTTGGTCGCCTTCGTGGCGAGACCGAAGAAGAACTTCTTCTTGTTGAAGCCGACAACGAAGCCGAACTCGGCGAGACCGTTATCCTGAAAACAACCGAGGAACGCGCCCCACTCGGATGGTTCGTCAATTCGCACCCATGAGACGACCGAGAGCGCGTCTTTGGGCAGGAACGCGGCATCTGGACCGACGCGATCCTTGATCATCACGCCGTCGGCCGGTCCGGTCAGGTGGAGGTGCGGCACGGGCTGGCCCTCGATCTTCGGTGTGCCGATGAGCGTGCCGGAGAGTTTCCCACAGCGATCCGCGACGGACTTGCCACTGATGGCGTCGGAATCGAAGACCCAATGCGCGGTCGGCTTCAGGTCTGGCCTGGGTGCTGCGGTCATCGGGCCGTTCCGCAACACTGCGAGAGTCAGCACCGCGGCGACACACACGCCCGCTCCACCCAATTTCGTCCAGGTTCGTGCCACGGCTTGCCTCCGGTAGTGGGAGATTCGTCTGGCGAGAGTATAGCCGGAATGTGATGTGGACCCAGCCTCTCTCTCAGCATGTGGTCGTACCGTACATAATCGGAATCTCGAACCGCCTGATCGTGACCAGAGATGGTGTTCGGGTTCTCCCCTCATGGATGAAACTCGTGCCGACGCGCGACGGCAATCGGTTTACTCAGAGTCGGAGATTTCGACGCCGGGTGTGAATTGTAGTGTGATTCCCGGTTCTCCTGACGGATACCGTTCTCTTCGTTTGTCAAAGCAAGATTTGTGACACAAGTAACCATTGAGGAAGACGCCGGCCGTGAATCACACGTCCGGTCCGCCATGCCGATCCACTCGTCACGATGTGTGGCTGGTGCGATGGGAGAAACTGATGACCCGCCTGTTTGAACCCCCTCAGACTGATCTGGGCCGTGCTGCGCTTCTGAATGGCACGATGGAGGCTGCGATCCCGCCTGCCCAGGCGTTGCTGTCGCGTTTGCTCAGCTCGCAAGTGTTACTCCCGGAAGAGTGGGAGGAAGTACCGGCCAGCGAGCGTGAGGCCATCACTGGCATCACCTCTGCCGATGCTCTGCTGAACAAACTGCTGAGCCTGCACCTGCTCACGCGCTTCCAACTGGACACGATCCGCAAGGAGGGGGCCGACGATCTCGTGCTGGGCAACTACCGCGTGCTCGACATGCTTGGACAGGGTGGGATGGGCACGGTATATCGCGCCGAGCATCTCCTGCTCCGTCGGCAGGTGGCGTTGAAGGTCATGATCCGGTCGATGGATGTCAGCCCGCGGTTGGTCCATCGCTTTTACGGCGAGGCACGCGCCGTGGCGCGACTTCACCACCCACACATCGTCACATGCTTCGACGCCGGCCGTCAGAGCAAGTCTGGCTCGACACCGCGCGACTACTTCGTGATGGAACTGATATCGGGAAGTGATCTCTTTGCGCTGGTGCGTGAACGTGGGCCGTTACCGCCGGGGCGAGCGTGCGACCTGTTCCGGCAAGTGGCCGATGCGCTGGGCGAGGCGCACCGGCACGGTCTCGTGCATCGCGACATCAAACCCAGCAACATCATCGTCACGCCGGATGGTCAGGCGAAGGTACTCGACTTCGGTCTGGCACGTTTGCCATCGACCAACATGGCCACGGAGCCGGGAGTGGTTCTGGGCACCATCGGTTACATGGCTCCAGAACAGGCGCGCGACCCGCATTCCGTCGATAGTCGCGCCGATCTCTTTAGCCTCGGTGCCACGCTCTACTGGGCATTGACCGGGCGCGACCCCTTCCCGGAATCAGGCAATCCCATCCAGGACCTGCACCGTCGTTTCACCACGGCACCTCAGCCGGTCCGTCGTGTACGGCCCGAAGTTCCGGCCGAAATATCCGATCTCGTGTCGCGGCTCATGGAACCGGACCCGGAGTTGCGGTTTCCCTCGGCACGCACGGTCTCCGCGGCACTGACGGGATTCACACTGTGGCTGCCACATGGCGTGATACCCGCTGTGTCGATGTCCGGCGTGGCGGGAGGGGCACGCAGTCGAGTACTCCTGGTGGAAGACGACCCGAGTGTGCGGGCACTCATGCTCGTACTTCTGAAGGATCAGTGCGACGTGCGTGAGGCCGAGGATGGCGAAACGGCACTGGTGGAGTTACTCCGCGACCCGCCCGACCTCGTGGTGATCGACGTTGGGTTGCCAGGTCTCAGTGGCACGGAACTGATCGAGAAAATTCGTGCCGAAGGGTTGAATACCCACCGCCTGAAGGTGCTCCTGACCTCCGGTGAGTTGCCCGCAGAGGCACTGGGTGGGCTATCGGCATCGTCGGCCGATGACTTCATCAGCAAGCCGTTCTCCCCCGTCGAGTTTCTTTCGCGTGCTCGCGCGTTACTCCTGCGCCGCCCATCGCGCGCGGGCGACCCTGTGGGTGCCGCGGTATCCACTTCGGCAAGTGCCGAGAATCGCCCGGCGGTGGTCGAGGCGCTGGCACTGACGGTCTCGCGTTTGCTGGCCGAGACGCAGTTGATTTCTGAGGGACAGTGGCAGCGAGTCTCGCGATACGTCCGGGCACTCTCTCGCGCGGTACCCGAAAGCGGCGAGTATGCCCGACTGAAAGACGAACGGTATGTCGGCCTCCTCTCCGCCGTCGCGCCGGTGTATGACGTTGGCCTACTGGGCGTGCCACGCCATACGTTACTGAAGCCCGGTCGGCTCGACGCTTCCGAACGCACGATCGTTCAAACGCACTGTGCGATCGGCGCGGAGGTACTCGGAGGCGTGGCAACGACTTTCGGAAGCGAGGTACCTGGACTGGATCTCGCGGCGGAAGTGGCTCGCAGCCATCACGAACGCTGGGACGGTGAGGGCTACCCCGACTCGCTGGCAGCCGAGGCAATCCCGCTGTCGGCACGCCTCGTGGGGCTGGTCGCAGTGTATGAAGCGTTGCGCAGCCGTCGCCCGCACAGGCCGCCTCTGGGTCACGCGCAGGCCGTGCGGCTTATCACGAAGGAGTCGCCAGGGCAGTTCGATCCCACGCTTGTGGCTGCGTTCACCGCTGTCGCCGCGCGCTTCGATCAGATTCACCAGGGGCAATGATTCCGCACGGCTTCACCGCAGGGGTGGAGCTGCCGCCGCTTGTTCCAACACCGCCTCCAGTTCTGGCACAGCGGGCAGTACGATGCCGAAGATGCTCGTCAGCACTTCTCGGAGTTCGGCCGCACTTGTGAGAAGCCGCCTCTCGGTGCCCGCCGCTGTGTGAACGCCCAGATCATTGTTTCGCAACACGCAGCGGCGGCCCGGTCCTGGTCGTGCAGCCATCAAGGTGGAGGTGAACTGCGAGGCCGGGCACGTCGAGACGTACCAGTTCGCCACCTCGTAGTCGACAACTTCCTGCACGGCCAGGCTGAAGCGATACAGCGGCCGCCACTCGCCCAGCACCTCCGCCTCCATCGCGAACTCGCGATCCTGGAGGGGCCGTAACCGGAATCGTCCGTGCGGAGTGTCCTGGGGAACTTCTGGCACAAGACGCAGCGGTCCGGTGAGCGTCTGGGTGCCGAACCCCACGTCTGCCAGGAAGGACTCGCCTTCTACTTCGACGCGCAACAGCATGTGCGTGTGCGGCGTGATCGCCGTTGGCGCGTACCAGAGCACGCGTGCGGCCAGCCCGGCCACCCGGAAGCCGAGTGCTTCCAGAACACTACGGAAGAGGAGGTTCTGCTCGAAGCAGTAGCCGCCGCGACCGGCACGGACCAGTTTTGCTTCCACCGATGCAAGATCGAGCTTGACTGGCCACCTCAGGAGCGGGTTGAGATTCTCGAATGGGATCGTCTGCGCGTGACGCAGGTGCAACTCGCGGAGTGTATCGAGTGTGGACGCGCGTGGCCCGTTGTAGCTGATTCGATGGAAGTACGCCGCAAGGTCGATTTCTGCCATGTAATGCCCTCACATTCTCCGAGCAGATACCGCAGCCAGTATAACGTCTTTCCGATTGCCGATCGGGGTGCGCTTGTGTCTGCTGTGAGTCTGGCCGATAATAGAACGCAACCGCGGAGGGGTTCACTCCATGTTGATGATCGGCCGCCGACTCACGCACACCTGCTCCAGCCTCAATCGCCGCGCCTTCCTGCAAGTGGGCGCGTCGAGCGTTCTGGGCCTATCGCTGACCGACCTGCTCCGAGCCCGTGCGGCACGTCAATCCTCACTGCCACAGGCGCGGGCGAAGGCGGTCATCCTGCTGTGGCTGTGGGGTGGTCCGAGCCAGCTCGACACGTTTGACCCCAAACCGCACGCGACGCTCGACTACCGTGGGCCATTCGGCACGACGGGCACGCGCATCACGGGCGTACGATTCTGCGAACTCTTCCCGCAGTTGGCGAGACAGACCGACAAACTCGCGGTGCTGCGCACGCTCACCACAGCCTCCAACGATCATGGTGTGGCCGGCACCATCGGACTCACGGGCAGTGCCGCAGGCGGCACCGGGCTCGATGGCAAGCCGCTCCAGGGCTCGCCGCGGCCCGCGCTTGGCTCCGTGGTGGCGAAGGCGCTTCTCACCGAGGGGAGCAGTGGCCGAAAGGCTCCCGATGGCGGAGGAATCCATCCGTTCTTCGTCATCGGCGGTAAGCTGCACCAGGGGAAGAAGGCCATCATTGGCGAAGGGGGCGGGCCGCTGGGCGCCGCCTGGGACCCCTTCCGGCTGGAGTATAACCCGGCGACTGGCACGAAGGTTCCTGCACTCCAGCTTCCAAACGACCTGACACCCGAGCGGATGGTCGATCGGCAGAAACTACTCGGTGCGCTCGCGAGCGCCGACCGGAAGGTGAACGAACTCGGCGCGGCTGGGGCATTCGATGAGTATCGCGGTCGAGCGCTGGCCATGCTCACCTCTCCCTCTGCCGCTGCGGGTTTCGATCTCTCGAAGGAACCCGATCGCCTCAAGGATACCTACGGCCGCACGCGGTTCGGGCAGAGTTGCTTGCTTGCGCGACGGCTGGTCGAGGCGGGCGTGCCGTTTGTGCAAGTGAACTGGAGCGACCACGTTGAGGCCGAGGAAGATGCGGGTGATGGTGGCTGGGACCATCACTATCGCAACTTCCAGATCATGCAGGACCGGCACGCGCCGTGGCTCGATCAGGCGATGAGCGCACTCCTGGCCGACCTGCACGACCGGCGCATGCTGGAAAGCACGCTGGTTCTCGCTGTCGGCGAGTTCGGGCGTACGCCGAAGATCAACGACAAGGCCGGCCGCGAGCATCACCCCGGCTGTTACTGCGCGCTGGCCGCCGGCGGCGGAGTGAAGGGCGGACGGTTCATCGGCACCAGCGACGCGAAGGCCGACCGCCCCGCCGACACACCGCTGACGCCAGCCGATCTGCATGCGACCACTCTTCGTGCGGTCGGCCTCACCAGCGAGCAGATTGGCGGACTCGGCCTCACTACAACCGGCCGCGCGATCGAAGAACTGTTCTGAGCGCGCAGATTCACCGCGGTGGAGATGAGAATGTTTCACGCCCGGTCGCGTCTCTTCCTCATTGCGCTACTCGGCTCACTCCTCAGTAGTCACGGCGTTCTCGGCGGCGAACCCACGCGCCTGACAACGGACAGAAGCTTCAAGCAGCACATCCAGTGGTCGCCCGATGGCAAGACACTGCTCTTCACTCGTATCCACCAGGGGAAGATGGCCCTCTGGACGATGCCTGCGAACGGCGGTGAGATGAAACGCCTCCTGCCCGAACACAAAGAACCGCACTTCGACGGCTACTTCTCCCCGGACGGCAAACGCATTATCTACGTTTACGATCAGCTTCAGGGCACCGATGGCAAGCTGCGAATCAACATCTGCAATGCCGACGGTAGCGACGATCAGACGCTGATTCCCCACAAGGCGTTCGAGGAATCGCCACGTTTCCGCCCGGACGGAAAGACCGTGCTGTGGGTTTCCACACGCGGCAAGAATCCCGACCTCTACATCGTGGATTCCAGCGGCAAGAACGAGAAGCGACTGACCAACGACCCCGCCTACGATCTTCACCCGGCGTGGAGCAGTGATGGCACACGGATCGTCTTCGCCAGCGGGCGCAGTGGCCGGCAAAAGATTCACATCATGAATGCCGACGGCAGCGGGGTGAAGAAACTCACCGACGGCGAGTTCCTCGATGCGTGGCCCGCGTGGCGGCCTGGCAGCAAGCAGATCGCGTTCGTGTCGAACCGCTCCGGCAATTACGACATCTGGTTGATGAACATCGACGGGACCGGTCTCGTGAACCTGACTGAAAACAAGGCGCAGGACACATCGCCCGCGTGGAGCAAGGACGGCAAGAAACTCGCATTCGTCTCGACGCGCGCCGGCGGCAGCGACATCTATGTGATCGAAGTGAAGTGAGCCGCCCATGAACGAGCGCGACGCGCTGCTGGCCGCCATTATCGCGCAGCCTGACGACGACACGGCGCGGCTCGTCTTCGCCGACTGGCTTCAGGAACATGGGCAGGAACGACGGGCACAGTTCATCCGCGTGCAGGTGTGGGCGGAACGGGCCGAGCCGTTCAGCGCGGAGGCGCGAAAACAAACGCGGTTCGCGGAACTACTGCTGGAGGGACATCGCGGCGCGTGGTCCCGGCACCTTCAGCAGCGACTCGTATCGTGGGAGTTCCGGCGAGGCTTCATTGAACGCGCGACGGTGAACGTCGCCACATTCGCTCGCGATGCGGCAGAGTTGTTTCAGCTCGAACCAATCCGCTGTCTCAAACCCATCCGATTCGCCACCGGCGCGACCACGGTGCCGCTCGAATCTCTCTTCGACGTGCCCCAACTTGAACGCATCACGCGACTCGACTTCACCGGATTTCGACTTTCTCCGGTCGAACTCGAGCCAATGGTCTCGTGTCAGTTCCTGGGCAACCTCACCGATCTTTGCTTGCACGCGGCGCCAGTTCATCCCAACTGGCTGCGGGACGTACTCGCTGGCCCGTCGCTCCCGGCACTCGTGGGGCTGGCCCTCAGCGACATCACCCACCTCGGGCCGCGGCTGGCGGAAACACTTCCGGGGCTCGCGCACCGGCAATTCCTCCGGCTCGACCTCAGCCGCATCGCGTTCAACTCCGCGCAACTTCGCGCGATTCTCGAAAGCGCCTGCCTGCAGGAAGTCGAAGAGTTGCGACTCGCATGGATGGGCGGCACTGCGCGCGAAGGAGCGATGTCGCACCTCAATCCCGGCTGGGTGATTCCGTGGAATCATCTTCAACTGCTCGATCTCAACGGGCAGTGGATCGGCGACGACGGCGTGTCGGAGATTGTGAAAGCACTCGTGCGCCACCCGACGGGTGCTCCGCTCCGGTGGCTGGGGCTGGCAAACAACCACCTTGGCTCCGATGCGGTCAGGGCGCTGATCACCGCGCCAGAATCGCGGCTGCGACTCTACCATCTGGACGTTCGCGGTAATGCTCTGGATCTCAGACACCTGGCCGCGCTCCAGAACCGATTCTCGGAGGCCGTGATCGAGAGCTAGAATCGCTGTCGCATCGCGCGTTGCGTCTTACTCGCGTGTCGGGTTCGCGACGCGGCCGATGAACAGGATGACGCCGGTCGTCTCGTGCTTGATGACGAACAAGAAGGGGTGATCGGCGCGGAACTCCGCGACACGCGGCGGCAGCGGTGGCGGCGCGGCTGTTGGCAGACCCATGACGACGACACTGGCAGCAGCAGCCTCCGTCCCGGCCTCGTCGTTATCCACGAATGCCTTGTGCAGCACGCGGCTGATGAACAACCCTTTTGGGTTGTCGGTCATGCCGTGGAAGTTGGCGCGGTTCCGGTCGAATGCCTGGTGCATCCCCATTTTCTGAAGCACGCCACCGAGTTCCGTCGGCACCGTGAACTTGAACCGTGGCAGCCACACCTTCACTTCTTCCTCGTTGTTCTTCGTGGGCTCCATCCAGAGGTCGAGTTGCTTCGCGTCGAGCTTCCGTTCGAGCGCCGGCAGCCTGTCGTGCGCACGCGGCAGGAAGATGTACATCGCCGTGTCGCCGTGGTACGGCAACCTCAACACCTGGAAGCCATCCGGTTCGTGCAGGAGAAAACGCCCCTGCTGGTACATGAGCGGTGCCCGGACCTTTTGGCCGCTCGCAAGCGTGAAGTCTTCCGGGCGCGTGGTGGACTTCGGAAACTCTGTTCGCCAGCGGGCCTTGAAGTAGATGGCATTGGTGAGCACCAGACGGGTGTCGCCGTCGAGTGCCCCGGCTGGGACTGGGTCCTGGATGCGGTTGCGCGTTTCCTTCTCCACCCTGCGATTGATGCGTCCGCGTGCCGTCTCCGCGTGCTGTCTGAAATCCACTTCGAATAACCCCGCGCGGAAGTCCTTGTGGGCACGGGCGAGGTAGTCCTTTCGCCACGGATACTCGTTCTGGACCCACAATGAACTTGCGACGGATAACTCTGATCGGGCCTTCGCGTCGCGCGGCTGGGCCATGACGCAGGTAATCAGTGCGCGGAAGTCCGGGCCGAGCATGTCCGGTTCGGGCAGGTGAAGGACGCGATTCATCTCCTCGCGTGTAGTCCCTTCGGCGCCACTTGCGGTCATGGCGAGAGCAGTGCTGATGCTGTAAGGCGAAACGATCAGGTTGCCAGACCTCGCCCGCATGTGAGCGAGGAGATCGCCGGCAAAAGCGTTCACGCTCTGGGTCGCCTCGCCTGCATTCACCACCGTGCGCAGCGATGGTGGGTTAAATGGCGAAGTTGGGATCGTACAGGCAACGACGGTAAGGAGGGAGAACGCGGCCAGCACGGTACGGACTCGCATGGGATACATTCGGAATCCTCCGCCGTGAGCTGCCCACAACGGCCCATACCAGGATCGCCCATGTATTTCACCGTCAACTCCGCGCATCCACCCATTCACAAAGGCTCGCCGATTTGCGATGCTGGAAGCACATGCGATTCCATACCGGAGCAGAGCATGCGACTCCTGGCTTTCATCGCCTCGTGCATCCTTCTCCCTGTCGCCCTCGCAGCGGCGCCGGAGGCCGCCATCCCGGCCGGGCACCGACCGAAGAGCGAGGACGTGAAACGCTATGGCCCCGCATATCGCTACCCGCAGGCCGGCTGGATCGTGCTGCATGTCGAAGGCGAGCCGTATGCCCGTGGCTATCAGCAGGGGCGTCTCCTGGCGAAAGAGATCGCCGCATACATCCGGATGTTGGCCACCGAGCGCAGCCCGAAGGCCCCCACGGACGGCTGGAAGTCGGCGCGGCAACTCGCCAATGCGCTCTTCCTCCGGAAGATCGACAACGAGCAACTCGAAGAACTGAAGGGAATCGCCGAGGGCGCTTCCGACGCCGGCGCGAGCTACACAGGCCGCGACATCGACGTGCTCGACGTGGCGACCATCAATCTGTGGATGGAGATCGAATGCTTGGACTCAGCACTGGAGGCGACACCGATCGGGCTGGAGGGGAAGAAGTTCCCGCGTGACGGCTTTCCCCGCGCGCCGGCACCACGGCCATTGAAGAAGGATCACTGCTCCGCGTTCATCGCCACAGGGCCGGCAACCGCCGATGGCAAGATCGTCTTCGGCCACATCACGATGGCCGGACTGACCAGCGGCTCGTTCGTCAACGTCTGGCTCGATGTGCAACCTCGACGCGGACATCGGTTCGTGATGCAGGGCTTCCCTGGTGCGGTGTGGTCGAGCCAGGATTATTACATCAACGATGCCGGGATCCTCCTGTGTGAAACCACAATTGACCAGACTCCCTTCAACCCCACAGGTACCTCACTCGTGAGCCGGGCACGCAAGGCGATCCAGCACGACGAGGGTATCGACAGCGTGGTCAAGACACTCTCGCAGAAGAACAACGGTTTGTATGCCAATGAGTGGCTCATCGGCGACCTGAAAACCAACGAGATCGCTATGCTGGAACTGGGAACGAAAAGCAACCGGCTCTGGCGGAGTTCGCGTGGCGAATGGTTTGAGGGAACGAAAGGCTTCTACTGGGGTTGCAACAACGCGAAAGACGCCGAGGTGCGCCTCGAAGCACGTCCGGCCGATTCCGAGGATACACCGGACAAGTTCGTCTGGAAGGCCGAGGATCGCGACCGTGCGTGGCTGAAGTTCTACAAGACCTACGCAGGAAAGATTGACGCGAACGCGGCACGCAAGGCGCTCACCGACCCAGTACTGGCACAGGCCAACTCACTGGACGCGAAGTACACGACGGCGACGCTCGCGAAGAAACTGGCAACCTGTGCGACGTACGGCCCGCCATCTGGCAAGCCGTGGCACCCGAAACAGGCGGAACTTCGCGACCACCCTGAGATCAAGACCCTCGACCCGCACCCCTGGACAATTCTGACAGTCGGTACACCCGCGACACACGGAAAGTAGCCGTTTCTGCGTGAGTCGAGAACAGTGCGCCGGGTGTCGTGGGTGGAGTTCTCGGCTGGCCGTGAAGCGTGACTCAATCCACGAAGACGAACTCATTCAGATTCAGAATGACGCGGCAGGCGCTGGCCAGCCCGAACTTCTCCGCGTACGCCGCCAGCGCGTCGCGCTCGCTGGCAGTTGGGGCGCGGCCAAGTGCGATCCGCACGGCGGCAGTCACACGCTCTGCGTTGGTGCTTCCGAGTTTCTCCACACGCTGGGCGAAGTGCTTCGCCATCGCCAGTGCCAGCTTGTTGTTCAACAGCGCCAGCGCCTGCTGGGGAGTCTGCGTCTGGTTGCGGCGGTCCACCGAGAGCGACGGGTCGGCACAGTCGAGTGCCACCATGAACGGCTGTTGTTTGGAACGTACTACGAACCGGTAGATGGCGCGGCGGTGGCACTTGGGCTCTTCGGGATTGTGGAGGTGATACTGATAGTGCGGGGAATGCTCCGGGTGCTCAATGACGAAGTCCTGGAAGCTCGGGCCGCCCATGGTCAAGTCGAGCTTCCCTGCGGCCGAGAGTATCGCATCGCGTATCGCTTCCGCTTCGAGCTTGCGCCGGTTCTGTCGCCAGAGATAGCGATTGTCGCCATCGCGCTTCGCAGCTTCTGGTCGTGAGGCGGAAGATTGCTTGTAAGTCGCGCTCGTCACGATGAGCCGGTGGAGGTGCTTGATCGATCCACCACCGGCCTTGCGGTCGGGGTTCGCCAGCTCGTGGGCGAGGAAGTCGAGCAGCTCGGGATGTGTGGGTGGTTCACCCATCTTGCCGAAGTCATTGGGTGTGTCTGCGATGCCGCGGCCGAAGTGGTACTGCCAGACTCGATTGGCCATCACACGCCACGTCAGCGGGTTGTTCGGATTCGTAATCCACTTCGCCAGCGCAGCGCGGCGGTCGGCCTCGGTATGATTGGGCTGCAGGTGGAAGTCGGCATCGAGTCCCGGAATCCCGACGATCGCGCCAGGGCCGATCTCTTTGCCGGGCCTGGTCACGTCGCCGCGTGAGAGAACGTAGATTGGCCGCGGCTTGCCGCCCTGCGATCCTGTACCGACGAACGTACCGCTACCGGTGTGGACCGCGCCGATGTAAACCGACTGCCGTGAACTATTCAGTTTCACCAGCGCCGCATCAGTTGCCGTGAGCTTCGCACGAAGCGCGGCGATCTCGGCTGCACCCTTCGCACCCAGTGCTGCCTTCAGGATCGCGTTGCGACGCGAGGTGAGCTTTGCAACCTCGGCCCCTGCGAGCTTCGGGCCAGGGGGGGCGAGGCCATCGGTGAGGTTACTCGCCCGCCACCGTACCGGCGCTTCGATGCTGTCGAGCGCGGTCACACGCTTGCCGCGCGCGCGATTCTTGCCGTCGGTGTCGAAGGCTTCGAGTTCCGCCAGCGCCAGGATGTAATCGTTCTGACGCAATGCGAGCTTCGTCGCCGTCACGCGAAGGTAGCGCCCGCTCTTGCCACCGGCTTTCGCGTGGTACGGAGCCATTCCCGGCTTCGGAAAGTCGGTCGCTGTCTCGTCTGCGAGTACGACACTCGACTGGAAATTCGCGTCGTCGGACAGTTCGATGCGGAAGCGAACCGGGAACCCGAAACCGGCGCCAATCCCGGCAAAGTCGTCGTGGCATGGCTTGATCACAACGAGGCTGGGCTTCACGCTCTCACCGAGGTCGATCTGCACCCACTTCATCGTGTCCGGCTTCGCGGAGATCTGCGAGTGGTAACCGAACTCGGGCGGCTTGGCTGCTGTCGCGGGCGTCGTGGCACTGGCGAGTTGCGTATCGAGAGTCGCGAGTTCTGGCCCGGCCTTCTTGCGTGCCTCTGCCTCCAGTTGTGCGAGGCGCGCGGCGGCCGACCTCTTGCTGGTCTCCAGTTCCACTCGCTGGGCGGCGGCCTTCGGATCGGCGTCGTATCGTCTGTCAGTTCGATCAATGGCAGCGAACACTGCGTGCAGTCGGTAGTAGTCTTCCTGCGAGATCGGATCGAATTTGTGGTTGTGACACTGTGCGCATCCCACCGTCAGTCCCATGAACGTGCCGATGGTGTTGCAGACGAAGTCATCGCGGTCGAGGTGGCGTGCGATTTTGCCGTCGATCTTCGTTTCGGAAACCTCGGCATGACCGATGAAGTCCCACGGCCCAGCAGCGAGGAAGCCGAGTGCCACAATGCCGTCTGTGGTGCCCGGATAGAGGATGTCGCCGGCCACCTGTTCTTTCACGAAGCGGGCATAGGGCTTGTCCTGGTTGAACGCGCGGATCACGTAATCACGGTACGGCCAGGCATTGGGTCTGGGCTTGTCCTTGTCGTAACCGTGCGTTTCGCCGAAGTGAATCACATCAAGCCAGTGCCGCGCCCAGCGCTCGCCGTGGTGTGGCGAGGCGAGGAGTTTTTCGACGAGTTTTTCGTAGGCATGCGCGTCGTTGCTAGACACGAACGCTTCGATTTCCTGCGGCGAGGGTGGTAGCCCGATCAGGTCGAAGTAGAGTCGGCGGATAAGAGTGCGGCGGTCGGCCTCGGGCGCAGGCGACAGCCCTTTCTCCTGGAGTTTCCTGCGGATGAAGTGATCGACAGGGTTCGTGCCTGCAGGCACCTTCGACTGCGCGAGCGGTCGGAAGCTCCACCAGTCGGTGGGGTTGGCTTCCGTGGAACCATCGTCGGGCCACTTCGCACCCTGATCGACCCACGCACGGAGTATCGCAATCTCCGCCGCGGTGATTGCTTTCTTCGGTGGCATTCGCGCATCAGGATCGCTGGAAGTGACGAGTTGAATGAGTCGGCTGTCGGCGGCCTTGCCAGGCACGATCACCTTGCCGGAGTCACCGCCGGCAATCGCATCAGAGCGCCGATCGAGCCGCAACCCGCTTCGTTGCTTCGTCGTGCCGTGACAGGAGGCACAGTGTCGGGCGAAGATCGGTTTCACATCGCGGTTGAAGTCGACCGCGCTGGGCGGTGCGGTGGCACGCGACGGAGAAGGGAGACTCAGCAGTGCGCCGGCAAGAGCAAGGTGCGGAATCAGGCGGGTCGGCATCAGGGAGGCTCCGGCTGACCGGATGAGCACGGTGAGATCATTCTAGCCTACACGATGACGCTGCCAATTCCATCACGCAATGCCGAGTCGGGCGAGCGTGTCGCGGGCAATCATCGCCTCAATCTTTTCCTCGTTCAGGCGCGGCAGCGCGGTCCCTTCGAGCATCATGTTGAGGCTTCGCAGTCCGTCGAGTGTCGCGTTCACAGTGGTGAAGGGATAGTCGGTACCGAAGAGAACCTTGTCCCATACTCCGTACTCCTGTACGAGCATAAGGCTATTGTAGAGCTGGAATGGCCGGTAATGCAGGGCGCTGACGTCGGCGAATACGTTCGGATGTTTGCGGATCGTAACCACGCATTCGCCCTCATAGGGATGGCCGAGGTGTGCCAGGATGATCTTCACATCGGGGTGTCGAATTGCCACCGCCTCGATGTGTCTTGGCAACGTGTATTCAAGGAGTGCCTGACTCACGAAGGTTGTGCCGGTATGCAGCAAGACTGGCAGTCGATGTGCTTCGGCGTATCGCCAGAGCGGTTCGAGTCGCTCGTCGGCCGGATGGAACCCCGCGTACATCGGCAGGAGCTTGATGCCACGAAGACCGAGTTCCTCATGCCCGTCGCGGAGTTCTTTCTCCCAGCCGGGCTGTGTCGGATCGACGGAGAGGAAACCGATGAGCGTCGCCGGGTGTTGTGCCACGTAGTCCGCGATCCGCCGATCATCGACCCAGATGCCAGAGAGTCTCGCCTTGCCGCCGAAGACGATGGTACGCACGGGCACACGACATGCGGCCATGTAGTCTTCGTAGCGCACAGTGAGATCAACCTCGACGCCGGCGCGGGCACGCTTGGCCTGTTCGCGGAAATCCGTGGTGAAGTCGCGCGGGTATTCCCAGAAGTGGCTGTGAACGTCGATGAGCATGACGGTTCCTCACCTGGCTGGCCGGAGTGCCTCGCATTACCACTCTTCGTCGTCCGGAATCTCGGCCCGTCCGGGCAGCGGAACGTAGCGGTAGAGCCACCACGCGGCGGCATTCAGCAAGAGCACGGCAACGTATACGTCGAAGATCGGGTCCCACGCGGCGCGACCGCTGAGGCCGCGCGACTTCTGCCAGTCAACGAACACGCCGACGAAGCCCTGCGAGGCCATCGCTCCGAGAACACCAATGCCGTTCATCAGTCCGAAGAGCGCGCCGACGTGTCGGCCCGACTGCGGGATCACGACCGACCACCAATTCGGCAATGTGACATGCATCACACAGAAGGACGCACCCCAGAGCGTGGCCAGCGACAGCGCGTCGTCCTGGCGGATGCCGAGGAACAGGCACCCCGCGGCTGCGAGATAGCAGACCACGCCGAGACTGCGTCGCGCACGCAGCGGATTCACGCACTTGGAGAGGCGGTCGGCGAGCCACCCACCCACGAGCATCCCCACGGCAGAACCGGCCATCACCAGCGACGTGAGATTCCCCGCTTCGACGTTCCCGACGCCGCGCGAGGCGTTGAGATACTTCTGGAACCACGAGTAGAAGAAGTAAGTGTAGAACGCGCCGAAAACCATGATCGCAGAGAGTGCAATGATGCCGCGATTGGTCAGCACCGCGCTCCACGGCACCGTGTCAGCGTCGGTCTTTGGCGGCAATGCTTCCGTATGAATGTGCGCGAGTTCGGCCGGATTCACGCGGGGGTGCTTCGCCGGATCGTCGCGGAACCAGAGCCAGAAACCGATTGCCCAGGCGAGGCCGAGTGAGCCATACACGAAGAACGCCAGCCGCCAGCCGGCGAGGTGGATGAGGTACGCAGTGGCTGCCGGAGCTGCGACCGCGCCGAGTTGTGAGAACGCGAGCATGACCCCTTGCACGCGTCCACGCTCACTGACAGGGAACCAGCGTTCCATGATCTTCGCAGCATTCGGAAAGGCGCCGGCTTCCGCGGCGCCGAAGAGAAATCGCACCAGCACCATCGAGATCAAGCCAGTCGCGGCGCCAGTGAGTGCTGTGAAGATGCTCCAGGCGAGGACGATCTGCGAGAGTACATGTCGCGGCCCGCGTCGGTCGCCCCAGCGCCCCGAAGGGACAGCGAATATACCGTAGGCCAGCGTGAACGACATGAGCACGAAGCTCATACCGGTGTTCGAGAAGCCGAGTTCCTTCTGGATGGGTACGACCGCCTGCCCCATGCAGATACGATCGAGGTAAAGGACACCTGATAGCCCACAGAGCCACGCGGTGACGACGAATCGTGCCCGGCTCGGTGTCAGGTCCGTGTCTTCGAGTTCGGGGGACGACATTGGCAGCGTCAGGGGCAGCAGATCACGCGTATGGAGTCAAACACAGCGCAAGGCTATCGGGTGACCCCGTGATTCGCAATCAATTCTTCCCCTTCGGCGCTCGCCTTCAACCTTGTGTTCTGGTGAAATGTCACCTCCCTGCCTTCGGAGACGTGAATGCTCTCCCTCATCGGTTACGTCAGCGACGAGCGTTATCTCGCAGTGCCCGATGCCGCGCTGGAGTTCACCAGCACGGACGGTGAGTTGTTCGAGACGCGATCGCGTGCCAGTGGGGCGGTGCATGTTCACCTTCCAGTTGGTGAGTATCGGGTGGTCATTCAGAAGCCGGGCTTTGGCGCGAAGTTCAGTCGTATTGTGTTGCCCGTTGATGAACCGTATCAGTTCCGGTTACTCACTGATTGCCTCCTGGGGTATGCATGGCCGAAGTGGGCACGCAGCGGGGAGAAGTCCGAGTTCCGCGTTCACTCGGTGGAGCCGTACAAGCTCGAACTCTGGCGATATGGATGGGAACCGGAGTTCGTGCAGTCGCTGGGCTGGCACGATGAGCACGCGCCGCGCGCGGTGATGCAGGTCACGCCCGATGGCGATTACTCACAGACTGGCGTGGAGTGGAACACAATTGGCTACGCTAACTCGGTTCACTCGCAGTTCGTCGCGGCACCTTCTCGAAGCGGCTTATACTACTTCCGTGCGTCAACCACCGGTGGCCGCCAGTTCAGCTTTCCGTGGATCGTGGCACCTACAAGGCCCCATGCGGCCATGGCAGTGCTGGCCTCGAACTTCACCTGGAACGCGTACAACTCCTTCGGTGGGCGCAGTAACTACATCCACGCCGACGGCTTGCCGCCGACGCCAACGATCAACTCACGCGCCGAACTGAAACGCTACTCCGACGCCGGGCACTTCACCTGGAGCGTGGAGAACTATCCGCCGCTGTCGCTCGATCGGCCCGAGCCGTTCAACCACATCGACTTCGCCGAAAGGATCACCGATCCGATTGAAGGTCGGCAGGCGTGCCACCTGGCCCCGGCCGAATGGCGGCTCCTCGGTTGGCTGGAGCGTTGCGGCTTCCCTTACGACTACTTCGCGGAAACGCAACTCGATGATGGCACGCTGAACCTCGCCGCATACCGCGTACTGGTAACCGCAGTGCATCCGGAATACTGGACACGCCGGATGTACGATCGCGTCAAGCAATGGGTCTTTGGGGAGGGTGGGCGACTGGTATACCTCGGCGGTAATGGCCTCAACTGTGAAGTGGAACTGCTCTCCAGTGGTACGGTTGTGCACTTTAACCGTGCGATCCACGGGCTGGATGTCAAGAGGCTGGGCGGATTCGAAAGCCGAATGGCGATCCGGCACGAATCCGAGGCGAATCTGCTCGGCTGTGTCTTCACGCCCGCCGGCGCGATGACCGGCGCGCCGTATCGCGTTGTCGATGCCGCGCACTGGGTCTTCGACCGCACGGGGCTGAAGACGGGCGACACCTTCGGTGAACGCTCGCTACACATGCGCTGCCCAGGCGGTGCCAGCGGCCACGAAACTGACAAACTTTCGCGATCGTCGCCCAGGAATGCGAAACTACTGGCAAAGGGCGAGAACCCCGACGATGGCGGCGCGCACATGCTCATTCTGGACACGCCATCAGGCGGCATGGTCTTCTCGGTTGGCTCCATCAACTATGTCGCTTCGTTGCCCGTGGACGAGTTCGTCTCGCGCATCACGGAGAACGTCCTTCGGCGGATGTTGGAATGAGGAATTTGCCACACAGGCGAGAAGATCGGCCAGAACAACTAACAGATTCGCGAACAGACCTCCTTTGGAGTTTCCATGAAAATCTCGCGTATTGAGGCGATACCTGTTTGTGTCCCCTTGAAGAAGGGGATGACTGCGAAGACGGCGCATGGAGAGCACGTCACCTCGCCATATGTGATCGTGAAAGTGCATACCGATGAAGGAATTGTTGGCCTGGGCGAGGCGACGATTTCCGGGCTGTGGTCCGGTGAGACGCAGCGCGGCACCGTGGCAGTCATCGAGGAGTATCTCGCACCGCAACTGATCGGCCGCGACCCCCGCGACATCACGGCGGCTCGCCGCGCGATGGACTTCACCATCAAACTCAACCCATTCACGAAGTGCGCGGTGGAGATCGCGCTGTGGGACATCGCTGGGAAAGCCGCGGGCCTGCCGGTGTATCAACTGCTCGGCGGCAAGGTGCGCGATCGTGTTCGCATCAAACTCGTTGTCTGGGCGCGCGACATCGACGGCTCGCGCACGATGGCGGAAGAGCATCTCGCACGCGGTGTGACGTGCGTGAAGGTCAAGACGGGCCTAGACCCGGAGACAGATATCGCTCGCGTCCGCGCGGTGCGCGAGGTGACGCCGAAACAGTTCCCGGTGACGACCGATTCCAACTGCGGGTGGACACTTCAGCAAGCCCGATACTGCCTCGGCGAACTTGCCGATGTGAATCTCCTTCTCGCGGAGCAACCGATCCCGGCAGGCGACCCCGCAGCACTGGCTGAACTGCGAAGATTCACGCCAACGCCCATCATGGCCGACGAAAGCGTCTTTACGCTTCAGGATGCCTGGCTCCTCACGACGCATCGTGCCGCGGACATTCTCAGCATCTACCCCGGCAAGCATGGCGGCATCGCGGGCGCGGCCGAGGTCGTTACCGTCGCAAAGGCGGCCGGCATCCGTTGCACCATCGGTAGCAATCTGGAACTCGGCATCGGCACTGCCGCGATGCTACACGTTGCGGCGGCGTTCCCTGAGATCGACTGCGACAGTTTCCCAGCGGACACCATCGGCCCCATCTATCACGACGGCGACATCATCGCGAACCCACTCGACCTCGGCCCGCCTTACGCGAAGGTGCCCGATGGCCCGGGCCTTGGTGTGGAACTTGACGATAAGGCTCTGGCGAAGTTTCGTGTCGGATGAATACACACTGCACCATCACCGGTCGCCCAATGCAGGGGAAGCCACATGCCGCTGCGTCTCTCCGTTGTGTTCATCCTTATCCTCGCGTCGCTGTTGTCGGCATTCGGCAGCGACCCGCCGGCGAAGATCGCCGCATACTTCACACCGCCGAAGGAATTCGCCAGCGACTTTGGCCACTACCGTTCACCGCTCACGTTTGACGACGGTACCACGGTGAAGATCGCGGCCGACTGGCCCAAACGCCGCGCGGAGATTCGCAAGTACTGGATGAGTGTGATGGGTGAGTGGCCCGCGCTCATCGCGAAACCGAAAGTGGAACGCGGCGTGAAGGAGGACCGCGGCGGTATCGCGCAGTACAGACTGAAGATCGAGACATCGCCCGGCCGCACTTCCAGCGATGCGTACCTGCTTGTGCCGCCAGGCAAGGGGCCGTTCCCTGCGGTGCTGGTTGTCTATTACGAGGCGAGTACGCCGATCGGGAAAGGGAAGAACCCATCCACGAGCACGTTTGCGATTGACCTGGCCAAAAGGGGATTCGTCACGCTTGCGCTCGGCGGCGGTTCGGGCTTGCACTATCCTTCGAGAGAAAAGTGCCAGTTACAACCACTCTCGTTCCAGGCATATGAAGCGGCGAATTGTTGTACGGTGTTGCAACAGATGCCAAACGTCAACCCGAAACGCATCGGGGTGGTGGGTCACTCCTACGGTGGAAAGTGGGCGATGTTCGCGCTGGCGCTGCACGACGGCTTCGCATGCGGAGCGACCAGCGACCCTGGTATTGTGTTCGACGAGAAACGCGCGAACGTGAACTACTGGGAGCAGTGGTATCTCGGCTTCGACGCTGCACTCAAGCAGCAGCGCAAGGAAGGAATCCCCAGTGAGAAGAATCCACGCACGGGTGCTTACAAGAAACTGGTGGCTGATAAACGCGATCTTACAGATCTGCACGCACTGATCTCGCCGCGCCCGTTCTTTGTCTCCGGTGGTGCGGAGGACAAACCGGAACGCTGGAAGGCACTGAATCACCTGATCGCGGTGAACAATCTCCTGGGTGTGAGACACCGGGTCGCCATGACGAACCGCCGGGGGCATTCTCCCACGGCAGAATCGAACGCGGCCTTGTACGAATGGTTCACCTGGGCACTGAAGGAGTAATCTCGAGGGAACAGGTGGCCGACACCCTGTCCCACGTCGTGGCGCACTGCATCCGTTCGTTTCATCGCGGTGCGGTTTGCGTCACACGCAGATGATCCCTCACCCTTTCCGCCCCAACATCCGGTCGAGGGAGTCGGCGGTCTGGTAGATGAGTGCTTCGGGCCAGTGGAGATAGGGGTGGAAGTACTCGAACGTGAGGTAACCCTGGTAGTGAGTGGCGTCGAGTGATTCCAGCACTGCGGGCCAGTTCGTCGTGCCGTCAAGCAGTGGGCGGAACGCTTCCAGCGACGAGTCGGTCCCCTTTTTGGTAAACTCTTTGAGGTGAATATTTTTTGTCCGCGGCCCCAGTTGTGCGATCCAGTGTTCTGGAAACTGATATTGCATGATGTTGCCGGTATCGAAGTGGACACGCACTCGATCGCTCTTGAAGGAATCCACGAAATCGCTCATCTCGCCAGGACTCATCAGAAAGCCATTGAAGAAGATGTTCTCCATGTTCAGATAGACTTTGAGCTTCTCCGCCTGCGGGATGAGTTTTTTCACGGCCTCCTTTGCTCGCCGGTCGCACACGTCGTTGGGTACAGGTTCGTGGTCGGTGCGCCACGGGATGTGAACCGCGCCGGGCACCACCAGCACGTTCTCTGTCCCGAGTGCGGCGGCGCATTCCGCGATCTTGCTGGCCAGTTCGAGACCGCGAGCACGTTTCGCCGGGTCGTTACTCGTCAGAGGGTAGGGCCAGAAGAGGAACGAACACATTCCACTGATCGCGATACCGATCTTCTCCGCGCTGCGCCGGATCGCCGCGAACTCCTTCGGCCCGTTCTTCGGTGAGAGGTCACTTTCCAGGTCGTAGTTCAGTTCGATCCCGTCGAAGCCTGCGTCCTTCGCCAGTCCCAGACATTGCTCCAGCGTCATCTTCTGCGGATATGGGAACGCCCAGAGGTTAATCGACTTCTTGTAGGCGTATTTCTTCCGTGGCGCGTTGGGTGTTCTGTCGGCTGCCACCATTCCTGTCGTCAGCCCGCCAGTGCCCAGCGCAGCGGCCGAGGAAGCGAAGAGTTCGCGACGATCAGGGTAGTAAGGGCCGGACATGGTGATGCCTCCAGTGATGGATACCCGCCATCATCCGCGATGCGAGCCGTGATGCAACGACCTGCGTGCGATTCAGGTTCGCGCGTTGGTGACCGAGGGAATCGCCGATCCGCCTCGTTGCGCGCGCCAGTACAGCCAGAGCAGGATGATGCCGATCGCGATCAGCGACGGGCCTTCGACCGCAACCCACCACCATGCCAACCCTGCTTCCTGATCCACTGCCACCATCGCCAGCCCGAACCCGATGTGCAGCCATGCCAGCAAGGGAACGAGCGTCCGGTAGCGTGTCCAGTCGAGTGCGATCGCGAGGGCAACGAACCCGTGCCCGGCGTATACCAGCGACAGCGACCGTGTCATGTACTGGATGATGGGTAGTTCCGGCAACGAGCCGAGGCCGAGCCAGTCGCGGTGAATGGCATCCATCCACGCGAACGGCAGTAGTGCGCACGGCAATGCGCAAAGCAGGATGACGGCATTGAGGCGCACGAGCCAGAGCAGGAGTCGATCAGCGGTCATGCGGAATGGGATAGCAGCGCGATGGTGCCAGGCAAGCGGAAAGCCCACTTGCCCGCTTGCGGCGGACACACGCTCCCCATAAAGTCTGCGGTGCATCCCATTCCCACCAACACACCTTCCCCCGACATGAGGAACGAACATGGGCTTCGCGCAAACGGTTGACGCTCAGGGCAAGCCGGTTCACAAGGCCGGCAAGGGCAGCCACCATCAGATCGGGTTGGTCCGCGGGCAATTCGGCGGCGTACCGTTCGACAAATGGGTGAAGTTCATCGCCGATACCGGCTTCGATGGCTGGGAAGAAGCCTCCTGGGAACTCGACCTCCGTAAATGCGATACCGACGCTGGCGCGGCTGCCTACGCGCAGGAACGAGTCGGGGTTGCCAGGAGTCATGGGCTGGAGATTTTCACGGTCGCGACACACCTTCAGGGGCAGGTTCTCGGCGATGAACCTGGTGCCAAGACGCTCAACTTCTGTAACCCGAAAGGCGAGGCTCGCGCCGCGTACCGCGAGTGGCGCAAGGCTGGCCACAACCCGCCGCGCACCGATCCGTACTTCGTGCCGACAGAAGTCGGCAAACTGATTCACGAAGAGGCCCGGCGCGACCTGCTCGCGTGCGCGCGTTACGCGGGTCATCTGTCGAAACTCCAGGGGCGCCGCGTGGCGCTGCCGGGCTTTGTCGGTAGCCCGGCGAATTGCTGGAGCCACTGGTTCCTCTTTCCGCCACTACCCACGTCAATGGATGGCTACGACATCCCGGATGTCCGGCAGGTGTCGCTGGAGTTGCTCGTGGAGCGTTTCAAGCCCGTGTGGGATGAGTGCAAGAAGTACGGCATCACCTTCGACCTGGAATGTCACCCAAGCGAACGCGCGATGGGCGACATCGAGAGCGCCGGCGACTACATCCGGCACATGAACGACGCGGGCTTCAAGGGTGTGGTCGGTTTCAACCTCGACGGCTCACACATGGAGTGGCAGAACGTCAGCGTCATCGAGTTCATCCGCGAGTTCCAGGATTCGATCCACTGCGCGCATGTGAAGGGCGTGTGGGTGGCTCGCGAACATTGCCGCGCCGGGCGGTTGGGCGGCCACCGGCCGATGGGGCACTGGACCAACGGCTGGAACTTCGTCACTGCTGGCACCGCACGCGATGCCAACTCACTGGAGGATATTTTCATCGAACTGAACCGCGTTGGGTACGAGGGCGCGGTGAGCATCGAGTGGGAGGACAACGACGCCGACCAGTACGCCGGAGCGAAGGCCGCGCTCGCCAACTGCCGCCGCGCCGACCTGCCACCCAGCGGCCTCAAGCACGACGAGGCGCTGAAGGGCTGAGAGCTTTGTGCGCTCCTGTGTGATCGACAAGCCTGTCTCGACGGTGGTCGCGGGCGTGTGACATTTCGTATCGAGGTGATCGACCGGGCACGCCAGCCCACGCCTACCCGGCCGACCTCGGCAATTTGAGTCTGTCATGGAAGGTGCCTTCTGGAGCCGTCTGGTCCAGACGCCACCTTCGCTCTGGAGTTGGCCGACTGTGTCCTGGGGTACGCCCGAAGCCGGCCCGGCAGTCTGTCTGCCAAGCAACCCGCGGCGCTGGCGCAACAGATGATGACCCGCCGCGGGCAAGCGTTGCTCCTGTCGGCAGCCACTCCATTCGGCTGAGTTCCGCCCCAGGACATTCTCCCCGACGATCAACGCACGCATCGTGCCCTGCGGAGGTCACGCCACGGTTTGCGTCGAGGCATTCTCTGATTCGTGACCGAGTG
>CAYRDG010000016.1:0-108998 GCA_964422915.1 uncultured Frigoriglobus sp. | reverse complement strand
GTAGGCCTCTGCTCCGCAGACGGCGCAAAACCCGATATTCTCGTCTCGCTCGACTGCTTCGAGTAGCTCTTCAAGGCTTACTGCGAACTTGCTCTTCGGTTTGCTCTTCATGGCTTCCACTCTCCTTCTCGTTTGGCCCCTCCCTCCTCACCGGAGAACGTTTTCCCGGTGGGCGGTGGGGGCGTTGGTCTTTCGCCCGGATTTGAAGACCAATGCCGCCGCCGACCGGCGGGAAGGGAGCAGAGCGAACGAAGAGGTCTCGAAAGGCGAGACGAGAAAGGTGCCGCCGAACCGAAAAGCCGAAGGGAAGGAAGCAATGGCAAGCCGCTGGCCAGCGTCAGATGGCCAAGGGTTGCTGCGAAATGACCGGAGGCGCAGGCGGTCGCCGGCTAGTGAAAGGGCGGGCGAATGCCTGGCGCTTCGTCAGGATTCACTCAACAAGAACCAGCCGTGTGCCTGGCCGTTGATGAAATGGAGGGCTCTCGGGCGTCTCTCTATTTTTGCGGCTTCCACGGGCCACCGGCCTTCCAAAGGAGAGAGAACTCTCTCCCCTCCACCAATTCCGAGAGCGGCTCGGATAGGAAAGTTGCGAGCACTGCGACCACTTCCTCAAGTTCTCCGACCTTCTCGCCCAATCCGCTTCGCCTCGTGAAGGCTTGCCACTGCTTTTGCTTGGATGCGTCGCGGGCAAACTCTTCCGTGAGCGCGAGTGGTGCTTCACCAGGGATTGCCGTCCCACGGCGTGCAAAGGTTGCAGCTATCGCATCCTGAAGGACGGAGCCGTGAAACTGAAAGGTTCGGGCAATGATGAAGACGTCGTAGAAGTCCTTCATGCGGCTATTTGCCATCCCGAGTTTGACCATCGCTTCGAGCTTCTCTGCCACAACCGTCTCTCGGGGGTAGGCGCGAAGCCGAGGCGGCTCCATTTCGAGAATCGTCGGGTAGCTCACGAGTTCTGCTTTGGGCGTGATCGCGTCCCCGAATCCGATATCCACCTGAAGGTTTACGCGGGCGGTCCCAAGCCGTGCGAGCAAGGTAAGACGCTGGCCCCCGTATTCTTGATCTTCCCGGATCGGTTCGACATGGACGGTGTCTCGGTCGAAAACGAGCCCGTCATCTGCGACCGCGCGGGTGCAAAGCGAGTGGAACACCCTCGCAAGCTCTTCCGCGGTTGCATCTCCGAAGCCGAGGAGATCAAGATCTCTCGTTGGCCGGTGCATCTCGCCGGTCCAGAGGGCAAAGAGCATAGCTCCCTTGAGGACAAAGCGGTTTGAGTATTCTGACTCGCCGAGGCGGAAGAGCAGGCGTTCGATTGCGTATCGGTTCAGCAGAAGCTGAAAATCCTCGCCGGTTTTATGGCTCACGTTCAGGATTCGTTGCCGAATCGAGGCAGCGACGTTCCTGCCGTTCATACGAGCGACTCCAGGTAGGGCCGCATGACGTTCGCCATTCGGCAGACGTGGGCCGCAGCCCAGAGCTCATCCATCGTTGCCCGTTTTTCACGCCAACAATCGCGGAGCGCTTCGAGAGCGACGTCGAGCCCAACCTTATTGCGGAACTTGAAGCAGTCGGCCACCGTCTTTGCGGGTGTGAACACCTGGGCGGTAACGCCCTCGATCTGGTGCTCCTCGATCATCTCTGTCAGGGCAGGCCCCGAGAAGCGCATGATTCGGATCTTTGGATACTTGATGCGCGGTGCCCACGCCTTTGGAGCGAGCGCAAGCCACACCTCGTGCGGCGACTGGGTGGTGAGACCGTGAAAGCTAAGGGCGGTGAGAAGGCAGATCACTCCACGGGGCACCTGGCGGACAGCTTCCGCAATGCTATGGTGCTCAGTGACTTCCGCTTCCGGCCAGGAGTAGACTCCTCGGGAAACTCGCTGAACGATCCCTCTTCTGTACAGCCTGTCGAGGTAATCGGGCGGGATGCCATGCTCCGCAAGATCACGCGGACGAACGCTCCCCTTTGCCTTCAGGAGGCGAATAGCGGCGTCCATCTTACTGTCCTGACGTCGGGGCATTGCAATAAACCCTCGGATGTTATCCATTTCTTCCTTGGAATTATTGCACGCTTCATCGCTCGCGGCAAGCGGGCCGACGCCTGCCCTTCGAGGCTTCCGTTAGGAAAGCCTCACTTTTGCGACCCGAAGGAACTCTTCGACCTCGTCGGAAAGCTCCTCGCCTGACCTGTGAAGAATTGCGAGCGTCCGAGGCGGAGTCGCCTCTTTGATGGAATACACCTCAAGCCCCTGGTAAGCGGTATGCTCTGACTCGTCACCGCGACCAAGCCCAGGGATGAAGCCAACTCCGACACGGGCGCGGACAAGAGAAACGACAGAGGCGTAGCTCTCAACTACGATCCGGCCTCCTGGAGATACTGGCTCCGGGAATCCGGCGAGCACCGTATCGAGATCGGACCTTAGGACGCAGACAGTGTCCGCCGCGACATCCGATAGCGACACATACTTTCTCCGTCGTCTTGCATCCCTCCCCCATCGCTCATCATAAGACGACGCGATCATCACCGTTTCGACCTTCTCTCGCACGGTCTCGACAAAGAGATCTGGCCACGGGCCGGCGGAAAAGACGGCCGCAAGACCAGCATGAACGACACCCTTTCTGAGGTCGAGTAGAAGCTGCTCCACATCGTACTCGGAAAAGGTGAGACTCACCTCCGAGAGTCCCGGAGCCTTTCGCCTTCGCTTTGCACGCTCTCCGAAGTAGGCCTCGATTACTTCGGGAAGGAGAAATGTGAGAATCCAGTTCGAGGTGCCGATATGAATCTCTTCCGTCTTGCCGATCGGCCACGTCATGCCTTTTGCGTGGTGCTCAAGGAGTGCTTCTGCCCAGGCGAGAACCGCCTCCCCTTCCTTTGTTAGCGTGACCGTGCTTCGGTTCACAAGCTGCCTGCCGTAGACCTTCCGAAGCTCTTCAAGTGCGCGAAAGACGTTCGACTTCGAGTACGAAGCCGAAAGCCCCTCTGCTGCCTCGCTGAGTGACGCGTAACGCGTCCCCTGCTTCACGGCTGCTCTGATCTTGTGCGAAAGCTCCACAAAGACCCTGAGCGACTCCATCGTTGGACGAAGACGCCCCTCTCCTTCCCGCTCTCGTTTCGCGGAACGCTTCATCGGACAGGCTCCCTCTGGGCCCGCTGCGGCTTCTAGGGTGTATGGATGGTGTGTCCATACAGAATAGAAACATCGGCTGTTTGCGTCCATCTGTCCTAGACACAGCGATCCTTGAGGGGAAGATAGAGAGGGTGAGACGAGCTTTGTCTCGTCCCCACCCGAACTGAAAGCACTTGCTCTTTGACAATTCGACCCCCGCCCTCCGCAAAAGAAGAGCGGGGGAAATCAAAAGCTGGAGTCGGTACGTGGAAAAGAAACGTTCCGGCAAGGACTTTGTCCGAGACCGGATGGACAAAATCGAGAAGGCATTTCAAGAGAAGCTCCTCGCGCTAAAAACCCGAGGAGCCACAAACGACGAAATCTCCGCCGAAGTGATGCGGAGCCCATTCATTCTCGCCCTCGTCTGGGCCGTGACATCCACTGGGTACTCGAAAAAGCTTCGGGGCTGGCGTGGTGACTGCCCGCCGGCCAATTGGGATGAGCTTCAAGCCCAGAAGGATCTCCGGGACGAATGGCGATGCGAGACGGTCCACCTTCTCGGCATGAAATGCAAGCGAGAAGGCATTCTCGGCTGCGACCTCGATAAGCCGAGGATTGGCGGTTTCTGGCGGTCGGTCGTTTCAGACAAAGCGATAAAAGCCGCGTGGAAGCTCTACCGTGAGAACACAAACCAGCTTCGTCGCGGGGACACTCCGGAGGATGGCGTGTTCGTCAATCCCTCCGGGAACGATGTCCTGAACTTTCGCGACAAGAGAAGCGATGACAGTCGCCGCGATCTGGCCCTCGATGTCCAGATGGCGGTCGATTCTCTCGCAGATACCAGGCAACGAGCCGTGGTCCGCTTGGTCCTCATGGGCCACAGCTACCGCGAGGTCTCTGAGATCCTCTCTGCCGAAGCCAACGAGCCGGTAACTTACGACATGGTTCGCTTTGCCTTCGAGAAGGCAAAGGAGATCCTCGGTCAGAGAGACATTGGACTTGCCGCATAGGAGGTCCAGAAGCGGGGCGGCCAGTCGGCCGCCCTGATGCCTGAACGAAGAGCTTCACTCCGTGCCACGGAAAAAGCTCGAAACGGGGAAGACGAGGTAAGTGGCAGAGAAATACCCTGGCAATGTAGCCGGGCCGCCACGTGAGCACCCGTAGGGGAGAAGTAAGGTCAATGTACGATAGCGGTGCGAGCAGGCGGCGAAAGCCGTCCGCTCGCCCCATCCGACAAGAGAAAAGAAGCCGGGCAGATTCAGACCCGGCAAAGCTCCGAAAAAACCTCTCAGTTCATTTCAGCTCGAAGACGGGCGTTTGGGAGACCCCAAGGCAACTCTTCGAGAAGCTCGATACGGAATTCAACTTCACGCTCGATGTCTGTGCGCTTCCCGAAAACGCGAAGTGTCGCCGCTACTTCACGCCGGAGGCCGATGGCCTCAAGCAGGTCTGGAGTGGTGTTTGCTGGATGAACCCGCCCTACGGGCGGGAGATCGGAAAGTGGGTCGAGAAGGCATTCGAGTCGGCAAAGGCAGGGGCTACGGTTGTCTGCCTCTTGCCTGCAAGAACTGATACTGCCTGGTGGCACACCTACGTCATGGAAGCATTCGAGATCCGCTTCCTTCGCGGGCGGCTCCGATTCGTGGGCGCAGAAAGTAGCGCCCCCTTTCCGTCTGCGGTCGTCGTGTTTCGCCCGTGGGCGTCAAAGGCGGTGATGAAGTCTGCTGCATGAGTGGCTCGGCCCCAGTCCGCCTACGAGCGGAGCCGGGGCCAGTCTCCAAAGGAAATGACCCATGAAGGATAAGACAGTGACAGTCGGCTTTCGGCTGGACGCCTCGATGAGGCAGCTTCTAGCCGAAGAAGCAAAGAAACGCGGCCTCTCGCCCGGCGGATACGCAAAGCTTCTCGTTACTGAAGCTCTTCTTGAGACGAGCGAGAAGCTCCTCCTTGAAGAGGTCCGAGAGACGCGGGGGCTCGTAACGGCCCTTGGGAGCAGCTTGAAGGTTGCAACGGTTGCGATTCTCGCCGATGCGGGAAAGGCAAGTGTTTCAGAGGCAGAAAACTTCGTCCGGCAGAACATGCCCTGACAAGGGAATCAGAGTTTAAGACGATTCAGCTCAGGCGCTAGCCTTGAGAGAACACGGAGAAAGCGATGTCCAAAATGTACGGGAAGCGGCTTCCTGGAATCGAAGGCCGCCTGGAGTTTACGAACAGGTTCATGCTGCGAACGCTCCGGAAGGTGCGGGCAAAGACGGCCGAGCTCATCATAGAGATGTCGAGGCTAAAGGAGCTTCAAATCGAGCTCGACTCGTATGCCTCGCCAGAATACGTCTCGGATGAGGAAGCAGCGATAATGGAGTTCAACGAGATCGCAGAAGCAGTCTTCCAGCACTGCTACAGCCTTCGCGAAAGGCTCGACGAGAAGCCCCCCGTGTTCCCAGCCGAACAGAAGGCTCCAATGAGCCTTCCGGAAGATCCTGGCAACAACTAAAGACCTTGGAAAGCACATGCGTGCCGGGGCGTAGCCCCCGGCCGCATGTCGTCTGTGAAGTGACCGAAGAAGATGAACCAAGCGAAAAGGAGAAGGACATGGTGAATAGGCTTCTGATTCGCGCTGCCGGCGAGTATCTCCTGACCGTCCTCTGGGAAGAGGATCATCCCGTCCCATTCAGCCGCTTCTATAGCGCCGACCTGAATACAGCAGATCCCGTGGTGGAAGGCATTTGGTCACACTATGTAGCGCTCAAAGAGAGATACCCGGACGAGTTCTCCAGGGGAGAGAAGAAGGAGTCTCTCAAAGATGCTCACCGCTACATCGAATGGGCTGCCAAGCAGCTTGAAGACATCCGGGTCGTCTCGATGGCCGCCAGCGAGGGAGCGCTACTCGATGGCTCCGAGGACTTCCTGATTGGCCTTACCGAGCGCGGTAAGGAGTTTGTTGAAGACGGGGAGACATTCGGCTATCGACGCCCCGATACCCAGGTGAATGTCCTTTCCGCGTCGGAATGCCTGATCAACTTTCTTCAGGACGCTGGGCACCCGAAACGTACTGTCACCGAGGCTAGGCCAAGCGATCTCGAAAGCCTAGAAGAGCCAGTCGATCAGTCACCGCCCACTCTCCAGAAGGCAAAGCTTTGTGGTCTCGATCGATGGCTCGTCTCAGATGACTGCGACAATGTGTACGAATACGCAAGTAACACACACCTCTGGGCATTCCTTGCGTGTCTTTGGCACCATGTAAAGAGCGGCGTCATCGCCCCCGAATTCGAGACGGACTCTCAGCGTGCCGAGTGGGAAGACTTCTTCCGAACGAACGAGAAGCTCTTTGGACGCTCGGTCGCGGTTAACCTACGTGAGATCTGGCACGTTCCTCTTCGCCTTACGCAAAAGGCCCTCGATGATCCAGGTGCGATTGACCATCTCGAATGGATTCGTGAGGAGTGATGCGACGTGTTATCAATCGCAGCACTCTCCGGTGGGCAAGGAAACTATTATCTCGCACTTGCCCGCGATGACTATTACCTGAAAGGCGGAGAGCCCCCTGGCCAGTGGCTTGGTGAGGGCGCAAAAAGCCTTCGCCTTACAGGAAATGTCGATGGCAAAGCGCTCAAAGAACTTCTAAAGGGCTACTCCCCAGGCGGATACGAAGCACTCATTCAGGGCGCTGGCAGCGAGAAGCACCAGCCGGGCTGGGATCTCACCTTTAGCTGTCCGAAGTCTGTCTCCGTTCTCTGGTCGCAGGCCGATTCAGACGTGCGGAATGCCATCCAAGAAGCCCAAACGGCCGCGGTCCAGGAGGCCCTCAATTACCTCCAGGAGGCCGCAGCCTTCACAAGGCGTGGAAAGGGAGGCCATACGCGAGAAGAAACCAAGCTTGTCGTTGCGACATTCGATCACGGCACTAGCCGCGCTCAGGACCCCCAACTTCACACGCACTGCCTCATCCTGAATGTCGGTGTGCGAGAAGACGGAACGACCGGGACAATTCTCAGTCAGCCGCTTTACGCTCATAAGCTTGCGGCGGGCGCAGTCTATCGCGCGGAGCTTTCAAACCAGCTCGAAAAGCGTCTCGGCTTAGAGCTTACCAGAGAGCGTACCTGGTTCGAGGTGAAGGGCGTTCCGGAGTCGATTATCGGGGAGTTCTCAAAGCGTCGAGAAGCGATCCTTCATGCGCTCGATGATCGCGGTACCTCTGGAGCGAAAGCGGCGGCAAAGCTTACTCTCGCTACGCGAGGGGCAAAGGAGCACCTTCCGCGTTCCGAGCTTCTATCCGCTTGGCAGGAGATGGGCCGCATCCACCGGTTTACATCGGATGACGTAAACGCACTTCTCATGAAGCAAGGCCATCGGCGCGATCTTGCTGCCCGAGCAGTGGCTGCTGTCCGCGAAGCCGCAGATCTAATCACTCGTCAAAGTAGCCACTTTCCAGAGCGGGAGCTCGTTCGAAGGGCGGCGGAGGCAGCACAAGGAGTAGGCGTGCCCGCTTCGGTCTTACGGCACATGGTAAAGGAGGAGCTAAGGCGGTCTCCAGAGCTTGTCTCTCTCGGAAGAGAGAAGGGAGAGATTCACTACACGACCCGCGAGATGCTGGCACTTGAAGCAAAGCTTCTAGAGAACGTAAGCGGGCTTCGGTCCCTCCCCTCACGGCCCCTTTCCGAAAAGACCGTGGCGTCGGTCGAGCCTGGTCTTGGTAGCGAGCAGAGGCACGCCCTTCGTCACATAACCCAGTCAAAGGGGTCGATTCAGGTAGTGTCTGGGCTTGCCGGAACGGGAAAGACTTCGATGCTTCGTGCAGCACGTGAAGCGTTCGAGAGAGAGGGATTTCATGTGATTGGAGCATGCCTTTCCGGGAAAGCAGCAGAAGGACTCGAATCGGGGTCAGGGATAAAGACGAGCACGATCGCAAAGCTTATCGGTATTCCAGAGCTTGGCTACCGAGGCGACCTCGAAAAGACCCCGCTCGACCACCTCGCATCTCGCGCCCGAGAGATCGGACGCGCGGCCGTTGGAAAAAATCCCCTTGAGGCGGGCACGATTCGGCTTTCCTCGAAAACAGTTCTCGTTGTCGATGAGGCAGGAATGGTCGGCACTCGCCAGCTTGAAAAGCTCACCGAGAAGGTGCTCGCTGCCGGCGCAAAGTTGGTCCTCTGTGGCGACGAGCGGCAGCTTCAAGCCATCGAAGCCGGGGGCCCATTCGCCTCCCTTGGGCATCGGCTCGGACGGGCAACCCTTTCCGATATCAAGCGCCAACGGGAACCGTGGGCAAAAGAGGCGGTGCGGCAGTTTGCGGAAGGCGACGCACGTGCCGCATTACGAGAGTACGCAAGCCGCGGCCTGGTTTCTGTGACAGACGACCGAAAGGAAGCGATGGGCTCGCTAGTAAAGTGCTGGAAGGAGAAAGGTGGCGCGAAGATTCCCAAGGAACATCTCATCCTCTCCTCCACGAATTCGGAGGTCACTCAGCTAAACCGCCTCGCCCAGGCCGAGCGGAGACTGTCCGGCGGGCTTGGGAGGCAGAGTCTCCGGGTGAACAGTGACGACATCCATCGTGGGGACCGCGTGCTCTTTACACGGAACTCCAAGCGATTCGCCGTCGAGAACGGCTGCCTCGGCACAGTGCTTGGCGTCGACGCCAAGCTTGGGACTCTCACCGTAAAGCTCGATAAGGGAAGTCTCGCCCTCATTCCGGTAAAGGACTATTCCCACTTACGTCTTGGATATGCCGTCACCGCCTACAAGTCACAGGGGCACACGGTCGAGAACGCCTATGTGCTTCTTGGCGGGACCTGCCAGGACCGGGAGCTCTCCTACGTCCAGGCATCCCGCGCGCGGGGCACGACTAGGTTCTTTATCGACAAGCTAGAAGCCGGAGACGAACTCAAGGAGCTCATCAAGCAAGCGGAGCGAAGCCGACGAAAAGACCTTTCCCACGACATCCTGGAGCGACAGGGAAGAGAAAGTGTGGGAGCCCGAATTGTGCAGGTTCAACGCATCGAGTGAGCACTGTGCCACCATCCTGCCGTTCGAGCTCCGCTCGGAGAAATTTGTCGTGAAAGACATCTGCCTTTTGGGCTGTGGCCGCTGGTCGGCCATTATCCGCGAAGCCGATCCCGGGATGTACTCCCCGGCTGACTATTACCTGCACGTGAGAGTATCCTGTGGCGGAGAATGCTTCGCAGAGTACGGCATGCGGTCCGCAATGAAGCCGCTCTACGAGAAACCGCGAGACGAAGACCGTGACCGCGAGGCGTTCATCGAGCACGCACGTCTCCTTGATATCAAGGTCACGGCGGGCGATCTGGCGAATGCCCGGTTTCTTATCGGGGTCGGAGACAAACTCTGCTTTCACATCCTCGGTGGCGGATCGGTAAAAGACTGGTGTGCGGGCGTTGGCCTCACGCCTGTCGCTGAATGGAAAGTGCCACGCGATCGGAAAAGACCGTGTGCGATCACGATCACCGATGGCGATAGCTTCTTCATCCTCTCCCGGACGATCCTTCAACGCAAAGACACCGCTCAAAAGCCGTGCTCAACCTGACAGCGCAGCCGAGAGCCCTGGACCCGATGAAAAGCGGGTATTCCCATGCCCGTCCATCTCGGCAGGGAAAGGTCAGGCGGAGAGATGAAACCGCAAGGTTGTGTGACCCGCATTCCGTAGCTTAGAGGACTGTCATGATCAGCGTGGAGTTCAAAGATGTCGGCCCCGGAACCTGCTCCTGGTGCCGTAAGGATAAGCAAGAGGTGTTCAATGTCGTTTTTGGTGACCGAGCCTTCAGCGGGCCGATGTGCTGGAACGATCTTCGATGCGCCATCAGGCTCAAAGTCGATGACAGGAAGGTAGAAGCCCCAGGCCCGCAAGCGGCGTCATCCGACCCAGACATGTAGGTCGGATCGGGCTTCTCCAATCGAGTCAGTTCGGCCCCCGTCAGCATATTGCTGACGCGGGGCCGCTTCATTTTCAGCCCCGGTTCCCATGTCCCACGGACTTCTCCATCGCGGGGGAAGTGAACGTGGAGAGTATGTCTCTTCCCGTTTAGTCGAATGACCGTCTGGAGAAGGTGAAGTGGACCGCCTGAAACAGCTCCTTGGCTTTCTTAAGTTGGGTTACGAGCCGGATACGAGCACTGTCGTCGTCACGCTCCGCCTGAACGCGAACTTCATCTATGGCGCAACGATTGCGACTGTACTTCTATCGCTCATCTTCCGATACGGCGGCATCTCCGTAGGAAGTGCTCTCCAGCTTCTCTCCGACCTCTTCAGCCTTTGGCCGTTTTTCAGCCTCATCGTGGTAGCTCTCCTTGTGCTCGCCGCGGTGAATCGGAGATCCGTACCTGGCGGGGATTTCCGATCGAAACTCTTTGCTTTTTTCCCAAAGGGCGTTCGAGGGACAGCACTCCTCTGTCTCGTTCTTCTCGGGCTCCTCGTATTCGTGATGTGGGGTGCCTCTGAAGAGACGCCCTCTGAAGAATCGACCAAGCCCCCCTCCGAGCGCAGGGAACCTCCGACTGAGTGGAGATCACCGCCTGGCGAAGAGACACCGCGTCTCTTTCGAGAGTTTCAAGAGGGGCGGCGTTGAGCCTGCTAAAGCCAAGCGCGTCACCGCGTGCGAAAGGGTGATATCACAATGCCACTTGATCGAACCGGGCTTGATCCCGAAAAGCTTCTCCAGCACCTGAACCAAGAGGTCTACGGGCAGAAGTGGGCAAAAGAAAAGCTCACGGATGCCTTGGCCTGGAACCAGGAGCGCCTTCGCCTCATTCGACAGGGTGTAGATGCTACCGACCTTCCTGCCAAGGCAAACATTCTCTTTGTCGGCCCGACCGGGTGCGGAAAGACACTGATTGCATCTACCGCTGCAAAGCACTGCAAGCTCCCTTACTACTACACGACCGCCACTGAGTTCTCGGCCGCGGGCTACGTCGGCCGGAATGTTGACGGGATCATTGCGGGTCTTCTCGAAGCGGCAGGCGGAAGCGTTGCCGCGGCGGAAGAAGGGATCGTCTTTATAGACGAAGTGGACAAGGTCCGCCGGCGAAACTTCGGCGGCCAAGACGACGTTGGCGGTGAATCGGTCCAGCATGCCCTTCTCACGCTCCTTGAAGGAACCACTGTGACCGTTGGGACACAATCGGTGGACACGAGCGGGATTACCTTCGTTGCCGGCGGAGCGTTCACCTCGGTATCTGCAACGATCGGTCCAGAAGGCGAGCGGCAGTTCGAAGCCGAGCAACTAATCCGCTTCGGTCTCATCCCCGAATTCATAGGCCGCTTCTCGGTCCGAGTCGGCCTTTCGCCGCTCACTGCCGAAGATCTCAGAGTGCTCCTTCTCGAATGCCGTAGTTCAACCCTCTGGAAGACGAGAAACCTGTTCGCACGGCAAGGGATTGAGCTCGTTATCGATAATGCGGTGATTGACGCCATCATCGAGCATGCTGTGCGAATGGGAACCGGTGCTCGAAGTCTCGATGAGATGGTGAAGGACCGTTGTCTCGGCCTCATGAGCCGGATAATGGAGCTTCGGCGCCGTGGAGTGAAACGACTTCTTCTCCGAGAGGACGGCGTCGTCGAGGAGATGTCGTTCTCTCCAGGAAGGACGGTAGAACCTGAGCGACTAAGCGCAGAGCCTTCGCGACCGAGTACGACTACGGACCCAACGCCTGACTGTGCGCCTCCCCCACCGGCTCATCTCTTCACGTTCCCACCGAATGGCTCGTCATCGTTTCCGCCGACCGTAGCCAATGGCTCGACTGAAAGTCCCATGACGCCAAAGGCGTGGATGACGCTTGGGCTCACCCTGTTTCTCCTCCTCCTCGGAATCGGTGCGTACCGACATTCCCATGCCTTGCCCGCAGAACGGGGAAGTGAAAGTGAGGTACGGGGCGAAGAGCCCCCTCGCCTCCTTGAGGCTCTAAAGGAGAGCCACGTTCCGAAGTAACCAAGCGGCGGGAAGCGCATTCCTTGCCGCATTCGAAAGAAAGGTTCAGGATCATGCGCTGGATTGCTGCGGCGATTCTTGCCGCGTCCGTTTGCACGAGTGCGTCGGCAAACGATCTTCCTCCTCAGAAACCTTCTGAGCAGGAAGTCGAGTATGCGGCCACTGTGACCAAGAAAGTTGACCAGGACGAAGCCACCTGGCGGGAGCTAACTGCAAAGCTCATAAAGGCTGTTGAAGCCTACAACCCGCAATCACTTCATGTTGCTCCCGAGGGGCAGTCCCTCGAAGCGTTTCGGGCCTATTGTCAAAAGCTTCTCGAAAGTGGCCGGGTGCTCGTTGCCCTCCACGAGAAGTGGGGCAGTGCGAGCCAAGGCCTTGGAGATTCACTCCGAAAGGCTCCTGCGTACTACCGGAATGCTGCAAGGGCGATGCGCGACAAGGCAGAGTCCATGCGGTTTCGGGCCATCAAAGAGCGGTATCACCTCGCCGCAGACATCTGGGAGGAACTTGCTCGAAAGGCCGAGGAGCGAGCAAAAGACTTGAGCCTCGACCAGGGCTCAAAGGGCGTTGTCGATCTCATCCGCGAGGAGAACGCCTTCCTCGAAGATTTCGTGAAGACCTTGAACGCTCTTCCGAAGGTCTCCGGCGAAGACAGCGGAAGGTATGCGGATCTCCTCGACGTGCTCCGCGGCCACGCGCAAAAGTCCGACGAGCTTCATCGGCAGCTCAGGCTATTTCGCGAGAAGCTCCGTTCCGGTGAAAGCGCGGAATCTAAGCCGCGCTAGTGGTTCCGGCATGCGGTTCTCGGCCTCTCTCGCGTGAGAGAGGCCTCTCTTCCCACACAATGTCCTCCCCATTCAAGGAGATTTGCGGTGCAGCGCACCATAACGAAAATGGCCCTCTTCATCGGATGCCTCTCTACCCTCACGGGAAGCGTATTCGCTGATGATACAAAGATAGAGAAGCTCCCAGAGCCCGCCATTCGCTTTGCAAAGGATGCAAGCCTTCGGGTCGCAGACATCGAGCGCGAATTGCAAACGCTTTCGGATTCACTGCGAACACAGCGCCCGGAGTTATTGCCGCGCGGCCTTCGACACACCGACTCCTCTCTTCAAAAAGAAGCAAACAAGGTGCTCTCGGCCGCAAAGAGTCTTCTCGAAGTCGAAAGCGGCATGGCGTCTCAGATTGAGAGGTACCGCAGTGCTCTCAAAAGCTCTGCGGCTAACTACCGTGAGGTTGCGGTCCTCTACAGGGCGCACGGTGATGACGCCAAGACAAAGGAAGTGAAAGACGATTACCACGAGCTCTCGAAGGTATACGAGGCAAAGGCCTTAGCTGTCAGCGGACGGGCCGACAAGCTTCCCATGACAGTAACGGCAAAACTCGCACGGGAAGTCGTAACTGAAGGAAACCTCTTTATCGAGAGGCTTCTCGAATCGCTCTCTGTCGGCCCGGTTACTGATTCCGAGCGTGAGCTCCTTCTTGGACGGCTCCGAAAGCACGGGGAGCGGTGCCAATCGCTTACTGATGAGCTACTCCGAGTAATCGAGCCGCTTTTCAAGGGCCGAGCTACTTCGGAACCAATGCGTGCACTCTCGATGAGCGAAGGCCAGAGCAGCGACTCCACTACACTTCGAGGATTCTTATCAGGAAGCTCGCAAAGTGACGCCCGCTCGATTGTCGGGGTGACCTGGACCTCTTGGGTTAAGGTTCGAGGGATCGAGTGTCAACAGCGTATTCAGCTTCGTCCAGGCGGAAGCTGCACTCAGTTGATTTACCTTGCTCGAACACGTGGGCTCGGTCCTCTTCTTTCACGACGGAGCTACACATACGAGCTCGATCAGTTTGGAAATCTCTTCGTTTTCTCGGGGGGAAAGCTTCTTGAGACCGGGAAGGTGACTGTCAACGGCGAAGAGTCTTGGGTCTACGAAATCGCTACGAATGTCGCAGATCCCAGCCTTTCCGGGAAACGGATCACATTCTTTCGAGACGCTATAAGGTGAGTCCGATGACAAAGTTCTTCCGCGCCGGGCTGGAGAAGTCAGCTTCTCTCGCCCTGCCCATCCTTTTTGCCGCATGGCTTTACTGGGGGAGTGGCTTTTTGCCGCTCCCCTGGCCGGGGTTGGTCTCTGGAATCCTGGCGTTCATCGTCTGGTACATTCTCTACCCCGACGCCTCGGAATGTCTTTCCAGGTTTCGGGAAAGCCGGGTATCGAAAGAGACCGCGTGTGGAGACGAGCCGGGCATCGACGTCGAGCTCGAAGGCGTTCTGAAGCTCTTGCTCCTCTACCTCGCGACAGCGCTTGCGATCGCGGGAGTGGCGAGTGCTTCCATGCAGTTTCTCCATGCCAATCAGCGGATCGGCCCCCTCCGTTGGGCTCCGCCCTTTCGCAAGGTCGCAGATTACCTGATGGACGGCTTTAGCACGCCCGAGAATCAAGCTGCTCTTGCAGCGCTTCTCGTTGCTTCGATCGCTGGTGCCCTTACATACGCATCGACCCGCTCGGCGCTCTTTCCTGAGAAGGCGAGCTCACATCGCCGCGGCCGAAAGGTCGGAACGGTAGACGATGCCAGAGAGTCGCTAAAGCCCCACCTTCGTCCGAATGAACCGGAGATCGCTTGGGGTGGCCTTGGGCTTCCCTGGTCTGCGGGGCCACGGCACTTCCTTGCCGCCGGTATGACCGGCTCAGGAAAGACAAACCTACTTCTTCAGTTCATGGCGAGTGTTCTCATCTGGATCGGCAAGAAGCCTGACCAGCGTGCACTGATCTATGACCCGAAGACAGAGCTCGTCTCGTTTCTTCACGGGCTCGGACTCGGGCCAAGGGTCCGAATCCTTCACCCCTTCGATGCCCGAGGCTGCCCCTGGGACATCGCTGCCGATATTGACGACCTCTCGGCGGCTCAGCAGGTGGCATCGATCCTGATCCCCGAGGACAGAACGAGCAAGAACCCTTTCTTCTCCCGTGCCGCAGGTCAATTACTCGCTGGTGTCTTCACTTTCCTCATGAAGCAGGCTCCGGGGAACTGGAGCCTCCGGGACGCCATTTTCATCATGGAATCCCAGGCGCGGCTTCGCGAGGTACTTCTACGACTTCCCGAAACACGATCGCTTGTGGACGAGTTTTTCCACCCGCCGGAAACCTTCGCGAATGTCCGAAGCGAGATCGCTATCTGGATGCGCCGCTACCGGCCGGTTGCCGCCTGCTGGCACCACGCTGTCCCAAACGGGAAGGTGAGCCTCAAGGACTGGGTGACGAGCGACTATGTGATTCTTCTCGGCCAGGACGAAGCAAACCGCTTTCAGATGGAGGCCATCAATCGAGCCATGTTCCTCCGCGCAGGACAGCTTCTCCTTAACCGCGACAACTCGGAAGAGCGCCGCGCCTGGGTCATCATTGATGAAGTACGCGAGATGGGTAACCTGGAAGGCCTCTCGCGGTTACTTACCAACGGTCGATCGAAGGGTGTCTGCTTCTGCGGCGGATACCAGACTCCATCCGGCCTGAAGGACGCTGTCGGTGAGCATGTAGCCGATGAGATAAACGACCAGATCTGGAACATGGCACTTTGTCGGATGGGCGGTGACGTGTCCGCAGAATGGGCGTCAAAAATGATCGGGGACGTGGAGTTTGAGGAGAAGCAAACGAGCGACGGGCCGAACGGAAAGACCGCGACGACCCATGTGGTGAAGCGAAGAGCACTCATGCCCGAGCACTTCAAGATGCTTCCGCCTCCTTCACCTGAAACCGGGGTCAGCGGCGTATTTACGACGCCCTACACCGGCGCTTACTCACACACGGTCCTCGGTGCCGAGATTGCAAGGGTTCGGAGTCTTCGCGTAAGCGATGTCTGTGATCTTATCCCCCGCCCGTCGGACCAACAGGAGCTACCGCTCTGGACAGACGAAGACTATCAGCGACTCGGCCTCTCTCCCGAGCCGCCGCCCATCAATGAAGACGTGTCGGAGGATATGACGACCCGTCTCCGTGTTGTACGGAGCACACGGGCCGGCGATTCAAGCCAATAGCTCGTTTCGGAAGGACATGCAGATCAAGGGCTGTCTTCAATAACAACATGGTGCCGAGGGGCGGTCCTTTGCGTCACGCACCTTTTTTGACACTCGGCTACTTCAGACGGGCTTATTTCCACATTTGAGCATGCATATACGCAATCGGATAGCTGATCCTTAGGTATTCTGTTTGCTTCCGTCAGGCTACCGCTCCAACCACACCCAGACATGCAGGAGATCGCTTCCGAGCGATCAGGATATACGCTGATGCATTGCGCTTCACATTCTGTGGCCTGTGCAGCGCACTCAACATAAAGGACAAGACTTGCAACGATTGACAGAACTGACGTTGAAACGAACTTCATGCGACTCGCTTCATAAGATATATTACAATCGCATCATTGAGATAATCTAACCACTAAGCAAGAGTTGAAACAACAAGTCCCCATGACGGTCAAGCACATAAACACCACCATCGCATGGTGTGTTAGCTATCTTATATTCTGCACATCACATGTTGTAGCAGACGATGTGTGCAACTGTGGCGCTCTTCTTTCTCAGATCCACGGGCTTGAAATAAAGGTCAGAAGTCTGGAGACGCAGGCAAACAGTTGCCACCTGTTGAAGGAAGCAAATGAACTACGGGAACGAGATGCACAAAGAGAGCTGGCACTTAAGGAGGAACGAGTTCTCCAAGAACAGCAAGTTGATCACTTCCGAAAGCAGCTGCTAATGGACGCCAGGGCGGGCAAGTTGACCATCGATGGCTTTTCCAAGCTTCTCGCTGCGCGCTCGAAGACAGTGGTTTCTTCCCTGCTGGGTCCACCACCTCAGTTTCGTATCGGCTCTGGCGATGAGAGGCTCAATGACTTTTGGCGATATCCACGTCAAGTGGTGATTCCGGAATCGCCAGGCGTCAAATGGGATTTATGGGTTAAGTTTACCAGTGGATTTGTGAGCGGTGTGTATTCTAAACCGCCCGAAAATGAATAGGTCCGTTGGGCTGGCTAATTTGGTGCTGTTGATGCGTGGAGAATGTAAAAATACGGACAGGTCGGCATTATGACAAGTGCAGTCATCAGGGCAATGCAATTTGTTGTGCTGTATGCAATAGCCATTGTGGCAGGATCATTGGGCGTTACCAAATCGGCACATGCAAACGGGGTACAAATAGAACTGCGGAACGTTGATATCAGGGCCACAGCAGGAACGTGCGTGATTACTGGCTATGCAGTTGCAGGGGCTCCGGTTGTGGTCAAGGTGAGAGCTCGTACTGGGGGTGCGACGGAAGGCTCAGCAACCGTCTTTGTAAGTAAGCGAGCCGTTTCTGGGCACTTTTTCAGCAACGACTTTCGGATTAACCTCAAATTTCAGTGCTCCGATCCCAAGGTGTGGATCGAGAGACAATCGGTGCAGGTCATCGAGTAAGGTTACTGTAGTGAGGTGCGTACATCAGCGCGCATCTTCGCCTCGGCAAGCAGCGCCGGCCTGCCGCTGGTCTCTTGGGCTGTCTCTCGATTCTCCATAACCGTCTACCAATCCTACTGGCGAGCCGCTCCACGTTGCCTGCCGTACAACTCAGGGATTGGCAGTCGCCGTACCCGAAATGTCGAACCTCTGACGCGCATCCTCGGTCTCAGACTGCGGGCCTCGCCGGAGTGCGGCGAGGCGTTCGCGCGAACGTCTGCTTTTCCACGTTAGTATACCGTGGCTAGCCCCGCATGCTCGATCCTCGGACCTTCCCGGAGAGCTTCGAAGTGCCGACCGCTGACCCGACCTTCCCGCATTCTCGCCGTCGGAACGGCGAGCCGTCCTGGGAAGAGATTGTGATCATGCCGTTTGCTGTAGGTCTATGTCTCGCTGTGCAGCTCAGAAAATGGCTCAGGCGGCGTCTCGGTTTTCGCGCGGGAAACATCCTCGGAAAGTCTGCGATGTTCGTCCTCGGAGCTCCGCCAGTTCTTATCGCTTACCTCCTCGTTCGCTTCCTCCGTCTGGTCCTTCTCGTCGCAGAGAGGATTGAGGCGCACGTGAAGCCAGTCCGCTCCAAGGGCGTTCGTCCCTGAAGCGGGGAAGCAGCCCCACCAAAAGCGCTGAGCCCGAACGCGCCTAGATGACAACTGGACTATGTGTTTCTGTCACCCGCTCGCTACAATAAAGGCATCTGCCATGCAAGCTGGACTGTTTCGATGAAGGTCGCCTGCTACCTCCGGTCTTCCAGTCGAAAGCGGGTTCGGGAACGAGCCGAGCTTCAGGGCTGGTTTAACGCCCACGGCATCAGCTCAGCAGAAGTCGCGTGGTACTCTGAGAAAGGGACGGACACTTCTTCTTCCGAACGGCCGGAGCTCGGTCGCCTCGAACAGGACATCGCAGCCGGAACGGTAGACGTGGTCATCCTCTGGAAGCTATCTGACCTCGTCACTCGCTTTCGGGCAGTCCTCACCACACTTTCTTTCTGGTTCGAGCGGGGGGTGCGAGTGGTCATCGTCTCGGATGGAATCGACCTCCAGCCAGAGACAAGCCGGGCAATCTCCCCTCTCCTTCGAGCACTCGCCGACACCGAGCTCGAATATCGTCGCGATCGGCAAAAGCGAGGAATCGCCGCTGCCAAGACACGCGGGCACTATCCGGGTCGGAAACCGGGATCGACCAAAGAGAAGCCCCGCCGCGCTGCCACCCTTCGGGGGAAGGGTGGCACAGTGGCCGAGATCGCAGAGATGCTTGGTGTCAGCAAACGTACAGCATTTCGCTATCTCAGCAATTTCCAAGACAAGAAATCCAAGGTCGCCAGTAAGGGACCAAGCCATGAGAATTGAAGCGGAGTTTCCGCAAGCGTTTGATCGATGCGCTTACTACGGGCGTGTTTCGACCCCTCGCCAGAAGCTCGAACATCAACGGGAACACGTCTTTCGCTGGTGCGAACAGCACGGCGTCCAGATTCCCGAGCATCTACGATTTGAGGACAAGGAAAAGAGGCACCGCTCCGACAAGCGAGAAGACTTCCAGAGGCTTCTCGAAGTCTGTCGCCGAGGAGAGCTCGACTGGATCGTTATCTGCTCCTTTGACCGGTGGGGAGTCGCCGACCCTGACGAGTTCAGTGAGTTTCGCCGCGAGCTTCGCAGGTACGACGTGCAGCTCTGGTCTGTCGTGGACCACCTGAATCTGACAAGCCTAAACGAAGGGGATTACTTCCGGATCGTTGCCCTGGCGGTCGGAGCGACTCGCTATGTCGAGCAGATGGCGGAGAAGAACATCCTCAAAATGATCGAGATGGCAAAACAGGGCTGGGCTGCGACCGGGAACGCCCCATATGGAACGGATCTTGTCTGTTACCCGATCCATGATCTCACAAAGCCTCTCTTTCGTGTTGTTCGCCTTCGGTACAAGGCCCCTCACCTCTACCGAACGATTTATGCTGACGGCCGCGAAGAGGTCGCGGAAAGGATGCCTCCTCGCGACAAGAAGGCTACTGGCTACCGCTTCGAGCCGTCGATCTGCGAAGACAGGCTTCACGCAGTGCGGCTCATGTACGAGCTCTACGACTCCGGGATGGGCTTTACCGACATCTCCGAATCGCTCTGGAAGCAGGGGCTAAAGCACTACGACAAGCCCTTTGGCTACCACGGTGTCGAAACGATTCTTTCCAACCCGGTCTACATCGGGGAACCGGCTTGGGGGAAGCTGGGTGTCGGGGCGTACTACATTCTCCACGGCGGACAGCCAAAGAAAGTCCGAAGGAAGGCAAGCGATACTCTTGTCATCAAAAAGGCAAAGGAGGAGTACGTTCAGCCGTTAAAGCCCATCTTCCCACCGATCGTAGAACCGGACCTCTGGAAGCGGGTCCAGGATAGGCTTTCTGACCGAGCCAGAGTGAATCCGAACTTCGGGAAGCGCAGAACAAAGAGCCGAGCAAAGCATCCTCTGAACGGAAAGCTCTTCTGCCCTGACTGCGGCGAGCCAATGGTGTTCGGAAGCTCGATGAGTCGCGGAAGGTCGAAACGCTACTTCATCTGTGGAACGTATCGTAAGTCGCAACGCAAAAAGTGCCGGGCGAACTCTGTCCCCTGGTCGAAGATCGATAAGGCGACTGAGACCCTCCTTCAAACAGTAAGAGACCGTCTGACCGCCCTGACCTCGGAGCCGAAGGTTGCTGAGACGGTGCTCAAGGAAAAGTGGGCGAAGGAGACAGAGCTTGGGCGGCTCATTTACCGGATTATCAACATTGCCTTCCACGGAACCGACTCGGAGCTTCTCGAGGGCGAGACCGAGCGGGACGATAGTCTCTTTGATTTCGTGATGGGGCGGCTCGAAGCCGGAAAGGCTCTCACCGGAGAAGCAAATGAAGAGGCTGGCACCTTCGATGAGGAGACGGGCCAGTGGATCGGCTGGGACATGCCGACTTTTCTCTCCTGGGGTTTTGAGTTCTACAACCGAGCGTTTGACGAAAGCGTGAAAGACCTTCGAGGGGAGCTCTCGGAGATCGACGCCGAGCTAGGTCGCATCGCCAAAGCAATCATGGACGGCATTCCCTCAGAGACCGTTCGGCGAAGCCTAAACGCTCGGATGGGAGAACTGGAATCTCGAAAACGCGAGCTTGAGCCAAAGCTGGTCCCGCTGACCGGGACCGCCCATGCGCTTATCGATCAGCTTCACGCCATCCGAGAGACCATCGAGCAGACAGATAGCGTTGCAAAGGCAAAGCTTCTCGACAGCTTTGTCGAAAGGGTTATCCCCCACTTCCAAGGCGACCCGATTCCAGGGAGGGAGCGTGACATCATTTTCGAGTTCGTCCCGTTACATGCCGCCAGAAATGTCATGCCTGACCCGATGAAAGTGCGAGGTGACCGCATGGGCATGGGTTCATCGCGGCGCAGAGTACGAAATCAGCAGGGAAAGTGGTGCTGTGCGCCGCGCGGCTGATCGTCACGCGACCTTCTTCCAGAGGCTGGCGGAGTGCCTCCAGGCTGTTGCGATTGAACTCCGGCAGTTCGTCCAGGAACAGCACCTTAATGCGGTACTTTGGCAGGTAATCGGAATTCAGCGACGAAAGCCTGAGAAAACCGCACTTTCCGCGAGTTCTTCCGATGAAGTTTCTTCGCCTTTCGCTCTGCGTGCTTGTCTTCGGTGTCGCGTTCGCGATCTACCGGGGAGACGACTGGCGTTTCGCGTGCTTCGGCGGTTTGGTTGGGTGTCTTGTCGGCGCGATGCTGGAAACCGCGCCGTTGCTTGACTGGATTTACCCGCCCGAAGACTCGCGGAAAGACAGTGCGGAATAGTTTGCGCGAAGCGTGAAGTTCGGTTAAAGTCAACGGCGGGGAAGTTCTTTCCTCGAAAATCTCGAACCGTGATTTTCTTCGGTTTGGCGGGTCGCTAAGCTCTGACGCGGTTTCCCGGTTGGACTTTCGGTGGCGTGTAATGGGCGACACGACACCAGAGGCAACCGGGCTTTTTCGTTCACGTCGGCGGAAGCGGTGGTCGGTCGATTTTCGTGTCGTCGGGCGTGAAGTCTTTCGAGAGAGGTGGCGGTGCTGCCGTGTAATAAGTCATTACTGCACCGCAGCATTTCGGCCAACCGCTGCGGGTGAATCGCAACAAGTCTTCCACGGAGCAGCCCTCAGTACGTCCGCAGAGTTCGCAACGCACTAACCGCCCTGTTGCTGTTCCGGTTTTGCTATCTGGCATCGGCAATCCATTTCCGGGCGTGTGTGAAAAGTAGCGATGACGGACGACACTGCAACCGCAAAAAGTGGCTTGAACACTTACAAACCTGAGTAGCGACAACTTCGACGCTACTCTAAATCGCTAGAATTATCCACTTGTTCAGTATCGAGTGGTTGAGTACGATAGTGGAAGTCTGTCACAACGAAGCGAGAGCTTTTTCCTCGCGTGCGGAAGGGTTGCCGGGGGCTGAACTGATCGACTACAGTTATTGTCTCTACAAACTGGACGATTGGGCCGACTGCGTGAAGGAATACCCCGCCCTTCTGATGCTCCGAAGCATACTTACACCGTGAATCAGATGGAGTGCGTCACCTTCGTCTTCGCGCAAGGAGGTAGTTCGTAAACGCAAAATGGAATTGTGCCGTTTTTGATTGACGTGGCACAGGTGAGCGAAGAAAATCCCCCGAAATGAGCATTTCTGTTGGTTGCCAAACGCTGTCCAACAGCAAGGAGTGAGCGTGGCCGAATACCTTCGCCTTCTGGCCTACTCGGACGCCGAACTGAACCGCGTCGATCCCGTCGAAATGAATTTGCTGGTGGCAAAGAGCATCCCGTCTCTGGCCAACCTCGACATTCCTCACTACCAGCGATTGGCCGATGAATGGGCGAATGCCGTGCGGGTTCGGCTCCCTGGTGCCGAGCGAGTATTCCACGAAACACCGTGGGATTGGGACAACGACATCAACCTCTTTCGTCTTGGTGTCGTCCACGGCTTCCTCGAAAATGAAATGGGAATTGCCTACAAGGAAGATCAACGGAACGTCACGTCGATTCGATACACAGACCCTTCGGACCTGTTTCTCAACGGGGTGATGGATACGCGACGTGGCACCTGTGGAAACTTGGCAGCCTTGCATGTGGCAATCGGTCGGCGACTTGGCTGGCCGGTGTCGCTGGCGTGTGTCAATTCGCATTTCATCTGTCGCTATGACGACGGCAGGGTGACGCGGAACATCGAGGCGACACAGAGCGGTTACGGCGGTTTCAAGTCCGACCCAGACGAATACCTGATTCAGCACAAGGAGTTGCCGCAGATCGCGGTGACGTGTGGTTCGGACTTGCGGGCGTTGACGATGCGTGAGACGCTTGGGGCGTTCATCGGGCTTCGCGCCCGGCACGTCCGAGACATTGGGCGGCATGACGAAGCCGAACTGGACTATTTGCTTGCCCGGCGGTTGTACCCCACAAGTCGCCGGTTGTACATCGACGCGATGGCTCTGGCTGTGCCTCGCGGAGCGCGGCTGTTCGAGCCGGGCGAAGTTGGTTCCCCAGAATCCTTAGCCGAAGCGTTGAACGAACAATATGGTCGCCCAACTTGGTCATCGAGCTTCCCAACACAACCGATGGTCGATACCACCAGCATCCACGGTATCATCTACGATCCCATCCAATAAGGAGACATACAATGGTGCGGACGACCGAAATGCCGCGAGTCAATAACCTGAAAGAAGAGACAAGATCACTGCTCCCGGTTGAGCGGAACCAGCCTCCGCTCGGCTTCGCTGCGGGGGATGCGAACCTGTACCGATATGTGGGGAACAGTCCAACGAACGCGACCGATCCGTCCGGCCTCGCCCCCGGAACCGCTGAGAGTATCAAATCTGGCCAACTCGAATACTATCAGAATGTCGGTTGGGTGGACTGGGAACATGCCAACCCCGCCGCTGCCAAACTGGTAGCAACGAGGATTCGAGAAGCGCTGAAGAAGGGAGGCTCGAAAGCGAAACGAGCCGTGCCTCTTCCAGAAGGTTTCTTCGAGGGCAACGGATATGTAATTGTAACAATCAATGATCCGGGGGATGCTAGGTACGCCGGTAAACATTATTACATTAAGAAGGATCTACCGGACAAGGAGTTCTGGCCGGTCGTCTACGCGATTCACATGGACTATCAACTTTATGTGGAAAAACAACAACTGGCCGCGCAGAAGAAAGTCGGCCTATCTGGGTCTGCTTTCTCCGCTGAAGATTTGCCATCCAATATAATCGGGTTCTACCGCTACATGAATGATCCTGATGGCACGAAGTTGAAAACCAACGAAGCAACGGCAAAATTCTTCAATTTCGGTAATAAACTTAGCACAAACGAGGCGCTCGCCCTACTGAAGAACCATTTCGGGAATGACTTACAGCGAGTTGAGAACAGAAATTTTTCATTCCGCCCCCAGTGCAATGCCAACAACTTGACAACTGCACTTAAAGACAAGTCTATGAGTTGGCCATTTGACCCGCTTACCCCAGCTAAAGGTATCACGCCAGTTATTCCCGCGAGTTCAACTTGGTGGTGGACATCGCCCTTTGAAAATGACGACCTGACGAAGCTACGGAAACAGAATGATGCGGAGATTAAGAAGTAGCCTTCGCCTCCCGAAATGAATGCGTCGGCAGCAATTTCAGAGGCCACCAATGCCCCAATCTCAATTTGAGTTATGAGATTGGGACGAACATAGGCTCAACAACTACATGACCAAGAAACGATATGTGTTCCTCGTAGCGATAGTCTTTGGCGTCCTTGCTATCGCTTACCTGCTTGATGGGGAACTCTGGGGAGAGAAAACGATTCTCGCGCAGACTCACTCCGGGCAGACAATTCGCGTCGTTCGCGTTGTTCGCCACGGTCGAGCCGATGCCTACTTGTATTCCGTTGTGTCCGAAAATGGAAATGCCGTTGGCCCGTACTACATTGCTCCAGCATATGGCAAGTCTTTTTCACTTCAATTAGTCAACTTAACTGACACGTCATTCTGCATCGTCAATCGCAATCGGCCGGACGATGTGTACTGCTACGTTGAAGCTACTCAGCAAATCTACTACCCTTCTCCAGACTGCTCCGTAACCGCCGAAGATATTAACAAAATTCTGGTCAAACAATATCGTCCAGCATCTGCCTTAACATCCCTTGTGGAGTCTAACTAACCGCGCATGATGGGTAGACTTCCCTCTAGCTTGTCCCTCCGTTCTCGCTCTGACTCCGTCAAAAAAATCGCAGCAAAAGTGAGAACCAAGTTGCTCACATTTTTCACTTCGCGTTGTTCCTTCGACGCGGCTTCCAGCTTTTCGGCCGTCCCGCTCCAGAAGCTCCACCGCGCCAACCGGGCAAAGTGCGTCCGCACAACAGCGAGCTAACCGTAGCTTGGTTGCAGCCGAACACGTCCGCAATATCAGCCTGTCTCATTCCCGCGTTCCACATCAAACGCATCTTTCGCACGTCCTCGGCCGTGTACCTCGAACAGTTCTCCGGCACTCTCGCGGCCCAAAACTCGACAACTCGCGCAACCTCGTGCGGCAGGTAGTACCGACGCTGCTTCCACACCGCAGACGGCGCGGGAATGTTACCCGCTTCGATGTGGTGAAAGACGTTCTGCGGGATCGTGTTCAACTGTCGCGCCACGTCCGAAACGCTGAAAAAATTCTCTGGCCTTCGCATATCGTAATGTAGTTTCCAGCCCGCGAAATTTGATTTGACGCAAGAAAGAACGCCGTCGAAGATGCAAGTTCTGTTTTGCTCACCCGCGAGGACTGGAAATGCGTTCGCTCGCTCTCTGCGCCGTCTTGCTGCTCGGTTCTGCACTCGCGGCCGACGAACCGAAACCGCCGATGATGACTCCACCAGTCAAGCCGAACCTTGACGGAATCCCGACGCCCGACAGCCCGGAAACAAAACTGGTGAAGTTCATCAAGCAGAAGGAAACGGAAGCGAAGCAAGCCCGCGAGAGCGCGAAGAAGCTCCAAGACGAAGCCACCGAACTCGAAAAGCAGTTCTCCACGATATTCGCGGAAGCCGCCAAGACTCAAAAGAAGAACCCGCCAGATAACCTACCCGATGAGTTCTACCGCATTCGCAAAGCCTACGATGAAAAGCTCAAAGAAGCCCAGAGAGCTTTCGCGCAAGCGGGGCAATTGCAGACGGATCGACAAAAAGCAGTTAAGGAACTTGAAGCCAAAATCGGCATAGTCAAATTGCGAGAACTCGGCATCAAGTAGCTATCTAGGGGCATGAAACTTAACAACAACGCTTGGCTAAACCGCCTGTTGCTTCGAGCTACCTACCTGATGCCGGTTTCTCTCAACAGCGACAGGGAAATTGAGTTCGAGGAAGTCAGAGGCTATCAAATCGGGGCAGTTATCGACTACTGGAAACTGCACCTCGACAACGGCAGCATTACCGACGAGCAACACCACGCCATCAGTAAGTTAATACTGATTGGTTTCGAGCGGAAAGCGTCAGAATTGGGATTGCTCACTCTATAATACGTTGCGTTTGTGTTGCATCCTTGTAAGGCCGAGGGCTTGCTATCTGCGTTGGGTAGCAAGCCCTCGGTTTTTTCGTCTCAGAATCGAAGCCTGCCCCACTCCATAGGGCATGAATCACTTGGATCTTTTCTCCGGTATCGCTGGCTTTCGTGTCGCTCTCGACATCTGCCGCGTACCGATTGAACACAGCTACTATTCCGACATCGAGGACTATGCCAACCAAGTCTACGCAAAGAACTACCCCGACAGTACCGCCCTCGGAGACATCCGCAAAATCGACGGGCGAGAACTCCGCGCCAGACATTCCGAACCGTGGATTCTCACCGGCGGCTTCCCGTGCCAAGATGTCAGCACCGGAAACCGAAACGCAAAAGGACTCAAAGGAAAACGTAGCGGACTCTGGTACGAGATGCTCCGCGTCATCGGCGAGCTTCAACCCGAACTCGTCATCATCGAGAACGTCGGCGCACTTCGTAACCGTGGACTTGCGGACGTACTCCGGGGACTTGACGGCGTCGGGTACGATGCGGAATGGCAAACTCTTTCTGCCCAAGAAGTCGGCGCGATCCACCAGCGGAAAAGGATGTGGATTGCGGCCCATCCTCGGAACGCCGTGCGTGATGAGTACGGAGAACCTTTCGACCCACATTCGCAAAGAGGAGATTTGGGAGACGGCGCGGAACATCGTACCGCGATTGATGGGCCTATCACTAGGGCTGACTGGCAGGCAATCGAGGCCGAAGGGACGTTTCTTGGTGAACCCTACGTTGGTAGAAAGGCTGATGGGCTATCCACTGAACTGGACGCAGTTACCCGACTGGACGCGGACACCTTCGAGCAGTGGCGAAAAAGAAACGCGGCCCTCGGAAACGCCATCGTCCCGCAGTGTGCCGCAAGGGTGATTCAGCAACTATTAACTTCTGATTCGCATTGATCCCGCTAGATACTTGGTATGCCGGAAGACTTTATCATTGATCTACCGCCGCCACCATCACCCCGGACGCACGACGAACGCGGGAAGTTTCTGCCCGGACACACGATTCGTTCGCCGGGTAATCCGCACGGGGTTCTTCAGAAGCGGAACCGGATGGCGCTTCTCAACGCCATTACGCCAGAAGTCGCGCGAGAACTCACGCTGAACGCTCTCGGTATCGCACTCGATAGCAAAGCTCGCAATGCCGACAGGCTGAAAGCGACGGAGCTTCTCCTTCGCTATTCGTGCGGCGAACCGACGCAAAAGCACGAAGTCGAAGTAACCGCGACGGCACCGACGCCCGGCCCGATTGACTTGGACAGTACCGACGTTGCGGCCCTCGAACGCATTCGCGCGAAGCTCGCGGCACCGGCCGAAATCGTCGTAGATGCTTCCAGAAACGAAGCAACCGGCACCGCGACGGAATGACGGTGCCGGTTGCGTTCGTCGTTCTGGGGTGACGCTAGACGGTTTTAAGGATGCTGTAGACTGTCGGCCGCGAGAGGTGAACTGTTCGGGCGATGCGGGCAACTGGTGTGCTTTCGGCCGCGAGCTTCCGCACCAGAGCTTCGGCTTCGGCGGTTACTGTCAGTCGCTGGCCTTTCGGCGGGCCGGGTTTCTTGGTGGTTTCTCCGCGTGCCTTGCGTGTCGCTTTCGCGGCCTCGACTCGTTCGCTTCGCAGTTCCGTTTCGTAAGCCGCAATCGAAATGAGCATGTTCAGGACAAGCCGTCCCGACGCGGTGTTCAAGTCGAAGCTGTCGCGCAGCGAGTAGAAACCGATACCGGCCTTGCTCCACCCGTCGAACAGGTTCACGAGTCCGACAGTCGTTCGGCCCAAGCGATCCAGACGCCAGACGGCTACGGTATCGCCCGCTTGCAGTTCCTTTTGCAGCTTCGCGAACGCGGGACGATTCAAGCTCTTTCCGCTGAACTTGTCAGTGTACCAGACTACCGCGAACCCCTCTTTGGCCTTGTACTCTGCCCATCGCTTCAAGTCGCCTTCCTGCGAATCCGTCTTCTGCTTCGAGGTTGAAACACGCTGGTAAATGCGAACGGTAGGCATCACTTCTTCTCCGCGTTCCGGGGTGAAAGTTCTTCGGGCTTCACGCCCTTGAACGTGTAAAGCTTGTCGCCACTGATACCGCCCCAAACCTGAATCCAGAAGCCGCGACTGTTGCCGTAAACAACAACGCAGTTGCCGTGAACCGCGTGGCGGTAAGTCTGGCCGATGACGATTTCGGAAGCTTTCACGTCGAAGTCCTCATGCTTGCTCCTTTAAGCTTACACGCATTGGATGAACTGTCAAGAGGTTCGATGCTAACCTGTTTACACTTTCTCGGCTGCGTTTTGTTCGAGAAAGTGTCAACGCGGCGGTAGCTCGAACATCTTTACACTTCGAGCGACGGCGCGAGCGACACCGGGGGGGCGGGGGTGTTTTCGAGCGTGAAGAAGGGGGCGGGAGGTCGCACCTCGTAACCCTCTGGTAGTTCGGAGAACTTTCCTAATAGCAAATGCGTCGTTACGTCGTATTTGCTCGGATTGGGTCGCTTAACTGACATTGCACGCCCCGCAACGGACATCGCAACCGTGATGTTCGCTTGGTAAAATAAGCCCGGCGGCTACAAGTTGTGCCGCCAACCTTCAACGGGGTATCGCCCAATGAGTACCGAACTGAAAGCCGGAGAAGAAGTGCGAGTCAAGTCCGGCGGGCCACCGATGACGGTGGTCAAGATCGCAGACGAGAACGGGACGTTGACCGCGTGGTGCGTCTGGCACACCGTCCAAAAGAAGATGGAGGACACGTTTCCGGTCGCGGCGCTGGTAAAGGTGACACGCAACCGGAAACTGCCTTTCAGGATGATTCAACTGATTCCGCCCGGCCCGATGGGTTGAACAAAGCAATTCCGATACTTACAACCCCGCAGCCTTCTGCTTGCGGGGTTGCTTTTTGCCAGAAGACGAATGATCCGTGAGCAAGTGCAGGTGACTCAATGGCAAAAAAGGGTTTTGTGTACGTTCTGCTGAACCCGGCCTTCCCGAATCTCGTTAAGATCGGGCTAACGACGCGCACATCCGAAGAGAGAGCGGTGGAGCTACGCGGAACCGGAGTTCCATCACACTTCATTGTTCTTTATGACGAGTTGGTTACGGACTGCGAAGAGGTGGAGAGACGCCTTCACGCGATCTTTGATGGATACCGGCACGCCGATGACCGCGAGTTCTTCCACGTTCCGCCAAAACAGGCTATTCAAGCCCTCCAACGAATTGCGGGTGAATTCCGTGTGGCGGATGCGGCTCTCACTAACCGCGTGGAGATTCTCGACGCACTTCGGGCAAAGCATGGCGACATCTTTGCAGACGATCTAGTTTCGGTGGCAATTGTGCAGCTTACCGACGTGTGTTTTCTGGAATCAATTCGCCGCACAACCTCGATGCGACGTGACGAGATCGTTGAGCGAATTGATCTAGGCTTCGTCTCTCGGAAAGACGAAAGTATGTTTCCCCTCACCGAAACCGTTCAGAAGAATAGCGCAACATTTGTCGAAGAGATGGACTTGATTGGCCTGCTTATGTGTACCAATTTACTCAACGAAGAAACGAAAAACCGTGCGGGGCGATTGGCGGCTGCCGAGACGGAAGACGACACATTGTAAACACCTCACTAATCGCGTAAGCCCACGAAAGAGGAAGGAAACAACCCACAGCAGACAGCTAACTAACGCATGGAGAAAGTTGACCTGCGTTGGGTAGAGGCCACGCTTTGTCGGAACAAGTTCAAGAGCTTCGTTGAAATATTCTGGCCGTGCGTCAGCAACGACAAGTTCACTCCCGGCTACCACATCGAGACGGTTTGCGAACACCTTCAAGCCGTCGCGGAAGGCCGGGTTTCCCGTCTCGCAATCAATCTCGCGATCCGACACAGCAAAAGCCTACTTTGCTCCGTGTTCTTCCCGGTGTGGCTGTGGTTGCGCCGTCCCGAAACGCGAATCATAACCGCGACGTACTCGAAGACGCTGACGACGCGGGACGCCTTGCGAAGTCGGCAACTCATCGAACATCCGAAGTTCAAAGAGTATTTCGGGGACGTGTTCCGGCTGACCGAGGATCAGAACCGCCAAGACTTTTACTCGAACGACCACAAAGGGCATCGGCTTTCGGTGAGCATCGACAGCCGAACGAGCGGTTTCGACGCGGACGTTGTAATAGCTGACGACATTCACGACTTCGCAACTCGGAACTCGGCAGCAGAACGCAACTCGGCAGCCGATTACTTTGAAACCGCCCTTTGCTCTCGTCTGGTGCGGACGGGCCGCGAAGCCGTGGTGCTGTCCGGCCACCGGGTACACGAGGACGACGTTTTCGCGCGGCTTCGCTTCAAGTACGGGGATGACGGAACTTGGAGTTGGCTTGTTCTGCCCGAAGAGTTCACCTCGAAGTTCGCGAACTGGTTCAACGGGATCGGGTGGAAGGACAAGCGGAACGAGGGTGAACTACTTTGGCCGGAACGCTTCGACGCGAAGGCTGTCGCGCAAGAGAAAAGGACGTACCGGCACGAATACTCCGCGATCTTCAACCAAGAGCCGACACCCGCCGAAGGCCAGTTGTTCCGCGCCGACTGGTTCGGGACGTACAGCACTGAAACGACACCGGACGGAACGGAACTCTACGTTCTCGGTGCGAAGCGGTTCGCGAAGAACAGGGCTTGGCGGTTCGCGACGTGTGACACCGCGATTTCAACCAGTGGTGACGCGGACTGGACGGTTTGCCAGATTTGGGACGCCATCGGCGGGAACCTCGTCCTTGTAGATCAGTTGCGGAAGCGTCTCGACGGAACGCGGATCGTGCCAGCGCTCACCGAGTTCTACCGCGTCCACTCTCCGCAGTTCCTTTCCGTGGAATCCGAGTTCGTCGGGAAGTTCGTGATAGATCAACTTCGGCAACGGAACGTTCTGGTGAAACCGTTTTCGGCCGCTAGACACGGCAGCAAGGAAACGAGAGCGGTTGCCGCTGAGATTCGCGCGGAAGCGGGGCAAGTCTGGTTCCCGTCCGCGCCGTGGGTGTCGGCACTTGTCGCAGAGTTGTGCAGTTTCCCCAACGGGGCGAATGACGACTGCGTAGACGCGGTTTCGATGGCGTGCCTTCTCGCGGAGCGATACCAAGTCGCGACGGAACCGGAGCCGGACGCGGAAACGAAAGCGGCGAACGAGATCAGACAGCGAGAAGAAAGGTTCAACCGAATGCTGTGGGCGGGCAGCGAGTTCGAGCGGTTGAAAGCATAACTACGTTCATGCCATCGAAGAAGAAGCCAGCAACCAAAGCACCCGCGAAGAAGAAGCCAACCCGCCGCAAGTCCGCGCCGAAGAAAGCCAAGTCGTTCGGCTTTGGCGACAGTTGTTTTTCCAACATCTGGAGTCCGTTGGGTTCGTCGGTGTACGGCTACGGTTCCGATCTTTACGGTTCGCAGCCGAACCCAAGCGTTGTTGATTTGATCGAAGCCTATGAAGATGTGGTTTTCGGTTGTGTGGCGTTCATCTCGAATCAAGTCGGCAAGCACATTGCGAAGACAAGGCTTTGTGTCGCGACTGGTGCCAGCGACAACCGGCCGAAGTCGGCAACCAAACAACTCGACTACGCCACGAACAAAAGCATTCAGCAGAGGTACGGCAAGTTCACGCGGCGGGCCGTGGACATTCAGGAAATAGTCGATCACCCGGTTCTCGACTTGCTCGACAGGCCGAACGCAACGCATAGCTTTTCCAACCTCATGGCGTTGGCTGATGTCTACTTGGAGTTGACGGGTTCGGCGTTCATTTACAAGGCAAGGAATCAATTCGGGATCGTTCGCGAACTCTGGTTGCTCGAATCGCAATACGTCACGCTCGAAGTCAACGACGCGGGCATTATCGAAGCCTACGTTTACAAGAGAGCGGACGAGGAACACCGCTACAGCCCCTCGGACATCGTTCACATTCAATTTGCCGATCCCTTGAACCCCTACGGCGGTTTGGGGCGTTCGCCGCTTCGCGCCGTCTGGCAACGCTCGCAACTGCTCCGTCAGGAACAAAGCAGTTGGCAAGCGATCCTCACGAACATGTCGTTTCCGTCCGCGCTCATCTTCCCGCCGGCCGAAGCTGACGGCACCGGAACTTTCACCCCCGATCAGGCAACGCGACTTTCGCGGCAGATTTCCGAGCGGTTTAGATTCGGCAATCAGGGCGGGCCGTGGGTGTTGCAAGATCGCATCGACTATCAGCCGATCAGTACCCCGCCGAAAGATCAATCAGCGTTGACGATGTACGGGCAAATCAAACAAACGATTTGCGCGGCCTACGGGGTGCCGGTATCGCTGATTGATGGCAGCTACAGCAGTGGCGATGCCGACACCGCGAAGAGAGCATTTCAGGAAACCAGCTTGCAACCGCGTTTGGATTTGTTGCTTGATGCACTGACTCACCAGCTTGTTCGCCAGGAAGCGGAAACCGTCGCGGAGATGTTGCGCGAACCTCTCTCGTCTTCGCGGCGGTTGTTCCTGTGCGTCGAAGATGTCGTTCAGCCCGACAGGAATTTCGAGCTTCAAAAGCAAGCCAGTACCGGGACGCTGTTCGCCGGTAATCTCATCACCCAAAACGAGGGCCGCGCCGAACTTGGGCTTCCGCCGATTGAGGGCGGGAACCGTTTCATTCACGAAATCAACGGGCCGGGTGAATTGCTCGGAGTACCTTCGCTACCGGGTTCCTTGTTCGAGCGGAGTTACGCACCGAAGACGAAGGGGCTTTATCGTTCGACGCTGCCGGATGCGAAGCCGCTGGCCGAAGCTCTCCGGCAGTTCTTCGCCAAGCAGGGCGAAACCGCTCTTGCGTCTCTCAAAACGGCAACCGCGACAACGAAGGCGTTCGTTCCGTCCTCTGACTGGGCAGAGGAAATGAAACGAATGCTCACGCCGATTCTCCGCGCGTACTTGGATGAAGGGGCGAACGCGGTGTTCGCGGAGATCGGGGCCGACACCGCGATACCGACGCTGCCAGTTCAGGAGCTTGATAAGGCGTTGTCGCGTTCCGTGCTGGCGTTAGCGGAAAGCACTCACGCGACGACGGAACTCGAAGTAGACAAAGCCGTTCGCCAGCTTCGTGAGCAGCTTCGCGGCGGGCTGGCCGAGGGCGAAGCGAACCGACAGCTTCGCGAGCGGGTTCAAGGCATCTTCAGCAATCTTTCCGAGACGCGGGCTTACCTGATTGCGGAAACCGAAAGCACCAGAGCGAAGCACGCGGGCGAGTTGATCGCGATTCAAAGCAGCGGGGTTGAGGCGAAGAAGAAATGGCTTCCCGACTCGATGGCTTGCGACTTGTGCAAGGAACTCGCGGCAATGGGCGGGGTGAACTTGGAAGCCGCGTTCAAAGTCGTCGGCACCGGGCCGTATGCTCGCATCGAACATCCGCCGGCGCACCCGTCTTGCCGCTGCACTTTGGCCTACGAACTGGAGGCGTGATGTTTTACCGCAACAAGCAAATGGCGACTTCCTCGAACATCGTTCTTGAACGGTTACGGGCAGTGGAACGCTACCTAATTGAAACACAGGAGGAACGTGAAGAAGAAGACTGTAGAAAGCTCGCTCGGAATCAGGACAACCGAAGCGACGGCGCGGAAGGTGGACGAACTGCTAAAGACGCTGCCGAAGTCGCACAGCTTTCGGCGTCGTAGCGGTGTCGGCCCGGTTGAGCTTTCGCCAGCACAGCGAACCGACGTGTCTTTCATCACGACTCGCGCGATGGATCGCGACAGGGAAATTGTTCTCCCTGAAGGCATCGAGCTTGAAGACTACCGCGCGAACCCAATCGTCTTGTTCGGCCACGATCAAAACAAGCCCGTTGGAAAATGCCTCTGGGTGAAGGCCACACCGGAAGGACTGACAGCAAAGACGCGGTACGCCGAACGGCCGAAGAGTTTCGTTGGCGAGTGGCAGCCCGATTTCGTTTTCGAGATGGTTCGCGCCGACGTTCTTCGCGGCAAGTCGATTGGGTTTCTCCCGCTCGAAATGCGCGATCCTACCGCCGAAGAACTGGCCGAGTACCCGGACTGCCAGAACGTGATTACGCGAAGCCTGTTGCTCGAATACTCGGTTGTTTCCGTGCCAAGCAACCCGAACGCGCTGGTTGAAGTCGTTGGTAAAGGCATCGGGTGGGAACACTGGGGAATTCGCGTCCTCGGACAAGTCAAAGCAAAGCAATCCGAACGCAAATCACCAGCACTCACGAAAGCCGACTATCGGAAGCTCACGCCGAACCCGGAACGGATCGCGGAAGCGGCCGTGAAGAACTTGCTGCGAAGGTGGGATGCGTGAGTCAGCAATTCATCCCGCCGAAACAGAAGCGAACCGCACCCGTAGCGGACACACCGCAACCGTTGCTGTGGGTGTTGACGTTCGACGCGGACAACCGGCTTGTGTCGATGTCCGCGTTTGACGACTGGGCATTTTTTCAAAGGCATCTCGAACTTCATTCCACGCACCACACGAACCAAATCTTTTGGGGCGAGTACGCGGGCCTTCACGACGCGGAAAACAATTTCTTCGACGTTGAGGCTAGATAGACACGTCAACCCGTCGTCAGATCACAGACGTACCGACTTGCCAAGCGAGCGCCAGAGGCCAAGCGGAACCGAGATTGGAGACGCACTGAGGAGACAGGCAAATAAGCGAAACAAGTAGGACTGATGGCGATTCACTGTGTTGTGTTGGAGAAGCCCCTCGGCGAGCAGCCGGAAGGGACTGTGATTCAGGTTGATGAGGAAGTTGCGACCGCTCTGGTTGGCGCGGGTATCGCTCGCGAGGCCACCGAAGAGGACATGGCCGGCGCAGACGACGAAGCCCCGGAAGAAATCACGGAGGGTGAAGAGGCTCCGCTAGACAACATGCCGGAAATGGCTTCGGTTGCTCGCAACATCGAAGCGACGGTGACAAAGGCCACCGAACGGGCAGTTGAGAAGCTGGCGACGGCTGCGAAGCGTCCGAGCCTCAACGCGAACAAGTACGTTGCGGGTTCCGATCATGCGAGAACTGGCGGTTACAAAAACTTGGGCGAAGCCTGCTTGGGAATGATTGCCAAAAATCAGGGCAACAGCGAGGCCGCGAAGAAGTACGGCAAGTTCCTTTCGGCGCACACTAAAGCTACGGGCATGTCCATTTCGGGCAGTCACGTCGGTAGCGATCTTGTCCCACAGGAATGGGCTTCCGAACTCTGGCGGTTGAGCTTCAAGGACGTGCCGGACTTGCTGTCAATGTGTCAGAAGTACGAGATGCGGAATCAAATCGAGAATATTCCAAGTTGGGTCCAGGCTTCGGCAAACTCCGCGATTACAGCCAGCGTGACTAACGAAGCGTCCGCGATCACGGCTACTGTTGGCACTACCGCGACAGTGCAATTGCAACTCGTCAAGGGTGCAGCGCTGGTTAACGCGAGCGACGAGCTTTTGAGGTTCAACAGCTACAACCTCACTACAGTTTTGCAACAGGTAGTCGGTGAACGCCTCCGCTTCCTCGTGAACGGCGGTATCGTGAACGGCACGAACGGCCAAGTGAACCTCGTTGGCAACGCGGCAAGCGTCGTCGTGAAGCGGGCCGCGAACAACGCCTTTTCCTTCGCCGATGTGGTAAAGATGCGTTCGCACTTGTGGGAGAGTTTCCGAACTGGTGCGTGCTGGTTGGTTGCACCGGGTTCAACGCCTGCTCTATACGCGATGGCTTTCCCGAACCAGAGCGCAACGACACAGTTCCCGGTGTTTGTGCCGGGCGGTTTCGGCAACAGCTTGGAAGCTCCGCCGCTTGGAACGCTACTCGGTTTGCCCGTGTACGAACTGGAAAACGTTCCGGCCCTCGGCAACTTGGGTGACTTGATCCTTGTTCACATGCCAAGCATCGCGGCGGGCTATACGGGTCTGATCGCGGACTCCACACCGTATTTGTACTTTGACTTGGCGCAAGACTCCTTCCGCTTCCTCTGGTACTATGACACAGTCTCGTTGCTCACCGTCCCATATACGAGGCAAGACGGTTCCGATGCCTCAAACATCGTCGTGCTATCGGGGACCACTTCGAGCGGCGAGTAACTCGCGACACCGCAGCGCCAACAACCCTCGGCAGCAATGCCGGGGGTTTTCTTGTTAACAGTTTCGCAATTGACTATAATGAATCACCCATTATAGAGGAAACAAGTCATGAGCGAAGCAAGGGCATGTATCAAATGTGGAGTTAGCAAACCGCATGAAGATTTCCGCAAAGGAAGCGGCTGGCGAACCTGTCTTGTATGTGCCAGACGGCGACAAATGGAACTGTATCACGGAACCGCAACGAAAGCCGATGAGGTACGGGCGGCAAGAGATTTCAGGGACAAGATGTATGCGGATGGTTTCGGCTACTGTTCGCGGTGTAAAAAGTGGCTCGCGCGTGATTGCTTTGGCTACTCAAGACGCACAAAGTACAAGATAACTTCTGAATGCAAAGAATGCGTTCGAGTAATTAACTCCAAGAATCATGAGGCCAAGCGCCCTGCATTCTTTGATGAGTTCCGAAAGCGTGCAGAAGAGTTGTACGCAGCGAACAAACGTCAGTGTCCACAATGCAACAGTGAATACGATTGGCCGAAGCCGCCTATAAAAACAGGCAAAACGCGATGGAAGTACGCTTGGCGATTGTGCAACACATGTAAGTCGATCAATAATGCCAGTTATCACGCAAATCGCGCCAACAAGAAAACCCATCGCCAGTTGTGCAAAGCCGATCCTGTCAGGATACTCTACCACCGATGCAAGAGCCGAGAACGACATAACCGCCGACGCCGATTTGTTGGATTTAGTCTCACTCTCGCCTACCTTCGCAAACTCTGGCATCATCAGGGCGGGAAGTGTGCGGTTACCGGGTTGCCGTTCGACGTGAGTTTCGAGAACCCGAAAAACCCGTTCGCGCCGTCTCTCGACAGGATGGACAGCAACAAGGGTTACGAACCGGATAACGTCGTCTTCGTGCTGTGGGGTGTCAACGCTGCCCTCAACGCATGGGGCTATGATGCGTTCATCGAGATCGCGAGAGCGGCAACCCAACAACGGGAATGCAAATTCGTCGTGTGAGGGCTAAATACGGAAGAGACTGCGAAGACCCGAAGCCTCGTTCACCCCAGTCAAGGAAGACTGGGGTTTTCTGTTTGCTCATCCGCTAAATACCCGCATGGCAGATTTGATTACATTGGATCGCGCGAAGGAGCAGATACCCGCCGCGCCGACTACCGATGACACGCTGATTGCGAGCTTGATTACCGCATGTTCCGCAGTCATCGAGACGGACACGAACCGAGTGTTCGCGCAGGCCACCTTTGACGAGCGGCACAACGGCACAGGGACACCGTACCTGTACATCAACAACCCACCGATTCAAAACGTCGTCGCGGTGCGAACCGGGCAGCTTCCGGCCGTCTACATCCTCTGCAATGATCCGACGAACACGGTTCAGGCCGCAACGGTTGACGTGACGGCTACCGGAATCACGCTCACCTACCTCTACAACAACGCGACGACAACCAACAGCTTCGCATTCGCCGATTACCCGACGTTCGGCACTCTCTCGGCAGCGATCAACGCGCTACCACCGCTGCCGGTAGGACAGTGGAAGGCCACGCAACCGCAGCAGTTCGCCGCGTGGCAGACTTCCGATTTAACCAACGACTTGGGTTCGTGGAGTGCGCGAAACCTGACAGTCTCGCTGAACGTCTATTGGTACTCGATGCCTTACTTTCGCTACGCGGCGGATCGCGGCGAAATCTACTCTCCGGTTGGGTTCCTGCCGGGGTACGAAAACTACCGCGTTCAGTACGTCGGCGGATTCGCGACAGTGCCGGAAGAGATTCAGCAAGCGTGCGCCGAGCTTGTGCAACTCACCTACGCCACGATTCGAGCGAACCCGCTGATGTCTTCGGAAACGCTGGACAAGTACGCTTACACGAAGTCGGCGAAAGGAAGCTACGATCAACTTTCCGTAACGAGCAAGAAAGCCATTCAGCAACACAAGCTCTACCGCGTTGCACGGTACAAGTAAGGGGGCGATTGCAAAACCTGATGATTCATCGGGCCGACGTGTACCGCCCGACAGTGACACAAGCAACGACGCAACAGATTGACGGGTACACGCTGTTCACCTCTGGCGTTCCGTGCTTCATTCAGCCCTACACCGTGCAAGAGGCGTTCTATTACGAACAGCGCGGCCAGGAAGGCGTAGCAGCGTTGTACACAACCGACGTTACAACGGCGTTCGAGAGGAACGACATCTTCGAGCGGGACGGGCAGCAGTATCACGTTACCGCCGTCAAAGAGAACTTGCTTTACAACTTGTACCGCGAGCTAACCGTTTATTGGTATCCAGAGAACGCACGGAAGCGGTTGAGCAGGGAGGCGTATTGATTCGCTGGAACATCGACGCTTTCTTGAAGCTCACCCAAGATCAACTTGCCAAGAACTTTCAGAAAGCGGGCGTGTACTTCGTCTCGAAGGAACGCGAGTTTTTGAACCGCGATCAACAATACAAGCGGTACGCAAGCGGCAAGCACAAGGGATTGAATCCGAGCAAACCCGGCGAGTTTCCGAAGAAGCTGACGGGGCAGTTGCAGAGGAGCATTACTTGGAGCTTTGATCGGCCCAAGATGACGTTGATTGTCGGAAGCAACTTGAAGCCTTACCCGTCCCTGTTGCAAACGGGAACCCGGTTCATGGCTGCGCGGCCGTGGCTCTCGTTGGGCTTCGACAAGGTTCGGGATCGAATGGGAAGAATCATCATCGGCAAATGAGGAACATTGACGACGCTTCAGAATATCATGGCGACGATTCGCGCCGCGAACATACTGCCGACTTCCAATGTCAACTATGGAACTTGCGACGGTTTGACGCCTCCCTACATCACGGTGCGCGACTACGAACACGAATACGAGTACCAGACACCTACTTCCGTCTTTAAGCACGCCAAATTCAGAGTATTGATTGTTGACAAGTCGCAGGACGACGCCGAAACAATCGGCGAGCAAGTAGACGCACTATTGCAGTTTTCAACTACGGTAACGCCAACAACGGATCGTTGCTTACAAGAGTCCTACCGCGTCGGACAACTCGACTTTAACCCGCCTCTCTATCAGTTCGGCGTCGAGATCGGATACAGCCTCACAGAAAACTTGCCCTGACAACTAGATATTGCATCTCGAATCAACTGAGGTGCAATGGCGAGTTATTTCATCGGGCAGGGCGGCAGCGTTAAGTACACGCCTACAGGCAGTTCCGCAGCAGCTACTACAATTTGCGTCGAATCGTGGACGATTGAACTTCGCAACGATGTACAGGACGTAACGACGACGTGTTCCGGCGGGTTCATCGACAGAATCGACGGCTGTACTGATGCAACGTTGACGTTCACCGGGTTCTACGACAGCACCGCGCCAATCCTGACAGGAGTTCAGCCGGGTTACGAACTCGAATTCGAGGCCGACATCGGTAGCACCATCGACAAAATCACCGCGAACTTCATCGTCCAAACCGTCAACATCGAGAACCCGGCCAAATCGACAGTCAAGTTTACGGTAACCGCCGTCTCGACAGGCTCGATTACTTACGCCTAACGAAACGAGAACGCATGAATCTACCCCAAGAACAAACCGTCGTCATCGACGGCACCGAGTACCGACTTTCAAAGTTCACGCTGCCTCTTTACCAAGAGTTCCTCGCGTGGGCGAAGTCGGTGCTGCCCGATCCGTGGGAGGGAATCGCGGAGAAGATCAAGGGACTACCGGACGCACTCGCGAAGTACATCATCGACAAGGCCGAAGAACGTGCCAGCAAACGCGGCACACTCCAAGATGTTGATACCGAAGCGTTGGCGCAGACTCCCGCCGGACTTCGCAAAATCCTTTCGTTGCTATTCCGCAAGCATCACCCCGCACTCACGGAAGAGCAAGTGATGGAAGTGATTGAAAAGGGCATTGCCGAGAAGGGGGAGGACTTCTTCGCTTCTTGCTTTCCTGAAGGCTCACGGGAGCTTCCCGCCCGAACCCGCAACCGCCGTTGATGCGTACCTTGCGGCGAACGGACTATGGGGAGTTCCGCAGAAAGCATCGGAACCCCTCGACTGGAAGGAGTTCTTCGCGGGACTTGTGCAACACAAGGGATTGCGGCCGGGTGAGATCGCGGAAATGACGCTCCCCGAACTACTGCTCTACACCGACACGAAGAAAACCGAAGTCACGATGGCGACTGCGGTACGAAAAATCAACGTGCTGCGAAGCCTCAGTATCGAGCATTACCTAGCTTTGGCAAGGATAAGGACGAAATGACACAACGAACCAACACGGCAGTTGAAGACTTCATTATCCGAATCGAGCAAGGCGCGAAGCTGGTTGAAGTGCATCAAGTAAAGCTCGCTCAACTCGAACAGGCATTCACGCAACTGAACACCCGGTTGCAGTCCCTCGAAAAGCCTTCTGTTGTCGAACGTGTTCGCAATTGGTTCTCTCGCCAACTCACGAGGATAAGCACGCGAGCAACCTAAATACGGTATGCTCACCGGCCAAATCGCGAACGGCGTTATCAAGATCGTACTGGACGGGATTTCGGCCGCGCAAAAACAACTCGCTTCAGTACAAGCCGCTTTCGACAAGACGGCTAAATCCGCCTCGAAAATCTCCAATCAAGCCGCTGTCGCGTTCGCTTCCGCGAGTGCGTCAGTAACCGCCTTCGCTCGCGTTGCCGATCCACTCGGCGCGTTGCAACTCGACATCGCTTTTGCGCGTGTCTCCGTTCAGCTTGGCAGGTTCTTTATCCCTCTGCTTCACCAAGCAGCGGACGCATTGAACCGCCTCGCAAACTATCTCAACTCACTCTCCGACGACACCCGCGAAAGCGTCCTTCACTGGACGAAACTTGCACTCGCGATCACTGGCACGCTGACTGTTGCCGGGAAGCTGGTTGGCGTGTTCGGTGGCGCGACGGCTGCACTCGGCGAAGTGGCTTCCGTGGCGTCGGGCGTGGCGTCCGTCCTCTGGCGAATCTTGGGCTTTCTTGGGCCGTGGGGACGCCTCATTGTCATCATCGGGACTCTTGCCGCCGCGTTCATCGGGCTGAACAAGGCCGGGCAGAACACCGAAGGCTTAATGGGCCGAATCGTTGCGGCGGGCAAGTCGGCATGGGAGGCACTGAAGCAAGTTTGGGGCAAGCTCGTTGAAGTCGTCGGGCCAGCAATCGCGAAGGCCGGCGCAATCATCGAGGCGACTTGGGCGAAGATCGTAAACGCGGTTTCGGCTCTCTGGGAAAAGCTCTCTTCTCGTCTTGGGCCACCTCTCGAAAAGCTCGGTGGCGCACTCGGCAAACTGTTCGCGACGTTCGGCCCGGTACTCAAAGCCTACGTCGAACGGTGGGGCAGAGACTTCGAGAGATTCGGGCAAGTCGTCGCTGTCATCTTCGAGAAGCTCACGCCGATCTTCGAGAAGGTTTTCGGGGGCGATTTCGTCTCAGTTGTCGAGAGGGCAATTAACCGCGTTACTCGCGCCATTGAGACGGTACAGCCCTACGCGGAGAAGCTGGCCGACTGGATAACGAAAGCACTCGAAAGCGACAAGGGCAAGGACTTCGGGAAAGCCTTCGCGTCGTTCGCGGACGACATCGGAAACGCCATTTCCTTCGCGATCAAGTTCGCGAATGCCGTGAACCAAGCGTTCGCGGCGGTAGAAAGGCGCGTCGCTGTCATTCGCGATGCGTTTTCTGGCGTGTGGGACAAAGCCACCTCGAAGACAACCAGTTTCGTCCGTGTCCTCGAAGAACTCGGCAAGATCGGCGACAGCATCGCGGAGAAGTTCAACGCCGGGTTCAACCGCATTGCGCCATACTTGGAGCGGATCGCGGCGACAGCTTCCAAAGTCTTTGACGACATCAAGGCGGCGGCGGAACCCGTCTTCAACGCCCTCTCCGATGCCGTTGAAAAAGTCTCGCCAGTTGTCAGCAAGCTGTTCGACAAGCTCGCGGAGCTTGGGGCCGCTCTGGTTCGTCTCGGTGGCGCACTCTGGGAAGTTTTCGGGGCGAAGCTGGCGAACGCCTTGAAGGAACTGCGCCCGCAAATTGAGTCTGCGTTGGGAGCGATTACAGAGAAGTTGGAGAAGGTTGTCAAGTTTCTGGCGGAAGGCTTTGAGGAAATCTATCCGCGAATCAAGCGTGTCATCGACGCTATCGGTCGGGGGTTTGTAACCGTCATCAACTACATCCGTGATAGGTTCTACGACTTCGTAGAGGCCATTACGTCTGTGGTGCAAACGGTAATCGACAAGATCAACAAATTGATTGACGGGCTGAACAGTGTGAACTTCGGAAAGGAAATCGCCAAAGTCCCAGACGTGAAGGAAGCTATCAAACGGCCGGAACCTCTTGCTGCACCGGACGAGCTACCCGACTTGAAGAAACAACCGCGTCCGTTGCCACCGAACAAGTTCGACAGAAACACGTTCGTTCCGATTCCAAATCCCTTCTACAAGCCGAAGGAAGTGGAGGTTGCGCCACCGCCGCACACTCCGCAGAAGAAAGAAGAACCGCCGAAGAAAGAGGAGAAGAAGGGTAATCAGTTCGTGGGCCAGCTTCTCGGCAACGCCCGGTTCATCGGCATTGCCGAAGCGATGCGAGCAGCGCAACAGGCGACAGTTCCGACGCGCGAAACGGCCATCCTCGAAGAGATCGCACGCGGCCAGAAGGACGCGAACGCGAACCTTTCAAAGATCGCAGAGAACACGCAGAAAGGAAACGTAATCGGCTTGAAGTAACTCTAGATAAGGCATGTCGTTATCAGGCTGGACGTTCCAGACAACAAGCACCGGGTTCCCGATTGGAGCGAGCAACTACCGCGAAGACATCAATTCCGGTGGCGGTACGTTCTCCGAAGAGGGTTCAGAAGCTACTCGCGTTTTCGTGACGGACTGGGATCAATGGCCGTCGTTCGTCGCGGACGTTCTCGGCTACTCCACTTATGGCGGGGGGACTGGCGTTCTTCGAGTTCTGCCGGAAGCTCATCCCCAATGCGATGCGTTCTATGCGTCTTCGTGCAAGGTAAGTACCGCAGGCGTGGCGAGTGTCGCGGGCGGGCAATCCACTTGGACGGTTGCTCGGATCGAAACCGCGTTTAAGCCAGTCACCTACGCCGTTCTCAGCGACGAAGCCGCCACCAGCGAACTTGATCGCTTCGTTACCCGGTTGACTCACAACAAAGGGGATTACCTTCAGCTTCAAATCAACACCTTCAAGTGGGTTTCGCGTCCGCTCGTCAACGGCCAGAAACAACCGTTGGGGGCTACGCCCGGCATCATCGCGCCGTCAAAGCTCGCGGAATACACTTGGCACCAGATACCCGCGAAGCCGGTAATCGGTGGCGATCAGAACTTGCCTTACCGCTGCCCCGTCGATTCCATCATTCCGCAATACCTCGGATGCGTTAACAGCGCAACGTTCGACGGGATTTACCCGGCGGGAACGGTGTTGTTTGTTGCTGCGGAAGCGGAACTGATTCGGCCGGTTCTGGGAACTGGTGTCTTCAACTGGCGCGTCAAATACTTCTTCGAGATCCGAGACAATGGCGCGGGGATCGGCACCGAAGAGGCGGGTTGCAACTACCTTTACGATCCGATCAACAGCCGTTGGGACTTGGTTACGACTGACGGCAATTCGACAGGGCAACGGCTTTACAACTCCGCGAACCTCAACAACTTGTTCATTATCCCGGTGCCGTAATGGAAACGTTCCCTCGCTTTGCGGCGGGCGGATCGTTTCCGACTGCTCGCGAACTCAACCAGATTACTGACAGCCTCACGCGACACGGGAAGGTATGGGCCGCGCCACCGCTCTACATTCAGGACGGGCCGGGCGGCACCACATTCACGTTTTCGGACGGCGAGTTTTGGGCCGTCGCGTGTTGCAAGAACGACGACGGTTCTTACCTCGTTTACGAAGTCGCGGTAGCGGGTTCCGGCGTGCCGATTCCGGTGGACGGAGGACGACAGGGGAGCGCGTACAACCTGACGCCGGACTTGTTAAACTTGGGGCAAATCGTTCGGATTTATCCGGGCTACAACGGACAGTTCATTTGTCTTGCCGTCGCGTCGTCGCCAGTCTTGGAAACCTTCTGCAATTGCTCGTCTTCGTCTTCCAGCAGCGAATCAAGCGAGTCAAGCGAATCGAGCGAGTCCTCAGAGTCAAGCGAGTCCTCAGAGTCAAGCGAATCGAGCGAATCGAGCGAATCAAGTGCGTCAAGCGAGTCAAGCGAATCAAGCGAATCAAGCGAGTCGAGTTCGAGCAGCGTTTCGAGTTCGAGTTCATCGAGTAGCAGTTCGAGCAGCGTTTCGAGTTCATCGAGTTCGAGTAGTTCGTCAAGCGGCGGTTGCGTCGTTACTGCCGCGACGCTGGCCGGTAGTGGACTACTAGCCGCAACAGGGCCGGACGGGTGCGGAATACTCGATGTTGCGACGGGGTGCGGTGTCACATTTGACGAATCCGGCCGCGTTGCCGTGGACGTTCCCTCGCTCGCTGATTGCGGCTTGCGTGTTGTCTACGATCCTGTTACCGGCTGTCCGAAACTGGCCGTGGATGTTGACGAATTGGCCGGCTACGGTTTGGCGGTGGGCGGCGTCCTCTGTCCACAACTGGTAGTTCAACCGGGCTGCCACATCGAAGTGACAGCGGGCGGCGTGGGCGTGACGCCAACCACGCTGGCCGGGTTGGGGCTTGAAGTACCTTCTTCTTCCTCTTCGTCGGCGTCTTGCGCGACGATTCAGGTTAAGCCCGCCTGTCACATCAAGGTTAACAACGATGGCGTCGGCGTTGACTTAACGGACATGTATAAGGAGGGCTTGGGGCTGGCTTCGCCGGAAGAGGGTTGCGATTACCTGTACGTCAAAACGAGCGGCTGTATCAAGGCAACCGTAGCTGACGGGGTGTATCTGGACACCGCGACTACGGCCGGGCCGTCGTTCAGTTGCGTCACCGCGATCAGAAAAAATGGCTGCGGCCTCGCCTACACAGTCACTCCCTTCACATTCCTTGTGAATTCGTGCGGCGCGTTCCTCGGCTTTGAGGCAGGGGAAGGCGCGGACTTTACGCTTGATCTTTGCGAAGACTGCCACGACTGTAGCTCCAGTAGTGCGTCCTCCGTATCGTCTGCAACGAGCAGTTCGGCAAGTTCGATAACAAGCAGTTCAGCAACGAGTTCGACAACAAGCAGTTCGATAACGAGTAGCGGCACCAGTTCGGCAACGAGCAGTAGCACCATTTCGAGTAGTGGCAGCGCTGCCGCTTGTGCGTGTGAACTGTTCTGTTCGGCCTATTCGCAGTTCACGTTCACGCTGTCGGGAGTGACGAACGCAGGTTGTTTCAACTGCACCGCGTGGAACGGGCCGCACACACTCGTTTACACTCCACCGACTGGCAACTGTTTCGGCGGGAACTGCCTCTGGGGAGAAACGCAGAACACCGATTTTTGCTTCGATGGGATTGGCAACCGTTGGTACATGGCCTTTATGAATCTGAACGGGTTCAACGGGTGGCACCTCGTGACGGCTCAGTATTGCACGGTTTCCAGCTTCGGTGATGACTATTGGCTGATTGGGACGTTCGATCCGTTGGGGCCGAATACGTTCGCACACCAGACTTCCGCCTTCTGCGGCAACATGCCAGCGACGATTACGGTAACACCCGCCGGTTCGGTGATGTCCTGCCCGTGTACCAGTTCGCAGAGCAGCAGTTCGCAGAGCAACAGTTCGAGCAGTACCGCGAGTAGCGTAAGTAGCTCATCGCAGAGCGGCAGTTCCGAGCAGAGCAGTAGCAGCAGCCTGGAGCCGAGCAGCCGCAACACGCAAAGTAGCATCGTCTTGGAGTAATCATGTGGATCGAAGAATTGAACCGCGAGCTTTTCGACAGGATGCTTGCGATTTGGGAAGGCAAGAACGCGGACGGTACGCCAATCGACATGCCCGAAGCCGAACGCCAGGAACTCATTTCGCGGTGGAGGACGCAAGCCGTTAACGCGAAGAAGGGAGGCGTGATTGGGAAAAATCGTACCGGCTTTCGCCATCAAGCAGCGACAAGAACTCCCTGCAAGTGTCGCAACGGCGGAACGGCTTAACCTTCAGTTCTTCCAGTGTCCGGGCGACACCCTCGTTGCCACCGGCGCGGTTGAAAGCCTCGTGCGAGCGCACCCCGGCCGCTTCATCCTCAACGTCGAGGGAACCGACGCGGCGGCGATCTTCGAGAACAACCCGCACGTTTCGTGCGGCAACGGCGGGCGTTCTGTGCGGATGCACAATCCGTTGATTTCGGACAGCGACAAGAGGCCGATTCACTTCCTCGAAAGCTACTGCCACCAGCTTTCGCAAGCACTCGGTATTCCGGTGCCGCTGACAACGAACCGGCCGCACCTTTACCTCTCCGAGCAAGAGAAACGCTGGATACCCCAGGTGCAAGAAGTCACCGGACAACGGATGCCCTATTGGGTGGTGAACTCTGGCACGAAAAGCGACTACACCGTGAAGCACTGGGGCAGCCACAACTATCAGCGGGTTGTCGATCTTCTTCGCGGCGAAGTGCAGTTCGTGCAAGTCGGGCTTAAACACCATCAACACGCACCGCTTGAAGGCGCGATTGACTTACGCGGGAGGACGGACACCCGGCAGCTAATCCGGTTGTGCCATCACGCGAGCGGAGGGCTTGGCGGCGAGAGCTTCCTTCACCACGTCTTCGCCGCATTGCAAAAGCCGTTCGTGTTGTTGCTGTCCGGGTTTGTGCCGCGAACTTGGATCGACTACCCAACCACGCGGGTAATGCACAAGGCGAACGCCCTGTCTTGCTGCGACAAGTCGAAAGGTTGCTGCTGGAAGAACCGGACAACGAAGTTGAACGATATGGACGCGAAGAACGAGAAGCTGTGTGCGCTCCCGGTACTCAGTGGCCCGGAACCCGTGCCGCAGTGCCTCGCGATGATTTCCCCGGAAGAAGTCGCGAACGCGATCAGGGAGTTCGCTAAATACTCGCATGGCTGACGAGAAAGAGCTTTCTGTCTGGTTTAATCATGGTTGCGGTGACTGCTGCCAGTTTGCCGCCTTGCTGCAACTCTACAAGCGGCGCGGGTACAACTGCCGCGTTCACTACGAAAAGAACAAAGAAGCCGTCTTCCAGGCTGCCGGTATTCCGTTCTGGGAGCAAGCTTCGCACTACCACCACTGGCGCTACGCCAGTAACTTCAACCACCCCGATCCCCAGATCGAAGGCAGCGGCAACAAAACTTACGAGAACTTGAACACCGAGCGTTTGCCGGACATTGGTGAGCGTTCGGCACTCTGGGCGGAACTCGCGGCCCTCGACTTGGAAAGCAGCTTTGACGCGATCATTGACGAGAGCGTTACGGCTGACGTGGCGCGGTTTCTGGATGGGCTTCCGCGTCCTGTCGTCCTTCTCCACAGTCACGGAACAAACTGGCCGAAGAAGAAAAACATCCCCGACGATGTGGTGAGCGAACTTTACCGCCGACTTCTCGACGGGATGCCGGGAAGCCTCGTCTTGCTCGACTGGGACAATCGCGTTCCGACACCCAAGCACGCCCGCATTCGGCACCTCAAACGCGACTGGAGGCACGCCAGCGTTCTCGAACTGGCGGCGTTGATGAATGCTTCGGACTTGCTCATCGGGATCGACAGCGGCCCGTTCCACCTCGCGAACATGACGCGGCTTCCGGCGTTGGGTGTGTTCCACGCCTTCTTCCCGTGGTGCGTCTGCCTACCGCGAGCGTCGGGCAAAACCGCGATGATGACGCGCGATTCGCACCACCACTGCACGACGCACCGCCGCAAGCTGTGGAACCCGATTGAGTACCCCGCGCCAATGCCTTCGGCCGAACACATCGCGCGGCACGCACTGCGGATGCTGACGGGAGCGCGGTACGGGCTACCCGTTGGACGGGACGCAATGCTTCAACACCTCGTTCGGGACTGTCAGCAGCCACCGCCGGGGAACGCGGCAGCGGATCGCGGCAACACGCTGGACGTTGTGTTTCGCGAACTCGGCAAGCTCGAAGCTCCGCGCATTGTGGAAACGGGTTGCGTGCGCAGTCAAGAAGACTGGCGGGCCGGCTATTTCGGCTACCTCGCGGGCGTCTTCGTTGACGGGAAGAAAAACGGGGCCGTCATTTCAGTTGACGTGGACGCGAAGAACTGCGAAACGGCCAGAAGTCTTTTGAAGGGCTGGCCGGTTGAAGTCGTTGAAGGGGACTCCGTCGCCTTTCTCGAAACAAGAACGGAACCGATTGATTGTCTGTACCTCGATTCGATGGACTGCGAACACCCGGAACACGCCGAACACGCTCTGCGCGAAGCGCTGGCGGGCGAGAAGCTGGTGAGCGAGAACGGGTTGATCGTGATTGACGATACGGCTTTCGCGGCCGGGTGGACGGGCAAGGGCGCGAAGGCTGTGCCGTGGCTGCTGTCGCGGGGCTGGCGTCTGATCGGTTCGGGGTATCAGTGCGTGTTGCAGCGTGGCGCGGGTTCGGCGTCATCTTCTTGATTCGAGAACGAGTTGAGCATGTCTAGAGCCTTCTGCGTTTCCGCGTCGTCGTTCTGCTCGTCTCTGGTGTTCAGCACACCCAAAACCATATCCAGTACCGGCAGCACGTCGCGCCTCCGTACGGCGGTATTGGTATCGTAACTGTTGCACTGCGCGACGATTAGTGACACTGCTTTGCCAGTCTCGCTGTCGTCTCGCCACCACGGGCCGCGTTCTTCCTCGCTCATCGCGTGAAGCCTCAGCACTGATTTCCGAATGTCTTGATTGCTGAACGCATAGAGTACCGCTTCAGCACGACCGAGCTTCGCCATAAGTCACCTAACGAGCGCACCCCATCTGCCATGCTCCGCTACAGCAGTGGCAAACAGGGTGCGCGTGTTTCGAGTTTCGGTTTGCCGAGCGTAGCGGGCTGCGGCTACTGAAGTGTAGTCACGTCAAAAAGGCGTCGTCGGATTTTGTGCGTTCTTGTTTCGCGAACGCACGTTGACGAGCAGTAATCCGCTATCACTTCACCCGCCCTTCAATTGCGTTGACGGGTACTTTGAAGGGCAGCGTCTTCGCGAAACAAGAACGATCCTCTTCAAGTGTTGAGCGCGATTCCATGCCTTATTGAGACTGGCAGACAGCTTATTGAGACTTGAGCGCGATTCTGGAAACAAGAACGGGAAAAGCTGGAAATTTGGGCGTTTTCTGTCCTCGAACTGAGTATTTCGATATGCGGCCCGACTAAAATAGAGACGGCACGCTTACCTTTCGCGGGGTGATAGCGTGCCGTCTCAGGAAACCAACATGAGTATATTACCCGTTCAACCTGTATTTCGCCAAGCAGTACCCGACAGAATCTTGAAGAATCTCAATATCAAGATTCGCAAGAACGGGTCTATAGCTCTGCTCGCGCTCTTCCAGAAACTAACCGATCCGCGCGGTTGGGGCCGACTTGACAACGGCACCCCCAAATGGGGCAACAAGGCTGAACGTCTCATCGCTGGCCGTTATCCGAACTCAGTCAGTAACGCTCGACTTCAAAACCACTACTCGAAAATCGAGCCTCTGTACTTCTCTGCTGATTCGTACTTGAAGGACTACAAGTATACGCTGGCCGGTATCGACATCGACGCGGGCGGCAGACACGGCAAGGGAACGGCCGAAGGTGCGTTAGCGTTCTTGAAACGCGAACTCGAACCGCTCTTTGGAATCAACCTTTATTGGGAGAGATCGCGGAACGGCATCGGCATCAACGCCTATTTCCTGATCGAACGTGTTTACCACGATAGCGCCTTCAACATCCGTACCGCCCTCGCCCACCTTCAAACCTACTTGAAGTCTCGCGTTACCCCCACCGACGACATCGCCCTTGTCGAAGTCAAAGGGATGCCGACGAATTATAAGTACGAACTGAACACCGTAACCGAGCGTTGGGAGCTTCGAGACGTTGAACGCGGTTCGCTGCTGCGCTACCCCACTACCACCGACTTCCGAAAGCTCCTGTCTACCGCCCTTGTCAGCACCTTCGAGCTTATCGAACTGGACGTGACGCCCCGGCCGCAAACTGCCCCGACAGCTACCAAGCCAGCGACACAAGCGACATCCGTTCCCGATTCGACGCCCCTTCGCGCGGGATCGACAGCGAGTGGGCTTACTTATGGCGATGTGAAGCAGCTACCCCGATACGAGAAGAAGGCGCAACAACTTCTCTGCCGCTTCCCGATGGAAAGCAACATCGCGGGCGGAAAGAAAATCGCACGCGCCGACATCGCGGTATTGTTGCTCATCCTCGACTACTGCGCACGCAACCCGAACAAGGACGACACGCAACCGCACAAGCGACTTTTCGCCCTCTGGAAAGTGCTGTACCAGCACGAACTAGATTTGCCGCACAGCCAGCGTAGTAGCGTTGATGTCCGCTCTCCCGCAAACGAGCGAATCGCGCATATCCGAAACTGGTTGTCCGGTATCAACGCTCTCGAATGGATCGACAAAACGTACTCGCCCCCAACGAAAAGCACTAACGGCGAAATCATCAAGGGAAAAGCGTGCAAGTGGAAGGCGAAGGCAAGTTTCATCGCATGGTTAGCTACTGCCGAATCAACAACAACAGTCTTAGTTACAAGTGATTTGAAGGTAGTTCCGTGCATCAAGCCGGAATGTACCGTTCCTGTTCGGAAAGCAGTTCGTTTGCGGTTCGTTCACGAGGACGTTGAACGCGAAATGTGCGAATGGCGAATGGCAGCGTGAGCAGAACCGGAGAGTTTCGCGGGGACACTGCGCACTGAGTTTGCATTTCAGAGTTTTTTTGTCGGCTGCTGCATATCTACCGGCAATGAATTCCTTTCTGAACCCGCCCGCCATCGTGCGGCCCGCCGACGAACTCGCGGAACTCGCGTCGAAGATCAACCAAGCACACGAGGCCGGAACGCAACACTCCCGCCGAAGCCTCGAACACTTCCGCGCGGCTGGTGAGTGGTTGGCGAAAGCGAAGAACGCGCTACCTCATGGGGAGTGGCTTCGCTGGCTGAAAACGAACGTCAAGTTTTCCGAACGCCGTGTTCAACGCTACCTCGCCCTCGCCAAAAACGACGTAACGTCGGATTTGGAAGAGCAGGAAGCCGCCTGGAGGCAGATTTGCGGGAACGAATCAGCGGAAGCACCAGAACCCGAAGCCGAGCAGAACCCGCCGCGAGTGACGTACAACAGCGGCGAAAACGAGTGGTACACTCCGGCCGACATCATCGAGCGAGCGAGGGCGGCACTCGGCGGTATCGACCTTGACCCGGCGTCCTCGGAGATCGCACAGCAGACGGTTCAAGCCACCCGGTACTACACGAAGGAAACGAACGGTTTGGCGCAGCCGTGGGCCGGCCGCGTCTGGATGAATCCGCCTTACGACCGCAGCATCGGCCAGTTCATCGACAAGTTGCTTTCAAGTCCTGTCGTTTCCGAAGCTCTCGTACTCACGAACAACGCCACCGAAACCGAATGGTTTCAGAAGCTCGCGGCGCGTTCTGCGTGCCTCTGCTTGCTCTCCTCGCGTGTGGCGTTCCTCGATGTTGACGGAACACCGGGTAGCCCGACACAAGGGCAAGTTCTCTTTTACGTCGGCGGCAACCGCGAGAAGTTTCAGACCGCGTTCGAGGGGCAAGGGCTGTTTGTTGGTGGGCTGTGAGAGGTGCAATCAACGTCGCGGAAGCCTACGCTCGCGGGAAAATGCTGAATCATTCGGGGCTTGCCACTCACTTACCGAGAGGCATTTCACCGAGCGACATCGACATGGTTTGCGACAATAACGGCCGAATCCTGTTCATCGAGCTATCGAGCAAAACGGCGCGATGGGACGAGATCGCGGTCGGGCAGCGGCGGTTGTACGAAAACATCTGCGCCAACAGCCGACGACAGCGGGCGGTGTTGTGCCACGTTCACACCGAACCCGGCAGAGAGATTTTGACGGACGAAGACGTGATAGCGTTTTCCGTGATGTCGCTTGCGCCGGACACCCCGCTACGAAGCGGCGGGGTTACTGTCTCCAAAGTGTTCGCGGGCGAACTCTGGTTGCCCTTCTTGCGGCGGTTCTACGGACAGTGAGTCTTCAGGATCGTGGACGCTTTCCGGTTCGCGGGTTCGCCGGAGGCAAAACACGCTTGGCGATGAGCTTGGGGGGCGCTTGCGATTCCGGTTGAGTTCCCGCTAGATGGTTCAATTCCGCGTTCGATGCTCCGTTTTGAATGGCTTCTAAGATTTCGTTCGCGACGGCTTCCATGTTGTTTTGCGGGATGCGATCAACGCGAATGACGTTTCCGCCATTGTCCGTAATGACAACCTCGAAAAATGCCAAGTTCGGCAGCTTGTGAACTTGCATCGTTCCTTGTTGGGTGCGAACCTCCATCGGCATTTCCTCGCTCTGCTTGTTTCATCGTGAGACACAGGCACATTTTACGCTTCTGGCTACAGCCCAAACATCTTTTTCACCGAACCTTCAAGCCCGTCGAACACCTCGCCGCGTCCGTTTTCGATCATCCAGCGGACGCACTCGCGGGTTCGATTCAACCCGACGCGGGCCGTATTCGCTTCCATCCGATTCGCTTTTACTTCGCGACGAAGCCACGAAACCCATTTCGCCCACCCGTCAGTGTCTACCGTCGCGGTATCGGCACCGATGACTTTCACGAATCGCGCGACGTGCGCGGGAATCGTTCGGAAACTGTCCTTCTTCTTCTCGCTCCGTGCGAACTTCAACCACTCTCCGGTAAGCTCGCCAACCGTTTCGGGCATTTCCTTCGGCTTCTTATACGGCTGAACCTTCGCGATGCGGTCGGCCCGTTCGCGAAGGTTCGCGAGAATCGACGTGATGGCTTCGGGCGACTTGTCGAAACTGTCGTCGTCTTCGAGGACGGTTTGCCACTGGCTCCAATCGCCCGAAATCGCGATGTTGCGAACGTCACCAGAGCGGAACGCAATGCGAACCGCCGCGTGAACACGTCCGAGGTACTTTTCCGGCCAGATGGTGAAGGACTCGACAAGCTCCGCGATCAAACCTCGAAGCCGCAACCGCGCGTCGTGCAGTTCGTCGCCCCCCAGTTCCGCGAGTTTTTCGAGGATGCTTTGAGCGTGTTCTAGCGGCCGATCCGAGTGAAGTTCGGCGCGAAGCTTCTCGACTTCGGTTTTCAACGTGTCGCGTTTGGCTTCCTCTTCGGCAAGCGTGTTCGCGAGCGTTGCGACGCGCCCTTTCGCTTTCTGCCTGTCGGCAAGCACGCCTTGAAGTTCGGCAATGTATTCTTCGACGCCCGCAAGCTCGCGTTCCATGCCGCGAAGTACATTCGCCCTCTGGTTGTTGCCTTCGAGTTCGGCGGGGTTGAGTTCACGGAGAAACTGGAGCATCGCCTTTTCAAAGTCGTAGTAGTCGAGACTGACGGGACAGCTACCGGCAATCTTGCTGATGTGGCCGTAGCTGGTGAACCGCCGTTGAACGTATTCGGAACTCTGCTTGCGTTCGGTACGGGCGGTAGCAATGTGCATCGTGCGGCCGTCGAAGCCGCACAGCACCGTACCGACGAACAAGTTGATGTGTTTCGTGTGTTGTCCTTTGGCCTTCCGCCGCTTCGCCTTCGAGGATTGCGCCTGATACCACAAGCGTTCTTCGATAACGGCGGGGTAGTAGTCTCGAACCGGCGGGCCGACTGGAACACGCACGCGAACTATTTCGATCTTATCGCCCTTCTTCTTCTCGCGTTCCTCGAACTTGCATCGCTCGCGTTCGCCTAGAACCGTCCGATCAGACAACACAGACTGAACGTAAGACGTGTTCCAACGGCCAGAGGTGCCGATAGGCTCGAACTTCTCGTTGAGTTCGCGAAGAATCTGCCGTTGTCCTTTGCCCTCTACCGTCTGGCGAAAGATGAACTCGACTGCCTTCGCGCCTTCGTTCAGCTTGAACGTGTCCGTTTCTTCTTCGTAGTCGCACCACGCGGGGCATTTCGAGTCAATGGGCGTGCCGTCTTGAATCTCTTTTCTCGCCTTGTCCCAGTAGGCACCGACGCGCTTTGACTTGTTCAGGCTTTCGATGTGTCCGAGGTGAAACCAGATTAGCGGAATCATCACGCCGACGAGATCATTCGAGTTCTTCGAGAACCGCATTTCGTAGGGGTATAGCGTAACGATGTCCACGCCCGCCGAAAGGATGTCGTTGAACAGGGTGTACGCCTTGTGGATGTCCTGTCGCGTCAACCTGTCCAGAGCTTCAACCAGCAGAATCGAACCCGGCTTAACGCGGCCTTCTTTGATCGCTCGAAGGAACCGCGCCATCGCCCCGCCTTCGCGAAGGTGATCCCCGTGAAAGCCGGAAAGCCCCTCGTCGCGCAACACCATCTGCGAAAGGGTGTGTTCGTTCTTTTCGATCCAAGCTTCCCCGTCCTTCTGCCGCCGAAGCGAATCGCCTTTGGCCTGTTCCGACGAACTGAACCGGATGTACGAATACACAAGCGCCATCGTGCCGCCCTCTGGTAGAATCGGTGCCTCTCGAACGAGGTACAGGGTTGAATTCTACCAGCATGCCAAAATACCGGGAAGGCACGCCATGATGTGCGAGCGAGATTTCGCCTGGCTGTGGAACGCTGCCACCGCCGACCATACCGGCGCTGCTGATGGAGTGATGCGGGCTGCGAAATGGTCGCGTGCAGAGCAACGATTCGCCCGGCGCGAGCTTGCCGATGGCGGAATAGATCCGCGTTGTTTCAAGGCTCTCGTCAGGCGTGAGCGGAGGGAGAATCGTCGGTAGTCGGCGTGCGAGCATCGTCTTGCCGCTGCCAGGAGAGCCGAGCATCAGCACGTTGTGCGCACCGCTGGCAGCAACGACCAGCGCCCGCTTGGCGAACTCCTGTCCCTTCACATCCGCGAAGTCGATGGCGTATTTGTTGAGTCTCTCGATCTCATCGGTCGCCGGTGAGACAGGCTCGATCGGCGCCTGACCTGTCACGACACCGACCGCCTCGACGAGCGAACTGACGCCAAACACTTCCACCTCGTTCACCACTGCAGACTCACGCGCGTTGGCCGCAGGAACGATAAGCCTTTTCAACCCACGCGCGCGAGCCTCCATCGCCATCGACAGCGCGCCGAACACCGGACGCACAGTACCATCGAGAGCCAGTTCGCCGACCACGGCGAACTCCTCCAGTTTCTCCACGGCAACCTGCTGTGTCGATGTGAGTAGGCCAAGTGCGATCGGAAGATCAAACGCTCCGGCGTCCTTGCGCAAGTCGGCGGGGGCCAGGTTGATGACTGTGCGGCCGGTTGGGAGATGATAGCCGTTGTTGGCCATCGCCCGGCTGATGCGGTGGATGCTTTCGCGCACTGCCAGTTCAGGTAGGCCGACGAGTACCGTCTTTGGCTCTCGTGCAGGCGCCGTGTCCACTTCAACATCGACAGGGACTGCGTCGATACCGAGAAGCGCGAAGGTGCGAAGTTGGGCGAGCATGGGGCGTCTCGGCGGCTGTGTGCAGGCGACCAGAGCATTCAAGCAGTGACCAACTCCACATCGGAATCCGCAAGAGCAGTGTCCTGTGATCGACGCGCCGGTGTCACATCACAAGCGCGGTGAACTCCTGATAAGTCAGTGGCTCAGTGAAGGTGCCACCGACAAGGAATCCGCCAGGCACCGCCGTGACGTGTACGACCTTCACCAGCACGGTTTTTGAGAACCTGTATCCCGCGCTCGCACTTGCGACAACGATGGCCAGCAGGGAACCAATCTCGACGCGGCGACCTGTCATGAGGCCGATGCCTGTCATTGAGACATCGCGAATCTTGATGGGGCCGAGGTCCTCGGCCACCCGGCCGGCGAAAGTACATCCGGCTTCGGCACTCACAGCCAGACGCTCGGCCGCGCGGCGGTCTGTCGAGTCTGCCATCTCTTCCACCCATGAGCGAATCGATATGCTGGGCGATGCGAGTGAGGCATTCTAGAGCGCGTTCGATGTCCGCGCTGCGAGTCTTCAAGGAATCGAAAGACCTTCTCCGCAGAAATACGGACGCAAGTTAGCCCCAGGCCAAAAGTGAGCGCAACAGTGCGTTCACATTCAGCCCGGGGCTAACCTGCTCCGCCCGCGTTACTGCGCGGCTGCGGGGTCCACGCCGTTGACCCACGGGCCTTCGAGTTTCTGGTAAGCCGGCGGCTGGAGCAGACTCCCCTTGTCGCCTGCCTTCCACCCCTTGACGTGGTTAGGCTTGCCGCGTTTCTTGCTGCGTGCCTCCCACATCGACGCCCAGCTCGGATCAGCCTCGCGCGGGGCACGCCGTTCCTTATCCCAGAAGAATGCCTTGCCGAAGCGGTAGCTGAGCACCCCCATGTTGACCGTGCTGAACGCCGCGGCGCCCAGTTCGGGCGTACTGAGCGTCTCACGCTTGCGGTCACGAACGCACTGGAGGAAGTTCTCCCAGAGGTAGTAAGTGGCGTTGTGGCCGGCCTTCCTGGCCTCTGCGATCTTCGGGTTCTCGTAGGTGTGGACGGGCTTCTCCGCGCCGCCATCACCCTTCGGCTTGGCCGGGCCGCCAGCAATATTCTGGCCGTACACCGAGAAGCCCTGAATGAAGTCGCCGCCGCCGTTGAACTTCAATGTCGCGAGGTGGCCGCGGATCATCTCGCCAAGCTGGGTGTCGTTACACATCGTCGCCGTGACGAGGAACTGGCAACCTTCCTCGTAGTCGGCAACCACGGTGGCCATGTCTGGCACGTCGCGGCCATCGTACTCCAGATAGAGGCCGCCGGCCCCAACGACGCGCGCCGGGAACCGCAGCCCCATCGCCGTGATCATGTGTGTCGTCTGGTGGACGAAGAGGTCGGTGTACATGCCGCCACCGAACGGCCAGTAGCAGCGCCACTGTGCCCAGACGGCCCGGTCGAACGGTTGTTGCCGCGCGTTGGGGCCGAGCGGCTCGCCGCCGCCAGGGCTCTGGAACTTGTGCCCCAGCCACATGTCCCAGTCGATGGTCTTGGGAGTCATCTCCTTCGTCAGCGGGTAGTAACGCCACTGGCCAACGGAGCTATTGCGGAAGTAGCTCGTCTGCCCCTGCATCACCTTGCCAATGTTGCCGGCGGCGATGTATTCGTGGGCGGCGCGCCACGTCGGATCGGCCATCGACTGCACGCCGACGGTCACAACCTTGTTGAGCTTCTGGGCAGTATCGACGACCGCGATTGCTTCCGCAATCGTCTTGGTCATCGGCTTTTCCATGTACACGTCCTTGCCTGCATTCATGGCATCGATGGCCATGCGGGCGTGCCAGTGGTCGGGTGTGGCAACGACCACCAGGTCCACGTCCTTCAGTTCCAGCACCTTGCGATAGTCCTTCGTGACATGATCCTTGTCCTCCTTCTTCAGCCCGCACTTTTCGGCCGAAGGATAAAGGCCGCGGCCGCGGATGACGCCCTTGACACTCTGGCCATCCCACACGTCGCAGACCGCGACCGGCTGGACCGCCTTGCCTTCCTTCTGCATCTGAAGGATCGTGTCGATGTGCTGCTGGCAGCGCCCACCAACGCCCAGGAAGCCGACGCGTAGTTTTTCGTTGGCGGCCTTGACTCGCCCATAGCTGGCCGCAGGCAAACTCATCGCCGCACCAACGGCGGCGGTACCGCCGGCGATGAAGGAGCGGCGGTTCACGGAACTTTTGGCCATGTCAGGATTCTCCTGTGAAGGGAGGCGAACTCCGGCCACGAGGCCGGGGGGATGAAGGCAATCCCAGGCCGTGGGGCCAGGGTTCGCCGAGAGTCACTTCTTCTGCTGCTTCAACAGCCACGAGTACAGTTCATCTGTGCCGTAGGCCTTGTCCCACGAATTGTGGCCCACGCCGGGATACTCGGTGTATTTCGGGTTCCCGCCGGCCTTCTTGATGGCCGCGATCATGTCGCGCGAGCCTGAAACGTTCACTGCCTTGTCATCGTCCCCGTGGAAGCACCAGCAGGGGAGATTCTTCAGCTTCTCGGCCTGCTTGGTGTCGCCGCGGCCGCAGATCGGAACGATGGCCGCAAAGCGATCGGGGTAAGCCATCGCGATACTCCAGGTACCCATACCGCCCATCGACAGCCCGGTGAGATACTGCCGTTTCGGATCGACCTTGTACGCCTTCATCTCCTTGTCGAGCATTGCCAGTGCTCTGTCGGCGTTCTTGGTCTTGGCGCTCCAGCCGAAGCCTTCGGCGCGGGGAATCACCACGATGAACGGGAAATCCTTCTCGCGTTTCTTGATCGCCGGCCCGATCCCGACCTCCACGGGCTTCTTCCCCTCCTTCTTGGCGTTGGGAAACTTCGTTTCACCGGCGCCGTGGAGAAAGAGGATGATCGGGTACGCCTTTGTGCCGTCGTAACTCTTCGGCACATAGACAACGTAAGGCGATGTGGTGCCGTCAGCGTTCTTGAATGTCTTGTCGACGAAGCCAGTCTTCGGCGTATCGGCCGCGCGGATGCTGGATGCCGACAGGACGATACCGATAACCAGACCAGCCGCGGCGAGTATGCGGGAGAGGTACATGGGTGGAAGCTCCAGGGTGGCGACGGGGTAAAGCGTATCAAACCGCCAGCGAATACGCCACAGAATGCTTGCCGGAAAGCGGATACTCCCAACACAACGGACGCCGATTCGGCCGTTTGAGCGGTGTGATCAGACGGCAATCAACGGAAGGGCCAGCGCACCGCTCACGATTTCGGCGGTTGAGAGATGATGGTTGTCTCTGCACCAGGGTGCGGGCGGGCGAGTAACTCACGGGCCATGCGGTCGAAGGCGCGGGCGAGCGTTCCCAGCGCGTCGGTGCGAACTGCAATATCCGCCAGCGATTCCGGAGCGTACTGCCCGCGCTCCAGCGACTCTGCGGCACGCGTCAGTTCGCCCACTGCGCGGAAGAAATCCAGTTCGCGATCGCGAAGGCGTCGTTTGTCGAGGCAGGCGTGGATTCGGGCGGTCAGAATTGCCGGATCATACGGCTTCTGCAAGTAGTCCTCGGCGCCCATCTCGATGCAGCGCGCAATGCCTGGGGCTTCGTCCAGCGCCGAGAGTACGATCACGGGCACGGCACGGAGGCTGGCGTCGGCCTTCATCTGACTCAGTACCTCGTAGCCATCCACGCCCGGCATCATCAGATCGAGGAGGACGAGATCGAAGCGAGCCTTGCGTAGAGCGTCCAGGGCCGCGCGGCCGTCGGCGGCTTCCGCGGTCGAGTGCCCCTGTTTCTGAAGGCGTCGGCAAAGCATGACCCGGTTCGCGTCATTATCCTCAACGACCAGGATGCGAGCCGGTGCGGTTGCGCCAGCAACTGGCCCGCGCTTGATGAGCGTGACTGAAGGGTCGATGCTCGTCGCGCTGAGGTCGACCGCATCGGCCGGGAGTTGAACCTTCGCGCGCTCCGCGGCCTTCGCGATGCCATCGTCGATCTTCTGGAACAGCGCATCCCAGTTGACAGGCTTGGTTTCGAACTCCTCGCAACCCGCCTCGAAGGATCGCTCGCGTGCCTCGGTGCTGGCATGCGCCGAAAGGACGATGACCGGAATGTCCGCCGTGTCACGGTCGCCCTTCAGCCGGCGTATGGCCTCGTACCCGTCGATATCCGGCAGCCCGAGGTCCATGAGAACCAGCTCGGGCTTCCCACTGCGGACAAGTGCCACAGCGTCCAGTCCATTCTCCGCAACCGTGACGGTGTGCCCCTTGCGTTCCAGTCGCCGCCGGAACAGCTCGCGATTGGCCTGTTCATCTTCAACCAGGAGAATTCGCGGCATGATCGCCCTCGCGACGGAGAATAGCGGGCGTGTGGCGTGACCTGCCCGAACCGCGTCACTTGACCTTCAACATACTCGGCGGCAGGCACAGTCCTTCCTTGCACGAGCTGAGTTTGACGCGAAGTTCCACCGCGCCCTCAGTCGTAGTGAAACTGCCCGTCACCTTCACTGTGCCCTCGTAGATGCGATACTTCGCCCCGGTCGAATCCGTGATTTCTTTCCCCTTGGGGTAGCTCACCTTCGCCTCGACCTTCTTACCGCCCACGCGGACCTCGACCTCGGTTTGCGACTCGGCTAGCAACTCAGAGCCGACCGGGTTGGCATACAGATGCCACGGCGCGCTCACTGTGAGTGTCAGGGTGAAGGTCCGTGTGCCGTCCTTTGCGGGGTCGAGCGCGAGCTTCGCCGTCACAGTGTCTGCCGAGACCTTTGGCTTCGCGCTACCGGGCTTCTTGCCCGGCGTGGTTGTGTCCGACTCGCCGGCCGCGAGCAACTCTGCGGCTGCTCGCAGCATTGCGGGGGTGCTGGTGGGGCTGGTACGCATCGGCAGTGTGAACGCCTTGATGGTGCGTGTCCCATGCTCGGTATACACCGGATTCTTGAGGCTCGCTCCGAGCCTCAGGAGATTGCGAGCCATCTGCGAATTGCCGGAGGGCTGCACGCTGTCATAGCTATCTTTGGACCGCGCGAAGAGTTTCTCGCTATCGCTGGCGGTGAAGTAGAAGCCACCGCTGGTATCGGCATACCACTTCACGACGACATCGGTCAACGCCTTCGCGGCGTCGAGCCATTTCTTCGCGCCGGTCGCGTCGTGCAGGTTCAGCAGACCGTGAATGACGTAGGCGTAATCGTCGAGGAACGCGGCCCCCTGCGCGCTCGGTTTCTCGCCCGGTGCGGCGGCGAAGAGCCGCAGGAGTCGGCCATCCTTATCGCGCATCTTCGTGAGCAGGAAGTCGGCGGCGCGTGCTGCAGCTTCGATGTATTCCTTCCGTTGAAACACCTGCCCGGCCTTCGCGTAACCCGCAATCATCTCCCCGTTCCAGGCGGCGATCACCTTCGTATCGAGGAACGGCCGCACGCGCTTCGCGCGATACTCGAACAGTTTGAGCTTGACTGGCGCCAGATTCGCGAGCAACTCGGCCTCGGTCGTCTTCTGCTCGCGGGCAATCTCTGCGAGCGGCTTTGGCAACCGTAAGATCAGGAACTTCTCCTCGAAGTTCGGAGTATTCAGCGCGTAGATGCCCTTGAGCAGTGCGAAATCGGCCGCGCCGAGTACCTGTTTCAGTTCCTCAGCCGTCCAGACGTAGAACTCGCCCTCCTTGCCGTTACTATCGGCGTCGAGTGCCGAGTAGAAAACGCCCTCGGGTGAAGTCATCTCGCGCTTCACGAACGCGAGAGTTTCATCGACCACTCGTTTGTATTCCGGGCGCGGGTCGAGGGCGTGAGCCTCGCTGTAAAGCTCGACGAGTTGCGCGTTGTCGTAGAGCATCTTTTCGAAGTGCGGGATGGTCCAGGTGCGTTCGGTACTGTAACGGTGGAAGCCGCCACCAAGCTGGTCGTAGATGCCACCCTCCGCCATCTTCGCAAGCGTCAGGGAGACTTTCTTCCTGAGTTCCGCATTGCCTGGTTTCGTGCTTTGCACCAACAGAAAGCCCCACGCTGGCGGACGCGGAAACTTTGTCCCTTTGTAGAGACGGGCCTTGCTGCTGGTCCCGCCGTGTATGGGGTCGATGTCGAATGCCTCCACCGCGTCGGTAATGAGTTCTCGCTTGAGCGGCACGAGCGAGCCGCCGCGGCTGCTGGCCTCCAGCGCCTCGGTTGTGGCCTTCGCGACCTTCTCCGCGTGTTTCTCGATCTCGGCGCGTTCTTTCTTGTCGATCGCGATCAGCCGCGTGAGTAGTGTCTTGAACCCGGTGATGGTATCATCACCCACTTTCTTGTCGTCAGGCGGAAAGTACGTGCCGCCGAAGATCGGTTTGCCGTCCGGGGTGAGGAACATGTTAAGTGGCCAGCCGCCCTGCTCGCCGCTGACATTCATGGCCGTCATGTAGATGTCGTCGATGTCCGGTCGCTCCTCGCGGTCCACCTTGATGCAGACGAAGTTCGCGTTGAGGAGTTTGGCCACCGCCGGATTGGAGAACGATTCGCGTTCCATGACGTGGCACCAGTGGCACGCACTGTAACCGATCGAGAGGAAGACGAGTTTGTTCTCCTTCTTCGCGCGGGCGAATGCCTCAGGCCCCCAGGGATACCAGTCCACCGGGTTGTGGGCGTGTTGAAGCAGATACGGGCTGCTCGATTTCGCCAGGCGATTCGACTTCCCCTTTTCCTTCTCGCCTGCCTTCTCTTTCGGTCCATCCGCCGCATGTGATGTCGCCGCCGCCAGCGCTGAGCCAAGAAGCAGAGCGAGAGCGAAACGAGAATGTTGCATGGCAAGACTCCGTGAGACACAGTAGATGATACGCTATAATCCACCCTCGCCAGCTTCCCTCATCACGGAGAACTTGCCATGATCCTCCGCGCTCGATTCGCCCTCGCAGCGGCCCTCGGCATTCTGGCCGTCACATCCACGGCACCGGCAACGGCACAGGAGAAGAAGGGCGAGGCAAAGGCCGCCGCGATCGAGGCACTCAAGCGGCTCAAAGTCTCGAAGCCGACAGTCGTGGAGACGAAGAACTTCGTCGTCGCCGGGACGCTCCCGGAGGCGAAGGCCAAATCACTTGGTCTCGTACTGGAGAAGACGCTGGCCGTGGCGAGCAAGGCCGCGAAGTATGATCCGAAGGACTCGCCCTGGCGCGGTGGCAAACTGGTTGTCTACTTCCTGCCGGACCCCGAAGAGTTCAAGTCGTTCATGCGCCGCGTGCTCCAGGTGTCGCCCGAGGGGGCGCATGCGGATCTTCGCGCGGATCCGCCGCTACTTGTGGACCCGGTCGAACTACCAGGAAAACCCACCGAGGCCGATCAGTTCGCAGCTACGGCAGCACTCATGGCCGGCGAACTGCTGAAGGCCAAGGGAACGGGCACCCAAAGAGTGCCGGAGTGGCTACGCGAAGGGTTCGGCCGTGTCAGCGCGATGCGCGCCGAGGGAACCACCTCGAAACGCTACCTGGCCTACCGCACGCAGGCAAAGGCCACAGTGTTTGGTACTCGCAGTGGCAAGCCGGCAACGATTTCGGAAGCGTGGAGCGGCCAGCGGTCGCCAACTTCCGAGCTTCTGGCAAACAGCCTCGCCGAGTTTGTCGCGTTCAGACCCAAAAACGATTTCGGTAAGTTTCTCGACGCACTGCGACCCGGCGAAGGCAACCGGACCCCGACCAGCATGAGTGCCTTCATGGCGCTGGGATGGAAAGATGAGGCTTCCGCCGAAGCCGCATGGAAGAATTGGGTGCGCACCGGACGATAATTATGAAGCGACTCGCGGGCAGCAAGGAGACTCGGTTCACGTCTCTCTGCTCGCGACACACGCCTCACAGCCACTCGGCCTTCACGCGGATCGTCTCACCGGCGGAATACTCCAGCGGAATCGCATCGCCGTTCAGTGTCAATGGTTGAAGTGGACGTCCAGCGCCATCCACCATCGCAATCTGTTTCGGGTCGCGGGCGAAGCGCATCTCCGCGGCCCCGCCAAAGCCGGCTGTCTCCACCAGTGTCCCGGCAACGGCGCGGTTCATTCCTTCGCTCGCCGCAACCGGGCGTAAGCTCGTGACGATCAGGCTTGGCATGTCGACATGTGCAAGCCAGCCACTGGTGCCGATGTGCGGTGCCCCCTTCTCGGTTACAACAACCGGCGAAGGTGATACCCACCCTACCACAGTCTGCATCGGCGTGTCCCTGTCGGTTGCGAGCAAAAGATCGAAGCTCCGACTCTGCTCACCCTCAGGCACGAGGATCACATCGGCCATCCGTGAGCCATGACGCTGCACGAACGGTAGCCCGCCGGTGAAGAGGAACGATCGCTCCGCACCAAGCCGCACCTCCAGATACTCCGGCGAGACGGGCCGCGTGTAGCCGGTCTGAGTGTTCGCGCCGTTGACTCCGCGGAAGAGTACGCCGCGATCGTCGCGCCAGCCAAAACGCGCGCCATAGAAGGCGTGCCACGGATAGCCACTGGGCGCATGATGCACATCGAGTTCAATGCGCAGTTCCAGTACGGGCCGGCCGAGCCAGGCGCGGAATCGCTGCTTGAAGGTCGCGAGCAACTCGTCGCGTTCATCGCGCAGTTCGCCCGAACTGACGATTTCACCCAGCGCGGTGCCGCTGTTGGTCACGGTCACATCGTGGCAGATCATCCGGCTGCCAGGGTTGAACACCAACTGTTGCCCGAACCGCGTGGCGCGCGTGCGCGAATCGCGGAAGGAACGAATACCGCCGGTCTCGGCGTCCACGTCGCACTCGATGAACTCGTTGCGGACAACCAGGCCGTCGGCGAGTTTCACACGCTGCTTCGGCAACCCGGCGTTGCCAGCACGCGGCACCCAGGCGAAGCCGAACGCCGGCACTTCCACCACGAGCCGTGCGCGGTCGCCGCTGAACTCCGCAGCCTTCACCGGATCGGCGACCGGTATCGCGCCGCGGAAACCTTCTACTTCGAGTGCCACCCGTCGCGCAAAACTGCACGGATTGAACACCATCAGCCCTGGTTGCCCTTCGGCCGCACGCACCTGGACGCGATCCGCCAACCGCTTCGCCCAGTGCGATTCGAGCGGCGTGAGATCGTCGCTCTCGCACGCGGGGTCTTCCGGCCCCAGGTTCACCCCCTGCGTTTCAACCACGTTCTCCACCTCGGCCAGTTTCTGCACTACTTCGGTATCGTCAGACGTGGGAGGGGTGAGCATCTGATGGAGCGCGGCGAGTGTATACGTCGAGTCGAGCCGCCGTCGAAGCCGTAACTGCCGCGCGAAGCCGCTGACAGGCTCCGGGCGGTGCTGGTTCGTCACACGATCGTCGAGATAGTCGGCAAAGAATTCGTCGGCCGATTGTTCACCGATGTAATCGCCGCTGGTCACACTGCCGAAGTAACGGCTGAGGTTCGTCCATTCGCCGAACACCGGGGCCAGTTCGGAAAGTGCCAGCAGGTCGTCATAAGACGCGAACGCCTGTTCGCCCTTGTGAACCAGAGACACGGTTGGTGCCGAATCGTAGCTGGTGGACTGGTGAAGATGGTAGACGAGATTGAAGAACGTATGCGGATCGTGAGCCGGAAGCGGCTCACGCGTGTACGCCTCCACCGATTTGCCATCGGGGCTGGGCCAGTTCACCGCGCTTGCCCGGATGCTCGGAATCAAACCGCCATCGTTGCTGAGAAGAACCGCATGCTTGAACCCCATCAGCTGCAGCCAGCCAGGTAACTGCGGGTGATACGCGCTCCGCCGCCGGCCGTAGACCTCCGGCTCGATCCCGAAGAGATTCGCGCAGGCCCGCCGGGCCGCCTGGAGGTTCCACCACTGACTCTCGAACGGCATGAGCGCGTCGTCGCGGTCGCGGTACGACCCGCAGCACAGATCGACGGCCTGTGGCAGTCCGGCCGGGAGTTTCGCTTTCAATTCCGCAAACCGCTCGGGTGCTTGCTCCGCGAGTTGTTCGAGTAACTCACCCGATGCGAGTACCGTGATCGGCAACCCGGTCGCCAGCGATGCGGGCCACGCGGCGCCGAGGTTCTTGGGGTCGAGATACACCCAGTCAAGCCAGTGCATCGAACCGGAGAACACCGGTTCGCGACCGGCTTGCAGTTTCTCCGCGGCAAACCTCAGGTGTTCCTTGTAATCGCCGCCCTGCGCGAGCGATTCCACCGCGGCGGTTACATCAGCCCAGAAGCCCTCGGCATCGAGGAGTTTCTCGTGATCCATCGCCTCGTACAGCGTGTCGAGCATCGCGTGACCGTAGCCGAGCGCCGCGAACAGTCGCACGGCTTCAGGTGGCGCATCGAAAAGCGGTTCGTCGTGCCCGGCGTCGCGAAGCGCGGCGAGCAGATTCGCGACTGTTTCGGCGCGCGAAGGTGTGGCATGGAAGACGATGGCCTTCGCCTCAATCACACGATCGTTCCAGTCGTCGGGCTGGAAGAGTTGCGGCCCCTCCGGGATGCCGTAGACGAAGCCCGTCCGTGGGAGGTCGTGATCGTAGGAGTTGGACACTGCTGGTGTTGCTGCCGCGCCGGCGAGCGCAGCGGGGTGCCACAGCGCCGCGAGACCGTTGAGCCATGCGGCCACCTCGTCCGGCGTCTGCTGGAGTGGATACGAGGTCGCGAGCCGATATGAGGAGAGCAGGTGAAGCTGGCGTTCTTCAGTCATGGGACTCTTGGCGAGTGGAGGCGTCAGCCCTTGATGCAACGGGGAATGCAATGGCGCGCGGGCTTCGTTATAGTACAGAAAGCCCGCAGCGAGACTTCGGCATGACACACGATGAACGCGACTTCCTGAACACCATCTCTGAATGCCCCGAGGATGACACGGCGCGGCTGGTGTTCGCCGACTGGCTTTCCGAGAACGGCGCAGCGGATCGAGCCGAGTTCATCCGCGTCCAGATCGAACTCGCACGCACGCCGCCCATCACCGAGGCCGACGAACGTCGGCGCAAGGCGCTGATCGAACGCCACGACGCGCTGTTGAATGTTCACGGAGACGAATGGCTGGCCCCATTCGCTCCGTTCGCCAGGCGCGGATCGTTCTCACGCGGGTTCGTCCAGTCGGTGCGTGTTCCGGCGAGCGCATTCCTCCAGTATGCCGAGCGGTGGATGGAGCTAACGCCACTCACACATTTGGAGATTACCCCAGGGAGCATACACGCTATCTCGAACGTCCGTTGGATCGAACCGCTGCTCGCATCCCGGTGGATGCGGCGGCTGGAATCACTTGACCTGGAGAGTCAAAGGCTCACCCCGGCGACACTGGCGGCACTTACTGAACACGACGGATTACCACGACTCCGGCAACTCTTGCTGGGATGGAACGACCTCCGGAGTGAGGGAGCCACTGCGCTGGCGAAGATGCCACAACTGCAGCAACTCGAAGAACTCGACCTTCGCAGCAATGGCATCACCGACGTGGGAGCACGAGCGATTGCCGAAAGCCTGCAACTGCAGAGGCTGACCGAACTGCACATCTCGCGCAACCCGATTCGCAAGCAATGCTGGCGGAGACTCGAAATCCGTTTCGGCGATGCGCTCGTGGCGTGAACGCGCAACTCGCTTCCCATCTCGCGCTCTCCCTCCATCCGCATGTATCATGGCTTTACCATGACCGATACCGTACTCATTGTGGACGACGAGGAGTCTGTCCGGCGGACGTTCCAGGAGTGGCTTGCCTCGTCGTTACCCACGGCACGGGTGTTCTCCGCGCCCGATGCCGAAACGGCGCTTCGTATCGCCAACGAGCATCCCATCGACCTCGCGGTGCTCGACTGGAACCTCGGCTCTGGCTCCGATGGGCTTCGATTGCTGGAAGACCTGGTCGAATTCCGGCCGGATGTGGTTGCGATCCTCGTCACGGGATTTGCACACCAGGCCACGCCGCTCGACGCGCTACGCATGGGCGTCCGCGACTACATCGACAAGAACCAGGACCTCAATCGCGACACCTTCGTTGCCGCGGTGCGCCGACAACTCAACCGTATCCATCCCGTCAAGCAACAGCGTGAACTCAACTCCCGACTCGCGGCCTTCCGCGAGGCTGTGGAGAAGGTACTACCCATCGTTCAAACGTCAGCCGCGTTCAACGATCCGGTGCCCTTGCCCGAAGCAGTAAAATCGCTGTTGCGGTTCGTCATTCGTGGAACGGATGCCGCCGATGGCGCGCTGCTCGTGCGGCACACGTCGCCCGATGGCATCGAATCGACGACCGCATACGGCTCCAGTGGCCAGACGCTACCCGTAGCGCGTGTACCATTCGGCCGGTCACTGGCAGCCAGCGTCATCAGCTTTCAGGAACCGGTGGCCTTCAACGACTTCGACCCCAACACGCTCGGGCCAGTGGAACTCCTCCCCTTCGAGGTGAACCGTTCGTGCATTCTCGCTGCTCCGCTGCGTGTCGGAAGCGAAACGGTTGTGGTCATCGAACTGTTCGACAAGGCCGCTCCTGGCTTCACCGACAATGACCGCCGATTACTCGCTTCTGCCGCGGAGGTCGGCACCGATCTGCTCCGGCAAGCGGTGGCAGAACGTCAGACGCACAGGCTCCTCTTCGACGCAGTGGCAGCGGCACTGGAAGCGACGGCGGGGCTGAGTGAAACGCCCACGGCTTCGCCAGAAGCATCACCACCGCTGGCCGTGATGGAGCGGCTCAAGGAGGGCCTCGGCTCTGATACCAGCGCGATCGCCGATCCGGATACGACACTGCGACTCGTGGAGGCCGTCCGCGCACTGGCGTTAAGGCATGGCTCCAGCGCGGTAGAACACTGTATCCGGGTGGTGAATGATCTGCGGAAGTTGCTGGACGAACTCACCGGAACCGTTTGAAAACAATGAGTTTCACCACAATGTGGTGAGTGGTTCACCATGAACTCTCCCACGGTATTCGACGAGATATTTGCCCGGTTGACACCGGACAGCATCCTCCGTGACGCGCGCGCCACGGGCGAGGGCGTCGCGGTCGCGGTCGTGGATTCCGGCGTTGAACGTGCCACGCTCGAAGAGAAGTTCCGCGCCGCCAGTTCACCCATTCAGGAGATTGAAGGCGCGATCTTCCGGCCCGCCGGCCCGCCGCTGGAATACACCGGGCATCAGTCCAGCCCGCACGGTACCACCGTGGCCGACATCATCCTGACCATCGCGCCGCGCGTTAAGCTCTACTCCGCCGATGTATTCGGTCCTACTGGCTCGTGCGAGGTCGAAACGGTCATCGCCGCGCTACGTTATGCGATCGACGTGTGGAAGGTGAAAGTGGTGAACCTCTCGCTGGGTGTGCCGGAACACAAGCTCCAGCAACTGCCGCGGCGCCAGCAGTTACAGCGTGCGATTGAGGAAGCGTACTTCCGCGATGTGCTCGTGTTCGCTGCAGCGCACAACGAGCACCCACTCACACGAAGCTACCCGGCCGCGTTCGCACCGCCTTTAATCTCGGTGGACAAGGGACTGTTCGACGATCCCTTGCGCTTCGCCTACAAGCTCCGCGAGCAGGTCGAGTTCCAGGCGCATGGCAAGGGCTATCTGGGGCCGCTGGCGCGCGAGCCAGCCACAAGCTGGGCCACGCCGCACCTCGCCGGCATCGCGGCACGCATTCTGTCGTTGAAACCGGACCTCAAACCGTTCGAGATCAAGACTGTGCTTTACTGGCTCTTCCGCAGTAGAGTTGAATCGCGGTGAAAATCGCGGCTGCTTGCACGGATCCACTCTCCCCAAGACCCGCGACTCAACCACATGCTCCGGCCCGACACACCTGCACTGATCCTCGCACCGATGGAAGGCGTCACGGATGCACCGATGCGAGCCGTGCAAGGAGCCGATGGTGCGTTCAGCTTCGCGGTGACGGAGTTCCTCCGCATCACGCAACTCGTTCCACCGCGGCATGTTTTCTTCCATCACATGCCCGAACTGGCCGCGGATTGCCACACCCCCACGGGCCTGCCCGTGCAACTTCAACTGCTCGGCGGCGACGCGGCGCGCATGGCCGAGAGCGCGGCCCGCGCACAGGAACTAGGTGCCACCGCCATCGACATCAACTTCGGCTGCCCCGCGAAGACCGTGAATCGTCACGACGGCGGCGCGGCGCTGCTCCGGCATCCTCACCGAATCCGCGAGGTCGTGGCCGCGGTGCGAAACGCTCTGCCGGCTTCTGTGCCAGTCTCCGCGAAGCTCCGGCTCGGCTGGGATAGCATCTGTGCCATCGACGAGAACGCGGAAATGGCCGCGGAAGGCGGCGCGTCGTGGATCACGATTCACGGGCGCACGCGCGTCGCAGGCTATCAACCGCCCATCTTCTGGCAGCCTATCGGTCGCGTTCGCGAGCGACTGAAACTCCCGGTCGTCGCCAACGGCGACATCTGGACGCTCGCGGACTTCCGCCGCTGTCGCGACGAGACCGGTTGCATCCATTTCATGCTCGGCCGCGGCGCGCTGGGCGACCCGCGCCTGGCGCGGCGTGTCGCGGCGGAACTCGGCCTCATCCCCCCAGTCCCGGAGATAGACTGTCCCTTCGACTGGCTCCCGGCACTGCGAAGCCTTGTGGAATGGTCGCGGCGATTCTACGAAGCGAGTACCGGGCGAATGGCAGCGCGGCTCAAACAGTGGCTGAAGACCGCATCAACCGCCGGCACCTTCGACCGATTCGATACGATCAAGCGTGCCGGCAGCGTCGAGGAACTGCTCGCCGCACTCGAAGGTGAGCCATGCGGCACGGACTTGCCCACAGGACAACGCGACTCGCCCGCACAATCCGGCCATATTCGCACGAGCAACTGCTGCGGGACTCGCGGATGACGTTGATTTTCCTGCATATCAGGGTAGAATCCCAACAACCGGCCTACTCAAGCCATTTCAACCGGTGTTCGCCCCACCGCGTATCCGTTTCAAGGAATCACTGAATGCCGCATGCTACTGTGGAACTCCATCTCCAGATTGCTGAGGAAGAAAACCGCACGATCGTCCGCTTCCCTCCGAACACCACACTCTCCGAGGCCAACGTCGAGGCGATGTCCCGTCAACTGACGGAGTTGCTCGACCGCGCCCGGAATCGCCAACTTGTCGTGGATCTCGGCACGGTGAACACGCTCACGAGCATGGTCCTGGCGAAGTTCATCTCGCTCAACGGCCGCATCCGCGCTGCTGGCGGCCGACTGACGCTGCTCAATCCCACCCCGTTCGTCAGCGAAGTCTTCCAGATCACACGCCTGGACACGGTACTGGAAGTAGCGAAACTCCCGGCCTGAACCACCACCTTACGACGCGTTCCCACCCAGTCTGTCGGCCTGCGCGGCGCGACAAACTGGGTTTTTCATTTGCATTCTTTCTGAATTGCCCAGGCTCGCATTCTTTCTCCTCTTGACGGACTAGACCGGTCGGACTACGATCAAGTCATTCAATAGACCGGTCGGTCTAATTCTCTCCCTTTTTCTCCAAAGTGCTACGTGTGAAGCCACTTGGAAAGAATTCGGCAAATTCCAATGGATGAACCGCTGCCGCAACCGAATGCTTGTGAAGGAATGCACAAAGCTGGCGACGGGCCAGGTTGCCCACCTGTTTCCGGCCTGAGCGATCCGGTTGTTGGGCTGTCCGAAGTCGCGGCGACGCGACGCGAACAGATACTCGACGCGGCCGAGTCCATCATTGCCGGGCACGGCATTCAAGAACTTTCGCTGAAGCGGATCGAAGACCTGGCTGGAATGAGTCGCGGGCAACTGACCTACTACTTCCCGACCAAGGAGACAATTCTCCTGGCGGTGTACGACCGCATGCTGCGACGGATGATCCGCGAGTGGATGGCCGGCGATGGCCCCAAGCCCATGACAGGCCACGCCTGGGACTGTTTCCAGTACGCTCTGGACAAGCACCTGGCGCCCGAGTGGCCAACACCCGCAGGTCGGGATCTGTTCAGCCTGCTGTTTACATTCCTCGCCCAGATGGGCCATCGCGAAGATTACCGCAAGCGCTTGTCGCAGTGGTACGGTGAGTGGCGGTCGTTCCTGGCCGCGGACATTGAAGGAAGCGTGCCTGAACCGCGCATCGCATCGTCTCGCCTCACGGCCGCGCTACTGCAATCGTTGTTCATCGGCATGGACGTGTTGACGATGATGGACCCGCAGTCGTTCGACCGGCAGGAGATGTTCACCGCGTGCGTGCAGTTACTGGCACCACTGTTTGGGAAAGAAATCGCTGCCGCGAGCGAACCAACAACGGATGGTTCTGGTCTGTAGTGGTCCGCAGAATGTAGGCCACACTCGCAGTGTCTCTCAATCTCGTTTCATTTCGGCAGGTTGCCGCGACACGGCAGGCCAGCGAACGCCGGCCACCACGAACAGAGTGAAAGTAACGATGGCGACATCGACAGAAACCCGGCGAGAACCTTCCACCAACGGCCACCTCGTGGACCGCGTTCAGCAACTTCGACTCGACGACCAACTCGCCAAGAGCGGGAAGTCTGGCGTCGCGCGTGGTTCGATCCTGCCTTGGGTCCTCTGCGGGTTGCTCGCGATTGCCTGGGTGGGCGTCGGAGCGCGATGGTACAGGTCTGCGCCGGGCGAAGGCTCACCCGGCGTGGCGCATCCTGGTGCGGGCAATGTGAACCCCGTGGCTCCACAAGCCAGCGGCCCCCAACCAACCCAACGTGGTCCGCAGGCACCCGCACAGGGCGAACTGGTCACACAATTGAAAGGGACGGTCATCCCTTCGTTGCAAATCACCGTTAGCCCTCGCGACGTGGCCGCCGAGATCACCGAAATCTACTTCGCCGAAGGGAAACGCGTCAAACAGGGGCAACCGCTCGCGACCCTGCTCGACGCTCAGTACGCCAATCGCCTCAAGACCGAGGAAGCCGCGGTGAAAGCGGCCGAGGCAATGGTCACACGCGCGAACGCGACGAAAGTCTCGGCGGTGGCGAAAGTGGCGAAGGCCAGCGCAGCGCTGGCTGGTGCCGAGGCCCGTGTCACACGCGCAATTGCCACGCAGGTGAGGGCGGACAAAGACTACTCACAGGCCATCGAGCAGCGGAAAGTGGGAGCCATCTCCGCGCAGGAATATCAGAAACTGGAAGCCGAGAAGCGTGCCGCCGACGCCGACAAGATCGCCGCCGAAGCCGACGTGGACGCGGCGAAGCGCGAAATCGAGGCCGCGAGGGCCGATGTGAATACCGCGATTGCCAACATCGCGTCCGCGGAAGCCGACAAGCGTGCGGCTGAGGCTCGCCGCGACGAAGCGGCCCGGCTGGTTCGCAACTGCAAGGTCACGGCACCCATCGACGGTACCATCCTCACCAAGTCGGCCGACAAGGGTGCGCTGGTCAGCCCGATGTCGTTCAACGTCGCGGCCGGCATCTGCACCATCGCTGATCTATCAAAGCTGGAGGTGGAGATCGACGTACCAGAGCGGCAGATCACGCGCCTCCAGAAAGGACAAACGTGCGTACTCCAGGCCGACGCCGACCCAACCCGCGAGTATCGCGGCGTGGTGGATCGCGTCATGCCCATCGCCGACGACACCAAGAACGTCGTGAAGGTCCGCATTCGCGCGTACCTGCGGACGGGTGAGGAACAGGGAACGTTCCTCAAGCCCAAGATGAGCGTGACGGCGACCGTGTATAACCGCCCCTTCCACTTCGACCGTGCGAAGGATCAAGCGTGGGGGGATGAGAAGTAAGCACTCCGCCCCCTGTTCGCGCGTACCATCGTGTTGCCACTGACGCTATCACACTCTCACCTGCCCTCACGGGCAGGGTTCATCTGGGATTCACTGAGGGAAGCGAATGTCCCGTCCTCTGGTGCAGGTCCGCGATCTGCACAAGTCGTTCACGCGGGGAACCGAGTCGATCCACGTCTTGCGTGAACTGACACTCGAAGTGGCCGAGGGCGAGTTCCTCGCACTGATGGGGCCATCCGGTTCCGGCAAGACAACACTGCTCAACCTCATCGCCGGACTCGATCAGCCCACGGGTGGGAGCATCACCGTCGGCGAGAACGTCATCTCCGAGATGTCGGAGAGCGAACTGGCCCGGTGGCGGACGCGGCACGTCGGCTTTATCTTCCAGTTCTACTACCTCCTACCTGTCCTCACGGCCTACGAGAACGTCGAATTGCCGCTGCTCTTGCTGCCTCTCACGAAGGAGCAGCGGCGCAAGCAGGTGGAAACGGCACTGGACCTCGTGGGTCTGGCAGATCGCATGACCCACCGTCCCGGTCAGCTTTCCGGCGGACAGCAGCAGCGCGTGGGGATTGCGCGAGCGATGGTCACCGACCCGGAGTTGATCGTTGCCGACGAACCTACCGGCGACCTCGACACCAAGAGCGCCGATGCGATCCTGGGACTGATGGAGATCCTGCGAGCGCAGCTCAACAAGACAATCATCATGGTGACGCACGACCCAAAGGCTGCGGCCCGCGCCCAGCGCACGCTTCACCTGGAGAAGGGGCAACTGGTACTCGACACCGCAGCGGCGATGTAATCGCGTTTCGTCCGACGATCAACAACGCCGACGGAAGTGAGAGGCTTACATGTACGGTATGCCACCCCAGATGGGCGGGATCGGCTTCGACACCTCGATGCTGCAACTTGTCGGCTATCTGTTCGCGGGGCTGGTCGGGCTGATCCTGATCGCCATCCTGCTCGGAATCCTCACGCTGCCGGTCTTCTTCCTCATCCTCTATACCGCGGACAAAACCGCTGGCGTGCTGGCCACCGTAACGGGCTGGTTCCCCTTCAAGGTGATCGTCATCATGTTCCGCGGCCTACGCCGCAACATCCTCCGCACGTCGCTCACATATCTGGCGATCTTCGTACTCACCGCCGTGCTCTGCCTGATCTACGCGGTGCTTTACCTCATCGGTTACGTGACCACCGAGAAGGAGGCGAACTTCAAGGCGATCGTCACGCACAAGACAATCATTCCCAGTCAGATGCCGCCTGGCTACTACGGGCGATTCCGCCAGGCGTGTCTCGAAGACCTGCCGCCAGGCATGCGACCAGTCAACGGCGACGCAGACATTATGAGCTGGTCGTTCGTGCTGGGAACCACCGACAAGGTGAACCCGCGCAAGGACACGATGGCGTTCTTCTTCGCGCTTGAGCCGGACAAGGTGATGACGATGATGGACGGCCTCGACGACCTCACCGGCGAGGAACACGACCTGCTCGATAAGGCGTGCAAAGCGATGGTCGCCAATCCGCGCGCCGTGGTGCTGAGCAAGAGCCGGCTGAAGATGCTGAACATGCAGGTGGGTCAGCGGTTGAAGGTCCATGGCATGAACTATTCGAATATCGTCTTCGAGTTCGACATTATTGGCGAGTTGCCGGAGGGGAAGTACGAGGGAGTCGCCTTCATGAGCAAGGAGTATCTCATCAAGCAACTCGACGCCTACGAACGCGACCGCACAGTCAATCCGAAGGGCGAGAAGCACCCGATGATGGACAAGTGCATCAACCTCATCTGGGTGCGGCTCCCCACGAAGGAAGCGTTCGAGCGGCTCAGTCAGATCGTTAACGATCGGGGGAAGTTCGGTACGGTGCCGATCAAACTCGAAACGGCATCGAGCGGCATTGGGAGCTGGCTGTCCGCATACAAGGACATCTTCTGGGGCATCAAATACATCCTGATGCCAGCGATGATCGGGATCATGTCGCTCGTCGTTGCCAACGCGCTGTCAATCTCCGTGCGAGAACGTCGAACGGAAATGGCCGTGCTGAAGGTACTCGGTTTCCAGCCGCGTCACGTCATGCTGCTTGTGCTGGGTGAGGCCATGCTCGTTGGCGTGCTGGGTGGCGGAATGAGCGCTCTGATGGCGTGGGGGTTGCTCGGCAACATCAAGTTTCAGATCGCGTTCCTCGGTGCGTTCTTCGTACCGATCAACGCGCTGATCTACGGACCGGCGCTGGGTCTGGCTGTCTCATTCGCCGGGAGCATCGTTCCGGCATTGCACGCAAAGGATGTGAAGGTGGCCGAGGTGTTTGCGCGGGTGGCGTGAGCATCAGGGATGCGCCACGATCCTGGCTCGGCGGCCCGACACACACTCGTTCTTCCGCAGCTTTCCGACTTCTGTTCTCTGGTGGTGAATGGGCAACACGAACCTGAGCCTGGAGCGCGAGGAAACACCTGGCGTCCTCATCCGCGCTGTAAAGACCGCCGCTGTCTTCCTGCGCGGCTTCCGCCGGCTCGTCGGAACGCTGTTCGTCATCGGCTTCTCGCTCTTGCCGCTCTCGGCGCTGCTCGTGGCGCTTCCAGCCGTCGCACCAGGTGAAGCCGTTCTGACCGACATCGTGAAGCCCGCCCGATCGCGCTGGCGTCGTGCCGGGCGGCGCATGCTGGCAGGGCTGGCAGGCGTGGTGGTGCTGGTGGCTCTGGTCGCGTTCGCCATAGAAATGGTCACGCGGTTGCCGCTTCCCAGCGGCGGACAGATGGGCACACTCGCCAGGAAAGTTCTCGGCTACTCATTTGCCGACTTCGTGCCCAACGATGTCAAACCGGCCGACAACGAGCCTCTCAAGGGTTACCTCGATCACCGCGACACGGCCCAGAAGGAACTCATCTCCGCGGACCTGACCCCGGCCAAACAGCAAGAGCTTCAAGCCGACCTCGCGGCCGCCAATGCGGAGATCGCCCGATGGGCGGCCCAGCCCACGAACGAGTGGATGCTTCCGCCGCAACTCCGCGCAGCCTATCAGAAACTCCCACCCGATCCGGCCAAACGTATTCCGGTGGAAGAGGATGTCGCCGAGCGTGTGTCGGAGATCACGAAACGCTGGCTCCCGGCGGGCGAGTTGCTCATGCGTCGCGCGACGCTCAAGAAGGCCGCGGCGCGACCCAATCTCAACACGCGCGACCGCTACGAGGCCGAGGAGAAGTTCGCGGAGGTCGAGGCCGAAGTCGCAGCCCGCACACCGAACTCGATACGACTCCAGTTGCTCCAGAATCCGCGACTCAAACCCGTGTTCGGCGTACCGCTGTGGACACTCCTTCCGCCGGCGCTGGTCGATCACTGGCCGTTCGTGCTTCTCATCGTTTACGGCACCGACCTCGCCCTGTTGTTGCTGATTGGCAAGGTGCCGCTGGCGTACAACTTCCGTTACCTCTGGGTGCGGCGGCGCGACACGGCACTCACGGCGGTCGCGTTTACGGTGGTCGTCGCGCTGGTCGTCGTCTTGCTCGCGTTCGTCAATGGGATGTACAAGCTCAACGAATCCACGGGCGTACCCGGTAACGTGCTGGTTCTCTCGGAAGGTTCGACCGACGAATTGTTCAGCAATCTCGCACGCGGCGACGCCACCAACGTCGTGAACGTGAAGGTCATGGCCGATCAGAACGGCAAGCCGCTCGGTCCGGGTGGCAAGGGTGTGGGTGTGGCCCGCGCGCTGCGCAACGCCGATGGCTCCCTGACACGCCTTCCGGCCGATACACCCGTCGACAAGCCCGGCGCGGTGGCGCTGGCGAGTTACGAATCGTACATCGTCATGAATCAGGCCGTGCCGACGAAGCCCGGCGAGCAGCCAAAACGCCGATTCCTTCAGATGCGCGCCTTCCAGGACCCACGGGTCGGTGGATCGGTTCACAACATCGAACTGGAACCAGGTGGGAAGTGGTTCACGTCGAATGCCGTGGAACCAGGCGAGAAAGCCCCGGACGGGCTGGAGTATCTCCAGTGCTGCGCAGGCGAGGGCGCAAGCGGCCTGCTGGCCGAAGACCTCGGCAAGAGTGCCCTGGCCGTTGGCGATACGTTCGAACTGGGCGATCGCTGGTGGAAGGTTGTCGGCCTGATGAAGACACGCGGCACAACGTATGGCTCGGAACTCTGGACCGGCATCGAGAACCCAGTGGTCCGCGCGACGGGCAAGGGCGACAAGTTCACGACCCTCGTGCTCCGCATGGCCGACGATTCCGACGAATCGGCGAAGGCGATGGCGTATTACCTGGGCGATGGCTACACCGAGGCGAAACTGAAAGCGTTCGCCGAACCGGACTACTACAAGGAACTGACCAAGACCAACGAGCAGTTCCTTTCGGCCATCGTGCTGATGGCAGGCATCATGGCCGTTGGCGGCATCTTCGGCGTGATGAACACGATGTTCGCATCCATCGCGGCTCGCATCAAGGAAGTCGGCGTGCTTCGCATCCTCGGCTTCAAACGCTGGCAAATCCTGATCTCGTTTATGATCGAATCGCTGACGATCGCGCTCGCGGGCGGATTGCTCGGCTGCCTGATCGGCTACTGCGCCGATGGGTTTGAAGCGACAAGCCAACTCTCCAGCGGGCAGGGAGGCAAGAGTGTGACCCTCACGATGCAAGTGGACATCCAGATCCTCGCCGGCGGCCTGTTGTTCACACTGGTGATGGGTCGATTGGGCGGGCTGGTCCCGGCACTCTCCGCGATGCGGATGGAAATTCTGGAGTCCTTACGTTAATCGTCTGCCATTCGCTCGTCTTCTGGGGTTAATCACGCCTCGGGGGACCGCACATGCGTCGCATGGCCTGTCTCATCTCCGCAGCGCTGGTCTGCGCGTCGGCCCGAGCTGATGACGAGCAGGACCGCTACGAGGAGCAGGCTTCGACGCGTTGCGCGCATCAGGTTGTGGAACGTACCATGCGCGGCGAAATGGGCGAGCATGGGCAGTGGGTGCGCGAACTGGAAGGCGCATACCCTGGCAAGCTCGACCGGAGAGCGAAGGACGAAGCCGCAGGATGGTTCACACTGCTCGCCGGTACGGGCGAGGTCTGGAAGAAATCCGACGCAACGGCCGCGGGGCTTTCCCAGATGTACGACCGCGTGACGCAACGGCTCGACCTCGGGCCAGTCGCTTCCATCAAGCGCGAGGAATTCTTGCGCTTCGCCCGTCAGATCACACAAAACGCAGCCCCTGGCCCAGAGCCCAAGTTCAATGACACGGCCGACAAGGTCTTCCGCGTACTCGACGCCAACGGTGATGGTGAGCTGACCGGCGATGAGCTGAGTTCACTGCTGCGCGAGGGGAAGGGCCGGGCCGATGGTAACGGGAATAGCCGCATCTCGAAGGATGAGTATCGCGCCTACTTCAAGGTGCGTGTGGCGAAAAAAACCGAATCGCTCTCGGCCGTGTACAAGGCCAACGGCGCGCTCTGGCGCGGTCTGGAAGGCCGAGGCGCGCGCCGCGGCGGCCTACCAGAGTGGTTCACCACGCTCGACACCAACAAGGACAACCAAGTCTCGCTGTTCGAGTGGCGGAAAGGGGACCGCTCCAGCATGGATTTCCAGATGATGGATCTCAGTGGCGACGGATTGCTCACGCAGGATGAGTACCGGCGTTACCTCAAGCTCAAGGAACTCAAGGCGAAGGAGGATGAGAAGAAAAAGGAGAACGAGAAGGAGGAAGAAGGGCCGAACAACTGTTGAACACGTCGCAGAGGCAGCAAGTTCGGTCACGCCGCGCGGGGGATGGATCAGACCCGTGACAACCCGATGCGTTTCGAGTACACTTCCTGATGTCCGCAAGAAGATCTTCCCGCCGATAGCTCCGCCGTCCCTCCCCCTTCCTTCGAGGTTCGACCATGCGTTACGCAATGCTATTTTGCGCGCTGGCACTCGGCCCCAGCCTCCGCGCTGCCGAGGGCGACCTGGACCGGTACGAGGAGAAATGTATCGCGCGATCGGCAGAGCGTTTCGCACGCACGCTCAAGTCGGGTCGGGGGGCATGGCTGAAGGAGATGGAAGCCGCGTTTCCTGGCAAGGCCGGCAACCCGATGCGAGATGCCGACTTCGATGTGTGGTTCGATCTGCTGGCTGGCAAGAACGAGCAGTGGCGCCGCACCGACGCTCCCAACCCGCGTATCGCGGAACTATTCGACAAGGTACTCCAGCGAATGGAACTCGGGCCTGTGCCCTCGATCACTCGCGACGAGTTTCGCCGCTACGCCAAGCATGCGCTGCGCGAGCGCGACGGCGAGGACCTGACTGAAGCGGCCGACCGCGCGTTCCGCGTACTGGACCGCAACGGCGATGGCGATCTGGAGCGCGCCGAGTTCACCATTTACCTGCGCGACGAGAAAATTCGGATCGACGCAGACGGCAACGGCCGCATCTCCAAGACCGAGTACCGCGAACACTACAAGCGGAAAGTGACAGCGAAGGCCGAATCGATTGCCGATGGAAAATCCGGCGAGGGAAAGGTCACTGGCGCGAAGAGCAACGACAAGCTCAGCAAGGACGGGTTGCCCGTCTGGTTCACGACCCTCGACGCCGATACGGACGGCCAGGTATCGCTCTTCGAGTGGCGAGACGGGGGCCGGCCCTCGGCAGGCTTCGAGGAAATGGACCTCGACCACGATGGCTTGCTCACGAAGGACGAGTACCTGCGATACCTGAAGCGCAAGCAGATCGAGGATGAACAGCGCCGCCGCGAGGAAGGGCGTCGGTAACGCCTTCCCCACCGGGCGTGTTCAAGTATTCGCCGCGAGTTGCACCATGCGAACGCCGTCCTTGGGGGCAGCGTTCGCGTTTCTCAGATGGTTCACCAACCCCATCGCCTGTTGCTATAGCCGAAGGTGTTGTAAGCGAACGGCGCGTAGCCGAAGGAGTTGTAGTTGTAGAGCGGAACGACGCCGTTCCCGATGTTGAAGCTGAAACCGGGCCTGTTGATCGACAGGCCGAAGCCGGAGTTATAGCCGAAGTTGGAATAGCTGTAGCCGTAAGCCGGTACGACCACAGGGCGGTAGACATTACCGAAGCCGTGGTGATGGTGATGGTGATGATGGCCGTGGTTGTAACCCCATTGAGCCGAGGTAGTGCCAACGGATAAGGCCAACCCGACACAAGCGGCCAGAGAAAGGGCTGCGAACTTCATGGTGTGACTCCTGTGTGGAAGTTCGGAACCGCGTCGCGGGAGAGTGTCAGCGGTTCCGCGAATGGAATGCGAGCGGCCGTCGGACTTGCGCCCGACGGCCGCTCTATCCACTCCAGTTCCCCCAACCGGCGCGATTACCAGTGCCAGCCGCCGTTGTACGGGTAGTAGTAGCCGTACCGGAAACCGTTGTTCATTCCGAAATTGAGATTGAAGCCGGGGCTGTAGTAGCCGCGGTAGTAGTTTCTGTAGTTGTTGTAGCGTGGGTAAGCCCAGGTGCGTTGGTAATTGCCGCGATAGTACGGCGAGCTGTTGTAGCTGGGGAAGACCCGGACGCCGTTGTAGAGGTTGCGGTTGCCATTCCAGTGACGGAACGGCCGCGCATCGGCGCTGCTGGTGGTGGCAAGAAGAGCCGCTGCAGTGATCGCCGAAAGAATTGCTGTACGCATGATGCTCCTCCTCGTGGTGCTGTGCGAATGGCGATGGCAGGCGGAGGGGCGCCGCGGCTTCCCGCGGGGCTATGATTCTAACGCGGCCGGTCACACGACTTGCGCACCGGCGATAGGATGATCGTGCATTTCTCGTGCCTGCGCGAACGAGAAGTCGTATGTGGCTTCGTGGCGCAACGAGAAAGAGGCCGGCGACTGCCGACCCCTTTCGTGCGTCCTTCTGCTGTCTGTTTTCGCTCAGACAGTGTGGAAGGTATGTTGTAACTTCCTGATGGCCTTGTACTTCTCGTCGCTCACGCGCTCGACAGTCGTACCCAACTCGCTGGCGATTTCCGGCACGGGCCAGCCGTCGGCCGTCAGTTCCAGGATGCGACGCTGACGTGGGCTGAGCACCTCGGCGGCTGCCTTCGCCACGGCTTCACGGTCATCGCGTGCCGCATTCGCGACTACATGGCGTTCCGGTAACTCTGGCGACAGCGCCGCGAACTTCCGTTCGCGCTGCGTCCGCTTCTTCACGGCATCGATGGCCCGGAGGAACTCGCGGCGTTCGGCCGTCTCGCTGTCCACCAGCACCGTGCCCCACTTGTCGGCCTCGATGCGTTCGAGGAGCCGGACGAAGACGGCCTGTGTGCAATCCTGCCACCGGTCGGCCGGCAATCGCGCATTGCGCCAGCAGGTCTGGCAGTAGCGGGTGATGTCGTTGACGGCCTTCGCGTTCGGTTCCGCGGTGCCAGTCGCTGCCGACGCCTTCGCCGGCGTGGCTGCCAGGGCCGTACCCAGCACCACTGCGACCATCACGTTTCGAGATGAGCGTTTGGAAGGCAAATAGCGGGTCATGCGGCAGAATCCCTTGTCAGTGTGACCTGTGCGGTCCCTTCGCCCATTATACCGACGATACGAAGGAGCTTTCTCGCCAGGGAAGTGGAAAAATCTTGAAGGCGGCGCCAAACCCCATTCGTTAAGCTGTTGCCGAAGCCACCCTGGCCCCTGTCCTGAAGAAGACGGAAGCGTTCGCACTCGGGCTCGCTCGCCGTGACGCAGTCGGCCCGCGTTGCGAGCGCCGCCTCTCCCACATGCCTGCCAGGGACGCCAACGGCTCTTTGCCTCTCCTCATCGAGGACTCCCATGCGCCGTCTGCTCCTATTCTTCTTCGTCCTGCCCTGTGCGGTATTTGCGGCTGACGAACCCAAGCAACCCGCTGTGCCAGCGGGAACCACTTTTAGCTTCACCTTCAACAAGAGCAAGGTCTTTCCGGGCACGACGCGGAACGTGACCGTCTACATCCCCGCCCAGTACGACGGCAAAGCCCCGGCCTGTGTCTATGTGAACCAGGACGGCTTGCCCGGCTACGTTTCAACAACCTTCGACAAGCTCATCGCCGCCAGGAAGATGCCAGTGACCATCGCCATCGGCATCACGCCCGGCGTTGTGCCAGCGGCGAATAAGGACGCGCTACCGCGATTCAACCGCAGCTACGAATACGATGGCCTCGGCGATGCCTACGCCCGCTTCCTGCTCACGGAATTGCTCCCGGCGGTGGAGAAGCAGAAGACGAAAGACGGCCGCACGATTCTCCTTTCCCGAAAAGCAAACGACCGTGCCATCGGTGGCGCGAGTAGCGGCGCGATCTGCGCCTTCACAGCGGCATGGGAACGCCCGGACGCATTCAGCCGCGTCTTCAGCACCGTGGGCACCTTTGTCGGGCTTCGCGGCGGCGATGTATATCCAACGCTGATTCGCAAGTTCGAGCCGAAAGCGATCCGCGTTTACCTTCAGGACGGCAGCAATGACCTGAACATCTATGGTGGCGACTGGTGGATGGCGAATCAGACGATGAATCGCGCGCTGCTATTCGCCGGCTACGAGGTACGGCATTCGTGGAACGAAGGCGGACACACGGGCCGCTTCGCAGGGCCAGTGTTTCCGGAGGCGATGGAGTTTCTGTGGAAAGATTGGCCGGAGTTGCCCAAAAAGGGGAATGGTTCTTCCCAGTTGCAAGAGATCCTGATCCCAGGTGAAGAGTGGAAACTGGTGGGCCAGGGATACAAGTTCACCGAAGGGCCGGCCACGAACAAGGATGGCGAAGTCTTCTTCAACGATGTAGGCGCCGCGAAGACGTACAAGATCGTCAACGGCAAGCCGGTAGAGTGGCTGGCTGAAAGTAAGCGTGGCGACGGCCAGCGATTCGGCCCGGACGGCAAACTCTACGCCAATGCCGGGGCCTTGAGCAAGATTCTCGCCTGGGACGCTGACCGGAAAGCCACGGAGTTCGCCAGCGGCTTCAAGGGCAACGATCTGGTCGTACTCGCCAATGGCGCGATCTACGTCACTGATCCATTCACGACACCAGGCAGCAGCAAGGTCTACCACGTTTCACCGCAGGGTGAGACGAAGGTGGTGGACAGCGGGTTGAAGTTTGCGAACGGGATCACGGTTTCGCCGGATCAAACGCTGCTGTATGTCGCCGACAGCCGCACGCACTGGGTCTACAGCTATGGGATTCAGAAGGATGGTTCGCTCGCGAACAAGCAGAGATACTTTCACCTCTACCAGCGCGACACGGACGATGATACCGGCGCCGATGGGTTGCGCTGCGACCGCGACGGTCGCTTGTGGGTGGCGACACGCGCCGGTCTCCAGGTCTGCGATCAGGCTGGCCGGGTGAATTGCATCATCCCAACGCCCAACGGCAAGCTGTCGAACATGACCTTCGGTGGCGCGAGCATGGACGTGTTGTACGCCACCTGTGGCGACAAAGTGTTCAGCCGCAAGGTAAAGGTGAAGGGTGCCAACGCCTTCGAGAAACCGTTCAAGCCAAAGGCACCCAGACTGTAAAGCACGCCCGGTCGCACAATGACCCGCGAGTCTGGCACAGGGAACGACCTGGCCAGACTCGCTACACGAAGTCAGCGTGATGATGTTTGAGGGTACGATGACCTCCGAAGTAGTCGAACGTGTGAGCGTCGCGGTTGCAGATGGAAACGTGAATCACCCGTCGGCTCACAAGCTGAAGTGTAGCAGGCACACTCCGTGTGCCGTTGCCGAAGAGTAATAGGCACACTCCATGCACCGACTATTCTGAAGCCGTGTGCATCTCGTTTGTGGCTGGCAACGCGTTCGCATCACCCGCCTGCTCACGTCGGCAACTCGACAATACGCTGGACAATCGCACGTTGAACCGCCGACGGAAGCCCGGAGGTTACTTCCAGGCAGTCAATATCGGCGGGGTACTTCTTCCCCTCGTTTGACTTGAAAGTGTGCATTTCGTTCCGAGACGAATTCCGACCTCACCAAGGCCGACCAAACCGTTGTTCACACTCTGCCAGAAAATCGGACGCACCCTCCGACAGCGTCTGATTCCCATGCGTTATTCCTTCGGGTTCTCAATTCTGTTGCTCAACCTCAACGAAAGCGCGCATCCGAGTTGCGGCGGCCGTGGGGTGAACTAGGGTTGTCATGCTTCCCTGACTGGATCCGCCCGGCCCAATCCCGAGTCGGGCACGCCGCAAGTATGCGACACCCCAGCATGACTACAGCCGACGACCCGTTGCCCGCATTACTGCGCAGCCTGCGTAGCCATAACCCACTCGAGCGTCTCCGCGCTGCGAAGGACCTCGGGCGTCTGGGGTGGCTCGCGAACGAAGCGATGCCGGCACTCATCGCTGCCCTCGATGACGAGAACCCCAAGGTTCGCGAGTCGGCCGCCGGCGCGATCGGATTGATGGGGCCAGAAGCGTTACCCACACTCATCGACATGCTTGGTCACGAAGACCGGTACGTCCGTCGTCATGCGGTCTGGGCGATGGGGAAACTCGGCCCGTTGGCCCGTCCCGCATTGCACGATCTCGGCCGCGCGCTCAAGGATTCCGACCCACGGACTGCCTCCGGCGCCGCGCAGGCGTTGGGCAGCATGGGTGCCGATGCTGCCGGAGCGGTGCCCGCCCTGGCCGAAGCCATGCGTGGCACGAATATCGTTCTCTGTCGACTCGCGTCGAAGGCGCTGTCGCAGGTCGGTCTACCGGCACTACCCACACTCATCGCACACCTTCAGCATGCCGATCCGTTCGTCCGTGGCGAATCGGCGCTGGCCATCGGATGGATTGGCCCGGCGGCGCGCTCCGCGATCCCGTTCCTGACAGAGATTCTACGCGGCCCAAATGCACCGCTATTCAGTACGCCCAGCCCATCACCCCTCACGCCGCCCACACTCTCCCCGTCACCCAGCAGCGACACACTCACGCCACCACAACTCGATACCGCCAGCGGTACGTCAGCCGATGCCAACTGCCGTGTCCAAGCCGCGCAAGCGCTCGGCCGGATTGGGCAGGCCGCTGCCGACGCGCTGAGTGACCTCGACGACGCCGCGGAAACCGGGCCAGACACGCTGCGTCAAGCAGCACGCCAGGCCATCCGACTCATCCAGAGTCAGTGAGCGTTGATCGCAGGAAACCGGCGGACGTATCGACTCGACATTGAGGCCTGGCCGCTCAAGAGGCGGTTGCATTTCGGTCTGCCGTCGCGGATAATCAACTTTCCTGCCGACACTCCCGCCACAGGGCTGTTCCATGCCCGCACAAGAGCAGTGCCCTGGTCCACGAATCTCCCGCCGCCAGATGATCCAGGCCGGTGCGGCGTCGTACCTCGGCCTCTCCCTGCCACAACTGCTCTGTGCGAAGGAGACACACCCTGCCAGCGCGGCGAGTGCCGACGCTTGTATCGTTATCTTCCTGAATGGCGGCCCCAGCCACCTGGATATGTGGGATCCGAAGCCGGAAGCCCCGGTGGAAGTCCGCGGAGAGTTCAAACCGATTCCAACCACCGTGCCGGGTGTTCACTTTGGCGAGCATCTTCCGAAGTTCGCCAGTCAGATGCACCGTTGTACGGTCATCCGTTCGGCGCACCATAGCGTTAACAACGCTCATGCGGTGGCGGTCTACACATCACTGACTGGCCACGACCGCGGCGACGTGAACAAGATCGTCGGCGCCGGGCCGGAGGACTACCCTTCCATCGGCTCGGTGGTCGGGATGCGCCGTCCGCCGACCAGCTCCATTCCTGGTCACGTTCTCCTGCCATTCATGACAAAGGAAGGGGCAGGCGGCCCGCCGCAGCCGGGTTTCTACGGCGGCTGGCTCGGCAAGACACACGATCCGCTGGTGATCCTCCGCGATCCCAATGCTCCCAACTTCGCGCTCCCGGAACTGACTCTCGGCCCCGATGTGGATCCGGCGCGTTTCAACGCGCGAAAGCAACTCGAGGCCAGACTCTCGGCGGGCCAGAAGCCCGCAAGCGACGACCTCGACGGCATTCGTGCCCAGGCGTACGACCTGCTCACAGCTCCCGCGATGCGCGAGGCCGTCCGCATTGACCGCGAGCCAGCCAAACTCCGCGATGCCTACGGCCGCAACATATACGGCCAGAGCGTCTTGCTCTCGCGCCGCCTGATCGAGGCCGGCTCGCGCGTCGCGTGTGTGTCGTGGGCGCCCGACGCCAATGCAACCTGGGACACGCACGGCAATAACTTCAAGAAACTTAAGGGGGAACTGCTCCCACAACTCGATGCGGCATTCTCGACGCTCCTCGACGACCTCGACGCACGCGGCCTGTTGAAGCGAACACTCGTCGTGGTCGTCGGCGATTTCGGCCGCACGCCAAAAATTAACGGCAACGGTGCCGGCCGCGACCACTGGAACTTCTGCTATTCGCTGGTGCTGGCCGGCGGCGGTGTGAAGGGCGGCTACGTTCACGGTGCGAGCGACCGCATTGGCAGCAAACCAGGCCGCAACCCCGTGACGCCCGCAGACGTGATCGCGACCATTTATGTATGTCTCGGCGTCCCCCCGACCTGGAACTGCGGGACCGCCTCGGCCGGCCGTTTGTGCTCTGCCCATGGGGCACCCCCATCCGTGAGATTCTCGTCTGAACCTGCGCCACGCACTTTCTCTGCATTCCTGCCGCCCGCACGACCGATAATCCGAAGCACTCGATCCCGCGCAAGGAGGCGCCGGTGCTGTTTCTCACGTACTGGTTCGTCCTCTTTATCGCGGCGCTCTATCCGGTCTACTGGTTCTGCCCGGTCCCGTGGATACGCCGACTCGTACTGCTCATCGGCAGCGCGGTGTTCCACACACACTTCGCCGGACCAGCCGGTGTATTGCCAATCATCGCGCTCGGGACACTCGTCTACTTCGCGGGTCTCAGTCGCTGGCGCGGGCTATGCTACCTGGGCATCGCCGCCAGTTGCCTGTCGCTGGTTTACTACAAGTACACCACCTTTCTCTGCACCCGGGTGCTTGTCACGGCGTGGCCGGGCGCGGCGAGCTACCTGTCTGCTCATCATGCCTTCCGTGAGATCACCGCTCCTCTGGCGATCAGTTTCTTCGTCTTCGAGTTCGTTCACTACCTTGTGGACGTGCGACGGGGCGAGTCTCGCGTCCGCAACCCACTGAACTTCGCGCTGTTTACCGTCTTCTGGCCGTCTATCGTTGCCGGCCCAGTGAAACGGTATCAGCAGTTCTTCGAAGCGGTACGGTGCGGCACCACCGGGGTGAACAGCCAGGATGTGGCCGTGGGTCTGGTACGGGTCGCGATCGGACTGGTAAAGAAACTCGCCGCAGACAACCTGACCGCCTGGATAGCCTTCGTGGGTCCACACTTCGCGGAGAAGACGGTTCTGAATCGCTGGCTCATCCTCGGCGCCATTGCGCTACGGATTCTCTGGGACTTCAGCGGCTACTCGGACATGGCCATCGGCTTCGCGCGGATGCATGGAATCCGGCTGCCTGCGAACTTCCGCTGGCCCTATCTGGCCGGGAGCCTCACGGCGTTCTGGCGGCGCTGGCACGTCTCGCTGAGCCTGTGGATTCGCGACTACATCTACGTCGCACTGGGTGGGAATCGGCGCGGCGCGCTGCGCAAGACCGTGAACGGCCTGCTCGCCTTCGCCATCTGCGGTCTGTGGCACGGCGCGGGGTGGAACTTCCTGTTGTGGGGTCTGTACCACGGTGTCGGAATCGCTGTTGTCTCCAGTTACCGCGACTCGCTCGGCATGGTGGGACGCGGTATCGGGCTTGCCTTCGCACGTATCCCGCTGCTGGGCTGGGCGGTAACGATGGTCTTCGTCGCGGTGGGATGGTTACTGTTCTTCTACCCCGCGCCTGATGCGATCAAGATGGCCCGACTCCTGTTCACGAAGGTGTGAGGTCATGCTCCGACTCGACGGCATCCTCGATCAGGTGATCAGCCCAAGGCCGTTACTGGCCGGGGTAGCAGTCGGTCTTGTGGCCTGCGCGTTGGCGGGGCATGAACTCGGGCAAGTTAACCACTTCCGGAACTTCCAGCGGTTTACCGAGGCCACCGATTCGCGCACGAACTATCACCCGAGCGCGCATCAGCTTCTGTCACTATTGCGCGAGAAAGTACGACCCGACCAGATCGCAGTGATTGTCGGTGGCAACTCAGTGATGATGGGTATGGGGCAAGGGAGCGAAGGTGTCTGGACGCGATCGCTCCAGGCCGAACTGGGCGATCAGTACTGTGTCGTGAACGTCGCCCTGCCAGGCGTTGGGCTTCAGGAGTTCGGTTCGGTTGCTGCCGAAATGCTGTACAAGTCTGGCCACCATCGCATGATCCTCATCACAAACACCTGGCTTCACCCGTTCTCTCCGATCGGTGAGCCGGATGGACGCCCCATTGTCTGGTGGTACTACTGGGACGCACACACTCGCGGGCTTTTGCTCGACTCGCCAGAGCGGGAAGCACGGCTGGCGCTGCCATTGAACAAACGCCTCGATCAAGGGAAGGATTCTCGCGAACGCGATGAACTCCTGCGGCAGGTGCGGCTCGACCGGTTTCTGAACTTCCGCGATCTCTGGAACGTCTTCGAGTATGAGGTTGGGGTAACGGTATGGTGCAAATATTTGACACCGAGTTGGTCGCGGCCACGGAAACACTATCCAGACCGCGACCCATTCCGCCCTCCATCCACGCCGGCGTCGCTGGAACCGTATCGGCAGCTATACATGTCGACGATGCGAAACGCGATCCAGGCGTGGCGTCCGCTTCTTCGGCGTGCCAACGGTGAAACGATCCCACTGGAACAACTGGGCGGACCGTACCCGCCAGAGGAGACGCTCCGCACGTCCTTCCCTGCACCCATTCGCGATCGAATGATCGTAGTGGTCAACCGGGAGAACCCGAATTACATCGCGAATCTCACTCCAGATGAACGGGCAACTTACGCTGTGATGGGGCCTGCAATGGCAACCGTTTACGGCCGTACAGGAGTGACGACCTTCGAGGCCGGCCGCGGCTACGATGTCGCCGACTACTACGATCCCGTCCATCTGACACGCGCCGGCGGAAGGAAACTGGCCAGCGAACTTGCCCCGGTCATCCGCCGCCGTGCGGAAGCGCTCGGGTTCCTTGGGGGGGAGGTGCGGCCGTGAGAATCCGACTCCTGCGGGCGGCGTTCTCGTTCGGGCTGGGTCTCGGCGTCGCCATCGTTCTGCACTACGCACTCTTCCGGATGACAATGCCGGTGGAGCCGTTCATTTACATGGCCTTTTGATGGGCGAATCGTCTGCCACGGGTTCCCCTTCACCTGCATCCGTACGCGCATCACGGCCGCCTTGGACTCCGGTGTCCTGAGGGAGCCGCCAGGAATCCGGTTGCCTTCACGCGCCGCCCCACTACATCTACGCCGTTGGTCCTAAGACTTTCTCACCCAACCGAGGCGTAACCATGTCCATGTTCATCGGCGAAGCGCTGGCTGGCGATGGCAACGAGATTGCCCACATCGACCTCCTGATCGGCGAGAAGACCGGCCCGGTCGGTACCGCGTTCGCCAACGCGCTGGCCAACCAGAGCGCCGGCCACTCCAGTTTGTTGGCGGTCATCACTCCGAACCTCGTTTGCAAGCCGGCCACGGTGATGATCACGAAGGTCACCATCAAGGGCGCCAAGCAGGCCGTGCAGATGTTTGGGCCGGCACAGGCCGCTGTGGCCCGCGCAGTGGCCGACAGCGTGGCGGACGGCGTAATTCCCGCCAGCAAGGCCGACGATTATGTCATCGTCTGCGGAGTGTTCATTCACTGGGATGCGGCGGATGACGCGAAGATTTACCAGTACAACTACGACGCAACCAAAATGGCCATCAAGAACGCCATGACTGGTGAGCCGAAGATCAACGACATCCTCGCCCGAAAGGGTGAAAAGCACCCGTTCAGCCCCAAGTAAGGCTACGATGGAATCGCAACGCCGACTGCGTGCGCGTTCCGCACCCCGTCGGCGTTGCGACGAAATGGTTCCAGGGTTTCACCATGTCCGACAAGCCCACCATCCTCGTACAACTCGACACCGACCCTCTGCCAAGCGTGTTCGACCGCGTAGTGGCAGTGGATGCCGGTGTGCAGCACATCTTCAGCTATGGTGGCGTGACACCTGAGAATGTGATGCCACTGGTTCATGGTTGCATCTTCACGCGCGGCGGCAAGGACCTCTGCCGCACCGCGATCTTCGTCGGCGGTTCCGATGTGGTCGCTGGCGAGGCGGTTCTGGCAGCGGTGAAGAAGCAACTCATTCCGCAGTATGGCCTCAGCGTATCGCTACTGCTCGACTCCAACGGCGCGAACACCACCGCCGCTGCCGCCGTGCGCGCCGCGGGCCGGCACATCGATCTGAGTACAGCCAAGACGCTGATTCTGGGCGGTACCGGGCCCGTGGGTCAGCGTGTGGCGCGGTTGCTGGCTGGGGCCGGCGGGCATGTCCGTGTCGGCTCGCGACAGAAGGAGCGTGCGCAGGCGGTGTGCGAGTCGATCCGGGCACACGTTCCAGGTGCGAAGCTCGAGGCGCTGGGCGTGTCGTCGAGCGATGACGCACCCGATGCGCTCGCGGGGCGCAATCTCGTGGTTGCCGCTGGTGCCGCAGGTGTGGTGCTTCTGCCACGCAAGCTCCGCAACGAGGCAAAGGCGCTGCGTGTGATGATCGACCTCAACGGCGTGCCACCGGCGGGCATCGAGGGCGTGGAACTAACCGACAAGGGAGCCGACCGCAACGGCATCATCCGCTACGGCGCGCTGGGCGTTGGCGGAACGAAGATGAAGGTCCACAAGGTCGCGATTAACAAGCTCTTCGAGGCGAACAACGTCGTTCTCGACATCGAGGATATCTACAACCTCGCGCTCCAGTTGCCGTGAAAATGGCTCGGCGCGATTCGCGTGCTCACTCACCTTGTGCCTGGCGTGCTCGCTGCTCCAACACATCAACCAACAGCGCATGTCGGCCCAGCGGTTCCGCCAGCATGAACCGGACCTGTGGGAAACGCTCTCGCAGCGTGTCGCACGCTTCCACCAAATCTTCCACAACGTGAACGCCTGGCGAGAGAAAATACGGGAGCAGGATCACATCCGTCGCGCCAACTTCCACACACTGCGCGCCGCCAGTTTCGATGCTCGGCTCGGCCAGTTCCAGATACGACACGCGAACGATGCCGTATCGCCCCCGGGCGCGGAGTTCCGCCGCGACATACTCCAAATCGGCGTTTGCCTCCACCCGGCGGCTACCATGGGCGATGAGCAAGAGCGCAGTCTGTGCGTCCATCGGGTGACCTGAGCTTCACGGGCCGAAGGCGAGCGCGTCGCCTTCAGATATACTAGCCCCATGATCGGAGCGCGCGTGGGGAACTGGTTCGTGGAGTCCGAGATTGGCCAGGGGCCGCTCGGCGTGGTTTATCGCGCGCGTGGCTATGACAATCCCGAACAATACGCAGCCGTGAAACTCTTCACCGAGGTCCGCGATCCGGCCGCGGCCGAACGAATGCGCGGCGAGTTTCTCCCCCTCCAGCGGCTCGATCACGCCAATATCATCAGGATATTCGATCACGGTCTCCACGCGGGCCTCCCTTTCATCGCGACCGAGTTCGTCGAGGGCACCGACTGCGCGAAACGACTGGAGGTAGGTCGGCGACCGTGGCGTGAAGTACTCGGCATCGCCGTACAGGCGGCGCGCGCACTGAAGCACGCGCACAACCGCAATGTACTTCACCGCGACCTGAAACCCGCGCACTTCATGCTCACTTCCGAGGGCGTGTTGAAGATTCTGGGCTTCGGCATCGCGAAGGTCTTCCCGCCCCCGCACTCGGTCACTTCGGCCATCGGCTCGACCGCGTACATTCCACCAGAAACGGCCAGCGGTAAACCACTCACGCGCCGGAGCGATTTGTACTCGCTGGGCGGCGTACTCTATACTCTCGTGACCGGCCGACCGCCGTTCGTGGCCAACACAGTTGTCGAACTGATGCACAAGCAGTGCTACACGCTTCCTGAGCGCCCGGCGATGCTCGTGCAGGATCTGCCGCCAGAACTCGACGACTTCATCTGCACGCTGCTCGACAAGAACCCGGCACGCCGTCCTGGTACCGCTGCTGCTGTGATCGAGGAACTGGAACGGCTCCGCGGGAAGCTCGAGCGCAAGGGCGAAAAGCTCGAATGGCCCGTGAAACTCACGCCAGATACGGCTGAAACCCCGGCACTGCCTGCGGCACTCGGTGGCCTACCCGACGGAAAGGAACCCGAGCCGGAACCGCGCCCGCTCTTGAAGCGGCCCGCAGTGGTGATCCCACTCTTCCTGCTGACACTCGCCGCACTGGTGCTGCCATTCGCGTGGCCGAGTAAGTCCGCGGAGGAACTCTTCAACGGCGCGCAACCGTTGCTGACATCAGAGAACCCTGACGACTGGGAAATCGCCCTGGAAAAATACCTCGAACCGCTTGCGCGGAAGTACCCGGATCGGTACAAGGACGAAATCGCTGCCACGCGCGAGCGAATCCAGGATCGGCGCGAACTGAGGCGATCCGTCGCGGAGGGTGCGAAAGTGTCGCCGCACACCGACGCCGAACGCGGCTACCTGATCGGACTGCGTCTGGCTCAGGCTGGCGACGCCACCACAGCACGTCGGGAGTGGCTCGCAGTGGTTACGGCCTTTGGTACAGTGGAATCGGAACGGCGCTGGGTGAAACTGTCGCGCGCGGGGTTGGCGGCACTCGATGAGCGTGCCAACCGCATGCCGCACGCACCGCCCAACCACGCACCGGCACTGACCGCCCTGGAACACGCGAAAACACTCGCCGCCGCTGGCAAGCACGACGAAGCCAACGCTGTCTTCGACGCACTACTGACCCTGATTGACCGCGATCCGACGCTCCGGAAGATGATCGAAGCGGCGCGGAAGTAACGGAACGCCGGCACAGGCACGAAGCGAGAGTGTGTTCGACCTTTACGCCAGCCACGGTTTTGTGAAATCGACCTCTGACCTCGGACCTGAGCCACAATGGCCACCCCTGCCACTACCGCCGCCGATTACTGCACGCTGCTGGTCAAGAGCAAGTTGCTCCCGGCCGCAGAGGTGCAGTCACTGTACCGCAAGTGGAAAGAGGAGAAGCCCGGCGACGACTCTCGCGTGGACTCGTTCCGGCGCTTCATCGTTGATCGCAGCGCCGTCACGGAGTACCAGGCTCATCTGGTGCAGCGCGGGCGTGCCGAGGGTTTCTTCCTGGGCGAGTACAAGATCCTCGATCGCGTCGGTAAGGGACGCATGGGCGGTGTATACAAGGCTGCCCGCGGCACGGGTCAGATTGTCGCACTGAAAATCCTGCCCGCATCGAAAGCGAAGGACACACACACACTCGCGCGATTCCACCGCGAGGCCCGGTTGCTAACGCAACTCCGCCACCCCAACGTTGTCCGCGCCTTCGAGGTCGGCGATAGCGGCGGCGTCCATTACATCGCGATGGAGTATCTGGAAGGCGAAACGCTCGACGAGGTACTCTCGCGACGCGGCCGATTGCCCGCAGCAGAAGCCGCTCGGCTACTCTGCCAGGCACTCGACGGCCTCCAGCACCTCCATGACCAGCGCATGGTTCACCGCGATGTGAAGCCGGCCAACCTGATGCTCACGCCGGCTGCAGAGGCCGGCAAGCCGGATACCTGGCAGGCAACGCTGAAGATTCTCGACGTGGGCCTGGGTCGCGAGATGTTCGACGACACAATGCCCGAAGGACAGGTGGAAACGCAATTGACACAGGAAGGGGCCGTGGTCGGCACGCCGGACTACCTCGCTCCTGAACAGGCGAAGGATGCACGCACTGCCGACATTCGAGCCGACATCTACAGCATGGGCTGCGTTCTCTATCACTGTCTCACCGGGCGTCCGCCCTTCACCGAATCGAGCATCATGGCCCAGATGGTGAAGCACGCCACCGAAACGCCGCAACCACTCGCCACGTTCACCACTGATCTTCCACCCGGCCTGCAGAACGTCATGAATCACCTTCTGGCGAAGTCGCCCGAGGGCCGCTATCACACACCGGCCGAGGCGGCGGCAGCGTTGCGCCCCTTTGTTGGGACGAAGCCGACATCTGGCGCCCGACCAGTCCCCACATCGCAGAGCTGGCTGACCAGCGAATCGCAGTTGGGGCAGACGCAGGTCATTCCTGGCACCGGCGCACGGCCCGCTTTGGGAGCCACAGCCATGCCGGCCCGGCCAGTGCCAGGCCCGGCACTCAAGAGTGGTGCCGTCCCCCAGCCTGCCAGACCCGCCGCACCGGTTCCAGCACCTCCGGTGCCCTCCGTGGTTTACCTTCCACCACCGCCGGTTGACGAGGTGGAAGTCGAACTCGTGGAGATAACGGAACCGCCGCCCGAACCGGCAGCTGCGCCTGCCGTACCCACGCAACGACCGGTATGGCCGCCCGATCGCCGTGACTGGCTGATGCTCGCCACAGGAGCCACATCAGTTCTCTCAGCCGTCGGTCTGGGGTATGCCATGGCCCGCGTTCTGCGCCGCAAGGAACCCGACGAAGAGAAGAAGTGACCCCGCTTCACTGACGTTGCCATGATCTTCCACGCACGCCACTACGCGACTGGCCAGGCAGTCGCGCTGACCATCGAGGGCGGACGCATCCGCTCCATCGCCTGCTCGGATCAGAAGCCGGCACGATGGGTCGCGCCGGCGTTCTTCGACCCGCAGATCAATGGCTGTCTCGGGATCAGTTTCAACGAGCCGTCGCTCACGTCCGATCAGGTCCGAATCGTCGCCGATGTGTGCGTCACGCACGGGATCGGCGGCTTCTGTCCCACACTGATCACCGCGAGCTTCGAGGCGATTCGGCACGGCTTCGCAACCCTGACGAAGGCACTCACTGCCGATACCGAACTGGCCCGGCGGATACCATGCTTCCACCTGGAAGGGCCATACCTCTCCAGCGAGGATGGCCCACGCGGCGCGCACCCCAGAGAGCATGCCCGCGATCCCCACTGGGATGAGTTCCAGCGCTGGCAGGATGCCGCAGGCGGTCGCATTCGTATGGTGACGCTCGCCCCGGAACGCGCCGGGGCCTTGCCATTCATCGAGAGACTGACCCGAAGCGGCGTGGTCGCTGCCATCGGCCACACCGCAGCGACCGCCCAGCAGATTCGCGACGCCGTTGCCGCTGGCGCACGCACAAGCACGCACCTGTTCAATGGCTGCCACGCAAGCCTTCCACGGCACGACAATTATGTCTGGGAGCAACTCGCGTGCGACGACCTGTGGGCGAGCATTATCACCGATGGTCACCATCTTCCCGCCGCTCTGGTGAAGTGCATTCTGCGTGTGAAGGGCACAGGTCGCACGCTCATCACGTCCGATGCCAGCAGCCTCGCGGGGTTGCCGCCAGGTAAGTATCACGAATGGGGAACCGATCTCGAAGTGCTGCCAAACGGGCAAGTCGTGGTGTCCGGAACGCCTTTTCTGGCTGGCAGCGGGCACTTTACCGATCTCTGTGTGGCGAACGCAATTCGCATGGCGGGCCTGTCGCTCGCGGATGCCGTGCAACTTGCCTCCGCACAGCCGCGCAAGCTCCTGGGCCTGCCAATCTCGGAACTCGTGGAGGGCGAACCGGCGGACCTGATACTCTTCGACTGGCAGGAGGGCGGCGAGTTGGTGGTGCAAGATATCGTCTCCGGCGAGGCCAGGTTCTCCCCAGACCGACAAGTTTGAGCGACTCCAAGCATGCCTGTGCAAGCGATTTCGTGTCGCCCACGTTCAACCCACGATGCGTGATTTTCAACAGTTCGGTACAATCACGAAAGTGGATCACGGACAAACCAGAGGCACCCCATGATGAAACTGTTCGCACTGACGGCAGGACTACTGTTCGCCGTCACGCTAGCCGCGCGCGCCGACGACAAGCTCGACCTGGCCGGCAAATACACGCTCGTTGGTGGCAAGCTCGAAGGAAAGAACATCGAGGAACGAGCCAGGAAGGCCAAGTACAGCGCGACCGAAGACACGTTCACTGTGGAAGCGAAGGGGATGAAGTTTGTCTTTGCTTACAAGCTGAAACCCGGCAAGCTCACTGAGATCGACATGGCCGTTCTGGAAGGGCCGCCAGGCACGAAAGGGACCATCGCGCTGGGTATCGTCGAGGTGAAGGGCGACATGGTGAAGCTCGCGTACTCACTGGACAAGGAGAAGCGTCCGAAGGACTTCGCGGGAAAGTCCGACTACCTCATTGAATTGAAGAAAGTGAAGTAGCGTCGGCTGCCTGTTCGCGGCACGACTTGCGCGCGACGCTCACCCATCCTCACCTGGAAACCGCCCCGTGCGCACCTGGCTTGATTCGCTGCGCGGGCGAGCCTACAATTCCGCAGACTCAAAGCTCATCTGACCGGTTCACACCGGCGGCCACGGCCGGCGTGCGGGCGTCAATCACTCTCCCGCTCGCTCGCGGTGGAAGTACGAAGGAAGGCCGAAGTGGAAGGCCGGCAAGGCCATAGGTTCGCGGTAGACTTCCGATCCATGATTCCTTTTGAATTTTCCCCCCTCCAACGAGGTGTCGGACGCGAACGGTATAAGATGGGTTAGAGCCGAACACGCCGCCGCGTTTTCCGGCGAATTGATCAAACCACCCCCCTCGCGGGAGACGGCGTAGATGTATGAACGATTTACCGACCGGGCACGGAAGGTGATGCAGCTGGCCAACCAGGAGGCCCAGCGATTCAACCACGAGTACATCGGCACGGAGCACGTCCTCTTGGGCCTCGTCAAGGAGGGGTCGGGGGTCGCGGCCAACGTGCTGAAGAACCTCGACATCGACCTCCGCAAGATTCGGCTGGAGGTTGAAAAGATCGTCCAGCATGGGCCAGGCGGCGAGCAGGTGGTCATGGGGCGCCTGCCGCACACGCCACGCGCCAAGAAGGTTCTCGAGTACTCCATCGAGGAGGCTCGCAACCTCAATCACAATTATGTCGGAACCGAACACCTGCTGCTGGGCCTCTTAAGGGAGCAAGAGGGCGTCGCGGCGCAGGTCCTGATGAATCTGGGTCTGAAGCTCGAAGACGTCCGCGAGGAAGTCCTGAATCTCTTGGGGCACAACATGCCGAACGAATCTGAATCCGAACGCGGCAGCGAACGCGGCGGCGGCGAGCGCGCAGGCCGTAGCAAGTCCAAGACCCCGGCACTCGATAGCTTCGGTCGCGACCTGACCGAACTGGCCCGTCAGGGCAAGCTCGATCCGGTCATCGGTCGGCACCAGGAAATCGAGCGCGTCATCCAGATTCTGTCGCGTCGGCAGAAGAACAATCCGGTGCTGCTGGGTGAAGCGGGCGTCGGCAAGACGGCCATCGTGGAAGGGCTGGCGCAGATGGTCATCGACCAGAACGTGCCGGAACTGCTCCGCGACAAGCGCATCGTCGTGCTCGATCTGGCCATGATGGTCGCTGGTACGAAGTACCGAGGCCAGTTCGAGGAACGCATCAAGGCCGTGATGAACGAGGTGCGCCGCGCCAAAAACACGATGTTGTTCATCGACGAATTGCACACACTCGTGGGCGCCGGCGGCGCGGAGGGAGCCATCGACGCTTCCAACGTGCTCAAACCCGCACTCGCCCGCGGTGAGATTCAGTGCATCGGAGCCACCACACTCGACGAGTACCGTAAGTACATCGAGAAGGACGCGGCACTGGCGCGGCGCTTCCAGCCGATCATCGTCAACCCGCCCTCAATGGCCGAAACGGTCGAAATCCTCAAGGGGCTGCGCGACCGCTACGAGGCGCACCACCGCGTTCAGATCACGGACGCGGCACTCAAGAGCGCTGTCGAACTCTCCGAGCGGTACATCACCGGCCACTGCCTGCCCGACAAGGCCATCGACGTGATCGACGAGGCTGGGGCACGGGTTCGCCTCAAGGGCATGACCCGGCCGCCAGACCTCAAGGAACTCGACGAAAAGATCGACAAGCTCAACCAGGAGAAGGAAGCCGCGGTGATGGATCAGGACTTCGAGCGTGCCGCGGCGCTGCGCGATCAGTCCGAAAAACTCCGCAAGGACAAGGAAACGCAGCAAAAGCAGTGGCGTGAAAAGGCCAAGGAAACCGATGGCGTCGTGGATGAGGAAGTCGTCGCCGAGGTCGTTTCCAAGATGACGGGTGTGCCGCTCAAGAAGGTGGGCGAGGACGAAACCAAGCGCCTGCTGAACATGGAGGCTGAGCTTCACAACACAGTCATCAGCCAGAAGGAAGCGGTCCACGCCATCGCCAAGGCCGTGCGCAAGAGCCGCTCTGGGATGAAGGATCCGAAGCGACCCATCGGTAGCTTCATCTTCGCCGGGCCAACGGGCGTTGGGAAAACGCTCCTGGCCAAGCAACTCGCGAAGTTCATGTTCGGCGATGAGAACAACATCGTGCAACTCGACATGTCGGAGTACATGGAGAAGCACAACGTTTCGCGTTTGGTCGGCGCCCCACCGGGCTACATCGGCTACGAAGAGGGAGGCCAGCTCACCGAGAAGATTCGCCGCAAGCCGTACTCGGTGGTGCTGCTCGACGAGATCGAGAAAGCACACCCAGACGTGTGGAACATGCTCCTTCAGATCATGGAGGAAGGACGACTAACCGACAACGTCGGGCGGACGGTGGACTTCAAGAACACCATCCTCATCCTGACGACCAACATTGGCGCCGAGATGATCGTGTCTCGCGATGTGATCGGCGGCATGTTTACGCAGGGAATCAAGAAGGACACGGAAGCCAGCTACCAGGAGATGCAGAAGAAGTTGCGGGCGCGGATGGAGAAGGAGTTCCGACCGGAATTCCTCAACCGCCTCGACGACATCATCGTCTTCCGGCAGCTCACGAAGGAAGACCTCACGCAGATTGTCAACATGGAACTGGCGAAGGTAGCCAAGCGGCTCTCCGAGAAGGGGATGACGCTCGTGATGACCGAGGAAGCGAAAGACTACCTCATCGAGAAGGGTTCGAGCACCGAGTACGGCGCACGACCTCTGCGTCGGGCCATCGAGCAGCACCTGGAAGACATGCTGGCCGAGGAAATCCTCAAGGGCACCTTCCACGGCGCAGACACCATCACGGTGAAGATCGTGGACGACGCCAGCGGTGAGAAGAAGCTCGGCTTCGAGGCAAACGTGCCGGCACCTGCGGTCGTCGAGTAACGACCTCTCACAAACCGCGAGAGCAACTCGTGCTGTCGCGGGCTATCCTGAACGCGGAACAGAAGGCGACACGCTTGCGTGTCGCCTTCTGTCACTTCACGCGATATACAATGTAACCGCCACCGCGAAAGACTTCCTCCAGGAATACCGCTGCGAGCGGCTTCGCCTGTGGCCGAACCACATGCGTGATCCCCTCGCGTATCAGTACGGCATGCGTGGTCAGCTTCGCCCACACAACCTCACTGGCAAGCGAGCTAGCGAGTTCCATCCGCCGCTGCCACTCCAGCACATCCGCCGCAGCATATGGCACCGACTTGAAATCGACGAAGATACACGCGCCGGTCGCGAGCCGGAACCGCTGCAAGTCGACCGGAATCTGATTTGTATCCGGATTCGCACGCGGCGGAGGTGCGAACGTGTTCGATACTGCCCCACGGCCGCTACCGACCTTCGGGAAACGCACCGGTAAGAGGTATACTCTGTTGGGTACCGTGCCGGCGCGGACGTGGTTGTACAACTCACTTTCATCCACAGCGCGATAGCCCAACCCGCGCAGCATCACAACCACACCACCCACCACAAGCACCACGAGACCGACAAATGCGATCCGTTCACACCACTTCCCCGGAGGTCTAGATGTCACACACTTCGCAATGATCACTGCAGTGGCAACTGGCACGAGCAACACGGAGATACGCCACGGGAACGCCAGTGCCAGCGCGTCGCTACCTGTGACCATCTGAACTACGGTGAGGGCCACGCCACCGAGCGCAGCGATTCCCAGGGCGCAACCGAGCGGTTCCCGTCGCGTGAAGAAGAGGCCGAAGGCCACCCACAGCAGTTGCAACACCGCGATACAGTCGAACCAACGGCGAACGTGGCAATGATGCGGGATGCGAACGTCCGCGAGGATGCGTAACGCTTCCTCCGCGTGTGGTTCGAACGGACTGAAACGGACGAACGTGGACACCACCACTGGCACAACGGTTGCCAGCGCCGCGCACCCCGCGAGAACGGCAGCGCGAAGCTGCCGCTGCTGCGCGAGTTCCACGAGTATGCCGCACACGAGGAGCGCGGCCGGGAGCATATACGTCGAGTGGAACCAGCAAGCAAGTGCCGCTAGCACACAGGCACGGACAGGCTTGTTACGTGCGAGTTCCGCGACGGCAGCCAGAAGCAGTACCCCAAAAGCGGATGGCTGAATCCCAGGGCCAAGCAGGTACTGCGCAGCGAGCCCCGCTTGCAGATACCACGGATAATCGATGCCGAAGAGTTGCACGGACACCCATCGCAGAATGCCCGCGTGCGCCGCAGTGAATAGCGCCGCGAATGTGAGTCTCGCAGACCGCGTATCCGGGAAGTTCGGTAGCGCCGCGACAAGCCTTCTCGCTGCGAGAAAGTAGCTCACGAGGAACAGGAAGTACGCTGGTTGGAGAAGCCAGACGTTTACACGAAACGCCGCGGCGATGAGCAGCGAGAACAGTATTGTTGGGTCGCGAGTTTTCGCGAGCCAGTCGTGGGCTAGGTCGCCATACCCAGCTCGCGCCGCACCGTGCAACAGGTACTGATTCTGATTGGAGTAGAACAGCGGCGACTGCGTGTACGCCACGGCGAACACAATCGCGAGCAGGAGAGCTTCGAGCCGGTGAGTCGAGGGGCAAGCCCCTCCAGTGAGTTCAGCGTGCGACATGCCTTCGTTCTACGGACGCAGTTCAGACATTGACGCTACCGTCGTTCGTAGTAGTTCCCCGGTAGTCGCCGAACGGCTTTCTTCAACTCCAGTAGCATCAGCGTTCGCGCCAGTTCGCCTGCCGACACGCCAAGTTCGCGCGAAAGCTCATCGACATGCTGCCGCGAGGCCAGCGCGTCGAACACACGCTGTTGCGTGGCGTCCAGATTCAGTGTCGGCGGCGAAGATGGCGTGCGAGGAACCGGAAGCGATTCTTCCTGCGGTTGTGGAGCAACACTCACTTCGCGTACGAGCGTGCGGAAATCCGGAGCGGCGATACCGTTCAGGTCTTCCAGCACATCCTCGGCACTGCGAACAAGTCGGGCACCCTTGCGGAGAAGTTCGAGGCAACCGGCACTGGCAGGACTGTCGGCCGCGCCGGGCACCGCGAAGACCTCGCGTCCCTGTTCCCCGGCGTGTGTCGCCGTGATGAGCGCACCGCTCTTCGCGTTCGCCTCAATCACAACTACGGCCCGGCTCAACCCACTGATGATCCGATTGCGTGCTGGAAACATTCCTGGTTGCGGGGGCACCGACATCGGTGTCTCAGTCACCAGCGCACCCTGTCTCGCCACTTCATCCGCCATCGTGGTGTGTTCGGGCGGGTAAATTGCCGACAGGCCGCCGGCCAGCACGGCGATCGTTCGGCCGCCAGCGTCGAGTGCGGCCCGGTGTGCCGCACCGTCGATGCCGCGAGCCAGTCCCGATATCACTGTAAAGCCTGCACGGACAAGTCCACGCGCGATGTGTTCGGCCATCTTGCGGCCGTAAGCAGTGCAGGCACGCGACCCAACAAGGCCGACCGCGTTCAAGTCCGCTTCAATCCAGGCGCCGCGGAAGTACAACAATTGGGGCGGGGCTGGCACTGCCGCTAGCGGTGCCGGATATTCTGGCTCTCCGAGTGGCACCGGCCTGACGCCGTGTTTCTCCAGGAGTGCCAGTTCCGTACCGATATTCACTGTGCGGAGTGCGGCAGCCAGAGTGTGGGCGAGTTTCTCACCGATGTGGGGAATTTCTAACAGTTGCGCTGCCGTGGCCTGCCGCGCCCCCGCTGCTGTGCCGAATCGCGCGAGGAGAGCCGCAGTCAGCTTGGGGCCGAGACCAGGGACGAGCGCCAGTGCGAGGTGATCGTTCACATCAGACATGTGATCGCCGCGGTGTCAGGTTGCGTCGCGAAGTGCTACACGATACTCGATTCCGCGCTGGCGGTGAACCATCCATTTGTGCATAATGCGGCCACGAGCCACGACCAGGGGCAGGAGGCGGCGGTGTCCGGCAACGGCAATAACAACAAGCTGAAGATTTTCAGCGGGCGTGCGAATCGGCCCCTCGCCGAGGGTATCGCGAAGAACCTCGGTGTTCCACTGGGCCGTATCACAATCTCGGATTTCCCCGACCTGGAAACGCACGTCCGCATCGAGGAAGACGTGCGCGGGCGTGATGTGTTCGTCGTTCAGCCAACTTGCACGCCGGTGAACCAGCACTTGATGGAATTGCTCATCATGCTGGACGCCTTCAGGCGGGCCAGCCCGGCACGCATCACAGCGGTACTGCCGTATTACGGCTACGCCCGACAGGATCGCAAGGACAAGGGCCGCGTGCCCATCTCCGCCAAGCTCGCCGCGAACCTCATCACACGCGCCGGCGCCGATCGGGTTCTCGCGCTCGATCTGCATGCGGCCCAGATTCAGGGTTTCTTCGATATCCCGGTGGATCACCTCTACGCGGCCAAGGAACTGGCCCGACATATCCGGCGACTGGGCATTTCTCAGGACGAACTGGTCGTCCTCAGCCCGGATGAAGGGAGTATCAAGAAGGCACTGGGCTTCCAGTCGCTCGTTGGCGGCAAACTCGCCATCGCCGACAAACATCGGAGCAGCGCCACCGAGGTCAAACTCGGCCACATGATCGGCGCGCCGGTGGAAGGGAAGACCGTTGTGGTCTACGACGATATGATCTCCACCGCAGGTACGATCGCCGGCGCGGCGACCGTGGCAAAGGAACGCGGCGCGGAGCGTGTATTCGTCTGTGCGACGCACGGCGTGCTTTCTGGACCGGCCATCGATCGGCTACGAGAAGCACCCATCGACCAACTCGCGATCTCTGATAGTATCCCCTTGCTCCCTGAAAAACGGCTGCCCTGCATCGAGGTGATCTCCGTCGCAGGGTTGATTGCCAACGCCATTCACCGCATCCACGGGAATGAGTCGATCAGCGAACTCTTCCGGGACGAACCACCGCCTGGCAGATAGCTACGCGACCCGCGTGGAAGACGCACACGCCTGACGTAAACACAAAGGCCACCACCCGTGTCAGGGTGGTGGCCTCTGCGCTGAAGCGGGCGAACTTCAGATGATGTCTTTCGTGAAAGGCTTGGCCTTCTCGACGATCTGAATGGGACGGCCGGAGGGCGTCTCGTTCTTCTTGGCGTATTCGATCCCCATCAGTTCGCAGACGGTGGCGAGGAAATCCTGAGCAGTGGTTGGCCGCTCGATCACGCTGGCGCCTTCCTTGTCTGTCTTCCCAACGATCTGCCCGCCGCGAATGCCGCCGCCGAACATGGCGAGGCTCCAGGCACGCGGATAATGGTCGCGGCCGGGTTTGGCGCCGCGTGTGTTGATGTGTGGCGTGCGGCCAAATTCACCCATCCACACGATCAGCGTGCTGTCGAGCAACCCCTTCTCCTTTAGTTCGTTGATGAGCGCCGAGAGTGCGGAGTCTACCTGCTGCGAGTTCGATTTCACGCGCGTCCAGTTGTCCTGGTGCGTGTCCCATCCGCCCAGTGCCACTTCAACGAATGGCACACCGACTTCCACCAGTCGTCGTGCCATCACCACGCCATCGGCAAAGCGACCGGTGCCGTACGCCGACTTGTTCCTGTCGCCGGAGATGTCGAAGGCGCGGGCCTCAGCCGATTGCATCATCTTCACGGCGCGTTCGTACGTCGTCTTGTGATCGGTAATGGCATCGGCGCCGTACTCGCGGTGGAACGCTTTCTCCATGTGCTCCAGCAGGCCGACGCGGTTATCGAACTGCGAGGCAGAGATAGCCGACTTCAGATCCTGAACCCCGCGATTGGGATCAGTGATCAAGAGCGGTTGGTGCTTCGGCCCGAGGAAGCCAGAGCCGAAACTGCGGCCACCAATGGCAACGTAGTTAGGAACAGTGCTTCCAACCTTACCAAGCTCATGCGAGACGAGCGAACCGATGGCCGGATACGTGACGCCGCCCTGCCCTTCCCGATAGCCAGTGTGCATGAAATACTTGGCGCGTGCGTGGGCTCCTTCGGGCGTCGTCATCCCGCGGACGATCACGCCGTGGTTCATCACGCCTGCAACCTTCGGCAGGTGTTCGCTGATCTCAACTCCTGGCGCGGCAGTCTTGATCGGCTTGAAGTCACCGGCACCCTTGCTGGTAGGCTTGAGGTCCCAGGTGTCCTTGTGGCTGGGGCCGCCGTCCATCCAGAGGAGAATGCACGACTTCGCTTTCCCCTTGCCGCCCGCCGGTGCGGCCTTCGCCAGCAGCGGCAACCAACCGGAGAGCGTTGGTGCGAAGACACCAGCAGCGGTCAGTTTCAGCACATCACGCCGGCTTTTCTCTTGCAGATTCAGGGAAAACATGAGTCGAGGTCCTGGGGTGTATTGGTGTGGAGGTTCGCTCAGCGTATCAGGGTGAACTCACTACTATTGAGCACAGCCCAGAGGATATCGGTGTAGGCAGCAGGAGTGCCCACACGATCCGCATAGGCGATCAGTTCTTTCATCTCTTCCGCGGTAGGGCGTCGCGAAAGCGCCGTTAGGTAGATACGTTCGATAGCCTCGGCCGGCTTGCGGACGCCGCCGAGTACGCCGCGTACCGCGGCCGGGTTACTGGCGATGGGCGAGTTCATCAGCCGCAGTGCCTGAGGGATGCCCGCCTCGTAGTCGAGTGGGTTACTCGACTCGGCTCCAGCGAGGAAGAAGGTGACGAACTGTTCGCGAGGGGCCACCCGGCCGCGCTTCCCGCCGCCCTTCGCCATCTTCGCCCCCGGCCGTCGGAACCCGGTGACTTCCGTGAGTGAGTCGTAGAGTTGCTCCGGCGACATCACCTTCACGGCCATGTGGCTGAAGAGTTTCTTGTCGCCCTTGTTGTTGCCTGTGGGCTTGCTCGTCCGTTGGTACGTTTCAGACAGGCAAATGGCCTTGATAAGATACTTCAGGTCGAACTGACCCGTGGTTGCGATGTGGACGGCCAGCGAATCGAGCAACTCGGGGTGGCTCGGTTCGTTCTCCACCAACATATCGTCCACAGGGTTGACGATACCGCGGCCGAAGAGGTGCGCCCAGGTGCGATTGACGAAGGCGCGCGCGAAGAACGGGTTGTCCGGTGCGGTCATCCACTTGGCGAGTGCCGGACGATACGGCTCCGTTGTCTGAACGCTGGCATACGAGCCGCCAAGAAACTTCGGCGCGATATTGCGTGCGGATTCGGGGAAGAAATCCTTCAGCCGTGTACGATTGTTCCCCTCACGCACACCGATGGCGGTGTTGTCACCACCCTTGTTGGCGTTGCGTGGCCGGTCGGGGTTCACCTTCGAATAGAAGCTGGCCATGGCCCAGTATTCACTCTGCTTCCAGCCCGTAAACGGGTGATTGTGGCACTGGGCGCACTGGAGCTGGATACCGAGGAAGTGTTGCGCGGTCGTATCGGTGAGCTTGTCTACTGAGCGGTTCGTCAAGAAGTACGTGACCGCTGGATTGTCGGCGACAGTGCCCGTCGCGGTGATGAGGCCCGCCACAAACTTGTCCCACGGTTCGTTCTTGTTGAACTGTTCCTCCAGCCACTTGTAAAGCGGTTCCTTGAGGACGAAACGGTTACCGGAATCGCGCGTGTAGAGCTTCGCGGCCCAGATGTCGGCCATGCGGCGGCCGTAGTGTGGGTCGGCGAGAAGTGTGTCGATCAGCTTCTCGCGCTTGTTGGAGCTTTTATCATCGAGGAACGCCTGCGCCTTCTCGGCACTGGGGATAGTGCCTGTGATGTCGAGGTACGCACGGCGGAGGAACTCTGCATCGGTGGTGCGAACGGACGCCGCAACGCCGGCCTCGCCGAGTGTCTTGCTCACGGCGTCGTCGATGATCTTTGCCAGTGCCGCGGCATCCTTCGATCTCGGCACGGGAAGCGTGGCGACTGGCGGCGAGACCGGTGGCGAGAGCTTCTCCTTCGGGTCGATGCGCGTCAACGGCGGATCGGTCTTCCGGTTCTTGAATTTGAACTTGTTCTTATTCTTGTTTTTGTTCTTGGCTTTCTTCGTGGCCTTCTGCTGCGCATCGGCAGAGGACGTGGTCAGATCGCCAATCAACACAGCCATGCCGATTGTGAGGGCAAAAACTGCCAGGGGACGAAACCGCATGGGAAGCCCTCAGCGAGTGCGGCGGACGAACGCTATGGATTCAACACCGGTGTCGCGATCGTGGTTCCGCTCACCGTTCGATATTAAGAATGCCGTTAGGCCGGCCGTCAGACACGATTTCTCGCAAGGAGTGACTGATCATAACTCGAACAGGACACGGGCGTTGCGGGTCGTGGCTTCCGCCAGTTCCGCGACACTCACGCCCTTGACTTCGGCCAGAATCGCTGCGGTATGCGCAACGAATGCCGGTTCGTTCCGCTTGCCGCGAACGGGTTGCGGGGCGAGGTAGGGGCAGTCGGTTTCGACCAGGAGTCGGTCGAGCGGCACGTCCTTCGCCACATCGCGCAACTTCTGTGCCGTCGGATACGTCAGCATTCCGGCGAACGAGATGTACAGGCCCATCGCGAGGCATTCGCGTGCGGTGGCGAGGTCGCCGCTGAAGGAGTGCATCACGGCGCGGAGATCGCCGCGGACGTGCTGAGCGCGAAGGGCAAGCACCACGTCGGCCTCGGCCTCGCGGCAATGGATGACGAATGGTTTATCGAGCCGCCGGGCCAGTTCGATATGCCGGACGAAGTAAGCTTCCTGAAGGGCAAACGGTGTTTTGTCCCAGTAGCGATCGAGGCCGGTCTCGCCGATGGCCACGACGCGCGGTTCCGCTTCCGCGAGCCTCACCACCTCGTCCCAATCTCCCAGCTTCGCCTCGGCCACGGAGTTGGGCTGAATCCCGACCGCCGCGACCACGAGCGGATACCGATTGGCGATCTCCACCGATTGCAACGACGACTCCCGGTCGATCCCCAGGCAGACGACCCGTTCGACACCCGCCGCCGCCGCGCGTTCCAGCACCGCGGGCAGGTCCTTGTGGAAGCGGTCGTCGAACAGGTGTGTGTGAGTGTCGATGAGCATTGCGGAAGGCATGCAGAGATTGAAGAGGAACCGCAGGCGATCTCGCGACTTCACCTGACACTGAAGGCGCTCGCAGCCCGCGCGGCCTCGCTCATCAGCGGTTGCCATACCACGCCAGCCGCAACGAGGAACGCTACCAGCGCCACGAGCAATAACGCCGCACCATACCCACTCTCGATCTTGCGGCCCTCGACCGGCGGGTTTTCGTCTTCCAGGAGCATCGCACGCACGACCTTGAGGTAGTAGTACGCGCTCGCGGCTGTATTCACCGCGCCAACGCCTAGCAGCACGAAGAAGAGCGTGCCGACACCCGGCGGAGCGCTCGCCATCGCACCCTTCGCCGCCAGGTACACCGCGGCGAACACCTGAAACTTTCCGGCAAATCCGGCCAGCGGCGGCAACCCCAGCAGGCTCGCCAGGATGATCGTCATCGTGGTGGCGAGGAGTGGGCTTCGCTTCACTAGCCCGCGAAACGCGGTGATGTTCTCGCTGCCGGTCGCATTCCGAACCAGTGCGACAACCGCGAACGCACCGAGGTTCATGGCAACATAAGCAGCGAGATAGTAGAGCACCGCAGCGGCCCCGGCCTGCGTGATGATCGCCAGCCCCATCAGCATGTAGCCAGCGTGCGCGATGGTCGAGTACGCGAGAAGCCGCTTGAGATTCGTCTGGGCGAACGCGGCGAGATTCCCAAAAGTGACCGTGAGCATGGCAATCACGGAGACACCCACGCCCACGTGAGCCGGAATCGTCCATGCGCCATCAAACGACTGGTGTAGCGACAGGAGGATCCGCCCGGTGAGAGCAATCGCGCCGGCCTTCGATGCAACCGAGAGGAAGCCCGCGACTTCGGCAGGCGCGCCCTCGAACACGTCCGGGCACCAGAACTGGAACGGTACCGCCGCGAGTTTGAACCCCAACCCCACGAGCAACAGTGTCACCCCCGCGAGTACCGGCAGATCGAGACCGCGAGCAGCAATTCCGCGCGTCACGTCGGAGAGTACGCCACTGCCGAAGGTGCCGGCCAGAAGCGTGATGCCGTAGAGCATCACACCGCTGGCAGCGGCCCCGTAAACGACATACTTCAACGCGGCTTCGCTCCCACGCTTCTTTCCCTTCAAAAAGCCGGCCAGCGCATAGCCAGGCAGGCTCGCCATCTCGACTGCGATGAACACCATCAAGAGATGCGATGCGGAGGCCATCAACATCATTCCCAGCGTGCCGCCGAGGAGTAACGCATAGAAGTCGGCGGAGTCGACACGATCGGGAATGCCTGTGCAGAGAGTCAGCAGAACGGTGAGCAATGCCGCTACCAGCACCGTGACGCGAACGAAACCGCCCCAGGCATCGGAGGTGAGCATGTTGCCGAAAAATGGCCCGGCGCTCTGCTGATCGTAAACCTGATAGCCAGCCGCGAACAGGCCCACGCTCAGTGCAACGACAGCGAGGCCGCCGAGGTGCGCGCGGTCCAGTAGAGGCAATAAGCGAGCGAGCAATAGTGCCACGATCCCGGCGCAAACGGCCAGTTCCGGAAAGAAGATGAGCAGGTCGCTGTTGAGCGCTGCCTGAAGGCTCTGAACGTCGGAGGGATTGGGGAACATGCCGCAGTGTTCCTGGCAGTGGGAGAAGCGATAGCCTAGCCACCCGGCACGCGAAAGGGAAGTGCGTAACCTGCGAGGACGCAGGGCACGAGGTCACTCCACGGTTTGCAGTGGGTCTTGCGGCTTATGGGGTGCGGGATAGG
>CAYRDG010000015.1:94626-112946 GCA_964422915.1 uncultured Frigoriglobus sp. | reverse complement strand
GTGGGAGGCCTACTGGAACCTGGCTGCCTGACCCCAAGAGATTCTGGTTACACCCTCTGAAACGCCACGTCAGGCTTAATATTGCCCTTTCGCAAGCGAACCTGGAAGATGACGAGGCTTCGACTTCCCAACCTGGAGGCGCACATGCGCGGAATCAAATGGGCAACGGGCACGGCAGTGATGCTGCTGGCGACCTTCAACACCGGCCGGGCGGCCGACGACCAAACCTACGATCTGCGCGGCCCCGCCCCGAAGAAGGGGCAGGTGATCATCAACCAGAGCAAGGTGACGATCAGGAATGCCGACGCCACCATCAAGGTGATGGGGCAAGAAGTCCCGATGAAACTCGACATGGTGATGACCGGTGAGGAAGAGGCCAAGGTACTCGCCACGCAGGGTCGCGAGGTGACGAAGTGTCAGACCAAGATCATTCTGGAGCAAGCCGACATCACGCCGACAATCGGCGGGCAGAAGATGGACTCCCACACCGAGCACGGGGCGTTGGAGAAAGAAATCATCATCAGCGAACGTGACGGCAAGAAGTGGAAGCACTCACTACTCGACACCAAGCCCACCACCAAACAAAAGAAAGAACTGGACAACCGCAACGGTATCGAAACCGACGACGAACTCTATCCCAAGGAGAAGGTCAAGGTCGGCCACGCCTGGAGCGTAGATGGCTCCGCTCTGAGCAAACTCCTCGGCAACTCCTTCACCGACGTGAAAGGAAAAGTGGCTCAGAAGTTCGTCAAGGTGGAAGAGTTGAACGGCGAGAAGGTAGCCGTAATCGAATCTAAGGGAAAGATCAGCGGCAAGATGAAGGAAGACGGCGAGCCAACGATGGATATGGAGATGGACCTGAAGATCACGACCTGGCGCTCGCTGAAGACTGGGCTGGCAGTGAAGGAGAAGTACGAGGGCACCATGAAGATGTCCGGCACAGTGAAGATGGAAGACGTGAAAGCCCAGATGACGCTCTCCGGCCCCATCGCTGGTGAATCCACCACCCGGATGAAGTGATACGCAGTGCGAGACTTGCGGCTTCGCGCACCTGCGAAGCCGCCCCAGAAAAGTTGCTCTTCCCCATTTCGCGCGCCTGTGGCATTCTCCCCGGCGCATGGGAACACCTGAACTCACCCCCGATCCGCCGACTCCGCACCGGCGACTCACTCGCCGCGGCCTGTTGAAACTCGCCGGCGGCGCCGCCGCATTGGGACTCGGCTGGGAAGCCCTGCGCGTCACCACGTTCACCAATATCCACACGGTCATTCCCGGCCGCGTGTACCGCACCGCCCAACTCACGCCCGACCACCTCCGCGACTTCATCGCCCGCAAGGGCATCCGCACGGTCGTGAACCTCCGCGGCATTTGCAGTAACATGCCCTGGTATCTCGGCGAGTGCGGCGTCACGCATGCGGCCAACGTCAACCAGGAAGATGTGACGCTCTCGGCGAAACGATTCCCGGCTCCAAGCGAACTCCGGCAACTAATCGAGATCATCGACCATTCCACGCCGGCCATCGTCTTCCACTGTGCGCAAGGCGCCGACCGCACCGGTCTGGCCGCCACCGCCACGCGGTTACTGCAAACGGACGACAGCCTCCGCGCGGCACGCCGACAACTCTGGCCACGCTACGGGCACATTGCCGTCGGTCGGACGGCAGTGCTCGACACGTTCTTCGACTACTACGCGACCTGGCTCGCGACCCGCAATGAAAACCACACCCCGGAGCGTTTCCGCCACTGGGCATGCGAGGAATACTGCCCCGGCCCCTACCGCGCGCGGCTGACACTCCTCACTCCGCCTTCCGCGCCGGCACATCGTGGCTTTGTCGTGAAAGTGCGTGCCGAGAATACGTCGGTCGAGCCGTGGCACTTCACGCCAGGCGGAGCTGGCGGAATCCGCCTGCGCTACACGCTCACTGCGGCTGGGGGCACCATCGCATTCCGCTCACACGCGGGGCAGTTCGCACGCAAGGTGGCGCCTGGCGAAGCCATCGAACTCGCATGCGGTGTCGCGCCGCTGGCGCCTGGCAATTACCTGTTCTCTGGCCACATGATCGACGCCGAGCCAATCGACCTGCTCAGCACGGCGTTCGTGCAGTACGGCTCCGAACCGCTCGAGACGCCCTTCGTGATTCGTTAGGCGGAGAAATGTCATCATCGTACGTCGCGTGATGACCCGTTTTGATGACGAGGGTCCTATTCATGCCGCTGGTCTCCGTCGTTGTCCCGGTGAAAGACGAACGGGATAACGTCCACCCGTTGTTCGAGCGTGTCCGCGACGCACTCGATACCGCCCGACGTGGGGCGTGGGAACTCGTCTTCGTGGACGACGGCAGTTCCGACGGCACCTTCACGGAACTGGAGCGGCTCGCCACGACCGACGATCGCGTGAAAATCGTCCGCCTGCGACGCAACTTCGGCCAGAGCGCCGCCACGCAAGCCGGACTTGATGCCGCGCGAGGCGATGTGATCGTCACCATCGACGGCGACCTTCAGAACGATCCCGACGACATTCCGCTCATGCTCGCCAAGCTCGACGAGGGGTATGATGCTGTCCTCGGCCAGCGGGCGAAGCGCCAGGACAAACTCCTCCTGCGGAAGGCGCCGAGCCTCATGGCCAACTGGCTCATCCGCAAGGTGCTCAGCGTGCCATTCAAGGACTTCGGCTGCGCCCAGCGTGCGGTGCGACGCGAGGTGTTCGACGGTATGGTGCTCTATGGCGAGATGCACCGTTTCATCACGGCACTGATTCTCCAGCAGGGCGCGCGGGTCACGCAGATTCCGGTGCGGCACCATCCGCGGACCGCAGGCCAGTCAAAGTACAATCTCTCCCGCACCGTCCGCGTCATGCTCGACCTGATGACAGTGAAGTTCCAGGGGAGCTTCCAGACTCGGCCGATGCATCTATTCGGCGGCGTCGGGCTGTTGTGCATGGTCGCCGGGTTTGTCAGTGTGGCGGCCAGCGCGGTGATGAAATACACCACCGGCCCCGGTATGACACAGAACCCGCTCTTCCTGCTCGGCGCGGTCGCGGGGCTGATCGGCGTACAGTTCGTCTCTCTCGGGTTGATGGGCGAGGTGTTAACGCGCGTCTATTACGAGAGCCAGGGGAAACGCCCTTATGTCGTGCGTGAGAGGCGTAATCTCGGCGGCCCACAACCGGCCCAATCCAACCGCCGCGCGGCCTGACGCGCGAGCATGTGATTGCCGTTGCGACGTGCGTTTCCTGGTAACAGGCGAGGCGACGACCGTACATCGTTCCCCTGCGAAGTATTTCTGCCGAAAGCCGTGTCTCGCCGGCCGGTATCTTCCTTGCCAGACCGAACCGCACTGATGGCCAGGGTGTCAGTTGCGCAACGATTCGGCAGGGAGGTCCGAAGTGGGACTCGAAGAACCGGCGCGACAGGGCAGACAGACGGCATTCGCGGTATTGATCGCACTGAGCGTGTCACACCTGCTCAACGACACCATCCAGTCGCTGATCTCAGCGGTCTATCCGGTGCTGAAGGATTCTTACGCTCTCACATTCACTCAGATCGGGCTGATCACACTGGCATTTCAGTGTACGGCCTCACTCCTGCAACCGCTCGTCGGGCTCTATACCGATCGGCGCCCGCTGCCGTTCTCGCTGGCAACCGGAATGGGCGTGACCCTCTCGGGGTTGCTATTGCTATCGGCGGCCAGCAACTTCCTGGCCATCTTGCTGGCCGCGGCACTGGTGGGCATGGGATCGGCGGTCTTCCACCCGGAAGCGTCGCGAATGGCCCGGCTCGCATCGGGTGGGCGACACGGGCTTGCCCAGTCGCTCTTTCAGGTCGGCGGCAACGGCGGGTCGGCGCTCGGCCCACTCCTGGCGGCATTTATCGTCGTGCCCTGGGGGCAAGGGAGTCTTGCCTGGTTCTCGGTGGCTGCTGTCACGGCCATGCTCATACTGTTCCGCGTCGGGTTGTGGTATCGGGCACACCTGGCCGAACGCGCGGCGAGGAAGGTGGGAGCAGCGACCGCGCCGGTATCACCAGGAAAGGCCGCATTCGCGATTGGCATACTGATGTGTCTGATCTTCTCGAAGTACTTCTACATGGCGAGCCTGACGAGCTACTACACGCTGTACCTGATCGACACGTTCCATGTTGGCGTTGCGGATGCCCAACTGCGGCTGTTCGTGTTTCTCGGCGCGGTGGCGGCCGGGACGTTTCTGGGCGGTCCGGTTGGCGACCGGATCGGATTCAAGGCAGTGATCTGGGGATCGATCCTCGGCGTGCTGCCGTTCACACTGGTTCTACCGCATGTGAATCTGTTCTGGACCACGGTGCTAACCGTGCCTATCGGGCTGATCCTGGCATCGGCATTCTCGGCAATCATGGTCTACGCGCAGGAACTCTTACCCCGTCGCGTGGGAATGGTGGCTGGCCTCTTCTTCGGCTTCGCATTCGGCATGGGTGGAGTTGGAGCCGCGGCGCTTGGCTGGCTGGCAGACCAGACAAGCATCGGCTATGTGTACCGCGTCTGCGCGTTCTTGCCGCTGATTGGCATACTGGCGGCGTTACTGCCGAATCTCCGATCGAAACCCGCGTGAGGCGCATGCCGCGATCGTCGACGGAAGCGATCAGATGGCAAGATTGCCCTCTCAGTAGTAGGTACACGGAGTGTACCTACTACTCTGCACAAGCAACACCACACGGAGTGTGCCTACTACTCTGACTACACCTCGCTCGTGACTGAACGCGCGAGCCACGCCCAGTGCGTAATTCTGGTCAACTCACGTATCGGTGCAACTCGCCAACCAAGCACACGTCCCGTATCACGTCTGAAAGCCTCCTCCGCTCTCTCTCCCGGAGCCGTTACATGACTCCTCTTGTACTCGCATTCGCGCTACTCTCTCCTGCGCAGCCGCCAAAGGGTGACCCCAACAACATCGGCATGCTGCCGGTCGGCGCCGATGGCCAACCGCTCAACCTCGACTTCGAGACCGGTACCCTCAAGGACTGGACTGCCACGGGCGATGCCTTCAAGGGGCAACCCATCAAGGGCGACACCGTTCATTCACGCCGCGGCGACATGCAGAGCCGCCATCAGGGGCAGTTCTGGATCGGCGGCTATGAGAAGTACGGCGACAAGCCCACTGGCACACTCACCAGCGTTCCATTCAAAGTCACACATCCGTGGGCGAGCGTCCTTGTCGGCGGCGGGCCGCACGCGAAGGAGACGTGCGTCGAGATTCTACAAGGGAAAGATGTGATCTTCCGCACAGCCGGCCTGGAGGCGGAAGACTTGCGCCGGGAGGTGGTTGATCTGACAAAGTATCAGGGGAAAGAAATCGCCGTACGAGTCGCGGACCGGCACAAGGGGCACTGGGGGCACGTCAACTTCGACGACTTCCGTTTCCACGCGAAGAGGCCAAACTTCCCCACACGGCCGAGGAAGGAACCACCCGGTCCTCCTGATAGCTACAAGCACGCGGGCCTCAAACCACAGGAAGCGGCCAGGGCAATGACGGTCCCGCCGGGGTTCGAGGTCACACTCTTCGCCGGCGAGCCAGACGTTCACCAGCCCGTGGCGTTCTGCATCGACCACCGCGGCCGACTCTGGGTCGCGGAAGCCTACACCTATCCGCGGCGCAACCCTGCGAAGGGACCGTTGCTGCCGGAGAAGGAACGCGCCAACGGCGACAAGATCGTCATCTTCGAGGATACCGACGGTGATGGGCAGTTCGATACGCGCAAGGTGTTTTTGGAAGGGCTGAATCTTGTCAGCGGCATTGAAGTCGGCTTCGGCGGCGTATGGGTGGGCGCGGCACCGTACCTGATGTTCATCCCGCACGACGAAAAGACCGACAAGCCCGCGGGTGATCCGAAAGTCCTCCTCGACGGCTGGCACTACGAGGACACGCACGAGACTCTCAACAGCTTCATCTGGGGGCCAGACGGCTGGCTCTACGGCTGCCACGGTGTCTTCACGCACTCGCGTGTCGGCAAGCCAGGCACGCCAGACAAGGACCGCACCCCGATCAATGCTGGCATCTGGCGCTATCACCCCACGCGTCACACATTCGAGGTCTTCGCGCATGGCACGAGCAACCCCTGGGGTCTCGACTACAACGCCAACGGCGACTTCTTCATCGAAGCATGTGTCATCCCGCACATGTGGCACATCATCCAGGGCGGCCGTTACCATCGCCAGGCCGGGCCGCACTTCAACCCTTACACCTACGACGACATCAAGACGATTGCGAAGCACCGACACTACGTCGGCGCGACACCGCACGGCGGCAATGGCCGCTCCGACAGCGCCGGCGGTGGTCACGCTCATGCAGGTCTGATGTGTTATCAGGGCGGCGCGTGGCCCAAGGAGTACAACGGCAAACTGTTCATGGGGAACCTGCATGGCCACCGCATCAACGTCGATGTGATCCGGCCACAAGGAAGCGGCTACGTCGCGGATCGCAATCCCGACTTCCTCCTGACCAACGACCGCTGGTCAATCCCGTTGGCGATCAAGAGCGGCCCCGACGGCAATGCCTATCTACTCGACTGGTACGACAAGCAAATCTGCCACCTCCCGCAGCCGGAGAAGTGGGACCGCACCAACGGCCGCATCTACAAGATCAGCTACAAGGGCACCAAGCCGGTGAAAGGGATTGATCTGTCGAAAGCGACATGGGCCGAACTGGTGAAATATCAGGAAAGCGATAACGTCTGGTACGCGCGGATGGCGCGGCGAATCATGCAAGAGCGTTGGGTACATCTGAAAGACCGACCGAGCACCGAGAAGGTCCCGAACTACGTTCGCGCGGTCGATGCCCTCGTACGGATGGCCGAGACGCACCTCAGTGATGTGGTTCGTCTCCGTGCGTTGTGGGCGTTGCATGCGTGCGGGGCCGGAACCAACATCACGAATCTCCAACTGCCGAAAATGGCCTCACCTGCAGCGATCGCCTGGCGATATTCTCTCTGGCTCGATGACGACAACGGGCCGAAACTCAACGCTGGCCCCAGCAAGGGAAGCACGACACTAGCGGCAACGTCGCCCGTCTTCCGCCGAATGATCGCCAGCCATCTGACACAGTTGCCCGCTAAGGCACAGTGGCAATGGCTACCGCATCTTCTCTCGCACGCAGAGGACGCGGCCGACCACAACCTGCCCTATCTGTACTGGTACATCCTTGAGCCGCTGTGCGCTGCGGAGCCAACGAATGCCCTGGAGGTTGCTGCGAAGGGAAAGATTCCGATGCTCTTCCAGTTCGCGTGCCGGCGCGTGGGTGCGATCGGCACTCCGAAAGCGTTCGAACTGCTCACGAAGTCGATCGCCAACGCGAAGACCGATGCCGAGCGGCTCGCGTACTTCCGCGGCCTGCAAGAAGGAACAAAGGGGAAGCGCAACCTTCCCACGCCGAAGGAATGGCGAGCCGCGTTCGAGGTACTGATGAAGTCACCCGATGCAGGTATTCGGCAGCAGGCGTTGGGGCTGGCGGTCACCTTCGGCGACACGACCGCGCTGGCTACTCTCCGCAAGGTACTCGCTGATGTGAAGGCCGAGCCAGCGGCACGACTCGCGGCAATGACGGCGCTTATCGACGCGAAGGACGCCACATCTGCTCCGCTCCTGCAAGCAGTACTCTCCGAGAAGCCGCTGCGTGCCGCTGCTCTGCGTGCCCTCGCCGCCTTCGATAATCCCAAGACTCCCGGCGCGATCCTCGCCCAGTATCCGCACCTCACTCTGGCTGAAAAGCGCGACGCCATCGGCACGCTCACCTCGCGTCTCGGCTTCGCGAAGGAACTGATGAAGGCCATCGCCGCGAAGACAGTGCCATCCGCGGATGTACCTGCCGAGGTCGTTCGCCAACTCCGCGGCTACGAGGATGCGGCGCTCAACAAGCAGATCGCCGACCTGTGGGGCGTCGTTCGCGAGTCGCCAGCGGAGAAGAAGAAACTCATCGCGATCTGGAAGGCCAAGCTCACTTCACCGATGGCGCCACCGGGCGACGTACACCTCGGCCGCACGATCTTCGCCAAGACGTGCCAGCAGTGCCATACGCTCTATGCGATCGGCGGGAAGGTTGGCCCCGAGATTACCGGCGCTAACCGCGGCAGCATCGACTACCTGCTCGAAAACATCCTCGATCCCAGCGCGGTCATCCCCAAGGAGTACGCCGCAACACGCATCGTCACCACCGACGATCGGAACATCACCGGAATCGTGAGGAGTGAAGCCAATGGTGTGCTGACCGTGCAGACCGAACGTGAACTGCTGACGATCCCTGTCGCCGACATCGCCAGTCGCAAGCCGTCGGCACTCTCCATGATGCCCGACGACATCCTGAAGCAGGCCGGCGGCGACTTCGAATTCCGCTCGCTCATCGCGTATCTGCAAACGCAGTCGCAGGTGCCAATGCTCGCCACCGCGGAGAACGCCAAGGACTTCTTCGACGGCAAGGACCTGACCGGCTGGGACGGCGACGCCGGGTTGTGGAAAGTGGAGGATGGCGAGATCGTCGGCAAGTCGCCTGGCCTCAAGAGGAACACATTCCTCAAATCCCACATGGCAGTGCAGAACTTCAGGCTCTCGTTGAAGGTGAAACTCACACCCAATGCCGGCAACAGTGGGATACAATTCCGAAGTTTCCCCCTCCCGGACGGCGAGATGAAAGGCCCGCAGGCCGACATCGGCGCCGGTTGGTGGGGGAAACTCTACGAGGAAAGTGGCCGCGGCCTCCTGTCGAAGGAGGGCGGCGAGAAGTTCGTGAAACCCGGCGAGTGGAACGAGTACACAGTTGAGGCGGACGGCGACCGCGTGAAGATCTGGATCAACGGCAATCTGTGCTGCGACCTCAAGGACGACAAGATTGCTCGCCGCGGCATCGTTGGACTACAACTGCACAGCGGAGGAGCGTTTGAGGTGCGGTTCAAGGACATCAAACTGGAAGTGATGAAGTGACAGTGAGCCGCAACCGAGAGGGAACGGAACCTTCGCCACTCACGGTTGCGGCTCACCATACCCGCGGAGATGCAATGAAAGTCACGCTGCATGTTTGGCGGCAGAAGTCTCGCACCGATGCCGGGCGAATGGTTACCTTCCCACTCGACGGCATCAGCCCGGACATGTCGTTCCTCGAGATGCTCGACACGCTCAACGAGCAACTCGTTCACAAGGGCGAAGAGCCAGTCGCGTTCGATCACGACTGCCGCGAAGGAATCTGCGGTTCCTGCGCGATGATGATTAACGGCCAAGCCCACGGCCCCGAACGCGCCACGACCACTTGCCAGTTGCACATGCGCAGCTTCGCCGATGGTGCGGACATCACCATCGAGCCGTGGCGGGCCGCGGCCTTCCCCATCATCAAAGACCTGGTCTGCGACCGCACCGCGTTTGATCGCATCATCCAGGTGGGCGGCTTTGTGAGCGTCAACACTGGCGGCGCACCGGATGGCAACTCTCTGCCGGTGGCGAAGGTCGATCAGGACCGCGCGATGGACGCAGCCGAGTGTATCGGCTGCGGGGCGTGTGTGGCCGCATGCCCCAACGCCAGTGCGATGCTCTTTGTCAGTGCGAAAGTCAGCCACCTGGCGCAACTGCCGCAGGGCCAGCCCGAGCGGAAGGCCCGCGTGCGCGGAATGATCGCCCGGCACGACCGCGAGGGCTTCGGCCACTGCACCAACATCAATGAGTGCGAGGCCGCCTGCCCGAAGGAGATTTCTGTCGAGAACATCGCCCAACTCAACCGCGACTTTATCACCAGCGCTGTATCCGACGTGGTGAAGTAAGGGCGTCAAGATCCGGCTTGATCAGGCAATCGTTGGAGTTTCTTCAATCTGCGCAAACGGACCCGGCGGAAATAGCGTTGGATGCGGTGTGGGGGTGGTGTACAAGGAATACATCCTCCACAACTGTCCCGTCGCCCGACCGCCGGTGATTCATGCCGACGATCATAGCCATCTGCCCATACTGCCGTGCCGGGGGTGTCCGCACGCCGGATACCGCACTGGGCGACGATGCCACCTGCCCCAGATGTAAAAGCACCTATACCGTCCTGCCCGACGATAACCTGCCCGAGTGGGTCGCGAAGGCGAATCCAGACGGAGAATTCATCTCGGCTCCCAGCGCCACACCACCCCGGCCGAAGGTCGTCGCAGAGACGCAAACCGGCACTCCACGTTCCGATGCCAGCCTGCCCTCACCACCTCCACAGGCGGCACCACAAGCCGCACCAGTTACAGAGCCACACACCGAAGCGCCCCGTCCAGGTCCACCAGTAGCACCAGTGCAAGCCACATCGATGGAGGCCCTCTCGACCGAACCACACGACCTGGCGACATTGCTCGCTCTACTGGCGCTCATTCTTGTTGGACCTGCGGTCCTCGCGTCGCAATTGCCATTCGGCCGCATCCTCGCGCTGGGGCTTTCTGTCGTCGGGTTGCTAGGTGGGTTGGCCTGTCTCGGTGCCGAGGGGCGCGGACGGCTCTTCGCGGCGTGTGCCGCTGTGTTGCATTTCGGCATCCTGATGGTTGTGCTGCTCCTTCCATCGTGGCTGAATCTCGATCCGTGGGGTGGCTCGCCTGAAGTTGCGGAAGAGTCCAAAACACCTGTAGCAATCGATCACACCACAGGTCAGGGTGTTCCCATCTCGTCAGGAAGCTGGCTCGATGCGAGCACTTCGTCGTGGCAGTTCCACGATGCGCGTGTGTCGCTGCATGCCGCTGTCGTACCCGTGGAATTGACCGGGCCGAAGAGCGCGAAGAAGACGCCGAAGACGAACTATCTTCGTGTGGTCATCCAAATACGAAACGTCGGTTACCAGCGTGAAATCCCGCTCTCCGGTTGGGCTGCCGGGAAGGGTGCTGAGGGCGTTCGTGTTACCGACTCGGCGGGCAAGCAACTGTCGCAGGCGAAGTTTGATGACTGGACACCCGAAGCGGGCCGCCCTGCCCCACGCGCGATGCCGGGACTGGGTTCGGAAGTCATTCTGGTATTCACATCCCCTCCAGCCAAGACAGAGTTTGTGCGCATTCAACTCTCAGGCGCCGCGCTGGGAGAGAAGGATGAGATTCAATTCCGGAGCAACGTCGTCGTGCCGACACGTGTGCCCGGAAAGTGAGGTGTTCCATGACGAAACGAAAAGGCTTCACGCTGATCGAACTGCTGGTCGTGATCGCGATCATCTCAATCCTGATTGGGATGCTCCTACCAGCCGTGCAACGGGCCCGCGAAGCCGCGTCACGGCTTAGTTGCGCGAACAACCTCAAGCAGATCGGTCTGGCGATGCACCTGTATCACAACGACCACGATGAGTTGCCGCCATCACGCGTTTACATCGTCAGGCCGATCATCCCAGATACGCTCGTCTACGAGGGAGGGCCAACGTGGGCCATTTTCATCCTGCCATACATCGAGCAAGAGAACTTCTACCGGCTGTGGAATCTGGGGCTGACCTACTACGACCAGTCAAACGCGGCGCGGATGTACAACGTGAAGGGATACTTCTGCCCCTCACGGAGAAACTCGAAGTCGGGTTTCAGTCGCTCGGGGGATTTGCCTCAGATCCGCCCGAAGGATTTCCCGCCCCTACCCGGTGGGCTGTCCGACTACGCTGTCGTGATCGATCCGGCCGGGACTGACACGCCCGGGACCTCCGGCAGTGGCACTGGTGGTTCATTTATAATCGACAACCCCACCAACCCTGGGGCCGGTGCCAATGGCTCATTCCGGCTAGGCATTGGCTTCCGCTTCAGCGACTTCATCGACGGGCAGAGCAACACGTTACTGGTTGGGGAGAAGCACGTCCCGGTCGGTGGCGAAGGGTACGGCTGGCTCGACTGCTCGAGCTACAACGGCAATTACGGCGCATGCAGTGAACGATCCGCAAGCCGACTCTACCCACTCACCACCCATCCCAAGGATACCGGCTGGAAGTTCGGCAGCCGGCACACAACTGTTGTGCAGTTCTGCTTCGCCGATGGCAGCGTGCGTGGCATTCCAGAAACAATCAATCCATACACGCTGGAATTACTCGGTACCCGCAACGATGGTATGGTGATCCCCCCATTTTGACAGAGGGAGCGAAGGATGGAGCCGCGGGAAGCGTTTGAGTTACTCGATGTGCGTGTCGGGCGTGTGCTGCGCGCCGAAGCGAACGTTGGCGCACGCAAGCCGGCGTTCAAGCTGGGGATCGACTTTGGCACGCTCGGCGTGAAACAGTCCAGCGCGCAACTCACGGCACACTACACACCGGAATCACTCATCGGGCGGCTTGTACTGGCCGCGGTAAATCTCGGCACACGCAAGATCAACAGTTTCGACTCCGAGGTTCTTGTCCTCGGCGTACCAGACGCGCAGGGCGACGTAGTGCTGCTGACGCCAGAGCGCGACGTGCCGCTGGGCAGTCGGGTGTTCTAGAGCCGTTGGCACATTGCGTGGAGCTACGACTTATCCTTGTCGCTAGGCCGCGCCAGCATCACGATGAGACGTTCAACCTGCACGCGTTCCGGCAGTGGGTTGCCGCCCTTCAGCCCCAGATTCATCTCGACCAGCCAGTCAGTGAGCTTCTCGAGTCGTCGGTGCGTGAGGTGCCGCAGTTGCTTCTCGGTGCCCACGCGAATCTTCTCCCACTTCGGCACGCCGGCGGCATCCATCGCCGGGCCAAGCGACATCTTCTCCTCGCGAACGAGCCGGCCGACCATCGCGAGCTTGCGAAGTTGCGCCGTGAGCGGACCCAGCACGCCCATCGGGTCGGTCCCTTCCGAGAAGAGTTCTTCGAGGATGGAGAGTGCCTCGCCGGGTTTCGCCTCGCCGATGGCATCGAGAATACGGAACACATCAGCAGCCTTGCTGCGACCGACCAGTCGTTCCACATCGCCGGCCACAATCTCTGGTCGAGCCCCCACCGCGACCGCCAACTTCGCCAGTTCACGATCGAGCAATCCCATCGATACGCCGACCAGTTCCAGCAGCAGTTCCGCCGCGTCTGGAGTCAGTTTCTTCTTGTGGGTACTCTTCGCCCACTCGATACACCACGGCTTGAGCTTGTACGCCTCGTATGCCTTCGGCTCCTTGCACACCACCTTTGCCGCATCGGGCAACGCCCTGGCGAGCTTGGTGCTTTCCGGGAAGGTCTTCACGTCGAGTATGAGTATGCCCACGGAACTCGGCTTCGCGACGTAGGCTTCAAGTTCGACGCGAAAGCTGGTGACAAAGGCATCGGCGTTCTCGACGATAACGACGCGATATGCGGCGAGGAACGGAGCCGTCTCCAGATCGTTGCGCGCTGTGGAGTAGTCGAGTTTCTCACCTGCATAAACGCTGACGGAGAACTCGGGGTCGTCGCTGCCGAGAGTTGCTGTGATGATCCGTTCTCGCACCTGGCGTTTGAGAAAGTCCTCATCGCCAATCAGCGCGTAAACGGGCTGTGACTTGATCGCCTTCGCTTTCAGAAAGGCCAGTGCGTCCATTGTTTCTGCCCGGCACCGCTCCTGGATCGCGGCGATTGTGTGTTTCACTTCCGCCTGTATTCATCCACAAGTACGCGCGGCGCGCCAATGTCAATTATGCGAACGTCGCCGGTCCACTCCTTCGATACGGGATTGAGGAAACCGCGCTTGGGCGCGACGAACGTCGCAGTATGGGTCGCCCTCACGCACGCGCCCAGTGGCGTGCCGGTGTCGCAGTCGAGTCCGGATGGGATATCCACGGCGAATACGGGGCTGCGTGTCGCATTGATCTGTGCTGCGAGTTCATCGAACGGTGCGCCGAGCGGCCGCGACAGCCCCGTGCCGAAGAGCGCGTCCACGATCCAGCCGCACGCAGCGAGTTGTTTCTGGAAGAGGTCGCGGTGCTGCGATTCAAAGTGATCCGGGCGGTACTGCGTGAAGTCGATACCCGACGTGAACAGGATGTCGAAGTTAATATCGGCATCACCCGCTCGGTCGCGGTTGTGGCGCGCGAATACCTTCACGCGGATCGGCCAGCCGGCGTTATCGAGGTGCCTGGCGATGACAAACCCGTCGCCACCATTGTTGCCAGGGCCGCAGAGGATCAGCACAGGAATGCGAGTGGGATTGAGCTGCATCAGGAGTTCCGCGCAGCCGCGACCGGCGTTCTCCATCAGCACCACACCTGGCACGCCGAAGCCCTCGATGGCACGGTGATCAAGTTCGCGGACGTCTGTGCGTGTCAGGGTGAAGGGTGTCATGATGAGCCTCTCAGCGGTTCGACTGCTTTGCCCAGAGGCCACGCGATGCGGCCGCCAGGAGGGTAAAACATGAGCATCTCGGCCACTGGGCGCACGCCTTGCAGGGCGTGTGGCGGAGGCTCAACGATTTTTACCCCCTGTCCACTGCGATTTCTTCAGATATTCTCCCCTTGAAACCGCGGCGGCACACCCATAAAGTGCCTGAGCAAGATTGAAGTGCGGGTGTAACTCAGTGGTAGAGTACCTCGTTGCCAACGAGGTTGTCGTGGGTTCAAGTCCCATCACCCGCTCTCGTTCGATCCAAATTGCGTGAGCCGGGAAGTCGCGGGTGTTGGGCGGGTATAGAATCCCCGTCGCCCACAACTTCCCGGCTCGTGTCGTTTTCACCAGTACCTGAATCCCGCGGCCGACCGCGACAGAGGAGAACCCCGATGGCCGACGACGAAACCCCCAAGACCGACGCCGAGGCGACCACACCCGTTACCGCCGATGTAGTTGCCGCCACAGGCGTTGTCGATGCCGCTCCGGAAGGCGAAGAGGGCGCGTTCAAGCTCCAGCAAACGGTGGAAATCAACGACTCGGGACCGTGTAAAAAGCACGTCAAGGTCACCGTGGACCGCGTCGCCATCGACGAGCGATTCAATGAGCGATTCACCGAACTGACGCTCAGCGATCAGCCGCAGATTCGCGGCTTCCGCCCCGGTAAGGCACCCCGGAAGATGATCGAGCGCCAGTATTACGACAGCGTCGCCGACGAGATCAAATCGCAGGTGCTCATGGCCAGCCTCGAGCAACTCGCCGAGGAACAGACCATCGCCCCGCTCAGCCCGCCGGAGTTCGACCCGACACTGCTTGCGATACCGAAGGAGGGGCCGTTCATCTACGAGTTCGACATCGAGGTGCGGCCAGAGTTCGACCTGCCCGACTACAAGCATTTGAAGCTCCGCAAACCGGTCCACACCTACACCGATGCGGAAGTTGCGGCCGAGGCAAAGCGAATACTCACCCCCTACGGCCAGCGCGTGCCGAAGGAACCCGCGGTGACGGAGTTATATGACACCATCACCGCCGATGTGTCGATCTCCTTCCGGGGTAAGGAGATCAACAAGCTCGAAGAGACACAGGTGAGGGTTGAACCTCAGCTTGCGCTCTCCGATGGCGTGGCCGAGGACTTCGCCGCGAAGTTACAGGGTGCCAGGCCTGGCGACGTGCGAACGGTCGACATCACTCTCTCGCAGGAATCAACTGTCGAGGAACTGCGCGGACAACAGGTGCAAGCCACCTTCGCCGTGAAGGACGTGAAGACGACGCGCCCGCCCGAACTGACTCGCGAGTTCCTGGAGGACACGTTCGGCATCAGTACGCCAGAGAGCTTCGACGAACTGGTACGCTCCGTGCTGGAACGGCGGCTGGAATACTCGCAGCGTCAATCTGCCCGCAAGCAGGTTCTGGAGATGATCGCGGCAGCTTCCTCGTGGGACTTACCGCAAGACATCCTCCGCAAGCAGGCACGCAAGACACTCCAGCGCAAGGTGATGGAGATGCGCAACGCCGGCATGAGCGACGAGCAGATCGCCGGCCGCCGCCGCCTCCTGGAACAGGACGCGATCAGGAGTACCGCCGATGCACTGAAGGAGCACTTCGTTCTCCAGAAGGTCGCCGAGGTGGAGAAGATCGAGATCGAGGAAGACGACATCGACGAGGAAATCGACCGCATGGCCATGCAGAGCGGCGAGAGTTTCCGTCGCGTCAAGGCCCGTCTGGAGAAGGAAGACCTCATCGAGGCCGTTGCCGCCGACCTCCTGGAACGCCGGGCGCTGGACCTGATCCTCGCCAACGCAACCTACGAGGAGTACGAACTGAACTCCGACCAGCAGCAGGGCGAGGTGGCGACCATCGAGGCACAGGCGGCACCCGAAGTGGAAAGTACGCCGCCCGCTGCCAGCACCGAAGGCGGCTCCGTAGCCAGTTGACCGCCTGCGTAGAGTATCAGTAACCCCGGCAGCGGCAGTCTGAGGTCAGAGGTCAGTCGTCCGAGAAGCAAAGACCGGTTTGTCTTCTCGATCGACTGGCCTCTGACCTCTCACAATCGCTACCTTCGATGGAGTCTCTCATGCCCTCACTGCTTCCCATCGATATGACGGCCAGCAACGCGGGTCACACCCCGTTCGATCCGTCGCTCCAGCGCGGCGGTGCTTACGAGCGACGCCGCGAGATGACCCTTGAGGCCCTGCTACTCGATCACGGGATCATCTTCCTCACCGGCCAAATCTGGGACGGCCTGGCCGACCTGGTCATCAAGCAACTGCTCTACTTGCAATACGAGAATAAGAGCCGCGACATCCACCTCTACATCAATAGCCCTGGCGGAAGCCTCACGGCCACGCTGGCGATGTACGACACGATGCAGTTCATCGAAGCGCCAATTAATACGTACTGCATGGGGCTGGCCGCCAGCGGTGCCGCCGTGCTGCTGGCCGCAGGCACGAAGGGGAAACGCTACTGCCTGCCGAACTCGAAAGTGATGATCCACCAGCCAGCCGGCTACGTCGGCGGGCAGGTATCGGATATCGAGATTCAGGCGCAGGAAATCCTCAAGGAACGCGAGCGGCTCAACGAGATCCTCGCGCGGCATACCGGCCAGACGATCCAGACGATCGCAAAGGAAACCGACCGCGACCGCTACTACCACGCTGCCGAAGCGAAGACGTTCGGGCTGGTGGATGAGGTACTCAACCGCCCGCCAGCGGCGAAGTGACACACGGCGGGATGCGGATCACGGATTGCGGAATTGATGAGAAATCGAGGCGATCAAGCCTCGCACGCGGTGTTGTTGCTGCATTCCGCACTCCGGGCTTCGCAGTCCGCATTTCCCATTCTCAACCGCTCATCAACCGCGAGGCGCCGGCCCGATAGCTAGAAGGCGCGGCAACTCGCCCGGAGGTTCGAATATGCCGCTTGTACCGATGGTGGTGGAGAGCAAGGGGCGCGAAGAACGCGCCTACGACATCTACAGCCGACTCCTGAAGGACCGGATCATCTTCCTCCAGGGTGTGGTCAACGACGACATGGCCAACCTGATCGTCGCGCAGATGCTCTATCTCCAGTTTGAAGATGCGAAACGCGACATCAGCCTTTACATCAACAGCCCCGGTGGAAGCGTGACTGCGGGCATGGCGATCTATGACACCATGCAGTTCGTCACCTGCGACGTGGCGACGTACTGCATGGGCCAGGCTGCAAGCATGGGAGCAATGCTCCTCTGCTCCGGCACGAAGGGGAAGCGTTACGCGCTGCCGCACGCGCGCGTGATGATTCACCAGCCGCTTGCGGGCACTGAAGGGACTGCGGAAGAGATTCTGATTCACGCGAAGGAGTTTCTCCGCACCAAGCAATCGCTCAACCAACTGATGGCGGATCACACAGGCCAGCCGCTGGAGCGGATCCTGAAAGAGACCGACCGCGACAACTTCATGTCGTCGGAGGAGGCCCGAAACTTCGGGCTAATCGACCGCGTGTTGGAGCGAATGCCTGCCGAGGTACTCGCCAACCGGCCGCTGTCTGGCGAATAGCAGGGAGCCACCCCCCTGCCCTCTCGTGATTCGCGAGAGGGTCGCTGCGGCCTGTTCTGCAGGAGCAGAGCAGCGAACGAAGCACGCGGGGTGGAGTGGAGTGCCGTGGGCAGGATGCGAGCGAACCACTCACCGCCGAAGCAACGCAAGCGACGCCCAGGTGCCACGTCGCTTCGCGTACTGCTTTTCTGCAGTCTGTTCACGGCGTGTTGCTCATTGCTGACCGGCTGCAAAACCAACAACCGTTACGACCTGATCGAGGCCGAACTTCGCACCCGCGAACGCGAACTGGCCGATACCCGCGCCGCGCTCGATCAGAGCCGCAATCTCCTGCGCGCCTACGAGGCATCGCAGTCTCGCCGCGGCGGTGCGCCTACCGCGAGCGGGCCGTTCTTGCCCGTGAAGACGATCGCGATTGGCCGCGGCACAGGCGGCGTGGATGAGGACGGCAACCCTGGCGACGAAGGGCTGATGGTCGTCATCGTGCCGCACGACGAGGACGGCTCCGCGGTGAAGGTGCCTGGCCGGGCACTCATCGCCGCCTGGGAAATCACCCCGGC
>CAYRDG010000015.1:0-94616 GCA_964422915.1 uncultured Frigoriglobus sp. | reverse complement strand
GTGGCTTCATCAGCACCGGCTACTTCGTCACACTCCCCTGGCAATCTCCCTTCCACCGATCGCGTGCGCGTGGCCGTGCGACTGGTCACCACCGATGGTCGGGCCTACGAAGCTGATCGCGACGTAACGGTGCGCCCACCGTTCCCGCCGCAGAACAACGTGCTTCCGTATCCCACGTCACCCATTCCTGGCTCGCCGCCTGGCGTGTCAACAATCCCGCCCTCGCCACCAGGTGCTGGCACACGGCAACCACTGTTGCCCGAAACGCCACCGTCTGGTGTCCCTTCGGCGATCCCGCCTGGCGCCGAGGAACTCCCACCGCCGGCGCCTGTGAGTCGCGGCGCGAGGCTCCTTCGCCCCATAAAACAATAACGCCGCGCCGTGGATCTACGGTTTCACCACGAGTGAATGATCGCGAGAGCTTTCATGTCGACCCTGACGCACTTCGATGAGTCCGGTGCATCGCGCATGGTCGACGTGGGCGCCAAGCCGGAAACGGTTCGTACTGCACGCGCATCGGCGATCGTTCGGATGAAGCCCGAAACGCTCGTCCTCATTCGCGACAGGCAACTCGCGAAGGGCGACGTACTCGAGGTGGCCCGCCTGGCGGGCATCATGGCCGCCAAGAAGACTGCGGACCTTATTCCGCTCTGTCATCCACTGCCGCTCACATCGGTCAGGCTGGATTTCGCCTTCCCCGCCGGCGACGTATTGCGTTTGGAGGCCACGGTTTCGGTTTTCGCGCGGACGGGTGTTGAAATGGAAGCCCTCACTGCGGTTAGTGTTGCAGCCTTGACGGTGTACGACATGTGCAAGGCCGCCGACCGTGGAATGAGCATCGAGATGGTGCGGTTGGAAGAGAAGGACGGCGGCCGCAGCGGGCACTTCGTCCGCGAACCGGTCTGAGTGTGAGTGAGCATCTGCGCTGTCTTGACTGAGGCAGAACGGAAGCCTCTCCGACACCCGATTGACTGTCTTCACCGCAGGCGTAAGCTTTCCGGGTTGCGATCCGACGCGGAAAGCGGGAGGGTCGCGCGATGGGGACCGCAATGGCCACTGTTTTGCCCGCCACAACCGGCGGGATTCCCACACACGAAGCCCCACACACGGGCCGCACCGCCAAAATGGGAATGCTCGCCTTCGCACCAGTCGCTGCCGACATCGCCGAGGCCGAAAGCATCTTCGACCGCACACTCGCCCCCCATCGCGGTCCATTTGGCTCACTCATCGAGCATCTCCGCCACTATCGCGGCAAACGGCTTCGCCCCACACTATTGCTGCTGGCTGCCCGGGCCTGCGGCAAGATCGCACCCGCGCACCACACACTCGCCGCCGCGATGGAAATGATCCACACGGCCACGCTCGTCCACGATGACGTGCTCGACGAGGCCGAGATCCGCCGGCACGCACTCACGTTCAATGCCGGCTGGGGGAACAAGGTCAGCATCCTGCTCGGCGACATGCTCTTCACACATGCCTTCCACCTGACGAGCACTGTCGACGCGCGCGCTTGCCAGATTACAGGCGAAGTGACCAACCGTGTGTGCGCCGGCGAACTGCGGCAAGTCACCGAGCGCGGCAATCTCGAACTGAGCGAGGCCGACTACTTCACCGTCATAGATGGCAAGACTGCGGCATTGACTGAATGCTGTGGGCGGCTTGGCGCGCTCTATGCCGGCGCTTCTGAGGAGGTCGCAGACCGGCTCGCTAGCTACGGCCGCTCGCTTGGCCTGGCCTTCCAGATCGCCGACGATGTACTCGATCTGGTTGGCTGTGAGGAAACGGCAGGTAAGACACTGGGCACCGACCTCGCACAGCAGAAACTGACTCTGCCCGTGATTCACTGCCTGCACCGGCTTCCGGTTACTGAAGCCACGAAACTCCGCGACGCCATCCGTACCGGGGAAAGCAACGACGAGAGATTCCCCACGCACGAACTGGCGCCGCGTGTACTGGCCGCGATGGAGAAGACGCAATCCGTGGCCTACGCGAAACGCAAGGCCGAAGAACTGGCCCGCGCCGCGAAGTCGGAACTTGAGTGCCTCCCACGCACCGAGTGCCGCACTGTGTTGGAAAGTGTCGCCGACTGGAGCGTTCGCAGAGAGAAGTAACACGGCGTTCGGCAGAAAGTCACCATGAACTCCGACGAACTAACGCACTTCCTGTCGAAGTCACTGGTCGATCGCAAGCTCACTCGCAGCGAGAAATCCGCTCTCGCCGACTGGCTTGCCGCTCATGTGACGACCGACCAACATCGCGGACTGGTCCGGCATGCGGCATTCGAAGTAGCCCGGCAGAATATCACCGACCTTGCGGCGGCCGAGGTCGTCGAATGGCTTGAAGACGTAATGAAGGTGATGGCACCAATCGCGGTCGAACCACACGGAGCAACTGCCCCTCGCTTGGAGGGCAGCCAGGCGTTCTTCTCGCCAGGCGATGCATGCCTCGATCAGATCATCCACCGCTTCCGCAACTGTCGGCGCACCGCCGATGTCTGCGTCTTCACCATCACCGACGACCGCATCAGCCGCGCCATTCTCGACGCTCACCAGCGGCGTGTGGCCATCCGCATCATCACCGATTCCGAAAAACAGTATGATCGTGGCTCGGACATTCACAGGCTGCGCGAAGCGGGCGTGCTGGTGAAGTTCGGTGAGGAACTCGCCGGCTCGGAACCAGGCAGTAACGGCCACATGCACCACAAGTTCGCGATCTTCGATGGGCAATGTCTTGTCTGTGGCAGCTACAACTGGACTCGCGGCGCGGCCAACCTTAACTTCGAGGATCTCCTCGAAACGGGTGACGCGACGGCGGTCGGGGCGTTCGCCACCGAATTCGCGCGGTTGTGGAACCGCTTCTGAGCGAATACACTTCTCACATCCGCCAACACTCCCGCCACGCGCCTCATCCCGGAGCCGCAATGACTCGCGTTCTCGCCATCCTCGCGCTCGCCGCGTTCGCAGCAGTGGCCCCCCTCGTTCCCACTTCCGCGCAGCCCAAGACCACGGGTGAGTATGTGAAGAAGCGGAATCGTGCCGAGAGCGCGGCGGCCACGCTGGCCACGTTCAAACTGCCAACGCTCGGCGGCAAGTGGTACTACGCCGGTCCGTTCGACAACACCAATAAGACGGGGTTCGACTTCGCGTATCCACCTGAGAAGAAGATCGACCTGAAGGCGACCTATTCGGGGAAACGCGGCATGAAGGTGACATGGAAGGAGATCAAAGGCTTCCGGCCCGGACAGGTGTTCGACCTGCAACCTCTCTTCCCGAACATTCGCAACGATGCGATCGTCTATCTCTATCACGCGTTTGAATCGCCAAAGGCTTTCAAGTGGCCCCTGTCGTTCGGTAGTGACGACACGCTCAGTGTCATCATGAACGGCAAACGGATCTTCCATGAGCCATACGTCCGCCCGGCCGCGCCCGACCAGGATCGCATCGAGGTGGATGTGAAGGAAGGCGTAAACCACCTTCTCGTGAAAATCGGGCAAGAGGCCGGTGAGTGGAAGGTCTACGCCGCGCCCGAATTGCCGACGGCGATTCCCGCCACGATCCGCAAGCGACTCGATCGCGATTTCCCTGTCGGCGTTCAGGCCGCGCGCGGCGGCGGCGCGGTCAAGGGTGAGGAACTCTCCTACAAGCTCGTGACGATCCCGCTGGCGCAGGACTGCGTGCTGGAGGTCGGCGGGCTGGCATTCCGTCCCGATGGCAAACTCCTGGCCTGCACGCGCCGCGGCGATGTGTACCTCATTCACAACCCAACTGCGGACAATCTCGCCGACATCAAGATGACGAAGTTCGCCACTGGCCTGCACGAGGCACTCGGCCTCTACGTCGAGACGAATAACGTTGTGTACGTCGTGCAGCGCCCGGAACTGACACGGCTAACCGATGAGGACGGCGACGGCACAGCCGACAAGTACCAGACGGTGTGCGACAAATGGGGCGTTTCGGGCGACTACCACGAGTTCGCCTTCGGACCGGCACGCGATAACAAAGGGAACTTCTTCATCACACTCAATGTCGGTTTCGGCGGCGGTCACCAGGCGAAAGCACCCTGGCGTGGCTGGTGCGTGAAGGTTTCACCCGAAGGGAAGATGGAACCGTACGCCTACGGTCTGCGGTCGCCCAATGGCATCAACTTCTCGCCCGAGGGCGAACTCTTCTACTGCGACAATCAGGGCGAGTGGGTCGTCAGCAACAAGCTCTGTCACATCAAGAAAGGAGCGTTCTACGGACACCAGGCAGGGCTACGGTGGGTGAAGGAGTCGCCCTTCGCCGGGAAGGTCGCTGACAAGGTGGCCAGCGGCATGCGTTACGATGGCGTCGACAAGAACGGCAACCAAACAGACAGGTACCCAGCCGTGACACCGCCGTGTGTCTGGTTCCCGTATGGTCGCATGGGTCAGTCGATCAGTGAACCAATCTGGGACACCACAGGTGGGAAGTTCGGCCCGTTCGCGGGGCAGTGTTTCGTCGGGGACCAGACACGCTCAAACGTGATGCGCGTGGCACTGGAAAAGGTCGGCGGCGAATATCAGGGTGCGTGTTTCCCGTTCCGCGGCGGCTTGCAGTGCGGCGTGAACCGGTTGTGCTTCGCGCCGGATGGCAGCCTCTTCGCCGGACAGACTAACCGTGGCTGGGGTTCACTCGGCGGCAAACCCTATGGCCTTCAACGGCTCATCTACACCGGCACGGTGCCGTTCGAGGTCCACCACATCTCGTTGAAGAAGGACGGCTTCGCGTTCACCTTCACCAAGCCGCTCGCTTCTGATTCGCTGGGGAACAAGCCGGTTTCGGTGAGTTCATATACCTATGTGTACAACAGTAATTATGGTGGACCGGAGGTCGATCAGCGTGCCGAGCCGTCTGGTGATGCGAAACTCTCCCCGGACGGCAAGACACTGTTCGTGCCGGTGGAGAATCTGCGTCGCGGCCGGGTCTATGACTTCCGCGTGGAAGTGAAGTCGCGCGATGGGGAGTCGATTCTGCATCCTGAGGCGTACTACACGTTGAATCATCTGGCGAAGTGAAAGTACAGCCCGATTTTCCATACGCAACGCATGGACCCATACAGTCCCTTCGACTTGACACTGACTGATCCGGCGCACCCGCTCCATGTGCATCACATGGAGCTTGCGTTGGAGGAAGCAGCTATCGCTGCGCAGGAGGACGAGGTGCCCGTTGGAGCGGTCATCGTCCACCCCGATCTGGGCGTGATCGGCCAGGCGCACAACATGCGGGAACAACTCCAGGACCCGACCGCACATGCGGAAATCCTCGCGCTGACGCAGGCTGCCGCGGCACTCAAGACGTGGCGACTGGAGAAGTGCCTCCTCTACGCGACGCTCGAACCTTGCCCGATGTGCGCCGGCGCGGCGGTTCAGGCTCGCGTGCCGCTGGTGGCATACGGCTGTACCGACCCGAAGGCGGGAGCCTGCCACACGCTCTACACTATCACGAGCGACTCGCGACTGAACCACCGCGCAGTGGTCGTCGGCGGCATACTCGCCGACCGCTGCGCCGCGATCCTCTCCGATTTCTTCCGCCACAAGCGCGAGCAGGGGAAGAAGTAACCAGCGGCCAATTGCGATTGACTGTACCTCCCAATCACCCTATAACCCGGCCGCTTCGCCCCCCTGCCTCAAACGCGGGACCGGCCCTCGATGACCCCCGTGCTGCCACGCCCCCAGACTGCGGTGGATCGCACCTCTGCCAGAGCCACGTCGCCCGCGGACACGGGCTGCGGAGCATTTGCGCGCACGTGTACTGTCACGCTTCTGGTCCCAACGCTCAATGAAATCACTGGCATGAAGGCGATCATGCCGCGCGTCCGCCGCGAGTGGGTCGATCAGATTCTCATCCTCGATGGCGGCTCGACCGATGGCACTGTGGAATGGGCACGCGAGAACGGCTATGAGGTTCACGTCCAGACTGAGCCGGGCATCCGGCAAGCGTACATGGAAGTACTGCCGAAGCTCCGCGGCGATGTGATCCTCACCTTCAGCCCCGATGGCAACAGCATCCCGGAACTGCTCCTCCAACTCGTCGCCAAAATCGACGAGGGCTTCGACATGGTCATCGCGTCGCGCTACAAGCCGCCGGCCCGAAGCGATGACGACGACCTGGTGACCGCTTTCGGCAACTGGCTCTTCACTCGCACGGTGAACCTCCTGCATGGCGGCCGTTACACCGATGCAATGGTGATCTTTCGCGCATATCGGAAGCGATTGATTCAGGAACTGGAACTTGACCAGGACAGGTGGTACGCAACGCCGGAACGACTGTTCGGGTGCCGGATTAGCTGGGAACCGTTGCTCTCGGCGCGAGCCGCCCGACGCAGGCTGAAAGTAACCGAAATCGCCGGCGACGAACCCGTGCGCGTTGGCGGCGAACGGAAACTCCGTGTGATCCGCTGGGGCGCATCATATTACTTCCAGTTCATCCGAGACTTCTTCCTCTGGCGGTGACGGCAATGCGCAGGACCTTCGCGCAGTTCGCGGAATGGCTCGCAACGCCGGACGGTCGACAGCGGTCACGCGACACCGGCTTCTTCGCGCTACTCTTCGTGGCCGTTGCGGCCGCTTACAGCCCATCGCTGCGGCACCCACCCCGCGCCGACCAGTGGTGCTTCCTCGCCGATACGTTTGAAGACCTCACATTCCACGATTCACTCTGTCGCACATACTCGTACAACCGAACGCGCGAATTCCTGGCCGGCGACAGCACTCTGTTCCGACCGGTACTCTTCGCGTTGCTCTCCGCGGAGAAGTGGGCCTTCGGCGGCAACCTCGCACAGACTCAGGGATTCGGTATCGTCCTGCATGGCGTCATCTGCGTGGTACTGCTGGCGTTGGCGCGTCAGGTCGCGCGGCTCGTGCGTGGACCGGAAGCGGAGCCAGGAGGCGAGAGGCTGGCTTACGCCACCGTCGCCTTCTTCGCACTCAATCCGTGTGTTCAGGAACTGGTGATCTGGAGCCACCTGCACGGTTACCTGCTGTTCCTCCTGCTCGTACTCAGTTCCGCTCTCTGCCTCCTGCGTGCAGCCGAACGGGTGCAGGCTAGTCGGCCCGCCGGTCGCTTGCTCTGGGCTGCGTGGTGGTTAACGCTCGTCGCGGCGTTTACTTACGAACTGGGGCAAGTGTACGCCTCGCTCGCTGGGTGCGCCGCCGCGTTGGCAATCCTGCCGCAGGTAGGGCGACGGCGAGCCACTGCGCTCTTCATTGCGTTTGCGGCGATCGGAGTGGTGTACCAAACGGTGAACCGGATCGACCGGGAAGTCCACAGCGGCCGTTACAAGCTGGACGGGGCGGAACCTGACCTCATCCGGGAAGCACTCGAACCTGCGACGCTGACACACTCCGCTCGCTATGTGCTGTTCACCACGGTGCAGCCATTCTTCCCATCGGTGCTGGTACCGACCTACGCCGACCAGCGACTCTACCTGGCGGAAAGCCTCTGGTATCGACACCGCATGCGGACCCTCACCCCGGTACTTTTGCTCTCCTACGGCGCGGCCGTGTTGGCGCTGATTCTGGGCGTGGCTGGTGCGTGGCGACTTGTCCGCGCGCGGACGCGACTGCCTCTGCTGCCGCTACTACTCTTCGGCGCGCTCTACGTTGCCTATGCGGGTGTCATCGTGCTGGGCCGGATGAACCTCCGACCCTATGAGTGGGTTCTCACTGGCAACTCGTATTACACTTACACGGCGCTAGCATTCGCACTGGTGGCGTTCTCGACCACCTGGCACGCGGCCGGCGGATGGGCTGTCTCTGCCCGGTACGCGCTCGCGGTTGCTCTGCTGTTACTCTGCGTGCCGATGGCCGAACAGGTGCGCGAATCAAACGAACTGGTGGCACGCGAGACACGCGAGTGGTCGCAGGCGATCCGTGTGGTTCAGAAGTTCGTGGACGCACACGCCAGCGAACCGGGCTTCGGCTTCCAGATCGACGACAACACCTCCGACGAGGTGCCCCGTATCTACGGCCACACAATCATTGATTTGATGTTTGCGCGATGGGTGTCGGTACCACGTCCGCGGTACACCCTCGCACTTCGAAAGGGCGAGGTCTGCATCGTGTGGACCGACTCACGATAGAGGTGGCCCGCTTCGCCAGCGTGCCCTTACCGGGGTTCGCCCACGGTGTCCTGCGCGGTAGCCTCCGGTTCCGTCTCGTCCTGCTCCGCAACTGGATTCCCCGCGAGAGCCTTCTCGGTCGGTTCACGAATGTCCCACACCAGCCCGACAAGCCCCAACATGCGGATGATGTAGTAGCTCATGTCGAGTTCCCACCACTTGAAACCCTGGCGGGCGCAACTCTGATAGTGGTGGTGGTTGTTGTGCCACCCCTCACCCATTGTCAGAAGCGCGGCCCACCAGCAGTTGCGGCTGTGGTCGGTTGTCTGAAAGCGGCGTGTGCCGAAGAGGTGGCAGGCGGAGTTCACCAGGAACGTGGCGTGATAGAGAAGCACGGTGGGCACCACAAACCCCCACACGACGCCACTCCAACCGGCCAGCGCGAAGCAGAGCACCGCGAGGAGCAATCCTGGCACCCATGTGAAGAACGTGTCGAGCAGGCGCAACTCCGGGTACTTCTCGAAGTCCTTCAGCACCGGTGCCTGATTGAACTGCCCAGAGATGACCCAGCCGACGTGCGCCCACCACACCGAACGCACGATGGGTGAATGCGGATCGAGTTCCTGATCGGAATACTTGTGGTGATGCCGGTGATGGCCTGCCCACCAAAGCGGCCCTTTCTGCATCGCCGCGCAACCGATCCACGCGAGCACGAACTGGAACCACCGGCTTGTCTTGTAGGCGCGGTGAGCGAAGTAACGATGGTATGCCCCGGTGAGGCCGAACATGCGTGCAACGTAGAAGAGCACACCCAACCCTGCGGCCGTCCAGGTAAACGGCACGAAGAACGGTGTGACCAGCGCCACGACGTGCAGCGTGAGGAAGAGACCAGCCCGAAATCGGGTGTACCACCGGGTTGCCGGTCGCGCGAGATTCATCGCGGGGAGCGACGGCAGGGCAGGGACAGGGACCGGAACGCTGGGGCGTGTGCCCGAGGGGGGTGCGGTCGAAATCGTTCGGCTCCGTTACAGCGTGAGGCTAGGGCGGATGCGGGGTTTCAGGCTCCGATTAGATTAGGACGTGCGGGCCTCGGATGCTCGCACGAAATCGGGAATCCGCAACCCTGATATACTATACGAAGGCCGCGCCCGCCAACCCTTCGCGAGTTCCACATGATCCACTTTGAAGGCACCCAGTCATTCCCGCAGCCGGTCGCGGAGGTCGCCGCCAAGCTCGGAGATGCGGGGTTTCTCGCACACTGTGTGCCCGAGGCCGAGGTATCGCAGGCCCTGCCGGATCGTGCCGTGGGGAAGGTCAAACCTAAGCTCTCGTTCCTCACAGGCGGGCTGACCATCGAGGCCGACGTGACTGCCCGTGAACCAGGCAAATCGGTGTCCTATCAACTCATCTCGAAGGTCATCGGCGCCAGTAGCACCATCACTGCGAAACTGGACTTCACTGAGGCCGAGAGCGGCGGCACGACGGTGAACTGGCACGGCGATCTCACCGCGCTCACGGGTCTGTTGAAGATGGTTCCCAAGGGGTTGATGGAGGCATCCGCCAAGAAAGTCATCGACGAGATGTGGGAGTCGGTTGGGAAGAAACTGCACGCGACCGGCGGCACGCTGGAATGGAAAGCGTGAGTGGCCGCTTACCTCGCCGCCTCGTAGCGCAGCGCCTGCACGGTCCGCACCAGCGTGTCCATCTGTGGCTGGTCGATGACGCCGTTGAACTTCATGCGCGCCAGACCATTCGCGTCGATAATGGCGACGTTCGTCTGCCCCGCCGTTAGCCCGAATAGCCCCTTCACAGCGTGGTGAAAGTCGAGCCAGACCACCACATCGGGCGACTTCTTCGCCACTTCCTTGAGGATCTTCGCGCGGATCGACGGCGGTACCTTTCCGCAACACGCCACAGGAACAACGATCACGTTGGGTGAAGCCTGACCAGGCTTCAAGCCACTGAGCGGCAACACCGGCGCGGCCTGGGCCTTCGAGGCCGGCATCCCCTTCGCCGTGGGATGCCAGCAGATGTGAAGTTGCTCGCCCAGAGTGCGGCAGGCGTCGGTCCCCTTGCGGTCGCCGAAGACGAGGATGACGACGTGCCCGCGAAGGCTGGCGAGATCCGTGCGACGCTCGAACTGATCCTCCAGAACGAGCGGCACCGGCCGCAAGGCCGCACCTGGGCGCGGTGGCTGCGCGTGCAACGGGACGAGTGCAACAAGTGCGATCCATACGGCCCACAGCATGCACTTCATGCGAGATGCCCTCGGGTTCGGTTGCTCATGCCCTTCCCTGCCGCGCCGCCCGTTCCACCGTTCGCAACCGCATCGCGGCGATGGCCAGTAGCACCAGGGCGAACATGGCCACGGCGACGGCACCGGGGAGTGCCGCAAGGAGTCCGCCACGCTGCCACGTCACCGTTTCCAGGCCACGCATGGCCCACGTTGTCGGTAGCGCAAGTGACACGTCTCGCACCCACGATGGCAGTGCGAAGGCCGGCACCCACAGACCGCCGAGCAACGATACGGCGAGGATGAGCAGGATGCTCACACTCCTGGCGCGGGTCTCCGTGCCGCCGAGTGCCGCTACGAGCAACCCCGTCGCCGATGCCAGCCCACATGCGGCGAGTGCCAGAAGCACGAAGCCGATCACGGAACCGTCGATTGTGACACCGAACGCGAGATAGCCGAAGCCGAACGTCACCAGCACTTGCAAGAGTGCGATTGTGGCTGTCGCCAGCGAACGCCCTGCCAGGACGCACGACAGCGGCACACCCGCAGCGCGAATGCGCGTCCACGCGCTGCGTCGCCGCTCACGCAACAGCAGCAGGCCGCTCTCCATACCCCAGAACAGCAGATACTGAATCGTCATTCCGCAGAAACTGTGCGTGAAGGAGTTGAACTCCGCCTCCGGCTTCGGCATGAGGCTCGCGGTCGCGACGCGGAAGGGCGGCGCGGCCTCTTCCTCGGTCGCACCAAGCGTGTCGATCGCGACTCGACGCATCACCAGTTCCGTGACGACACCCTCGGCCCACTGCCGTTCGGCCGCGGCACTGGGATGGTGAAGCAATCGCAGCTCCGGCCGTGCTGCCTCGCCACCTGGCTCCCACTCCTTCAGTTTCTCGAAGCCTCGTGGCAGGATCACGGCAACCGCGCGCCGCTCCGACACGGCCACTTCCGCAGCTTCATGTGTCGCTTCCTTTGCCTCCAGCCGCGATGTTGAGAGCAGGTCGTCCGCAACGCGGCGTGTGAACGGTCCCTCGTCTTCCACCACAACGACAACCGCCAAGCGCGCTGCCGCCTCGGCCCCGGAACGGTGAAAGATCAGGCCGAACGTGGAAGCCAGCACTACAGGTACGACGAAGCAGAGCAGTGCTGCACGCCGGTCGGCCCAGAAGAGCCGCCAGTCTTTCCGTGCAAGGCTCAGTGTGAGTGAAAGAGTGTTCGGCATACGCTGCACGGTTCCGCGCGGGTAGCGCGTTCCCCTTCAGGTCGCGGCTAGAGATAGTCTGCGCTCAACTCGCCCCCACGCAAGGCGCGTTCCACGGCACCTGCCGGCGTGCGATACGATTCCAGTTCAATGCCTTCTGCCAGCAGCGAGGCGAGCGCGTGGCCCAGATCCTCGCTGGTATCGGCAGAGAGTCGCAATCGGCGGGCGGTGATCTCCAGTTCCACATGCGGGCCGAGTCGGCGACGAATGGCGCGTTCGAGATACTTCGGCGGGCGCGTGCGGAGGTGGCCGTAAAGGATGGCGCGTTCACCCACATGTGGCCGGAGCAACTCACACGCCTCGCCACAGGCGCGCAATCGGCCGCACTCCAGCACCGCGACCTGGTCGCAGCCGCTCTCGGCCTCGTCAACGTGGTGTGTAGTCAGAAGAATCGCATGGCCATCGTCGCGCAGACGGGTCAGGTCCGCGAAGAAAGCATCGCGACTCGCCGGATCGAGCGCGGCCGTTGGCTCGTCGAGCAGGAGTACGGGTGGATCGTGCAACAGCGCCGCGGCGAGGTTGAGACGCTGTTTCAGACCGCCGGAGAAGGTTGAGACGCGCTGCGAGGCACGCTCGGAGAGCTTCACACGAGATAGCACGCGAAGCACGCGGCGACGAAGATCGCTGCCGCTGAGTCCGTAAAGATCGCCGAAGAACGCGAGATTCTCGTAGGCGGTCAGTTCCTCGTATACCGCGGGTTCCTGCGGCACCAGCCCGACACGCAGTGCATACGCAGCAGGATCGGCACTCCGTGTGTGCCCCTCGATCGAAACGCGGCCTGCGGCCGGATCGAGCACCCCCGCCGCGACCGCCAGCGCGCTACTCTTACCCGATCCGTTCGGCCCCAACAGGCCGACGATCTCGCCACGGCGCACCTCCAGCGACACGCGATCGAGCGCGACGCGCTCGCCGTAGCGCACTGTCACATCAGCGAGACTGAGAGCCACCGGCAGCGGCATGGGAAACCCCAACATGGTCTTTGACGGCCGGGGGGATAGCGAAGTGCGCGAAACCGTGCAAGCCGAGAAGCGTCAGTGACCAGAGTCGTCCGGAGATGGAACGAAGGGTCAGGATTCGTGCGCGTGAGCGGCACGGTAGCGTGCCGCCATCACTTTGCGTGGAGCCTTCACAGCCTCCAGCAGGAAGCCAGCGGTGTTCCGCAACGTCGTTCGACCAGAGAGCGCGGTGCCATGCCGTTGGCCTTCACTCAAAGGAAGGGCATACCTCCAGTACCACAACTCGCCAGCTTCGCTGGGCAGCTGGCGTCAGCGTCTCTTGTCCCGTTTGGCGGGTTAGGGTACTCTGTGGCCAGTCGACGCACAGGGAGGGCTTCTCATGCGGGGATGGATGATCGCGCTGATCGGGTTGATGTCGCTCATGGCCTCGCTCACAGTCACAGGGCCGGCTGCGGCGCAGGACTTCAAGCAGTACGCTTCTGGTGCCGGACGCTACAAGGTCATGTTCCCTGGCATCGCGAAAAGCCAGACTGCCGATGTCCAGGCTGGCAAGGATACGCTCAAGCTCACCATCGACAGTGTTGAACTCAAGGGTGGCACCGTCTTCCTCGTCAGTTACATCGACGCTTCCGAGGAAGTGGGCAAGCAACCGGCAGGCCCGCGTCTCGACAAGGTGCGCGACGGCAACAAGGGGGCGACCGGCAAAGTGGTGGAAGACAAGGAAGTGACAGTCGCGCTGGGTGAGGAGAAGTTCACCGGACGCGACCTGCTGATCGAGACGCCCAACGGCTTCATCCGCAACCGTGCCATCATCGTCGGCCGCCGGCTCTATCAGGTCATGGTGCAAGGGACCAAAGAGGTCGTGACCTCGCCCTCGGCGGACACGTTCTTCACCTCCTTCGAACTGACGAAGTGACGCAACGAAAACCTGTCACACGGACCGGCCGTAGTGAAGACAGTCGCAAAGACGATACACCGGCAACATGCAGGAGACGTGATATGCGGAAGTTGATTGCGGTACTGATGGTGACGCTGTTCGCCGCGGCACTCAGCGCGCAGCCGAAGGCCGTGGACACCGCAAAGCAGGGGAAGTTCACCGCGAAGTTCCCAGCGGGCCTGCGCGAGGAGACCAAGACCGCGGGCGGCATGACGCTCCACGTCTACACTGCGGAGTTCGACAAAGGAAAGGGTGGCTTCATGGTCACATACTCCGACCTTCCCCCCGCAGTGTTGAAGGCTCCCAAGCCGGATCAGGTACTGGAAAGTGCCGAGAAGGGGCTGAAAGAATTCTTCAAGGCCAACGTGAAGGAATCAAAGGCGACTACTGTGGGGGACAAGAAGTATCCGGCCCGCGACATCCGCGCCGAGAAGACGGATGTAGTTGGAAAGTGGAACCTCCGCGGCAAGCTGGTACTCGCTGGCAACCGACTCTATCAGGTCTACGTTTACGGGCCGAAGGATTTCCTCGATGGCAAGGACGCCAGCGATTTCCTTTCGTCCTTCCAGATCACCGAGTGAAGCCGAAACTCCGCGGAAGCGACGCATTGTCGCTCCGCGCGGAGGGCGATCAGAACTGATTGAGGAATCGCAGATCGTTCTGCCAGAAGAGGCGGATATCGTCGATGGCGTGCTTGAGCATGAGCATGCGTTGCGGCCCCATGCCGAAGGCAAAACCAGTCACCTTGTCCGGGTCGTAACCGCCGGCACGCAGCACGCTGGGATGCACCATCCCAGCACCCATGATTTCGAGCCAGCCGGTTCCCTTCGTGAGCCGGTCGCGATTCGGGTCGTCCTTCGGCCAGTCAATGTCTACCTCAATCGATGGCTCTGTGAACGGGAAGTAACTGCTCCGAATGCGGATTTGCCGCTCCGGGCCGAACATCCGGCGTGCGAAGGCGTGAATCGTTCCCTTCAGGTCGGCCATTGTCACCCCCTCACCGATTACCAGCCCCTCGACCTGATAGAACTGAATCTCGCTTCGTGTGCTGATTGCCTCGTTGCGATAGCACATGCCTGGCAGGATCACGCGGATGGGCTTGCCCGCGGCCTCCTTCATGACGTGAATCTGTCCCGGACTGGTGTGCGTGCGAAGCACGACGCCTGACGTGGTGGTGAAGAACGTATCCCACATGTCGCGGGCTGGGTGGTGTGCGGGCATGTTCAGATATTCGAAGTTGTACTCTTCCGTTTCAACTTCGGGCGTGCGGTAAACCTGGAAGCCGAGATCGGCGAAGATCGTGTAAATCTGGCGGAGAATCTGCGTCGCCGGGTGCAACCGGCCGCGACTGCGTGGCCGGCCCGGAAGCGTGACGTCGAGCGGATTGGTCGTCAGGCTCTCTTGCAGCGCGCGATCCCTGGCCTCGCCGAGTGCCAGCTCGTAAGCCGCTGTGAGGGCCGATTTCACGCGGTTGGCCTCGGCACCGTAGGCCGCCTTCTGGTCCTTCGGCAGCTTGCCAAGTTGCCCCATCGCGGCCTTCATCCGCCCGCTATCGCCGAAGTATTTCGTGTTCCACTCGCGTAGATTCGCCTCATCGGTTGCTTGTAAAAGCTCCGCGAGGGCCTGGGATTCGAGTATCTTCAAGTCGTCGGTTGCCATGCCCGATCCTTCTGCTGGAATGCCAGAACTGACAGGATATGAGAGGCGCCGGTTCGTGGTTAGGCGTGGAAATCATGCGACTGTCGCGGTTTCGTGGCCGAATGACCACCTACCAACCTTGACGCCGCGGCTGCGTTGGTGTGTGCTGGATCAGGGTAAATACTCACGGAGTGATGCGATGGGGATGGAGAACTATTCGGCTCACCAACAGAAGATCATCAAGCGGTACTACGAGAACATCGACCAGGTTGCCTGGCAACGGTTGTCGGAACTCGTGGCCGATCTGTACCTCGCCGAGGGGAAGAAACGCGACAAACTCTGGACCTCCGCTGCGAGCTTCATGCAGAAGCTCCAGGTGGCGCAAACGAAGATCGACGCCATTGTTCAGAAGAAGGATGTGGAGACGCTGGCGAAACTCGTCAAGGAACTGATGGCGAAGCAGTGAAGACATTGCGTGCGCGCGGCGTCAGGCGATCCCGGCGCCGCGCGTGGAGTGTTACTTGCTCGTGTTCAGGAGGGTGAACTTGATGTCCTTGAATTCAACGTGCATCTTCGGTCCAACGTGAGCCTGGAACGCGATGATCCCCTGCTTCGGTGCCGGGTTCTTTCCCTTGTTGTCCGGGAATTCCTGATCCACTGTCACCACGCCATTGAGCGTCACTGTGACGTGATTTCCCGTCACCACAACCTTGTAATCGTTGAACTCCTTAGGCTTGGCCGGATTGGTCTTCGGCTTGATGAGGTAGCCGCCGACGCCCTCGCCATAGAGCGAGCCAAAGTAGCCCTGACCCACATCCACCTGCGGCCCCTTGACGCGGAAGCCCTTCGTGTCGAAGACCGCGCTACGAATCTGGATGCCGCTGTTGCCCACGGCATCCTTGAGCAGCACCTTGCAAGTCAGTTCGAAGTCGCCGTACTGCTTCTTGGAGCAGAAGAAAGTGTTGAACTTCAGGTCGCCCTGGGTGTTGCCCGTGACAGTACGCGATTTCGGGTCGAGCTTCCACAGGTCCTTACGGCCTTCCCAGTTGTCGGGCTTGAGGAAGTCGTCGGTGTCGTCGGCGCGAGCAAAGGGCTGGACGAGGAGCAGGGCGAGCGGCGCGGCGAGAAACAGGCGGGTCAGGCGCATGGTGCGCTCCGTGGTGTAAGGGGCGGGATGGAACCCCGATCAGCGACCGGGATGGAGAACATCCTTACGCCCCGCCACGCAGAACGCAAGAGGCCGCCGTTGCCACACGCGCTCCCCCTGCCTACTTTCCCCCTACCTGCCGGCAGTGAGTCGTAAGCAGTGATCAGCAGGCAACTGGCGCCGTCGGTTGTCTGCACCCTGCCCACCACGCACTGCCCACCGCACACTTTCTCCGCTGCAAGGAGTAGCCCGTGTCGTCCTCCGCACCCGCTCCCGGTGCTTCCGCCGGACTCTCGCCCATTGTCCGCTTGCTCGTCCTCGCGGTCGCAGCGATCGGCTTTTTGTTCGATACTTACGAACTCCTGATGCTCCCGGTGATCGGCCGAGGCGCGCTCTCCGAATTGCTTCAAGTGCCGGCGAACAACCCGCTGATCCGGGAATGGATTGGTTGGATGCTCTGGTCGGGGGCCGTCTCAGGCGGCATCTTCGGGCTACTCGGCGGCTTCCTCATCGACCGTTTCGGCCGCAAACGGGTGATGGTCGCGGCGATTCTGATGTACTCATTCTCGCCGCTGGCTGCCGCGTTCAGCACATCGGCGCTCATGCTGCTCATCTTCCGATGCACCACCTTTATTGGTATCTGTGTGGAGTTCGTCGCGGCGATTACCTGGCTCGCGGAGTTGTTCGACGACAAGCGGACACGCGAACTCGCCATCGGCTGGACGCAGGCATTTGCTTCCGTCGGCGGATTGCTCGTGACCGGGGCCAACGCCCTGGCCGTGAAGTATGCCGCGGATCTGCCTGCGATCCCGGTGGAGGCACCGTTCAACCCGCACGCCTCGTGGCGATACACGCTCATCTCAGGGCTTATCCCAGGCGCGCTGATTCTGATACTGATGCCGTTCGTGCCCGAATCACGCGCGTGGTCTGAGCGGAAGCGTCTGGGCACGCTCCGCCGGCCGCGGTTCGGCGAATTGTTCGCTCCCAGCCTCATCCGCACCACACTGGTAACGACTGCGCTTTCTGCCTGTGCCTACGCGGGTGCGTTCGGCGCGCTGCAACTCACGCCGGTGCAAGTGGTGCCGGGTCTGCCACAGGTCAGTGAGCAGCAGAAGTCGTTGATCCCATTGCGGAAGGAAGCCGCCAAACTGAATGCGGACCTCCTCAAGACCGCGTCAGGCTCTGACGAACGGAAGGCGCTGACCAAGCAAGTTGCGGCGAACCGCAAGCAACAGGAACCGTACGATCGGCCCATCGCGCAACTCGGTAACAAGGCGCAGGGATGGCAGGAGGCCGGCGGTCTGACCGGCCGCATCCTGCTGGCGCTCCTCATCGTGGTCATCGCCAGTCGTCGCGTCCTCTTGCGGACATTCCTGCTCCCTGGGCTGATCGCATTTCCCCTGACGTACTTTTTCCTTTATCGCGAGCACCCTGATCTCTTCGTCTTTGGGCTGTTCATCTGCGGGCTGTGTACCGTGGCGCAGTTCAGTTACTTTGGCGAATACTTGCCGAAAGCGTTCCCACTGCACTTGCGCGGCACGGGCGGCAGTTTCGCAACGAATGTCGGTGGGCGGATGATTGGCACTTCGGCATCGCTGGTGACCACCGTGCTTGTCGCACCACGACTGCCGGGCAACACATTCGTACAGGTCGCGACCGCGGCTGCCATTGTCGCTGGCGGCGCGTACTTCATCGCGCTGGTGCTGTCGTGGTTCTTGCCCGAACCGCAGGATGGCGAAACACCTGCCGCGGAAGGTTGACACATGCGACTCGTGTCGTCAGCATGACGGCATGAGCATGAGCATGGATACTTTCGCGGCGGTCGTTCGTCGGGCCATCGACACGTTGCCGTCCGAGATCAAGAGCCACCTCGAGAACGTCGTCATCGACGTGGAGGACGAACCCTCGCCGGCGTTCCTCCGCGAGGCTGGTTTCAGCGATGAGGAAATCGCGGCTGGCGACACGCTCTACGGCTACTTCATGCCGTTGCAGGGTGTCGCAGCCTCGGAAATGCTGGAGAACCCCGACCGCATCATCATCTTTCGTAACCCCCTCGAAGAAGACTTCCCCCACCCGCACGACCTGCTCACTGAGATCCGCAAGACGGTGGTTCACGAGATCGCTCACCACTTCGGGCTTACCGACCGCGACCTGGAACAATTCGACGGCAACCCTGATCCCTTTCACGACGTGTGAGCTAGTATTGCAAGGTTGACGTGCCGGTCGTCCTTGCGTGTTTCCGCCGCACCATCTCTGCTCGTGAGCCCTACCTTGACGGCGATTCGTACACGCGAGTAATCTTCCGACTTATTCAACCGCCGGGAGCAGGAACATGAAGACTCGAATGGCATTCGCGCTGGCTCTAGTGGTAACCGCCGGTGGGATTGGGCAGACACAACCTCAACCGAAGCCCGGGGTTGTGCTTCCCTCGCCACCGCTTGGCGATGGTGTCCCGCCACTGAGTCCAATACAGCCACCTCCGCTGATTCGGAGCGCAGCAAAGGACGACACGCTCGCTCAGTTGCTCGACCAACTGGAGCAACTCCAGCAGCAGAGGGTGGCCCTGGCGAAGCGCGAAGAAGCACTTCGGCAGATCATTCACAAAAAACTCGATGAGCAGGGTCAGCGGCTGAAGAAACTCGGTCTTGTGCCACCTCCGAGCGCGAAGGAGAAGGAACCTGATCGCGTTGGCCGGATCCGGATTGTGGGGAACATCAAGACGCCGGACAAGAAGATCCTGGAGCAACTGAGCTTTGTTCCAGGTTCAATCCTCAAGTACCCCATGATTGAGGAAGCTCACGAAAAACTGAAGAAGGCCGGCTTTCGGACTGTGAGCGTTGAGGTGGTCGCCAACGAATTCGAGCCGTCGTTCAAGGATATCCTGGTGACGGTGATCGAGTCAGGACGGTGATGCTGCATTCAGGGTGCGTGTTAAGCACGTTCTCGGTGGGAGAGCAGTATGAACTGCAGGGCGTGCGTACTCAGTAAGGACTGCGGCCTGTTACGGCAATCGGATCAAACGACGAGTGGAGGGCGAAAGCCCTCCACTCGTGTGTATCGGTCTGGGGCAACCTCAGCGATTGCGAACCGACATGAGCAGCATGAGGATGTAGTAGAAGAGCATCGCGACCGAACCGAACAGCGCCATGCTCGCTGCGACGTACTCGCTCGTGCCATAGTGGTGCAGGATGTTCGACGTGTCGTAGATCACATAGCCCGCAAAGAGCGCGACCATCGCGGCACAGAATACCAGCCCCAAGCTGAAGCCAAATAGCACCGCTGCGAGGATCACGCCCAGCGCGATGAACGAGCCGACCATCAGGATCGGACCGAGGAACGAGAAGTCCTTACCGGTGACAAACACGGCGGCCGTCAGCCCCGCGAACACCGCAAGCGTCACAATGCCAGCCTGCAAGGGCAGGTCGGGGGTGCCGCCATACTTCGGCAGCGAGGCAATTGTCAGGATCGGCACGAAGAGGATCGTGTAGAGCGACACATAGAGCGCCAGCCCAGCGTATTGCATCCCGACGGATTGCCGAGAACGTGCCATGTACTGGGCCGCAGTCGTGCCGCCCATGAACAGCACCATCATCAGGAGCCACGACAGGCGGCTCGCGAAGAAGATGTCACGGATGATCGTCTCCGCCAGGCCACTGGTGATCAGTGCTGCGGAAGCAACGACGAACGCCAGCCCCGCTCCGGCGAGGTGGAGGTAGGTGCGGCGGATAAACCGCACCCGATCGCTGGGCGGCGCGGCCGCCGCTGGTTCGTAATGGTAGCCGTCAACGAGGTAACTCATCCCGGTTTCTCCGAAGAGGGTTGCCCCATCATACACATCCGGCCCGCCACCAGACAAGTATCGATCGTCAACATGGTGGGCAGGCCGGCAGGGCTGCGGATTACCCAGAATAATCGCTTTCACCAGGAATCTGTGAGCCGTGTTCCTGGTACGGGATTACTCGTCAGTCAGGCCCGGGTAGTTCCGCATTACAAGATGGCTGTTGATCTTCTGCACGAGGTCGAGTGCCACACTGATCACGATCAATAGGCCAGTGCCGCCATAGAAGCTCGCGACCACTGCGGGAATCTCCAACTCGCTGGAAATGATGTTCGGGATGATCGCGATGACCGCGAGGAACGCGGCACCAACGTACGTCACCCGCATCAGCACCCGTTCCAGGTAGTCGGCCGTCTTCTTGCCAGGCCGGTAGCCAGGGATGAAGCTGCCGTGGTCCTTGAGATTGTCCGCGATTTCCTTCGGGTTGAAGGTAATCGCCACCCAGAAGTACGTGAACACGTAGATCATCAGAACATAGACGACATTGTAGAACCAGCCGCTGTTCTTCTGGAACATGTGGGCCAGCGAGCCGGCCCAGTCGAGATTCCCCTGCGACATCGAATGCAGGGCATTGAAGACGAAATACGGGATGATGAGCAACGTGCTGGCGAAGATCACCGGCATGACGCCAGCCGCGTTCACCTTCATCGGGAGGAACTGCCGGGTGCCGCCATACACGCGACGCCCCCGAACATGCTTGGCCGATTGCGTGGGAATCCGTCGCTGAGCCTTCGTCATCGCGATGACGCCCACTACCACCGCCACGAAGAGGAAGCCCAGCACAACGATTTTCTCGAAGCTCACATCGCCCGTTGCACCGCCGAGTGTGAACACCGAATCCTTGAGCTTGCCGGTGTTCGGATCGATCAGGAGCATGTTCGTCGCATCAGGAATGCGAGCGACAATGCCAGCCATGATGATGAGCGAGATACCGTTGCCGATGCCGTACTCGTCGATCTGCTCGCCAAGCCACATCAGGAAAACGGTTCCGACTGTCATGGTGACAACCGCAACCAAGCCGAACCAGTAAAGGTTAATGCCGTTACTATAGCCGGCGGGTGTTAGCCCCCAGCCCCCGGCACTCTCGGGTCGCATGAGCGTCTGCACCATCACAAGCGACTGGATGCAACAGATGGGCACCGTGAGATAGCGTGTTAACTCGTTGAGTTTCTTCCGCCCGCTCTCGCCCTCCTTTCGGAGTTTTTCAAGCGATGGCACCACGCCGCTGCCGAGCAACTGGATGATAATGGAGGCGGAGATATAGGGCATAATGCCCATCGAGAAGATGCACGCGGAACTGAGGTTACCACCGGAGAACAGCGACACGAAGCCGAGCACCTGACCCAGCGCTCCACCCTGTGCGGCCTGCATTTTCTCGGCAAGCTTCACCTGGTCGATCATCGGCAGTGGGACGTAGTAGCCGACGCGGTAGACCGCCAGGAAGATCAGTGTGATGAAGATCTTCTTGCGAAGTTCGGGAATCTTGCCGATGGTCAGAAGTTGGTCCGGCACCAGTCCGAGTATGGCAAAGGCGCCGCCGAAGATCACGAGCGTCCACCCGGCCCACGACGGTCCGCCGTAGGAGAAGGACGCGAAGCCGCCGATCAAGCCGATGATACCGGCCGCGAGGCTGATGGCACGCCAGTTCATTTCCTCATTCCTTCTTCTGAGAGCGGGCCGCAGACAGCAAGTTGGCGGGCAGCGAAACCCCGGCACCGTGGCCGTGTTCCTTGCCCGCCTCCCACTGTCCGCTGGTCACTTCTTCTCGCCCTTCGCGGCCCGCTTGGCCTCGAGTTCCTTCTTCTTGGTGCCCATCTTGTTGCGTACGGGCGGCTTGCGGCCAGGAAGAACCTCGGTGGTACCGCCAGCCCTGGCAACCTTCTCGGCGGCAGACTTCGAGAAGTGATTGGCCTTCACGGTCAGCTTCTTGGTCACCTCGCCTTCGCCCAGAATGCGAACGCCGTCGAAGGTACCCACGACCAGCCTCTTCTCCTTGAGCGCGGCAGCGTCGATGGTGCTGTTGGTGTCGAAGAGGCGATCGAGGTCACCGACATTGACGACGGCGTAGTTTTTCCGGAACGTGGCGTTGGAGAAGCCGCGTTTCGGCCAGCGACGGTAGAGCGGCATCTGGCCGCCCTCGAACAGCCCGCTGGGGAGCCGTGCGCCGGCGCTGGCGTACTGCCCCTTCATGCCCAGGCCGGCAGTCTTGCCCTGGCCAGAGCCGATGCCACGCCCGACACGTCGCTTGAGTTTGTGCTTCTTGACGCCCGTTGAAACGCTGGTGAGGTCCATGTGTAGTATCCCTTGCTCGGTGCTGCCCGTGCGGCGCCGCGAGTCGGTTAAATTGCCACGCCGCGCAACCGAGCCACTTCTTCCTTCGTCCGCAATTGCGACAGGCCGTCGAGCGTGGCCTTGACGAGGTTGATGGGATTCGTGCTGCCGTGAACTTTGGTGAGGATGTTCGTGATGCCACACGCTTGCAGCACCTCGCGGACGCCCGGGCCGGCCTTCACGCCTGTGCCAGGGCCTGCCGGAACCATGATTACCTTGCTGGCTCCAAACTTCCCAATTACGCGATGCGGGATCGTACTGCCGCGTACCGACACTTTCTTGGAACGGCCAACGTTGCTCTCGCCTTCCTTGATGGCCTTCTCCACGGCCGGCGGGACCTCGTTGGCCTTGCCGTAACCGTAAGAGACCTTGCCGCGGCGGTCGCCGACGACCACAAGCGCGTTGAAGCTGAAGCGCCGGCCACCCTTGACCACGCAGGCACTCCTCCGAATCTTCACGACGAAATCGACCAGCGCGTTGTCGCGCGAGTCGCCCTCGCCCCGGTCCCGTCGTTCGCGTGCCATGCTCTACCCTCGTGTCTCGTGTGGGGAACTGGACGCCCCCCGTGATGATTCTCGCTGTGTTGAACCTGAGTAGTATCCGCAACCCTGGTGCGACTTGCTGAAACTCAGCGGAAGTCGAACAGTGGTCAAGCGACCATTTCTTGTGTTACTTGTCCTTCTTGGGTTTCCCTTCACCCTTCGGCTTCTCGCCACCCTTCTTCTCGCTCTTCGGCTTCTCGGCCTTGGCTTCGCCCTCGGCCACGGCGGGCTTCTGCTGCTTGGCCTTCATCGACTCCAGGTCGGTGCAGACCAGGCCAGCCTCCGTGGCTGCGACAGCCAGAGCCGCGATGCGGCCGTGGAAGCGGAACGCGCCGCGATCGAAGGTGGCAACGGTGACACCCTTGGCCTTCGCCGCCTCGGCGAGCTTGCGTCCAACCGCCTGTGCCGCGGCGACGTTGCCGCCGTGCTTGAGGCCAGAATTCTTACCTGCGCTGGTCGCCGACGCAACCGTGACGCCGTTGAGGTCGTCGATCAGTTGCGCGGAGATGTGCAGGTTGCTCCGCGACACGCTGAGTCGCGGCTTGGCCGGGGTGCCATACATGCTCTTGCGGACGCGGTAGCGCCGCCGTTCTGCCCGCTTCGTCTTCAGTCGTTGAGTATTCATACCAGTGTGCAGGGGACAGTGTGCAGGGGACAGTTAAAACCGCCATGTTCCTGGGCATCAGGCCGCGAAGGCAAACAGGCACACGAGCCAGTTCGCCAGTCGCTGCTCACGGCCCGTTACTTGGCACCCGCGGCGAACGACTTCCCTTCCTTGCGGCGGACAATCTCGTTCTCGTAGCGCACGCCCTTGCCCTTGTATGGCTCCGGCTTGCGGCTGGCGCGAATCTCGGCGGCGAACTGGCCGACAGCTTGTTTGTCGGAGCCGCTGATGACGATGGTGGTCGGATCAGGGACGGCAACGGTGATGCCCGCCGGCGGTTCGTGATAGATGCGGTTGGCGTAGCCCACCGTGAGTTCCACGCCTTTGCCCTTCGCGGCTGCCTGGAAACCGACGCCTTCGACCTTCAACTTCTTCTCGTATCCCTTCGTGACGCCAATCACGAGATTGTTGACCAGCGCACGCGTCAGCCCGTGCAGCGCGCGATTCTGGCGATCATCGTTGGGCCGGGCCACCGTGATCTGCTTGCCGTCCGACGCCACCTTCATGTTCGGGTGAGCGGCGAACGTGAGCGTACCCTTCGGCCCGGTCACCTTTACCGTGCTGCCGTTGATCTCGACCTTCGCCCCGGCGGGAATCGGGATCGGCTGCTTACCAATTCGCGACATTACAAAACCTCCAGGGCTTCACCAGGACTGTTTTCCTGGAACGTGGCCCGTTGAGAAAGTTCACACTCTTACTGGCCGATCTCGGAACGTATCGCGCTCCGCGCACAGGCGCGGAGTACGTTACCACACGGTGCAGAGCACCTCGCCGCCGACCTTCTTCTCTTTTGCCGCGCGGTCGGACATGACCCCGTGGCTCGTGCTCAGGATGGCGATGCCCAGGCCATCGAGAACGCGCTTCACGTCCTTGTAGCCCTGATACACGCGGCGGCCAGGCTTGGAGTATCGCTCGATGTGGCGAATGACTCGCTCGCCGTCGGGGCCGTATTTCAGGAACACCTGCAGGACGACATGAGGCTCGCCGAGTTTCTCGACTTCCTGGAAGTCCTTCTGCACACCGCCGCCTTCGAGTTTCGTCTCGACGTGCTTGCCGGTGCGGTAGCCGAGGATGAAGCCTTCCTCCAGCAACACCTTGGCGAGCGCGACCTTGAGTTTGGTGGCCGCCATCTCGACGAAGGGCCGCTCGATCTCGTTCGCATTGCGGATGCGCGTCAGCATGTCCGCGATCGGGTCGGTCATCATGATCAGTTCCTCCCCTTTCGTGGTTACCAGGACGCCTTGCGAACGCCGGGAATTAACCCGTCGCTGGCAAGTTTGCGGAAACAGATTCGGCAGCAGCCGAACTTGCGGTAAACGGCCCGCGCCCGGCCGCAAATCTGGCAACGGCGGTTGATCTTCACCAAGGTGCGGCCCGGCAAGAGCTTCTTGGCGTCGCGCTGGTCGGCCGGCTTCTTCAGCTCGGCCTTGTGTTCTTCCACCGCCTCCAGTTGACGGCGGTACGTGGCTTCTTTGGCGTTTGTTGACATCGCGCTGGGTTCTCGGTGCGGCGTTCCGTCTCGGTGCCCGCGGGTACTCACCACGGGAGAGTCGGCCGTTCCGTATTGTTTGGCGAACTCCGACCCAAGGGCCGAATGTCCGCCGGGTATCCAACCGTCATCGGCCGCGAGGCCGAGGGCTTGCCTACTTCGACTCGTCGCGGAACGGCATTCCGAAGAGCCGGAGCAGTTCGCGGGCTTCATCATCGTTCTTCGTGGTGGTCACGAAGGTAATGTCCATGCCCTGCGTGAACGAAACCTTGTCCGGGTCGATCTCAGGGAAAACCAGTTGCTCGGTCAGCCCCATACTGTAGTTGCCGTTGCCGTCGAAGCTCTTCGGATTCACGCCGCGGAAGTCGCGGATACGGGGCAATGCGACGTTGATCAGGCGATCGAGGAACTCGTACATGCGCTTGCCGCGAAGCGTGACACGGCAGCCGATCTCGTTCCCTTCGCGTAGCCGGAAGCCGCTGACAGCCATGCGGGCCTTCGTGATCTGCGCGCGCTGGCCGGCGATCAGGCCGAGTTGCTCAGCGGCCTGCTTCATCCGATCTTTGTCCTGAAGCGCCTGACCGACGCCCATGTTCAGGACGATCTTCGTCAATCGCGGGAGGCTGAGTCGGTTCTCGCGACCGAACTTCTTCCCCAGCGCCGGCAGAATTTCCTTCTGGTAGCGCTCGCGCAGTCGCGGCGAGGGCGTCTTCTCAGTCGCTACGGCCATACTTGATACCTCGTTGACCCACTGGCGCGCCCATTACCAACGGGCGCGGTACAGGCCGGGAGTGCGGTAAGTGTAACGGATTCTCAGGACGAATCCGCAATCGACTGCGGGGATGCTACTTCTTGGCGTACTTCTGGTCCGGCTTACTGAGCAACCGGATGCGGGCATCGGCGATACCCTTCTTCGCGCTGCCCTTCGCGTAGAGTTCCTTGGAACCATCGGGCAGATAGCGGACGCCGACGCGAGCGGGGCGATTGCTGACCGGGTGGATAAGTGCGACGTTCGAGGCGTCAACCGGCATCTCTTTGGAGAGTCGGCCACCTTGCGGGTTGCGTCGCGACGGCTTCAGGTGTCGGTAAACACGATTGACGCCCTCGACCACCACCTTGTTCTCGCCCCGTAACACGCGCAGCACCTTGCCGCGGGTTCCCTTGTCGTCCCCGGCGATCACCTCGACCATGTCGTCTTTGCGGATGAACATTGCAGTTCGCAGTTGTTAGTGTGCAGTGGGCAATCCGGGCAGCAGCCGCGCGGCAACTCCGGGGCATCGCCACCGGTCAGGAGCCGCCACCAGCATGCGTCACACGACTTCGGCCGCGAGGGCCACGATCTTCATGTACTTGGCACGCAGTTCACGGGGCACCGCGCCGAAGATACGCGTGCCACGGGGATTGTCTTCCGCGTCGAGCAGCACGAGCGCGTTGCGGTCGAAACGGACGTAGCTGCCTTCCTCGCGCCGGGTGGCGACACGGGTGCGGACCACGACCCCCTTGACCACGTCGCCCTGCTTCACGTCGCCACCGGGCAGCGCCTTCTTGACGCTGGCCCGAATCACATCGCCCAGGTGCGCGACGCGGCGCTTACTGCCGCCGAGCACCTGTATGCACATCACCTCTTTGGCGCCGGTATTGTCGGCCACGTCGAGGTAGGTATACATCTGAATCATGACTGCCTCGTTGTGGGCAGTGGAGAGGAGACAGTATACCGAAAATGATGGAGGACATTCGCCTCAACGTCTTCATCATCCACGGCGCACGGCCCACTTCCCACTAAATCTCTTTACTTGCTCTCTTGCGTCGACGCTGCGGCATCACCGCCTGGCACCTCGCTGCCTGCAACAGCCCCTTCGAGGTTCGAGAGCGTGCGGCTCGGCGCCTTCTTGACGATCTTGACCAGTTCCCATCGCTTGGTCTTTGAGAGCGGCCGGCTCTCGATGATTTCGACGGTGTCGCCCAGGTGCGACGTGTTCTGCTCGTCGTGGACGTAGCAGATGGTCCGTTGCTTGACATACTTCCCGTACTTGGGGTGCCGCACCAGACGCTGCACCTCGACGCGGCGCGTCTTGGCCATCTTGTCGCTGGTGACAACGCCTTCGAGGATGCGTCGGCCGGTCGTCTTCTGCTCGGCGGCCGTCGTCGCGGTGGTATCGGGCATGGCTTACTTCCCCTTCTTCTTGGCAGCGGCCGCGCCCGTTTGTGGCTGTGCAACGACTTCAGCCGTTGCGGCGGGCGGAGTCGGCGGCGCGATCGGCAGCTTGCCGCCCTTGTTCACATAGAATCGCGACAGCCGGGCCGCACGACGGTGAGCCGCACGCTTTCCGGGCTGACCCGACTCGGACTTCGCTTCCAGGTTCACGATGCGCGTGGCCAGTTGATCTGTGGCCAGCGCCTCCAGTTCGCCCAGTTCCTTCTGACGCTGGATCGTCTTGATCCGGGCGATGTCTCGCCGCGCCTTGCGAATCTCCGACGGCGTCTCCAGCCGGTCGGTAGCCGACTGGAAGCGGAGCTGAAACAGGTGTTTCTCGGTATCTTTGAGCGTGAGCGCAAGTTGCTCGTTGCTCATTCCGCGAAACTCTTTCATGCGGCTCGGCATCGTATTTATTGAGGCAGAGGGAATGCGGCACGCACTCCCATCCCCAATCTCCTAAACGTTGGGCCGCCGGGTTACGAAGCGGCACTTGAACGGCATCTTGTAAGCAACGCGTGCGAGACAGTCGCGGGCGGCGGCTTCGGGCAGCCCGCCGATCTCGAAGAGAATCTGGCCGGGTCGGATGACCGCAGCCCAGTATTCCGGCTCGCCCTTGCCCTTACCCATTCGCGTTTCCGCAGGGATCGAGGTGATGGGCTTGTGCGGGAAGACGCGGATGTAGTATCGCCCCTCGCCCGACACGAACCGCGTCATCGTCACGCGGCCGCTCTCAATACATTCCGCGCTGAGCCAGCCGCCTTCAAGCGATTGAAGGCCGAAGTCGCCATAGGCAACGTAGTTGCCGCGGTGCGCGTTGCCCTTCACCGGCCCCTTGTATTTCGCGCGCGTGGTGCGAGCGCGAACAACTCCGCGCTGCGCCTTGCGATACTTCACGCGCTTCGGCATCTGTGGCATCGCCGCTCTCCGATTTCGGATTGCTGTTCCCGATGTGTGAGACCGAAAGCCGCGGTCTAGCGCCTGGCTCTGTCAATCCCACCCGATCACCAGCAACCACGTCCGTCTACAGAATCACCAATTCCAGAACGAAATTCGCACCGACCAGGCGTTATCGCGGGCCACGGTCGCCGCCACCCGGACCACGCCGACCACGCCGGCGCGTCTGACCTGCGGCCGAAGCATCCGTGGCGTCGGCGATTTCCCCGGTCAGGTAGTCACCCTGGTTGACCCAGACCTTGATGCCAATGTTCCCCTGCGGCGTGGACGCCTCGGAGAAGCCATACTCGACCTTGCACCGCAGCGTGGAGAGCGGAATGGACCCTTCCATTCCCTTCTCGCAGCGGGCCATCTCGGAACCACCGAGTCGCCCGGACAGTTGCAACTTCACGCCCTTGGCACCGTTCTCCATCGCACGCTGCATGGCCTGCTTCATCGTGCGGCGGAAGCTCGCGCGACGTTCAAGTTGCTCGGCGATATCCTCGGCAATGAGTTGCGCGTCGATCTCGGGCCGGGTCACTTCAATGGTCTTCACTTCGATGTGACGACGGGTGAGCTTCTCCAACGCCTTGGTCAACTTCTCGATCTTCTCGCCCTTCTTGCCGATGATGGCACCAACGCGGCTGGACGTGATGATGATCGTCACTTGCTCGCGCGTTCGCTCGATGCGAATCTCGGAGATGGCGGGCCGCTGCTCCTTGCGGTCGCGCTTGCTGGTCAGGTACGAGGAGATAAACTTGCGGATCTGCGCGTCTTCGAGAAGCAGCGCGGAGTAATCCTGCTTGCTCGCGTACCAGGTGCTCCGCCACGGGCGCATGATCCCTGTGCGGAAGCCGGTCGGTCGGACCTTCTGACCCATGGTTGAAACCTCACGCTCGCCGGTGGCTCGCGGCTATCAGTCCTGTTCGTGAAACAACTCAGGGGCCAGACCTCCGCCGGCCCCCGCGTTTTGGCTGTTGCTGTCGCCCTTATGCACCCGCCGCCGGGGAGGCCGGGGCACTTGCTTCGGCCTGCGTCGGCGTACTGGCCGGGGCATCAGGCGTCGCGATCGTTGGAGCGGCAGCAGTGGGGACCAACGCACCGCTCGACGGCACGCTGTCGTACTCTGGCTCGGAAAGCGTCACAACAATGTGCGACATCCTGCACTTGATCTGGAAGGCCGTGCCACGAGCACGCGGTTGGATGCGCTTGAAGAACGGCGCCCCGTCCACACGGCACTCGGAGACAATCAATCCATCGGCGTCCGGGCATTCCAGGTGCTCGGCGTTGCCGTAGGCACTCTGCACGACGGCGCGAAGCAACATGGCGCCGCGGTTCGGGTAGAACTCGAGCAGTTGCAGCGCCTCGTCAACGTTCTTGCCACGGATCAGATCGGCGAAGAGCCGAATCTTCCGGGGGCCGACGTCCGCGAATCGGTGAATCGCTTTGTATTCCATAGCAGTGATCGATGCACAGTTGACAGCGTGCAGTTACCGGATCGGGTGGCGTTGCGGGTTCCCCTCAACGTCTCGGCTGGTTGGCACTGCCCACTGCCTACCAACCACTGCCCACTCACTTACTTGGCCGGAGCAGCAGCCTTCTTGCCGCCCGAGTGCCCCTTGAAGGTCCGCGTCGGGGAGAATTCGCCGAGCTTGTGCCCGACCATGTCTTCGGTGACGTAGACCTTGTGGAACGTCTTGCCGTTATGGACAAGGAACGTCGCGCCGATGAACTCCGGGACGATGGTGCAGTCACGCGACCACGTCTTGACCGGTTCCTTGTTCATCCCCTGCCGCTCGATCTTTCCGAGCAACCGCAGATCGACGTAAGGGCCTTTTTTCAGCGACCGGCTCATGTCTATTCCCGTCTCGGATGTTCTCGCGGTGCGCCACGGTCAAACCGTGGGGCACAAAACAAAAGCCCGGAACGCTGGCAACCGGGATTCTGTAATCTATTGACACCACAACTGCCGGCCAGTTGATTTTGCCACTTCGGGTGGCCGTCAGCGTCACGCTGTGTTCTGGAACTTCCCGGCCGGGCGTCGGCGAATGATCGACTTTCCGCCAGGCTTGCGCTTGTGTCGCGTCTTGCCACCCTTCGCAGGCACGCCCGTGGGCGAGCAGGGGTTGCGACCGCCGGCCGTCCGCCCCTCGCCACCACCCATCGGGTGATCGGTCGGGTTCATGGTGGTACCGCGGTTGTGCGGCTTGCGGCCCTTCCATCGCATCCGGCCGGCCTTGCCGATGCTGATATTCATATGCTCAGCGTTCGACACGGCGCCGATGGTCGCCCGGCACTTGCTCGACACACGGCGGATTTCACCGCTGGGCATGGTGAGCTGCGCCCAGTCCTTCTCGCGGGCCGTCAGAACCGCGCCGCAACCAGCCGAGCGACAGATCTGCCCGCCCTTGCCGGGCGTCATTTCAACATTGTGAACCGTCATCCCGAGTGGCACGCGGCACAGCGGCATGCAGTTACCGACCTTCGGTTCGACGGCATCCGTCTCGCCGGACATCACCTTATCGCCAGCCTTCAAGCCCGTGGGGGCAAGGATATAGGCGCGGGAGAAGTCGGGCTTATAGTTTGCGTCGCCGGGCTTCGGCGCACTGGGATCGCGCGGGTATTCGATCAGCGCGATGCGGGCGCTGCGGTTGGGATCGTACTCAACCTGAATCACCGTCGCTTCCACGTTGTCGCGCCGACGCTTGAAGTCGATCTTGCGGTATCGCTGCTTGTGGCCACCGCCACGGAAGCGCGAGGTCGTGATACCCTGATTGTTGCGGCCGCCCTTCTTCTTCTTGGGCGCGAGCAACGCCTTCTCGGGCTTGTTCTCGCGCGGGAAGGTACAGTCCGCGAAGTCGGACACCATGCCCGCCCGGCGACCCGCGGAAGTCGGCTTGTATTGCTTGATACCCATGTCAGTTCTCTTCTGAGGCGAGCAAGGAGCATGCGCTCCCAGTTAATCCCATCTCACCCGGTACGGGCTGACCGTCTACTAGAAGAACTCGATCTTGTCGTTCTCGTTCAAAGTGACGACCGCCTTCTTCCACTGCGGGAGTTGGCCGAGGCTCATGCGGAATCGCCGCTTCTTCCCCTGGCGAAGCTGGGTGCGAACCGCATCGACCCGCACGTGGAACAACTCTTCCACCGCAGCCTTGATCTGCGTCTTGGTCGCGAGCGGATTCACCTGGAACGTGTACGCGTTGTAGCGCGTACTCTGGTGCGTTCCCTTCTCGGTGACGAGTGGGCGCAGGATAATCTGGTACGGCTTGAGATCCAGGCCGTTGGGGCCTGCAACCTGCGGCTGGCGGAGCGCCAGCTTCCGCACGTACTTCTTCGGGTGGGGTCGTGAACGCGCCATCTCTATACTCCGCCCCGTCGCTTACGCGGCGGGTTCGCCTCTGGTTCCCTCGGTACGCGGCGATCAGCCGTGCCCTTCTTGCCCCTTACCGCAACACTTCCGCAGCGACTCCAGCGCACTCTTCGTCAGCACCAGTCGCTTCTGCTTGAGGACCGTGTAGCAGTTAAACTCGGCCGCGGGCAGCACCTTCACGCCCTCGATGTTGCGAGCCGACCGGTACACCAACTGGTTCAGCCCATCGGTGCCGATGAGAACCGTGGTGTCCAACAGCGTCACGCTCTGCTCACCCTGCTCGGTCGCCTTCTTGCCAACTTCGATGGCCTTGAGCAGGCTGGCAACGACCTTCGTTTGCGGAATCCGCTTACCATTGGCTTCCGGGAATGCCGTCTCAGGCAGGTCATCCAGAACGATCACCTGACCGTCCATGAACTTCGAGAGAATCGCCATCCGGGTGGCAGCTCGCACGGCCTTCTTGGGCAGGTGGTATTCATAATCGCGCGGCTTCGGCCCCTTCGCCGTGCCACCGCCGCGCCGCTTGTTCGTCCGCTTCGTGCCGACGCGGGCATTACCAGTGCCCTTCTGTCGGAACAATTTCTTCGTGCTGCCGGCAACCTGACCGCGGCGGAGCGTGTGGTGAGTACCCGCGCGCTGATTGGCGAGGTACATCACAACCACGTCGTGCATCAGTTGTTTGCTGATCTTGCCGCCGAAGTCGGTCGGGTCGATCGATACCGTACCGACCGCCGCACCGGTGGCGTTGACGACAGGAACAGTAATCGCGCCTTGCACTTCGATGACGCGAGAGGCCGCAGCCCCCGACTCCGGGGCAGTTGCCGTTGTGTTATCAGCCATTGTTCAGCCACTCCTGACCCTGCCAGCGCCGGGTTGCCCGGCGGAACCGCTGTGTTGAAAACCGAACGGCTTTCGGCGGTGAAGCGGGGTCGCATTCGTCGCATGAAACCGCCCGCCGAGTGTGTTCCGAACGGAACGAATCGGCGGGCAGGAGCTAATTGTTTATTCCATCCATCCACAATGACAAGCGGCATTTCTCCACAACTTGCCGCCGAGCCATCAACCACTCCCTCACGCCGTGGCGCGACCACTGATGACGCGAATCTTGATATCCACGCCTGGCGGCAGGTTCAGACCCTTGTTCAGCGCTTCGATGGTCTTCTGATTCGGCTTGAGAATGTCGATGAGCCGCTTGTGCGTCCGAATCTCGAACTGCTCGCGGCTCTTGCGGTTGATGTGCGGCGAGCGCAGCACCGTGTACCGCTCGATCCGAGTCGGCAGGGGAATCGGCCCGTGAACTTCCGCCTGGTTGTCCTGCGCGGTCTTCACGATCTCGGCCGCCGTGCGGTCGAGAACTTCATGATCGTAACCTTCCATCCGAATGCGGATGCGTTCGCCTGCGGGTCCGGCCACGATTGATCCTCGCTACGCTTCATAGCCCGAAAATGCGGGAATCTTTAACAGTAAGCAGCGTGCGAGAGAGCGTCAAGGGTCGGAGCAACGACGCGACGCACTCTCCGCCGCAAAACGCGAGCAAATGCAGGTGAAGCGCCGGGGGGATTTCTTGGGCAATTCTTTTTACTTTCCTCCTGTGCGTTCGGTGTTGTCATGCCATTGGTTGCGGTCGATTGCAGCCGTTCGCGAGCGATTCCGCGTTCGCGTCGCTCCCACTCCCGGTCGAACAGGCGTTTGCGGCAGCACCTTCTTCCCTCGCGTGCCGCGCTGCGATTTTCGCACGCAGTTCGTCGGCCTCGACCTGAGCTTCCTGCAGTTGCTCTTCCAGCCCCGCGATGCGATTCTCGACCTGAGCCAGGCGCTTTTCGAGAGTGAAGCCAAGTAACCGGCTGACACCCTCCAGAACCAGGAAGGCGTGCCACGCTTTCATCGCCAGACCCTGGAGCCGATAGAGACGCTGCATTCGGGCGATCTGCTCAGGCGACAGCGCACGCCCGAGCCGCAAAAGCCGCGCCAGCGGAGCGATGTCGGCCCACTTCGTCAATACCTCGAGCATTGGCAGCGCCACGATGGCCACGTCGAGCCACCGTTCCTTCACGAACGTGAATGGGCGGGTATGCGAGGACGCCTTGAAGATGAGTTCCGTCGCGAATGCCACCCAGATCACCGCAATGCCCACGTCCACGGCCAGTGCGAGGGCCGGCGTTTGGTGAACCTGCTCCGACGAGATGTGATCGAGTAGGAGGAAGGGGAGGATGAGGAACGCGAACAGCAGCATGGGGCCGCTGAAAGCGCGTTCGATCCGTTTGAACAGTTCCTTTCCGGGGTGTTGCCAGCCGATCCGTGGCACCCAGATCAACCCGGTTCGTGGCTCAACCAATGCCATTCGCCAAGACGGGAACAGCAGTACGAGCATCGCTCGCAACACGAACGGTCGCGTTGGTCGGGTTCGGTCGCGCCGCATCACGTTCCAGATCACTTCCGTCGCGAAGATCGGCCAGAGCAGAGCGAGGCCAGCGAACATCGTGTCGAGTTCCCACGCCGTGACGTGCTTGCTGGTGGCGCGGTGGATCACTCCTGCAACCAGCAACAGGTGAATGAACGCGATCACGCACATGACCCGCGCGCGGGCCGTGTCGCACGCCGTCGGGACCGGTGTCCCAGGGGCGTCCTGTGTTAGCGTCGGCGTTCCCATTTCCTGGCGAGTTCTCCTGTAGCGAACAGATTACCCAGAGCCTATCATCCTATTCGTTCCTCCGCCCCATTCTTCACCAGGAATCGCCAATGCCCACCGACGATGACGATCGGCCACGACGACGAAGACGGGATGATGAGTACGACGATGATCGGCCACGCCGAAGACGGGATGATGAGTACGACGACCGACCTGGTGGCGATGGCGCAGGCGTCGCTGCGGCTGGCGTCAGCGTGGGGGTTGTCGTTGCCATCATCGCTGGTCTGTTGCTCGCGGGTCTTGTGGTGATCGGCTTGCTAATCGCACTTCTGCTTCCCGCTGTGCAGAAGGTCCGGGAGGCCGCAGCCCGCACTTCGGACATGAACAGTCTCAAGCAGATCTCCGTCGCCACGCACAACTATCACGATGTAAACCGCCGGTTTCCGCCCGCCGAGGGGAATGTGAGTTGGCGTGTCCACCTCCTGCCGTACCTCGAACAATCCCAGATCTACCGGGGGTTCGACTTGCTGCAGCCGTGGGATTCACCCGCTAACAAGCGATTCGCGAATGAGATGATCCCGCCATACAACTCGAAGCGCGATCCCGAATCGGCACCAAATACGCATTACCGCGTGTTCGTTGGGCCGCACACACTCTACGAACCAGGCGAAAAACCACCGACAATCGCTGATATTCGCGACGGGACATCGAACACCATCTTTGCAGTGGAAGCCACCGAAACGGTTCCGTGGCCCGCGCCGAAGGAGTTGCAATACGACCGCAGCGGCCCGTTACCGCGGCTCGGGCTGGATGGGCGAAAGGGCTTCAATCTCTTGTTGCTCGACGGTTCCGTGCGCTTCATTCCCGACACGGCTCAGACAGAAGCACTCCGCGCCGGTATTGACCCCAAGGATGGCAAGGTCTTCGTGCTCGATTGACACTTCACTGTCACCGCAACCATCGCCATGATGGTCGCGGTGGCGAGAAACCTCGTCACGACTCCCAGAGTTTCCTGTCGAGCGCGCGGAACCCGATGGCCTCGGCGACATGATCTTGCGTGATGCGGTCACTGCCGGCGAGGTCGGCGATGGTCCGCGCCACTCGCAGGATTCGGTCGTGCGCGCGGGCAGAGAGGCCGAGTGCTTCCATCGCGTCCTTCAGGGTGCCCGCGCCGTCGGAATCCAGCACGCAGTGTTCGCGGATTTGCTTCGAGGTCATACGCCCGTTGAGACCGCCTGCTTTGCTGCCGAATCGCTTGGCCTGCACCGCGCGAGCCGCGTAGACTTGCTCGCGCATGGCCGCGCTGTCCGTGCCGTCGCCTGGCTTCGACAGGTCCTCGAACGGCACCGGTGGTACTTCCAGGTGCAGGTCGATGCGGTCCAGGAGCGGCCCACTGATGCGCGCCATGTACTTCTCAATTGCAATGGGGGCGCACTTGCACGCGCGTTTCGGATCGCCCAGAAAACCGCACGGGCAGCGCACTCTTTCATTGCCTTGCGAGTCTGTTCTGGGTCGAGATTCCTGCGGATTCTTCATGTCGTAAGGATATCCCAGTAGCCGAGATCCGCCAACTTCGCGCTGCGGGATGCTCCGTGGCTGAAATCGCAAGACGAACCGGAGCTTCCGATTCCCAGGTGAGACGAATCGTCGGAAAGCTCGATCCTGACGAAAAGGAGCGGCGAAGAAGGAAGCAAATCGAGATCGCCACGAGGATAAACGGCCGGCCGGAGCCCTGGCACGAGCAGGTCGAGCGCTGGAAAGCCGAGACCGGACAAAGCGAGGCGACTTTCTGGCGCGTTCTTCATCGCCTAGGACGAACGACCAATGATGAAGAGGCAAGGGACAGAGGGAAGCATCGATAGCTCAGGCACGCCGATCGCAGCATACTCGTTGCCTCCGTCTTTAGGACAGCGATCCGGAAATCCACGACGTCAGCTCTCGCACAAGCCCCGCGAACTCCGGAAAGAGTAGAAGAGCAGCAAGGACTGTCTCGTGTGTGACCGGATCGGTGCTGACCGGATGGCCGGCGTCATTCCGCGCCAAACGCATCTGATCGGAAACAGCAACCCAGTACGCGGAAAACCGCTCGTATAGACGCCTGTCGAGCTGTACCCTCCTAGCCTCAACTTCGACCTCGATGGCGTCGCGGACCGTCTTCACTCGCCAGTCGGTAAGCCTCACCGGAACCGGCGTGCCGATCGCGTTCAGTCGGGCAATAAGCGCGTCGCGGACATCCAGGACCAGAGACTCCGCCGCTGCCCCCACCATGACAGCTGTCGCCTTCATGCAGCCTGCCTGAAAGGTATTAACTCCCTCCTCCAGATAGGAGAGAGCGACGGAACCAGGGGTCAGGAGCGGTCGGACGGCCGCGAGGTAGCCCGCGGGATTGTAAGGATCCCTGCTGAGGTTGCTGAGGGTTCGACGGCCTACCTCCGTCAGATGCATAAAGGGCGGCTCGGCGTTCGAGAGGTCATATCCCCAGGCGAGCACCCCCAGGCGGAAGAGGTCTCCCCAGACCGTAAGGAGTGCCTGCTGCTCCTCAAGGGAGCGAATGCCCAGGCGTTTGGCGGTCTCCCTCATGACCGGACTGAAAGTATCCGGGGCCGATCTTCGCGTACTCCTCGCAAACCTGGAGGAGCGTCTGGCGAATCGAGAAGCCGTCGATGGGCATTGGTCCTCCTACCTGAAAAGGCGCGTTCTAGCACGTCAAACTTGTCCAGTGGCTTTGGTCCAAAGGTGCAGAAAGAAGATCGCCTGGAGTAGCCACAGCCGCATCTCTTCGTGATGCGCCTTCACCCCCGCGTCCTGGGGCTCGAACGTATGCGAGGTGAAGTTGCGGAGCTTGTAAGCGAGGAGGAACCGCCGGGCCACCGCGTCGGCGACGGCATCAGTGGAGAGAGCCGGGGCGGTATTCAAGTGGTTCCAAACGTCCTGCACCGAGTTAGTCTTCCCGGCGCAGTAGTCGATCTCGCGGTCGACCGCGTCCAAGATCGGAGATTGGACGATGGCATTCCAGAGCAGCCCTGGGGCTCGATTCGCATTCAGAGCCGGGTTGTTCCGGCGAGCCGTGAGACCACTCTGGAAGTGCATGTGGCAGATGAGCCCGGCCAACGTCGGCGGCGAGGCGAACCTGGCCTGAACCGCTGCGTCCTTGTGGGCCGAGCCGAGACGCTTCCAAACGACCTCGAAAAGTGCGGCCAGGTCTCGCAGACTGAGCAGCCGAACCGAGTCACTGTGGGGGTCGGAGAGGTCTTTTACGGCGTCGTATTCGAGAATCGAGCTAATTAGGCTGATGTCGCCCCCACCCGCGAGCCACCGATATACCAATCGAAAGTCCGCGTCGCCGTGACCCTGACCGATGTGCGTGTCCAAAAACGTGACCAAGCCCTTGGGCAGGCGTTTCAGAACATACGCATTCAAAAACTGACCGAAGATGCCATCATCGGATAGCGCGTAGCTGTCGAGGGACTCTTTGACGCCCCGATTGTTAATGTCTTCCTGAGCAGCGGCATGGAGCCAACTCACGCCGACATCGTACCGAGCTCCTTCGAGGTGACTGATCGCGAGATTAGCGTAGATCGCTCCGCGATGAAGGCGCACGTTTGTTTTGGCCTCGTGAGCATCTATCAACTGGATCGCCCTCTCGTAAGCCCTCGCGGCAAGCTCAGGGAGGCCCAGGCGACGCAGGATCTCGGCCATCGTGATGAGAGGCTTAGCGTAGTCATCAGGGTCGGCGGGGTTTGGCTTGGCCTGAGACAGATATTCATCACGCCACCGTCGCCAGACGTTCTCAACGGCAGCGTAAAGCCCATTGATTGAGCGTACCATTGCGGAATTCTCGGCGAGCAAAGGAGATGGAGGCTTGGGTTCTGGGATTTCTTGGGCCAACTCTTCCGGGGTGATCATTCGATGGTCCTTACGGGTTCTAGAGCCTTACAAGTTCATCCGTACCATTCGGGACAACCTCTCGCAGCACCTTGATCTCCCGTCGTGTCGCAGTTCGGGGAAGGCACCCGGTGGCTGAATCACCGAATCGCAATCCATTTCCGCATTCACAAACGGGGCTGCTACGCGATATTGACCACAAACTCACCACTTCTTGCAACGCAGACACCATCTTTGACGACAAATGCCTCCACCCAATGCATTCCCCGATACAACGTGGACTCGGTGCGGCTGCGGCCTGATTTCCCGCTATCGTAAAAATCGCCTCGAAGTTGATTGGCCCGCTGGGCCTCCTCGCCCGTGTTAACGACCTGCCAGTAGACCGTGTACGGCTTGGGGACGTTCGTTTCGAGCTCGAAGTCGAGGTGTATCTTCTTTGGAAGTGGCGGAGAGTTACTCTGAAATGCCGTCGGCCGGAAACCGTTTCGCCGGTACCGGGCGCGGACCGTCGCCGAATAGCGAGTCGCCTGCAAATGCCACTTCGGGTTCTGGCGGTGAGAGACATCGAACCGAAGCAACGCTCGCCCGACTCGACTGAAGATGGAGGTTGAAGGCTGGTACGCCCCCGGAAGCGGCCCCTGATATGCTGAGGCAACTCGTTTACCTGGCGTCTCTCCGAAGGATTTCCGCAGCAGTCGGTCGAGCTCCTTTTCGGAAGCTACATTGAGCAGGTCATCCAGGTCTTCCCGGACCCAGTCGAGCCACTCGAAGAAAGCATCCACTCGCTGGCTACCTTCGTCATTCCAGCGATCGGCAAAGTTCTCTCCGGGATTCGTGGGATTCTCGATCACCCACTTTCCGTCGATGCACCGAATGATGCCGGTATCCTGGTGCCGCTGAATCTTATCGAGGATGTTTGCCAAGGCGCTGAACACATCACTTTCCTGCTCATACGCCTGGGCGGCAAGTGTCGTGATGATTATCGAGATCGGCTTGTCGGCTTCATTCCGCCGCCTCGAAAAGCGAACATCACGGTGTCGTTTCAGGATCTGTACGGCCCGCTGAAGCGGTGTACGAACAAGCTGATCCGGTACATCTGAAACGCTCGCAAAGACGGCGGGATGGCGACGCACCAACTGCTGTTTTCGTAGCGCAGCGATCCGATTGAAGACCGGACGCTGGCGGTCGAGGAACCAATCGGCAAAGCCATTTGGGTTACTATACCCCCAGCAATACCCCCCCTCCGGTTCATCACAGTCCGTGATCCCGATTGCCTGACTCCCATATTTCGGAAGCACTTTTTCCGAAACGATCGGATGTGGAACGCACGGTAGCGTGTCGAGATGAAACCCGACCCCGTCCTGCTCGGCATAGATTAACGTCCAGCACCGCCGGCCTTCAGGCTCCAGCATCTCTCGATACGTGCCGTGTTCTTTGAGACGCTTTCCCACCAGATGCTTGATCGGCTTGGCGTTTGACTTGACGATTGACGTTCCGAGCTCGCACGCGAGGTCGATGTCGTAGTCGGCATCACGCCCTTCGCGAAACGGGCGAATCACGGTTCCTAATCGAAACGACCCTTGGACATAGATCGAGGGTTGGCCGACAGTGCCCGGATACTCGCCACCTTCTAGCCATTTACCGACAGCCGTGTATCGCTCGACGGCCTCCTTGTACTTACCGGGTGGAATATCCAACTCTTCCGCGATGCTTCGTAGGATCGCATCACAGATTAGAATTCGATTGTCATTCAGTTGTGCAGCCTGTGCGTTCATTTGATCTCCAGAGAGAAAGTAAATCCTCCAGTCGCCCGGTTCTGGTCGTAGACTCGGAAGGGCAAATCGGCCTTCGGCATCCAAACCCGACCGACCTCAACGGCAGCGGATACGGGAATCGCGGGAAAGAGATGCAGTTCTGCCGATTCCCCGTGGGCCGCTTTGATCTCGTTGAAAACCTGGCGAAGCGTGTTTCGGAATTCCCGAAGTTGGCATTCGCTCTGGAGATAGTCGTTTCCAGGTCGAGCGTGCGTGACCGTCCATATGGCCACGTCACTTCCAAGGACTGAGGTGATGCGGTCAGAGACAACGTCTGCGCTCAATGCAAGGACAAGCGCCACGGCTTTTGCATCGGCCTTACCCCCATTTCTAACTTCGTATTCGAAGGTCGAAGGAGCGTCTCTCCATTTCCAATCCGCAGGTTCGCGATGAAGCTGATAGACCTCGGCAGCGGGAATGTCAGAAAGTAGTCGCCCCAGGTCAATCAGGAGTGGAATCGGAGCGAGGGCAAATACGGATAGGTGCGAGACCTTCCCGGCTGCGAACTGAGGTTTGAGTTGTGTGGTGAATTGGCGACTAAGCTGCTCTCTCTCAATCTGCCAGTACGCCTCTTCGCCGTCGAAGAAGCTGCTTCCTTTGAGCCCGATTTCAAAGGCGTTGGGACTTGCCGGGTATCGAGCTGGCGCCATTGCGTCTGCGGCTTTCTTCCATGAAAGATGCGAGTCGTGTTGCCCGATCTTGGCCCCGTAAAGCAGGATGTGCGAGTGTTGCTCCGGAGCGATCGAGGTCAGCGTTTCAATCCGCTCCTCGTGCGTCTTCTTCATCTCTTGCAGCCGCGTAGCGGGATGACCTTCGACATCGATCTTGTCAACCAACCGATGATGCGAGTCACAAAGAAGCATGAGGTTAGAGAGATCCTGCTTCAGGAGCGCGGAAAGGGTTGGGTGTCCGCGTGGCCCGTCTGGTTTGTCGGCAACGATGTGGGCAATGTAGGCGGAATTGAATTCGTACTGGGTCTTGCGGTCGCGGTACAAGGGCTCGTTGCACCCTTGATACTGGCAGCGACCGGCTGCTTTCCCCCAGAGGCAAAGCTTTATCCAATCAGGGATGTAACTAACTGACATTCTGCTTTCCCACCTTGTGTATCCCAGTCCGGCGACCAGGCCGAACGTACTCCGACGCCACTTCCCATTAGCTTCGTTTTCCAAACCACCTTCCCCACATCTCTCGCCACCAGCTTTCCTTCTCGGATTGGATCGGCCCCGCATCCGCTGGCTCTGGCACGAGCGGAGCTTCCTTCGGCTCACCCAAGAACTCAGCTTTTGCTTTGCTATCTCGTTTTCGCTCCGCCGCGACCTGCTCATTGCTCCACGGAGCCGCGACTACTATCCGTCCCCGCTCGATGATGTAGTGCGAGCGGCATTGGAGGTTCCAATTACCGATAGATGGCCAAAGAGAGATCGTCTCCCCGTCGAAGGTCATCCGCCAACCGACTGGCGAAAGGGGTGTTACGACCTCCTCCCCGCAACCGCAGCAGCAAAGGTGCGAGGCCGTCACGTACTCCAGCGAGATGTAGAGAATCCCCGGCTCAAGGGTCTCCGGGAGGTACTGGACGAAGCGGTGCTCAAGCGTTCGCATCATACTTCGTCACCATTTAAGAGAAGATTCCCGTCGGTCGTGTACGTAGAGTGGTGCTCGTTCACTACATCGCGATAGAACCCTCGGAGCTTCTTCCACTTGATGACCGCCAACGTGGCGTTCAGCGAATTCAGATCGGCGACCTGAATGTTCGAGGAGTAGAGGTCATCGGCCCCGCCACCGGTAAAGGAGACTCTGCCGCCGTGGACGTGATCCCGTTTCTCTGGGGTGCTGACCGTGACCCGGAGAATCCCGCCGAGGGAGCCATCATTTAGCTCAAGCCCCATCCCGACATCCGCAAATGATGCTCCGATGGCTTCGAGCTTGCCAACGACCGCCTTCTTGTCCTCCCCGGCGTCCATGCACAAGAACGCGAAGGTCACGCCATCAAGGAGGTGCAGGTTGTCCGCCCGAAGAAATGTCGGGTGGGCGACGATGTTTCGGTGCATCCGCGAGTAGATGCTTTTGAAGTAATCGACCTTACGCGGCACGTCCCGCAGCTCTTCCAAGGCTGGAGCGCCGGGGGCACGGAAGGCGTTGTGCTGGAGGAACTCATCGCCGTCAAAGAGCCGGATCTCCTTCACCGGCACCTTCGCCACTAGGTCCAGGGCATAGGAGCCACTCCCGCCCAAACCGATGATGGCAACGGTTTCGTGGCATAGCTGTTCGCTGAGGGCCCCGATTCCGACCCGGTAGGAAGCGGTGTCGATGTAGTTGAAAACGCCATCGCCCTCATCTTCCGGTTCTCGATAGACTCTCGCGGTGGCGCCCGTTTCGATCTCCGAGGCCGGGCCGGAGATGACCCCCGCATATGTCGTCATTTTGTGGTAGTAGTCGGTGTACCCGCCGTCCGGTTTGCTCGAAAAGTGATGCTTGGCGGTCATCCCGTTTGCGAGATGGAAGGTACCGGTCTGGTTGCCGATCGCCTTGATGGGCGTTCCATCGGCAAAGCAAGGGAACTCTCCATCGAACCAGACCTGATGGGTGTCCGGCTTCCGGGTCTTATTCCCGGCCAGGGAGAGACTCGAAATGAGCGTCCCTCTCCGCACGGTTCGTTGGGCATCGACGTAGGGCACTTCCCGGACGAGGAGAAGGCCTCCCCGAATCTGGACGAAGTACCCTTCGTCGCGAAGCCGCTTGAGGTCGGCGTTAAGACTGAACAGTTCGCGTGACATTGAACACGGTCCCCTTCTTAATCTTGACGGAGCCGCCAGGCCCGAGTTGTCCAGCAGGCGGCTGGGAAGCGGCTTTCTGGTAGGTCACGTCGAAAACGACGTTACAGTCGTGCGCCCCCGGGAAGGCAAGCTGCACGATCTGGTCGAAGGTCACTACGTTGCCGGTGACGGTGCGAGGCCGACCGTTCACGATGATTTCAAAGGTCTTTGGCGGGCGGGCAGCGGTGTAGAACCGCTCGACACCAGCATCACCGAGCTCGACGGTATCGCACTCTTCGATGAGCCGGTCCTCTCCACCCCGGACATCGAGAAAGATGCCCTGGTCATCCGAAGGCTTCGCCAAGACGTAGAGGGCTTTGCCAGTGATGGTCGGGAAGCCCCAACGGATCTCGCGATCATTCAGCGTGAAGCGGAAGCTCCGGTCGGAGCGAAAAGCCACGAACCGCTCTACCCCCTTCCCGCGAAGGTCGAAGGTCTCGTCGAGCCGCACGTCCTCGAAATCGCCCGTAGGGAGGATTGCGAAGAGGCTGTACTCGTGAAGCGGCTCGTATCCTGCGACAGCCAGGATCTGACGACCAAGGGGTACAGGGTCGTCGAGCGTAAAGGGACGAAAGTCCAGGGTCTCGTCGCACACGAGGATGCGAAGCGAGCGGTCTACTTGGGGAGGAGCCTCACGTTCGGCCCCGCCAGCTTGAGATACTTCGGTCATTGAACACCTCCATTTCTGGGTTACGGAGGTGTAATCGCAGCCGGAGGAAGCGACCGGTAAGCTCAGGAGGAAAATTTTTTGACGAGCGGCCCGGCAGGGAGTCGCCCGCAGATAAAGAAGGCGGGGCAACGCGGGCAGGCCATATCCTCTTTAAGCGGAAACTCGCCCGCCCGGAGGTCATTGGCAATCGTTTTCAGGGTCTCCTTCCGATTGCCAAGGACTCTCGCCGACATCTCAATCGGTGTGACTTCGCCGTCACCGAGGTGGACGAGCTCGACCTTACAGCCAGGGGTATGGGCCGTTGCCGCAAGGTGAAAGACTGCGGCGGCCACCCCGCCCTTTTCCTTGTCCGACTGGTGGCCGGTTCTCACCTTCCGCATGATGACCTGGCCATCTGGATGGCTGACGACCTGGTCCGGGGTGATAACGACCTCTCCGCCCAAAATAGAGAACCGCAGCTGCGGTGGGCGATGGACCTTAAACCCGTTCGTTGATTCCTCCAGGTACCGGATGAGCCCTACCGCGATCTGCTTGTACTCCTCGGCGTAACCGTGATCGGAGGGACCGTGGCATACCCACGCCTCTTCAAAAGCGGCATCGAAACTCTCGCGGGAGATCTCCAACTCCTCTCCAGCGAAGGTGGCCTCAATCACCTTCTGAACCGCATTGTGCATCTTCATAAATGCCGTTTCGGAACGACGCCCGCCTATTTCGAGAATGTGGGTGTAGAGGAATCGTCGCGGGCATCTCTGGTATAGAGCTAGCTGACTATCAGTTAGGGTCAGGTCCGTTTCGAAGGTCAGCGATACGGGAAAGCTGCTGTCGCTCGGAGGAAGCGAAGTTTTCGGTGAGATTGTGGTCTCGGCGATCGTACCGCCCAATCGATCAATGAAGGAAGAACGCGCCCGATTCTTGCCGTCGGATGTCTTAGTAGGCGAATAAAGAAGGAGCCTGTCCCTAGCGCGAGACATCGCCACGAAAAACAGGCATTCATGCTCCTCGCTGATTGAGGCCATAAGAGCGTCGAGGCTTTTCCCGCCGCCCCCTTCGATTAGGCCATCCGGCGGGATGATGCTCCTGGCCAGATCGCTTTTCGGAGACCGAGGAAGACTGCCATTCACCATACCCGGAATATGGACGACATCGAATTCGAGCCCTTTACTTCCATGCATCGTCATCAGCCGCACTGCGTCGATTCCCTGTGCGGAGGTCGGTAGCTGACGCAGATCCTTCTCATCGCCATGCTGCACCATTCGCCGAATCCGTTCGAGCAGGCGCGTGATCGGTAGGCCCTTTGCGGGTGGCTGGGTGCGAATGAAGCTCATCAGCTGCCAAATGGCGATGCCCTGTGTCCGAGCGTTGACGGCTGAAGACTCTGCGATCTCCGCGGCGATTCGGGAACGGTCGAGAAGCACCGAGACCAGAACGTCCCAGGGATTGGCGTTGATGCTGAAACCGTCGGCAAGTAGAGCGATATGGCGAAGACCTTCCCGGCCCTCTTCGGTCAACCCCGGCACGCCATCCAGATTTGTCACCCAGGCAAGAGGCAAGCCGTCCTGATCTTTAAGATGCCAGAGCACACTCGCGACATCGCCAAGTGGAACAGCCCAGCGGTCAGAGGCGGCAACGCGCACAAGCCCCATCGCCCGACGGTCAACGATGAGCAAAAGGACCGAAAGCAACTCCTTGATCTCATCCCGTTCAAAGAGACTTCCCAGGTAGAGCACCGGGATGCCCAGGCGTTCGAGGCCTTCGGCGAATCGTCCCAGACGATCATTTCCCGAGCTCAAAATCGCTTGGTCACGATACGAATAGCCGTCTTTGCGGAACTCTTCGATGGCCTCCGAAACGGCGACAATCTCGTCATCCGAAGTCGTAACGGCGCGGTACTCGGGTAAGTGCCCGCACGCGCCCCGGTCCGCCTTGAGATTGATGTTCGAGCCCCGCACGCTGGGGATCTCGGCGGCAAACTTGAGATATGCCGTTACTACTTCCTGACGACTACGGTAGTTGGTCGTCAGCCGTCCCCGCTTCGCGCCAGGAAAGTCTTCGTTCCCGAAACGGGTCATGTTGTAAGCGGAGGCTCCCCGGAAGCGATAAATCGATTGCTTCACATCGCCGACGGCCCAGAGGTTCTTCCCGTCACCGGCAATCGCCTTTAACAGTCGGACGCTCGCCCGGTTCACGTCCTGGTATTCATCGACAAGGATGTGCTCGTATGCTGTGGCCAGGTGTGCCGTGATGTCAGGATGAGCTTCGCAGAGCCGAACCGGTAGCGCGACCAGATCGCCAAAATCGACGCAACCTCTTTCTGCCTTTAGCCGTTCGTAGGCGGTGAAAGCGGTCGCCACCTCAAGGCACTTCTCGGCAGCGATTCGCTCCTCGTCGGTGGTTGCGGCAGTACGCATCTTCTCGGCTAGGGCTTGGTACTCTGACGCACCAACGACTTCATCGTTTGCCCGTGAAATCGCGGAGAGGATTCGCCCAAGGGTTTCGGACGGGTCCCAGAGGTTCTTGAAATGAGCGAGGTTTAGCTTCGGATACTCGCTCTCCAAAAGCTCGATAGCATCAGATCGATCGAGGAGGCGCGGACTGACAGGGAGGTTCAGCCTGTCGTGGAACCTACGGATGATATCGAGTCCAAAGCCATGAAACGTACCGGCCCACATCTTGGCCGCGGCTTCCGGATACTTCTTCCCGATTCGCTCAGAGAGCTCGCCGGCAGCTTTGTTCGAGAACGTGAGGATCAGAATCTTCTCGGGATCTACGCCATTTGAGAGCAGATACTCGATACGCCCCACCAGTGTCTGGGTCTTCCCCGTCCCTGGCCCTGCTTCGAGCAGAAAAGGACTTCCTTTGTGCGTTGCAGCTTCCGCCTGGTCTGCCGCAAGTAGTCTATCGGGAGCCTCGCCCTCTGTTTCGATTTCAATTCGAGGTAAGAGCAGGGCATCGAGAAGTTGCTGCGCAACTACTGCGAAAGGTGCGCCCGCATAGGCTGCTATCTTAGATGCAGTCATGCCTTGGGCGACGTGAAGCTCTCGGAGCCAGGATCTCGGCAAGAGGAACTCTCTTGCAAAGAGGTCCATCTGAACCTCGCGTCGCTGCCGACGACTGTAATCAACGACGCGCTCCACGCCAATCGGCACTGCTTCCGCAGCCCGAAGCGGGTCGGCGTCGGTTACCGCCATCGGTTCCGCTTGCCCGCCGAGTTCAATGTGACCTAGCTCGTGGGCGACTAGGAATGCGTCAAGAAAAGTGTCGCCCGAATCCTCGTGCAGGATGAGAAGAGCATCTGGATCGTAGAGTGCCCGCCCGCCGTGGAGGCGGATATCGCCCTTTGACACCCGCTCAACGTCGATCTGTCGTTTAGTGGCCTCGGCCCGCACAAACTCATAGGGACTCCGCGGGTCGTGTCCGGCTGAGACCACTTCGGCATGCAGCCGCTCGGCTCGTTGCCTCCCAGCTTCAAGTGAGTTCATGTTCTTCACACTCCCGAAGGAGAAGAACACGTTGAGACTCACTCATTGGAGTGCTCTCGACAAGCTTCCGGAAAGTTGTTTGGCCTTGCTGAGAAGGCTTCTGGTCCGATTTGAACGCGAGCCCGAGTGGTGCCTGACTTTCCTGCGCTAAGTACGCGTTCACCACGTCCAGTGGAGTATCTGTCGCTTCAGCAAAACGGCGAAGAAACCCTCTCGGAATAGATCCAGGAGTGACTAGTCTGTCTCGAATCGCTGTCAGAATCGAACGTGGAACGTCTAATTTCGTGGCGAGCGAAGCAAACGCGACGCCCCGAAACTGGGCAAAGGGGTCCACCGCCGCAGTCGCGGCCTTCGGCGCAGCAGCGAGAAAGTTCTCCCAAGCAGTATTCAGCTTCGGATCGCTTATCGGGCCGTCCTCGACATCCGCAAGGTCAGCACTCATTCGAAGTTCGGAAGCGAGGTCAATCAGTTCTTCCGCAAGATCCGGGTACTTCCTGACGTAACGCTCAAGCGTTTCGCGATCGTGAACTGCCTCTGACGCGAACGCATCGAGGACGGCATCTCTGTCGATTGGCGTCGTCATGCGTTGTCCTCCTTAAGGAGCACTTCGAGCTTCGCGAATGCTCTATTCTTCCGGTTCCGAACGGTTTTCTCGGAACAACCGAGCATCTTTACCATGGTCATCGTGTCCGCCTCCTTAGAGTCAATCGGGATGTCCCTGAGGAACAACTCGACCACTCGTCGCTCCTCAAGTGGCAAGGAGCTAATCGCAGCGTGAATCTTCGACCGGTAAAGAAAATCCGTCTTTGGGCCGTCAAACGAGTCACTGATGCAGGAAAGAGCTTCCTCGACCTTCGGACTTGGTTCGCCCGCCTCGCTATCCTGGTGGAGAGGCGCAAACTTTTTCGCCTCGTTACCGATATCCCGGCGTGCGGTGGATCTCAGCCGGTACATGCCCGCATTGAAACGGCACTCGTAGAAGTCGAGGCGCTCCTGGTACTCCTGCCTATCCCGGCAAAGCAGTAGTTCGAACTTTCCGAGTACCGCTTCCCGGATGTCCAGATCGATAAGGCGTTCAGCCCTCTTGGCCTTGCCTCCAATGGACCGGGTGGGAACGGGAACCGCCTTAAGGACCCGCTGCCGAATGGCTGTGAAGAGTAGAAAAAGCACCTCTTCATCGCCACCAAACGGAGGTCTCCGGACGAAGTAGAGAAGGCACTCCGGTCGAACGCGCTCATCTGAGCCTTTAGCATTGATTCGCTCGACAAACTGTTCTTTCGTTAGCCGGGAGAGCTCCGCTATCTCAGCCTCGACTTCGGGAGGGCGAGCGTAGGGGCGACCATCGGCCTCCTGTTTCCGCAAAGGCTCGATCGTCGGCAAATCAGCCGAATCCTCCCGAGTTTTGGATTTCGTAACCATGCTACCTCCCCGCCGGAGTGCCTGCGAAGTAACCCGCTGCCAGGGAAGGCGTTACGGCCTACTGCGTGTGCCCGAATGGTAAGTGATGCGCGCTCCTTGTCGTCACTGGGTAATGGTCCCCGCAAGTATCGTTGCAACTCGGCTGAGTCAGGAGCTTCGACCGCGTCCATTGCGATCCGGGGCCGTCGCGAGGTTCAGAGCGCTCGCTCAGGTCCTTCTATACCAAAAATCAGGGTGACCCATCCAGAATGACTGACTCATTCGGCCCAAAAAGTGCATCGCCGCAGGCAAACGTTCAGGCGTGGAGAGCTCTGGGTGGCACGGAGAACTTGGCGTGACCTATGCGAGCTTCTTCCCTACCCGCTTCGCCTTTCGGCCACTCCCGATGGATTTAATGGCGGAGTGGAGCGCTTCAGCAAGCCTTTCCTCATACTCTTCCCGCTCCACCTCGTTACCGCGAGCGTTACTCGGTCGCTTTAGCTTTCCGAGCCGTGCGGCCTCCCTCTCAAGCTCTGGCATGGCTAGCTGGACAGTCTTCAGCACTGCGCGGAGGAAGTGGCTGTTTGTGAGATTTGCGCCCGTCGCACGCGAAAGGATACGGACTGCGTCCTGGAGTGTGTCGTCCGCTCCGCGAGTGAGGATGAACTCGCGCTTGATGTTCGGTACATCCCCTGCTTCGGCCGGGTCCCGGTCGTCCTCGTCGTATTTCTTACTCTGCTGTTGCCTTCTCGGAATCGCTCCCACACCCACCTCTTTGAGGGTCAATTCTTCCTGGGACACGACAAGGGATAGATCGTTCCCTTCAGTCTCTGGCTCAGTTAATGTTCCCTTCACTAAGCGAAGATGCACTCGATCATCACCAGGTTTCACCCGTGAGGATCTCTCCCATGACGAAGCGGAATGATACACCTTCCATTCGAGCCCGTCTCTACTGTCATCTTTTGTGACAGTTGTCACATTTCGTAACACTTTCTGTTTCTTTCCTAGCATAGGCAACGCTCTCTCTCCTAGAGCCAAAACGTTAGGCATCCCCGAACCCCCGCACGCAGGATTGCTAGCCAGCAATTTTCCCCGCAAGCCTGCGTTTTCCCGACAGGCGCCGGGGTTAGCGAGGCAATGGCGGCTTTCGCAATCCTTCGCACTCCCGCATGCCTGCATGCGGGCATGCCTATCTTTGATCCCTTTGATGCGCTACCGTGTGCTGTCGGCTCAAAAAGTCGAGGTTGTTCAGTGACGCAAACGCTTTACTGATGTTACCGAAATGGGCGGCACCGCCTGGAAAAGCTTCCCTCACCAGGAAGCCGAAGGGTTGGAGACTCACCATCTCCCGCTTTGGGTGCTGACCGGTAGAGCCGGATGCCGCGAGAGTGGCTTGTCCGTGCTCGACGGAGGCTTGCCGGAGTAATCCTGGCGACGCATGAGACTGCCTTTGTATCGCAGTCGCATGTCGCCAGACTAATCCCGGCATTCTATCCGATAGGTTCTTGGAGCTTGGGCGACAGCGACATACCTCTTCGTGCCCACAAGGTGCAAGAGGCCGCGGTGACACAAAGCGGGTGAAAATCCCGTCCGAGGGGATCAGGGCCTCAAAAGGGCTCGTTCAACTCGGCTGGCGTGGGGAGCTCCTTGCCTGGTGACAGGCAGGGACCGGGTGAATGACCACACCCGGCGACCTTGCGAAAAACAAGGCGGCGAATAGCTCAACCATGAAAGGCCCGAAAGGGCTTGCCAGTGAGTCGATCCGAAGACGGTGCCGGACTGCGAAAACCGCTCGCCGGCGGGTAAGGGGGTGCTTCTGTGTTCGGCCCCCAGAAATCGCGGAAGGAACGCTTCCGTGGAAACTGTGCAAGGGCGGGAGCCCATGACACACGGCGAGACGGCCCGAGGGGTAACGCCCTCTAGGAACGTGATCGGATCGGTGAAGGTCATCGCTAAGCTGGGAAGGGCTGTGGCGGCCGGAAGGTGGTTCTTCCGGTGCCAGGGAAAAGGTCTCCCTGGTGTTTCAAATGCCCAGTCTGGGAGTGGCCCGCAAGTAGGAGTGAGCGAAAGCTCAGCGAGGTTCGCTGCAAGGCAGTGGCGAGATCGTTTGCGTGCATACGGGTGGTGCCGGGCACATGTGCAACGACGAAAGCGGGGACGGGTTTTACCCGTTTCGGTAGCGTACCGGCGGATGGGGAATGAGTCCCTGTCCGCCGGCCCTTGGCGGGGAGTATGCGCGGTCTGAAGAGGCTTACTCGGGAGAGAAGGCGTCTTTAGACAGCGAAAGTGAAGTGAGACGAAGAAGGTCTCACTTTCAAGGTCAGCGAAAGATGGCTTCAGAGGTTTCGGACCGCAACCGCCATGAATTGCGAAGGGGCAACTGAAGAATACAGTTGCCCCGGCGGTTAGCGGAGGAGGTTTGGAAACGTCACCCAAGACGTGGGGGAGGTTTTTTCAGAGGACGAGAAGCGCTCTTCAACTGACCAAGAGGTTTGAGAACCGTTTTATCCGAAAGGAGGCTTTAGGAGGCTTGTGCCGAAAACAAGCCTCCCTTCCGACCGGGTGGAAGCGGTGAGCCCTTGGACTCTCCGCTTTCACCCTGCCGTGAGGTTTCGAGCGGGAGCGCCGCTACTCGGTCGTCGACGCCCTCCCACGCCGCAAAAAGCTCCAAGCGTCGACCAGGATCGTCAAACGCAGCAAGTAGCGCTTCCCGTCTCGCCGGTGAAAGAAGACGGGCAACGCGGTCCACCCGGACTCTCTCAGCATCCACGTACCTACAAAACGCGCTGTAAGCGTCGCTGCCGTCTTCTTCGAGTTCTCGAAGGCGGATTGCAAGGTGAGCGAAAACTCCTTCCCTATTCGCTTGCTCGCGAAGCTCGCGGGCCATTGTTCTCTTCACTCTGATAGCAGCCTCCGCCTCTCTTGCCACCTTGGCCATCTCCGCCTCAAAGCCAGGCGGCGGGCCGTACTCGTCCCGGATGGCGTTTGCAAGCCAAGCACCCTTTGTCGATCTGGGCTTTGCAAACGGAAGATACGCCAGGCACCGGCGTGATACCTCCGGCTTCTCGCGGGCAAGCCGCTCGGCCGTCCTCCGTCCAACCCCGTGCGAGATGAGCTCCTTGGTAAGAGAGTCAGCAGCATCTCTCTCCAGTGCCCCGGAAAGTTCTCTTGATGATGCTGTGTTCTCTGTAGTGCTCTCTGTATCTAAGGATCTTTCCCTTTGGGGAAGATCAAGGACTTTACCCTTTCGGGAAGTTCGACTTCGCCCAAAGGTCGAAATCATGGACTTTGACCGTTGGTCAAAATCGGAACCTGCCGGTTCTTCATCCCCCTCGCCGCCTCCGCGCGAGAACCCGTTTACCTGGGCCTTCCAGGATCGAAGGAATGCCTCCTCGCGAATCCGGATATGCTTTCTCGGAGCTCTCCCGAACTTAAAGAGCCTCACCTCGATAAGGCCTCGCTCTTCCAGAACTTCCAAAGCACGGTCAGCCTGCTTTGGACTTATCCGGCACTCGTCCCACCATTCCTCCCTGCCTTTTGCGAGCCAAAGCTTCCCTTCTCGCTCGACTTGAAGCCTTGCCTTCCCGTCCCGGCTCGGAAGGTGCCAGTAAACGATCTGGCTCAGTACGACACCGGCGACGAGGTCGCCGGCCATGTCGATATAGACCCTCTTCACATCGAGGCTGTCCCGAGAGCTTCGCTCCCAGAGGAGAAATTGTGAAAAGCTGTCAGTCACTCCGGGCATGGCGATCATGGGCCGTGGTACTGCTTCGTTGATGACGAAAACTGACTACGTCCGCTTCAGCCGCCACTTTAGGCCGATCATGGACTCAGACGCTAGGATGAAAAGCCCGCATGCCGGGGTGCGGGCATGCCCGAAAAATTGTGCGCCACACTTCACTCGGCTGCTGCGCCGAGGTGGCAATCACTCTGTCAGATTGTTTCCGGTCGCTGCCTGCCGGGGCTTACCCGCCAGTCAGCGAAGCGGCCCGGCGTCTCGCATTCCGGCCGCAACGATTCGTGCGATCTCCCGCTCGAAACGCTGAAGGGCGAGTGCATCCCCGTTCGGTGGCCGAACGAGCGGTCCAGCTTCCCCTGCCCTCTTGTCGATTTCGGCTTCCGAATGTAGGAGGAGCGAAACGAGCGCGCGGATAACGTGACTTACCTTCACCTGGGCATTCAGCCGGGCCGCAAGCGACGTAACGAGGCGGTCGATTGCCTGAGTCTCGCCACGGGTAAAGAGAATCCGCTTCTCGTGGTCAAACTTCTCGACAAGCTCCTGTCCGGCCCGTCTCTCGTCACGAGGCGGGACCGTCATCTGGACCGTAGGCTCCTGAATCTGCTCGATCCTTCGCGGTGGCTCAGCTCTCGGAGTCTCTGCAACCTTGGGTGCGACAGACGTAGGCCGCGACACCTCCACCTCCTTCGGCGCAGGGGTCACGACCTGGGAAAGGGCAGCCGTAACCAGACTCGCGTCAAGAAGCGGCCGGTACGGCTTCTCGTCGGCAGCCGCTCGCTTAGCCATTTACCACTCCCCGCATTTCAGGGGCGGCAACGCCCGTTCCCTCAAACCTTGCAAGTCTCTCCTCGATCTCAACTGCGAGGGCGCGGTACTCGTCTGTGACCTTATGGGTCGAATGTGTCTCAAAGAGGGTCTTTCCGACTTTCTGGGTTTGGGGAATCACGGTCGAGCGTCCGATGGATGCCTTGAACTTCACGGATTCAGCACTCTCCCCGACTCGGAACGAGTTCTCGACAAACTCAGAAAGGGCGTTGGCAAGGCTCGTTCGCTTATCCACTCCGGAGATAACAACCCCGAGAAGAACGAGCCTCGTGTTCCCACGAGACCTCGCGTCCATGATGTCTCGCATCGCGTCGTTTAGTCCCGCGATCGCAAACGGGTCCGGCATGGCCGAGAGGATGAAGTAGTCCGCGTTCATGTAGGCTGCGAGCGTTGGGAGCGTTGCGTTCGGGGCGGTATCCAGAAAGATGAAGTCGTACTTCCCGCGTAGCGAATCGAGCGGGTGCTTCAGCACCTCGTGAGGTGTCATGAATTTACTCTTCGACATCACCGCCTGATCGATGCCTTCGAGCTTTCGAGCGGCCGGGATGAGGTCGAGGTTCTGAGGGAGTGTGACTCCCTCTTCCTTATCTGCGTGGCTCAAAACCAGATTCTCCGCTGGCTCCTCCCCTACCAGCATCTCGAATGAGCCCAGGAAAGCTTCCGGCTCGACACCGAAGTGCCGAGTGGCTCCGTGGTTCATATCGAGGTCGATGATGAGACACTTATGTCCGCGCTCAGCGAGAGCTCTTGCGATATGGACCGTGTTCGTCGTCTTCCCTACTCCACCCTTCTGATTGCCGACTGCGATGACCCGTGTCTTCATCTCTCCCTTCTTGAATGCTCGCTAGACCTGTTCTTCCGATAACGCGTTAACGGCATATCGACAAGCCACAATCTTCGGTGCCGTTAACGGCATATCGGCACAAGCCGAGAACGCGCCGCTTTGCAGAAAACTTCGGTTAGCATCCGAAGCGAATCGCGAGAACGCACGGCGACGAGAATTTTTTTATTCTGCCGTGAAGCCGTTCACGGAACGATCCGAGCTAGGCAGCTTGCGTTGACGGCATATCGGCAGAATCCGTTATCGGCTTATCGGCTTTCCCATCATCTCGGAGGCTTACTGGCTGCCGATAACGGCACCTTCCGTTAACGGCACCTTCCGTCCTTCCGAGATAGGAAGCTCGCCGTTAACGTCTCATGCCGTTATCGGCATAACGTTCCAGGCGCGATCCGCATTTTGGATCTTGCGCGAGATTGCGGCAAAGGAAAACATTTCAACTAGCTTAAACCACAAGCGTCTTTCGGGCTAAAGCTCGAAGGGCGGAAGAGAACGAGAGGAGGCCAAAAGGGAAGGGGAGCTTAACGTCCGCTAGAAACGGAAAAACCCGCACAATGGCGGGAATTCCCTGAAACAGACCTTCAGCAAGTCCAGGGTAATTCTCCCAAAGAGTGTGTGTCAAGTCCTCACCTGCATAGCGGGTGACAGAAGTCGTGTTGCCTGAGTTTGGTGCTCCTCGCTTTGAGGAGATCAGGGAACGTGTGCGTCCAATCTGGATACAAGACCATCACTCCCGCAGATTGCGGGAGCCTAATTCACGCCCTAAACGAGAGAAGGATCTCGTATCGAGCAGTCAGGGTGTACTTTGCGTGCCATTCACTGATCGCCATTCGAGAGGCTGCAAAGCGTTCCTCGAAGAGGAGGGCTGGAAGGTGCCAGGGCAATCAGCGGTACCGAGTCGCTGAGCTCTCCACGGCAACCGCCCTTAACGAGAAGGCAGTTCGAAGCGAACTTCGATCCCTCGCTCGTTGCAGGATTCTCACCTTCTCCGAAAGCTCGATCCTGATTCATCGAGACCGGCACCCAGGCGAAAGCGACCTCTCGCTCGCACTCGCCGGAAGAAGGTCGTCTAAACGCCCCGTGCCTATACCTCGCTCCGTGCTTCGATTCCTTTCCCGGTCGCCAAAACCCGCTCTTGGAAAAACGGTTCTCGCGTACCTATTTCGCGGGATGACCATCGACCGGAAAAACGGAGAGGTGAGGGGAGTCGGGACGGTGAAGGCCTCCTGGATAGCGGACGTGATGAAGGTCTCTCTGCGTGCGGTAAAGGCTGCCCGAAAGGAGCTCATCGCCATTGGCCTCATCACGAAGGATACCGGGTCTCTCCAGCGAAAGCTAAACCGTGACGGTGCCTACTTTCGGATAAACCTTGCCTGGGGCTCCCGCCCCGCGCGGGTAGCTTCGAGACGACGGCGGTCTGCGCCCGAAAGTGGCCAACGGGTCACCGAATCGGAAGTTGCACCCCCGGCGGTCAGAAACAGCACCGCTTTTGCACCTCCTATGAAAGACAAGAAAGCTCCTTACGGATCTAAAAACCAGAAAGCTTGGACGGCCAAGCCGTCTGGTGTTTCTTCGAAACGGAATAGGGTGGGGAAGCCAGACCTTCGAAACGTCCAGCCAGAAGATCTCCTGGCCTACTCTCGAACCGAAGCGCTTTACCACCAGGCTGTGAAGGAATCCTGGATCGAGGACTCGGAGGCAAATCTTCTGAACTGGATTTCCGCGGCCGTAAGAGCAAAGAGCTGCCGGGCACGAGACCCGGTTCGTGTCTTTGTCGGTATCGTAAAGCGGGGCCTTTGGAGCCACATCACAGACGCAGACGAGGAGCGGGCAAGGCGTGCAATCGTTCGCTATCGCGACGGAGGAACGCAAGGGACTGGTCTTTCAAGCACGGTCGAGGCCGTACTCGGTCGGCTGGTGATGCCAAGAGCAGCCGCCTAGCGTGCCCGCAGCCCCGGATGCCGGAATGCCTGGATCACCGGGCAGCAAAAGCCGGAATAGGGGGAATGTACCGATGCGAGGCCACATCCCCGGAAGGGTTCGTCCAGCAGCTAGCCGTTTCGTACCTTGGAAACGGATACTGGTTCTACGTAACGGGCCAGGTCCCAAACGGGAAGTCTCCGGAGAGCGTGGACCAAAAGCTCATCGAAAAGTACGGTATCGACATCTCCAAGTGGGCGAGGGCGCGGCGAAAGCATGCTGGGCTCGCAAACATACAGTATCTTCGCTACGGACACTTTTTCGTTCTCCTTGCTACGCACGGGGAACACCCCTTCTTTGCGGAAGAGGCCACTTCTGTCCGGGATGCTCGAAGAGTGCCGATTCGGTTTCACGGATACTCGATAAGCCACCGAGGTGGCCACCCGCACGTCAGGATTGAGCAGGGAGAGTACAAACGCCTCAAGGCCTACTTCGTGGACCTCGCAACGCACCGATCTTTGAGTCGAATCGAGACTGAACTGCGAAGGCTTCCGTTTGAACCGTATGCTCCGGTTCGGAGGCAGCTTCTCTGTGTTCTGAGAGCCATCAACCGGGAGAGGAAGAGGGCAGGGTTCGAGCCTGTCCCAAAGACGTGCTTTCGATTCATTCGCCGTGTGCTCCGCCCGTTCGAGACCGGCCCACGCTGGGAGCGAGAAGACGAGGCGACCGGATAACGCGATACCGCCCCCCTTCACGAATCGACCGATAAGTTTTCCGGCGGACTGCCGGGTCGGTGCGGATTTGATGGCGGCGGGCGAAGGGGGAGGGGACAAGCAGCCGGGGCCAGTGTGCTCCGGTCTCAATTCGAGCTTCGAGCTGCAACAAGACTGCTCGCAAAGCGGAGAAGCTCTCCAAGGCATTCAGCCGTCGCGTAATCCGCAAGTCGGTGGCCACCGGATCTCTGATGAAACTCTTCGAGCTCGCCGCGTTCTTCTAGCGTTTCGATTACCTGCCGATTGGCGGGATGGTTACAGACCCGGTCGTTTGGCGCGGAGTAGATCCGAAGTTTCCCTTCCCAGTTGTCTGGGCAGACGAAATCCCGTGGGATCGCGTCCGCACCGAGCGCAGCGCCGCCAAAGCAGCGAGGCTCCTTCTGAAGTCCGTTCAGGGCAAGAGCCGCACCGCCAGAAAAGCCACACACGAAGTAGGGGAGGTCAGACCACGGGGAAAGAAGCTCGTCGAGAACGTGAGCCTTCCAGAGGTCAGCAGCGGACGGATTCTCGGCAAAGCGGTTAAAGGGCACGTCATACGGTGCGGTCACGTGAACTACGACCGCTTTCGTTCCAGGCAGCCCCTTGAGCACCTCGTCAAAGACGGGGATTACCGTTTCGCTCCTCCGCTCATACTCCTCGTCCTCGATCCCCGACCCACCAAAGAGGACGAAGAGAAAGGACGGCGAAGAGCCGAGCTCAAAGACATCTGCGTGGGCCGCTCTTCCCAGCAGGTTGCTCGTAATGGATCGCTTGTAAGCTTTCATCCGCCTAAGTCTTCCTCATTGCCCGGTGGCTTGACGGGCGAAGCCTGACTCAGCTCCGACCGGCCGATCGCCAAGACTAATTGTAAACGGTTTCCAGACATTTACCGCAACAGGCATCCCCGCACGCCGGCATGCCTGTTGATTAGGTTCCTGAAAAGCTTTACGGTCGAAAAAGCTCGGTGAAACAGAGGCAGGCTCTGCGGGGACGCAACCTTGCCAAGGGATAGCCGAGCCGACGGTGCGTCGATGGACGCGGCGGGGACACCCGGTAGCTGCTCTACCGGGTCCTCGCTCCTCTCCAAAGGTTTGGCTTTGACGCGGTGTGCCCCCCCAAAAAAACACCCGTCCTTCCCCTTCTCTGCCTAACCCCATCGAACACCGGAGTCATGCCTTAGAAAATCCCGTTGGCAAGGATGCCAACGTTCTTGGCATGGAGGCCCGAATGCAGACATCGCGGTCAGTCGTCGCTCATTTCCCCGCAGACTACACAACGCGCCCCGTTCCAGGCGACGTGCCCGCACGTTGGGCAGTAAAAGCTGCCGTCGATATTTGGCCCAATTGGACCACCACCAGTTCCATAGGGACCGCGCACAATTCGCAGGCCATTCGCTTCGCTGATGACTTCGATGAGAGGCGAGAGACGAACCGGTGTGTTAGCCAGTTCTGGTTCCCGCTTGCTGGTGTGGAAGTCTAGGAGCGGTTGAAGCATCTCGATGAGTATGTCGGTCGAGCCTCCTGCTTCAAAAGCTCGACGGAGCGTGTTGAGCGCTCTTGAAACCTTTTGCGTGCTTACCGTCTCTGATGCGAGCGCGGCAGCCTTGTCAGCCTTCTCGGCTGCGATCTGAAGCTCGACCTGAATGAGCGGGGTGGGATTGAATTTCATACCGCGCTTCCTGTTGTTGCAGGGGCCACATGCAGGAAGCCAGTTCGCGTAGGAATTGAGGTCGAAGTCTTCCGATAAACCGAAGGCATTCAAGATACCGGCTAAGTTTTCTGGCTTGTCGAGAAGATGTTCGGGAATTACGTGATCGACCTGCATTGAGGACAGATCGACCGGTTTACGGCACATGTAGCATCGTTCGCCGTGAACCGTATATACGGCGTAGCGCTCAGAATCGCTGAACACTTTTTGCGACATCTACAGTTCCCCGGCACATAGCGACACGTCTTTCAATGCAGTCAACGGTCGAGCGATTCAAGGAGTTTGTCGAGGGCTGCATCATCGAGCCTAGCGATTCGACGAAACGCATCCGGGCGTTCAATGACCCTCTTTCGGATGCCGTCGGGAATCTTCTCGGCAAGAAGCAATAGCTCGTCAACGTCTCCATCGAGTACGGTGGCCAACTTGCGGATGAGCTTTTCGCTAGGGTATTCGCTGAAATCGAGCTTCCCATTCTCGATCTTGCTCAGGTAGGTGAAGTTGATGCCCACTTCCGAGGCGAGGTCTCGGAGCGTCAGATTCTTCCGTTTTCGCAGCTCACGAATACGTGTTGCGAAGGTCATGATCGTTCCCGCTTGAATGCTCTCCGCCCTCATCGTAGGATGATTGCAGTTTTACGTCAACAACCGGTAGCGAACGAGACGGGCGATTTCGGATGGAGTCGCAACGTCAGCGGGGAGGGGAGTACGCGCGGTGGGCATTCAGCCTTTGGGCGATCTTGCGCATCCCGTATCGGACCGATCCGTTACAGGGGCCGCATTGTCTTGCCCGTAGAGACGATGGCCTCGGAATCAATCGATCCCCTACTGCGAACCTGTGCGGGGATTGGAGAGTTTGGTAAGGTGCGGGGCCATGAGCGAATCTCGTGCCTGGGTAGCGAAATGACGAAACTTAATGAGTACATCAAGATTGCCGAGGCGGCCAAGGTGCTGGGCGTTTCACAAAACACCCTTCGGGTCTGGGCTGAAGCAGGAAAGGTGCCGGTTCGCCGCAATCCTGCCAATGGCTACCGTCTTTTCCACCGGAATGAACTCGAGGAGTTTCTCAAGCGAGTCCGGTCCGGCTCGACGGAAGCCAGGAAGACGGACCGATGTGTATGAGGGTGATTCATGAAACTCGCTGAACTAAAGCCTGGCCTTGCCCTCGTCGGCCTCGATCCGGAACTCGTCTGCACCGTCGTCGCTGTAGTGCCGCACGCGGAAAACGCCGTTCAGGTCATCTATCGGTTGCCCGATGGAGGCATCAAAGAACGGCTGCTTGGTCCTGCGGACGAAGAGGCAATCACACCCGCCACGACGGAGCGCCCGTGGGCGTTCGACGGCGATGGAGCGGCCTTTCAACTCGCGTGCGAAGCCAAACGCATCGATCTGGCGTTTCTGTTCGATCCGATGATGGCGGTCCACACTTCAAACGTGGATCCGCTTCCACACCAGATCACCGCCGTTTACGAGTCGATGCTTCCCCGTCAGCCACTCCGGTTCGTTCTCGCCGACGACCCCGGTGCCGGTAAGACGATCATGGCGGGCCTCTACATCCGCGAGCTCGTCATGCGGGCCGATGCTCGCCGCATCCTGATTGTTGCTCCGGGGAGTCTTGTCGAGCAGTGGCGGGATGAACTCTTCGAGAAGTTCGGCCTCGAATTTCGCGTCTATTCGTCTGCTCTGGAAGAAGCCTCCCCCAGCGGAAACCCGTTTGAAGACCATCATCACCTGATCGTGCGGCTCGACCAATTCGCTCGCGACGAAGAAGAGAGCGACGGCGGACGGATTCCCGGCAGCCTTCAGTCGAAGCTCTGTGCCGCCGGTTGGGATCTGGTCGTCTTCGATGAAGCGCACAAGCTCGCGGCTCATTTCTTCGGCTCGAAACTCGAAAAAACCGGACGATACCGCTTCGCCGAACGCCTCGGTCGCGAGACGCGGCATCTGTTGTTGATGACGGCCACGCCGCACAACGGAAAGGAAGAGGACTTCCAACTGTTTCTGGCTCTGCTCGATTCAGATCGCTTTTACGGCAAGTTCCGCGACGGCGTTCACAAAGTCGATACCACCGACCTGATGCGGCGGATGGTGAAAGAGGAACTGGTCAAGTTCGATAGCACTCCGCTGTTCCCGGAACGGAGGGCATACACCGTCAACTACAAGCTCTCCGACGCAGAAGCTGCTTTGTACGAGGCAGTCACCCAATACGTTCAGACCGAAATGGGCAAGGCCGATGAGTTGACCGGCTCTCGTAAAGGGTCCGTCGGTTTCGCGCTCACAGCGCTGCAACGGCGGCTGGCGTCCAGTCCCGAGGCCATTTACCAATCCCTTCGGCGGCGCAAAGACCGACTCTCCGAACGCCTTCGTGAAGCGAAGCTCGGCGTAAGAGGCCGGGCCGTTCTTGCCGAGACGCTGGATGAAGTTCCCGAAGACGATGATGACCTGAACGCGGAAGAACAGGAGAACCTCGAAGAAAAGCTGGTCGATCAGGCAACGGCCGCAAAGACCATCGCCGAACTCGAAGCGGAAATTGTGATTCTCGGTAATCTGGAACTCCAAGCAAAAACCGTAGTCGCATCGGGACAAGACCGGAAGTGGGAGGAACTTTCCAAGCTCCTTCAAAATACTCCGGAGATGCACGATGAGTCGGGACGGCAGCGTAAGATCATCCTCTTTACCGAACATCGGGACACGCTCAACTACCTGCACGCGAAGATCGCCGGTGTTCTCGGTACACAGGACGCCATCGTCACCATTCACGGTGGGACGCACCGCGATGAACGTCGCAAAGCTCAAGCCCTGTTTCGGTCGGATGTCGGCGTGCGAGTGCTGATCGCCACGGACGCCGCCGGGGAAGGTGTCAACCTCCAGTGCGCTCACCTGATGGTGAACTACGACCTGCCGTGGAATCCAAACCGGCTGGAACAGCGCTTCGGGCGGATTCACCGCATTGGGCAAACCGAAGTATGTCACCTGTGGAGCATCGTCGCGAAGGAAACTCGCGAAGGGGATGTCTGGCACCGGTTGCTCGAAAAGCTCGCGACCGAGTGCGACGCCCTCAAGGGGAAGGTTTTCAACATCCTCGGCGAAGCCTTTGAGGAAAAGAGCCTGAAGGATCTGCTGATCGAAGCCATTCGCTACGGCGACAAGCCCGAAGTCCGTGCTCGGCTCTCCAAGCGAATCGACCATGTTTTCGATCACGACCATTTGAAGAGTCTCCTCGACCGGAACGCGCTTGCCCAGGAAACGATGTCGGCGGACCGGTTGTTTAAGGTGAAGGAGGAAATGGAGCGGGCCGAAGCCCGACGCTTGCAGCCGTTCTTTGTGCGTTCCTTCTTCCTGAAAGCGTTCGATACTCTGGGCGGAACGATTCACCGCCGCGAACAGGAGCGGTGGGAGATTACGCACGTTCCTGCCGTCATTAGGGAGCGAGATCGGCGGCTCACCGGCCGGAATCGTCGCGAGCAGGAACCAATTCTGAAGCGGTATGACCGCATCGGCTTCACTCGCGATGCCATGCAACCAAACGACAAGCCGGGCCTGGCCCGCGCCGTCCTGATGCACCCCGGCCATCCGCTGATGCTGGCCATCACCGACATGATCCTCGAACAGCACGCCAACCTGCTTCGGCAAGGCGCGGTGCTCGTTGATCCTGCCGATGACACGGAAGACCCGTGGCTCCTGTTCCTGCTGACGCATGAAGTCAAATCCGGCGATGGCGTCGTGCTCTCCAAGCGGATGCACTTCATCCGCGTGAACTCCGATGGTAAGGCGTCATTTGCCGGATGGGCGCCGCACCTTGATCTCGAACCGCTCGCTGAATTCGACCGACCCCTGTTGAATGACCTCCTGGACGCTTCGTGGATTCGCACCGAGCAAGAGCAGAAGGCCGTGGCTCTCGCCGCCGGGACGCTGGTTCCTGAGCACTTCAAGGAGGTGGCGACGCGCCGCGTCGAACACGTCGATAAAACGCTCGCAGCCGTCCATGAACGGCTCACAAAGGAAATCGCTTTCTGGACCGACCGGGAACTGAAGCTGAAGGATGAGCTGGCCGCCGGGAAAGTCGTGCGGCTGAACCTCGACAACGTGCAGAGGACGCTCGAAGACCTGCAAAGCAGGCTGGACAGCCGCAAGAAAGAATTGCAGGCGATGCGCCAGGCGCAGAACGGAACGCCTGTGGTGCTGGGCGGGGCGCTGGTGATTCCCGCTGGGTTGCTTCGAAAGTTACGGGGTGAAGCCCCGGCATGGAACGCAGCCGACGCGGCTGCCCGAAAGAAGATCGAACGTCTCGCTATGCAAGTCGTCATGCAGGCGGAAGAGGCGAAGGGGCATCGCGTCGTCGATGTTTCAGCAGACAAATGCGGCTGGGATGTGACCAGTTACCCACCTGCCGCAAACAACATCCTTCTCGATCCGAAGCACATTGAAGTCAAGGGCCGGGTGAAGGGGGCGGACACGATCACGGTCACGCGCAACGAAATCCTCTACGCCTTCAATCAAGGAGACAAGTTCATTCTGGCCATCGTCTTTGTGAACCCGGACGACACCACCGAAGGCCCGTATTACCTCACGAATCCGTTCCAGCGGGAGCCGGATTGGGGCGCGGCCAGCGTGAACTACTCCATCAGCGAACTGCTCAAGCGGGCGAAGGAACATACGTGAACGTTGTCTCCCCAAAGAAACTCATCGAAGTCGCTCTCCCGCTCGATGCCATCAATGCGGCTTCGGCCCGCGAGAAGTCGATTCGGCACGGGCACCCGTCCACGCTTCACCTCTGGTGGGCACGGCGGCCGTTAGCCGCCGCGCGCGCCGTGATCTTTTCGCAGCTCGTTCACGATCCCGAAGACTTGTGGCGTTGCCAGAATCCCGGTGTCGAGCCGAACCAGCAGCACAAAGGGCATTGGACCAAACGGCGAGCGGAGCTTTTTCGCATCATCGAGGAACTGGTGAAGTGGGAGAACACGACCAACGAGCGAGTGCTGAACGAAGCCCGCGAGGAGATTCGCCGTTCGTGGCGAGAAACGTGTGAACTGAACAAGGACCACCCGCAGGCGAAAGAATTGTTCGACCCCAAGAAAATGCCAGGGCTGCACGATCCGTTTGCCGGTGGCGGAGCGATTCCGCTTGAAGCCCAGCGGCTCGGACTGGAAGCCTATGCCAGCGACCTGAACCCGGTCGCGGTCCTGATCAACAAGGCGATGATCGAGATTCCGCCGAAGTTCGCGGGAAAGCCCCCCGTGCATCCGGCTGAGGTAAAGCAGGGACGCAAGTCCCAGGAACCGATGTTTGCTGGAGAGTGGAAAGGCGCTGCGGGACTCGCGGAGGACGTGCGTTACTACGGCCAGTGGATGCGGGATGAAGCCTTCAAGCGGATCGGGCATCTCTACCCGCCGGTTGAGGTCACGAAGGAGATGGCGAAAGATCGCCCCGACCTGGAGCAATATGTCGGCGAAAAGCTTACCGTCATTGCGTGGCTCTGGGCGAGGACGGTGAAGAGTCCAAACCCGGCCTATAGCAGTGTCGATGTGCCGCTCGCCAGCACCTTCGTCCTCAGCAGCAAGGCCGGGAAGGAAGCGTATGTCGAACCGGTGATTTCCAAGTCAGGCTACACCTTCACAGTGAAAGTCGGCAAACCGTCAGAAAGCATAAAGAGTGGCACAAAGGCGTCGCGCGGAAACTTTCGCTGCTTGATGAGTCAAGTTCCAATCGACGCGACGTATATCCGTTCTGAAGGCAAAGCAGGACGGCTTGCGTTCAGGCTCATGGCGATTGTCGCAGAAGGAGCAAATGGGAGAGTCTATCTTTCTCCGGTTGCAGAACATGAGGCCACTGCCCAGGCTGCACAACCTTCATGGAAGCCTGATGTTGAGTTTTTTCAACAGGCATTGGGTTTCCGTATCGGCAACTACGGTTTGGCGAAATGGAGCGATGTTTTCACTCCGCGGCAACTCGCCGTCTTGTCTACATTCTGCGATTTGGTTAGCGAAGCGAGGCTTAGAATTCAGTCTGATTCTAAAGAGGGAAATAACGAGAGCGAAGAGATGCCGTATGCGGACGCCGTGTCACTGTACTTGGCATTGTGCGTCAGCCGCTTGGCCAATCGATGCGCCTCGTTGTGCTTCTGGGATACCAAAGGCGAGAACATCCAGCAGGTCTTTGCAAGGCAAGCATTGACCATGATCTTCGATACAGTGGAGAGCAATCCGTTTAGTGATTCAACCGGCAACTTTCTTGGGCAAACTGATTACTTGGTTCGCGTTGTTGAACATGCATTACCCGCAACAGGAGTAGGCGAAGCAACGCAGGCGGCAGCCCAGACGCAAGGCATATCTTCCAACAAGGTAATTGCGACAGATCCACCATACTACGACAACATCGGATACGCCGATCTGTCTGATTTTTTTTACGTGTGGCTGCGACGGTGCTTACAGCCAACGCTTCCCACTCTTTTTGCGTCGATCTCCACCCCCAAGGGTGAAGAGCTCGTTGCTACTCCACATCGCCATGGAGGGAAAGGGTCGGCAGAAGAATTCTTTCTCAAAGGAATGGTCCAAGTATTTAGCAATTTGCGGAGACTGTGTTCGCCTGGCTCCGTGATGACTATTTTTTATGCATTTCGACAGTCGGAGACCGAATCCGACTCTGGCACAAGCTCAACGGGATGGGAGACGTTTCTTCATGCTGTGATGTCGTCGGGCTTAGCCGTGACCGGGACATGGCCAATGCGAACCGAGTACACAAGCAATCTCAAGACGCAACGAAATGCACTCGCCTCGTCAGTGGTCCTCGTTTCTCGCCCTCGCACAATGAATGCCGGAACGATCTCCCGACGTCAGTTCATTCGCAAACTGAACGAAACACTACCGATCGCCCTGGACGCCATGACTCGCGAGAGCGAAGGACTTCATTCTCCAGTCGCTCCTGTGGACCTCTCGCAAGCGATCATTGGCCCCGGCATGGCGATCTTCAGCCGTTACGACGCGGTCCTGGAAGCCGACGGCACGCCGATGACTGTGAAGACAGCTCTGCAACTCATCAACCGTTTCCTCGCTGAAGATGACTTCGATCACGATTCCCAGTTCTGTCTCCGCTGGTTCGAGCAGCATCACTGGGATTCCGGCCAGTTTGGTGAAGCCGACGTGCTTGCCCGCGCGAAAGGAACGAGCGTGGCCGGGGTGAAGGAGTCGGGAGTGATCGAAAGCGGTGGCGGAAAGGTTCGACTGCTGAAGTGGAAGGAATACCCCGCCGATTGGGATGCTTCGAGCGATAAGCGACTGCCCGTCTGGGAAGCACTCCACCAACTGATTCGAGCCTACAACACCGAAGGCGACAGCGGCGCAGCCAAGGTTCTTGCCGGTGCCGCCAGCAAAGCCGAAGCAGCCCGTCAGTTGGCCTACCGGCTTTACACACTCTGCGAACGGGCCGGTCTGGCAGAAGACGCCCGAGCCTACAACGAAGTCGTCACGGGATGGAGCGGCATTGAGAGCGCCGCCGTGAAAGTGGCGACACCCCAGCAACGCTCACTGTTTGAAATCGAGGAAACACGATGAAGCCCTGGCGAGAAATTGCGATCCCCCACGGCGACGTGCTGAAGGGTACATTCCAGCAAGCCGAGTTCGCGGCGGACATTTCCGCCGTGCATTCGGGAAAGGCTCCCGTCGAATATCAGGACGCCAAAGCGTTCTTCGAGCGGACCTACATCACCGAAGGGATGCGCCTGCTGCTCACCCAGGTTTGCCAGCGGCTGAGTGGCAAAGGGGGCGAACCGGTCATTCAACTGCAAACTGCCTTTGGCGGCGGCAAGACACACACGATGCTCGCCGTGCTGCACCTGGCCTCGCGGAAGTGCCCGCTCTCCGATTTGCAGGGTATCCCGACTCTGGTCGAGAAAGCGGAGTTGATGGACGTGCCGCAAGCCCGCGTCGCCGTGATCGATGGTACGGCGCACGCTCCCGGCCAGCCGTGGAAGCGAGGGAAAATCTCCATCAAGACGCTCTGGGGCGAACTTGCCTGGCAACTCGGCGGAAGCGAGGGGTACGCGCTCGTGAAGGACGCCGATGGAAACGGCACTTCGCCCGGCAAAGATGCGCTACGGCAACTGCTCGAAACCTACTCCCCGTGCGTCGTGCTGATGGACGAGTTGGTGGCGTATATCCGCCAGTTCGGCGATGGTGCTGCACTCTCCGGCGGAACCTATGACAGCAACCTCTCCTTCGTGCAGGCTCTCACAGAGGCCGTGAAGCAGGTGCCGACCGCCGTGGTCCTGGCGAGCTTGCCGGAGTCTGATGTCGAAGCAGGCAGCAGCCGGGGCGTCGGCGCGCTCAAGGCACTGGAGAAAACCTTTGGCCGCGTGCAGGCGCTCTGGAAGCCGGTCGCGACGGAAGAAGCGTTCGAGATCGTCCGCCGTCGGCTGTTCGAGCCGATCAAGGATTTGAAGGTCCGCGACGCGGTGTGCCGGGCCTTCGCCGACGCCTACATCGCGGAAGGGGCGAAGCTCCCCAGCGAAACGCAGGAAGGCCGCTATTACGACCGGCTGACGCAGGCGTACCCGATTCATCCCGAAGTGTTCGACCGCCTGTACGAAGACTGGACGACCATCGACGGCTTCCAGCGCACGCGCGGCGTGCTGAAGCTGATGGCCAAGGTCATTAGCCGACTGTGGAAGGCCGACAACAAGGACTTGTTGATTCTGCCCGGAAGCCTGCCGCTGGCCGATGGCGATGTTCGCAACGAGATGACGTATCTGCTGCCGCCGGGCTGGGACCCGGTGATCGAACGGGACATCGACGGCGATCGCGCCGAGACAACAGAACTCGAAGGCAAAGAACCCCGCTTCGGCCAGGTGAACGCCGCCCGCCGCGTGGCCCGGACGCTGTTTCTCGGCTCTGCACCATCAAGCGTCGTTCAGAAGGCTGGGATTCGCGGCCTCGATCGCGGGCGCGTGCTTCTCGGCTGCCTGCAACCGGGCCAGACGACGGCGGTCTATGCCGACGCCCTGGGGCGACTCGCCGACCGGCTTCACTACCTGAACAGTTCCGGCGACAAGACCGCCGATGCCACACGTTTCTGGTTCGACACACGGGCGAACCTGCGTCGGGAAATGGAGGACCGCAAGCAACGGTTCGACGTGAACACCGACGTGCGGAAGAAAATAGAAGACGTGGTGAAGAAGCTCTTCGCGAACGCTTCACCGTTTGAGGGGGTTCACGTCTTCACCCCGCATGGAGACGTGCCGGACGACACGGCGCTGCGGCTGGTGATTCTGTCACCGGAAAACGCTTACCTGAAAGACGCTCCTCGACAGGCAACGGATTCGGTTCAGGAATATCTCCGCTCTCACGGGAGCCAGCCACGGCACCGGGCCAACCGGCTGATCTTTCTTGCGCCGGACAATCCCGTTCTGGGCCGACTCCGCGACGCCACCAAAGTTGCGCTAGCATGGCAAAGCATCGTCGATGATGTGGAGGAAAGCCGTCTCAACATCGACCAGATTCAACGCAAGCAAGCGGAGAAGGAGGCTCAGTCGGCCGCTGCCGTTCTGCCCCGCGCCGCTCGCGAGTGCTTCAAGTGGCTGCTTTGTCCGGTACAGGACGATCCCACGGCTGCAAAGCCTTCTGTCGAATCGTTCCCGCTCAACACCACGAGCGGCACCGCACCGGGGGAACTCGAAAGGATCTGCCGCGAAAACGAGCTCGTGATCGATGCCTGGTCGCCAATCCACCTGCGGGCGAAGCTGAAGGAACTCTACTGGAAGGCCGACAAGCCAGCCGTCGGCGCGATGACGTTCTGGGAGGACTCGCTGAAGTACCTCTATCTCCCCCGCCTGAAGTCGAGAGAAGTTCTCGCGTCAGTCATTCGCACCGGCGCGGCCAGCCAGGACTTCTTCGGCACCGCCTACGGACAATCGAACGGCGGCTATGACGGCTTCCAACTGGGCGACGGCAACGTGTCATTCGACGACACGCTACTGCTCATCGAACCGGAAGCGGCCCGACTTTATTATGCCGAACGCAAGAAACGCGAGACGGCCGCTCAACCAGCAGGAGGAACTGTCTCCGACCCGATCCCGCCGACCGCCGGCACCGGCGTCGCTGAACCCGGCCATCCCATTCCTGGTCCCGGTCCCGTTGTCGCTGCGAAACCCAAGTCCTTCCACGGCAGCGTGGAAGTGAACGCGGCACTGGCAAAGTCGAAGCTCAACACGATCGCCGACGAAGTGATCGCGCTACTGACCTCCGATCCAAATGCCACGGTGCGAATCACACTCGAAATCGCCGCCGACTTCCCCTACGGAGCCAGCGACACGATCAAACGCGGCGTGAGCGAGAATGCGAACAGCCTGGGATTCAAATCGAAGGAGTGGGAATAGCCGCAGATGTCTCCGATGTGGAAACCCGCGCCTGATGACGGGTATGTGCGTGAGGTGATTGAAACTTGCCGAGCGCTGACTTTCACGACGCTTGGTTTCAGAGAATAACAGGGCCGCACCAAATGGCATTCAAGCTGCCGAAGCAAAACGCACCTTCCCCCGATGATCCAGAAGCGCTATTTCGGGACCTTCGAAAACGCACGGTGCCAGGCCTCTTGTCGCACCAAGCTGACCTTCTGCGAAGTTACATGGCGGTCCATTCGCAGCATGCGGACATTGCGTTGCAACTTCCAACCGGAAGCGGCAAGACGCTGGTCGGACTTCTGATCGCCGAATGGCGACGCCGAAAGTATGGCGAACGAGTGGTCTACCTATGTCCCACCCGCCAATTGGTCAACCAGGTCGCAGAGCAAGCCGCCCAAAAATACGGTATCGATCTCCACGCATTCACTGGGAAGCGCGTGAACTACGACTCAAAGAAGGCGGCTGATTGGCAAAACAATGAAGCCGTTGCGGTCACAACCTACAGCAGCCTATTCAACACGAATCCGTTTTTCTCCGACCCCAGTGTGATTATTCTCGACGATGCTCACTCGGCGGAAAACTATGTAGCCAAGTATTGGTCGCTCCAGGTTGAACGCTCGGATTCGACACATGAGGCAGCTTTTTCGGCGCTGGTTGGCCTATTGATGTCGGTGTTGCCACACGCAGATCGCTGCCGGTTGGCACCGAGCGATGGTGACGCTGAAGATCCAAAGTGGGTGGAGAAACTTCCAACTCCGGCGTTTCAATCGTTGGTTCCTGAACTTGTGGCACTGCTGGATGAACATACGCAGAACACGAATCTGCGATACCCCTGGAGTATTCTCAGAGACTCACTTCATGCGTGTCACTTGTACGTGTCGCGACGAGCGATCCTGATTCGCCCATTGATCCCGCCGTCAAACACGCAAGGGCCTTTTGCCGGAGCACGCCAGCGACTGTACATGTCAGCCACCCTGGGATCAGGAGGCGATTTGGAGCGCGTCACCGGGCGTTATCCGATCCACAAGATTCCTGTTCCAGTTGGCTGGGACAAACAAGGAATTGGACGCCGGTTTTTCATTTTTCCAAAACGATCACTTGATGATGTCGAAACGGCGTCACTCACCAGCCAGGCGATAAAGAGAGCTGGTAGGGCGCTGTACCTTGTCCCCGATGATGCATCGGCCCAAAAGGCCACCAAGCAGATCGAATCTGACTTGGATTGCACAGTGTTTGACGCGTCGCAGCTTGAGGCTTCGAAGCAGCCTTTCGTGGAAAGCGAGAACGCTGTTGCGGTAATCGCCAATCGATACGACGGGATCGATCTCATCGACGAGGATTGCCGATTACTGCTAGCTGACGGTCTTCCCGGTGGTGCAAATCTGCAAGAACGTTTTTTTGTTCTCCGCGTCACAGCTCAATTGCTGCTCGATGACCGGATTCTCACCCGACTTGTGCAGGGGTTTGGCCGGTGTACGCGGTCGCCAAACGACTATGCCGCAATCGTGATTCTTGGCGAGAATCTAAACAATTACCTCTTCAAGAAGGAGAACCGGGAATTCTTCCATCCGGAGATTCAGGCAGAACTTGAATTTGGTATCGAACAGTCGCGGGACTGCACCGCCGATGAAATGCTTCACAATCTGGACCATTTTCTGAAGCAAGATTCCGAGTGGGAAGCGGCTGACCAAGCGATCCTTGGACTCCGCGCTGGGCTTACTCAACGCACGCTCGGAGCAACGGAGGACTTGGCGAACGCCGTACCTGCGGAACTGGAGTATCAGTACGCGATCTGGAACGCAGATTATTCTGCCGCCTTGCAACATTGTCGGTCGGTGCTTGGAAAGCTCAATCATGCTGATCTTCGGGGTTACCGCGCATTGTGGCTATATCTCGCTGGTTCTGCTGCCTGGCTGGCATTCAAAGCAGGCCAACTGCCTGACGAAAGCTTGGTAAAGGAATATTTCAGAAAGGCCCAAGCTGCTGCCCCGGTGTTGCGCTGGCTCGTGGGCCTCAGCCATGGCAGTTCATCGACGACAGAGGCAGCGGTTCAGGATGAAGACGCGGGAGTAACCGCATTAGTCGAGCGCATCGAAATTATCTTTGACGAACTCGGAACAATTCACGACCGAAAGTACGACGCCGAAGAACGAGCAATCCTTGAAGCAATCCTGCAAACGGATGACGGCACTCTTTTCGAAGGCGGTCACGAGCGTTTGGGTAAGATGCTCGGATTCACTGCGGGCAATTCAACGGAAGAAGCCGCTCCTGATCCGTGGTGGATCGTAGATGACACCGTTTTCGTGTTCGAGGACCACGCAGAAGCCAACAGTGGAACTGTATTTCCCGCGAAAAAGGCGAGGCAGGCGGCCTCACATCCAGACTGGCTTCGCGAGAACCTGACGTTGGCGGAGAGCATCGAGATCATTCCCATCGTGATCACGCCATGCACGAAAGCATCCAAAGGCGCGGTGCCCACGTTGCGCAAGGTCCGATATTGGTCTCGTGATCAATTCTGCGCTTGGGCGCAAGAAGCTCTTCGGACATTGCGTGACCTCAGACGAACGTTTCCGGGTGTAGGTAATCTTGCCTGGCGCACTACAGCCGTAGCGCGTCTCAAGGCAGCAAATATCGCCCCGCGTCAATTAAACGCAATGCTTTCGCAAAATGCCGCCGAGGCCATGCGGGCGGTGGATGTCGTTGGGGAGGACGCTTGATGCCCGACGAGATCCTTCCCCTTGACGCGTTTGTTCGAGCGATTGGAGCCGCTCGCCTTACCCCCCATGCGCTGTTTTTAGGTGCAGGGGCGTCAATTTCGTCCGGAATGCCCTCAGCCCAGATGTGCATTTGGGATTGGAAGCGAAGCATCTTTCTCACGAACAATATCGGACTCGAATCGCAGTTTTCCGAACTGACTCTTGCAAGCGTTCAGGCACGAATTCAGCGATGGCTCGATAGGCAAGGCCTGTACCCCGAAGCTGGCGATCCCGACGAATACAGCGTCTACATCGAATCGTGCTACCCGATCCCCGATAGTCGCCGCGCGTTCTTTCAGGAGAAAGTGCGTCACGCGAATCCGCATATCGGATACCGCATCAACGGTGTTCTCGCTAAGCAAGGGCTGATCCGCTCCGTCTGGACTACGAATTTTGACCAACTCGCAAGTCGAGCGATTGGGGAGTGCCAGCTCACCCCTGTAGAGGTTGGAATTGACTCGAAGCACCGAATCGTCAGGCCCGCAAGCTCAGGCGAAGTGCTGATCGTTTCACTCCACGGAGACTACCGCTACGACGCGTTGAAGAACACCCAACAGGAATTGCAGGACCAGGAGCGAGAACTCGAACAAGCTCTCATCCAAGAGCTGACGAACACTCCGACAATTGTGTGCGGATACAGTGGCCGCGATGCGTCAGTGATGCGAGCTTTCAAAGAGGGTTTCGGTCGAACGGGATCAGGCACCCTTTACTGGTGCGTTCAAGACCCGAACAACGTTGCTCCAGGGGTCGTTGAACTTGTTCGGCATGCACGTGCCCACGGGCGCGCAGCCTACATCGTTCCGACGCAAGGATTCGATGACCTAATGGCTCGCCTGGCCCTTCATTGCTTGGATTCCAACGGGCAAGAGCAGGTATCGAGGCTGATTGCTGAAAATGCTGGCGGCACATCAGTGATTCGCGTCCCATTCCAGATCGACGGCGATCACCCCACCGCCGTCTTGAAAAGCAATGCGTTTGAAATTGAGTGCCCCTCGGAGGCAATCACTGTTGAGCTGAAAGAGATGCCGACGGAAGGAGTCTGGCAGTGGGTTCGCGATCAAACGGCCGGCAAGAACGTGGTCGCCGTTCCGTTCAAGGGACAGATACTGGCCTTCGGCACTGTCGATGAAATCACCTCATGCTTTGGCGACAACGTCAAAGACCGCCCAAAACGCACGCCGCTCTATGGCAACTACCTGCGCAATGAGGATGGTGCAATTACTTCGCTTTTGCGAACGGCGCTCCTACGCAGCATGGTCGCTGGCACACAGTTTCAGACGGATGGAACGAGAGAGTTATGGGCTCCGCATAGGGCAAAGCGTGAGCATTCACAGAGCACGGTCTACAACGTCTGCGAATCGGTGTTTGTTTCGCTGAGGCAAATTGAGAACCGGGCCTATCTGGTGCTCAAGCCTTCAGTCAAAGTGTTTACGCTTTCCGGCGAGGTAGCCCCAAAAGAGATCGCAAATCCAATCAAGCTGCGTGTTCTGGGGTACCAGCACAACAAGGAATTCAACGACGCAGTGAACTTTTGGCGGCAGTCGCTGTTCTCAACCGATGCGGCACAAAGGGAATATGAGTATCCGCCTGACGCAGCTTCGGGCTTCCGATACTTGATTCGCAAGGCTCCTGCTTTCGCCGAGATCTACGGTGGGCGCGATGCACCCAGAATCCAGGTGCAACCTCGCCTTCGAGTATTTCTCAAACAACGAGGCATTGAGATCAACGAACCCGCGTTGATGTTCTCGAATCGAGCAGGCAATGGCACTTGTCGCGACGCCCATCCGGTGCGCGGCGTATTGACGAATCGACCGTTTGATTTTTCACTTACGAAGCAGCAACTCAGTTCGGATATTCGACTGGGGATTGTTTGTCCGAAAGCAGAGTCAAGGCAGTTGCAGAACTATTTGCAAAGCGCCTCAAGGACCATCGCCCCAGGCAAGTACGAAGTAGACTACTTGCCGGAATACCCTGGGTTTAGCCGAGCATTCGGCGTCGATCTCCTTGTCGCTGAGCCAAACTCGAATGGATGGGCGATCTGCCCAGAGCCGACTGGCAGCGATGAGCGTGCGATGACGCTTGACGTGGCTCGCAACATCAACCGTTGCATCGACGGCCTACAGGCGTCGCATGCCCCTAACGTGATTCTGATCTTCTTCCCTGAGCGTTGGGCGAAGCTTCGTGGCTATTCGACCGAAACCGAGAAGTTCGATGTGCACGACTTTGTAAAAGCGAGCAGTGTCCAGCGTGGCATCGGCACGCAGTTCTTGGATCAGAGCACGTTATCGGACTCGCTCCAGTGTCGGGTCTGGTGGTGGCTTTCACTGGCATTTTACGTCAAGGCGATGCGAACGCCTTGGGTGCTTGAGGGCCTGGATCGCGACACCGCGTTTGTTGGCTTGGGGACGAGCGTGGATAGCACACGCGAACGTGGCAAACATGTCGTGATGGGTTGCAGCCACATCTACAGTTCGCGTGGTGAGGGTCTTCAGTATCGGCTAAGCCAAGTCGAGAACCCGGTGTTCTATGGCCGCAATCCGTTTCTCTCACGGGAAGATGCACGACGAATTGGCGAGCAAGTCAGGGAACTGTTTTTCGAATCGCGCTCCAAGCTTCCGACACGGGTAGTGATCCACAAGCGAACCAGGTTCACGCCAGAGGAGCAGATCGGACTTAGGGAGGGGTTGAGTGGAGTCTCTCAGATCGAGATGCTCGAAGTCGTGATCGACGAGTCGCTCCGCTATATCGCATCGCACGTGGATTCCAGTGGCAACATGAAGGAAGACAACTACCCCGTTCGACGAGGAAGCGTCGTGCGTCTGGACGATTTCACCGCGTTGCTCTGGGTGCATGGAGTTACTTCAGCAGTCGGCGGGGGGCGTCGCTACTACCAAGGGAAGCGGCGAATTCCCGCGCCGCTGGTACTGAGGAGGCACGCTGGGAGTTCAGACCTGCGAGAAATTGCTGAAGAGATCCTTGGGCTGTCAAAAATGAATTGGAACACATTCGACCTTTACACGAAGCTTCCCGCTACCGTTCAGTCATCGAACGAAATCGCGAGGATTGGCTCGCTCCTTCAGTCGTTTCATCCCAAATCCTACGATTTCAGGCTTTTCATGTAATAAGCCAGGATGACTGGTCTCACTACAGGCAAATGGCTGAACGATCCTTCGACGAACGGGCAAGATTTCAATCGGCAGAACCGGATTTCCGCTCGAGGAGCTCCTTGTGAACACGAATGCGAGTGGCATGTACCTGGGATAGAAGAGAGAACCCGTTTCCGCGACAATAAAACAGGGATTAAGAAATCGGGTAGGCGTGTGCACACAACATCAGCCTGACGTGTGCGGAGAAGAAGCCCCCTAACTTCCGATAAGCATCCATTATCGGAAGTTAGAAAAACGCGGTGTCATCCGGGCAATTCTCTTTTCGTATCGCGCCGTTTCGTGGCTCTTGGTAGTCTCGTTGTGTGGAAATGAACTTAGGCCCTTGGAGAGCGTGAGCGACGAATCCGACATGCCGTCACCGGCTCTACAACCAAGAGGAGCAGAGCACCACGCGGCACGGCTGAGAGACCTGGGCACGAGGGCCGCTGGCTACATCGACAAGTCCAAAGCGCACAACACCCGCCGGGCATACCGGGCGGATTGGCAGGATTTTGCCCGCTGGTGCAAGAAGTTTCGCCGGGAGTCGTTGCCAGCATCTCCCGACACCGTGGCGTATTATCTGGCCGATCGTTCACAGAGCCTCAAAGTCAGCACGCTTCAGCGTAGGCTCGCCACGATCGCGGAGGCGCACCGTGCGGCCGGGCATGATTCTCCGACGCGCCATTCGCAGGTGAAGCTCGTCTGGGCGGGAATTCGTCGGGAAAAAGGAACGGCACAGTCGCATGTGAAGCCGGTTCTCACGAAACACATCCGGCTCATGGTACATCACCTGCCCGATTCGCTTCTGGGCGTGCGTGACCGGGCGCTCTTGCTGCTCGGCTTTGCCGGCGCCATGCGACGGATTGATCTGGTTGGACTCGATGTCACGGACCTTGCCTTTGGCGACGATGGCCTCATCGTCCTCGTCCGGAAGAGCAAGACGGACCAATTGGGTGAAGGACGAAAGATCGGCATCCCCTTCGGGCAGCACGCTGAAACGTGTCCGGTCCGGGCTGTTCAAGCTTGGCTCGACTTAGCGGGCATCGGCGAAGGCCCGGTATTCCGTTCGATGAACAAGCACGGCCACGTCCTGGAGCATCGGCTCAGTGGGAAATCGGTAGCTACGGTCGTGAAGCGAAGCCTCGTAGCCGCGGGAAAGAGCGCGCGGCACTTCGCCGGGCACTCGCTTCGAGCAGGACTTATCACTCAGGCAGCGATGGCCGGCGTGTCCGAGCGAGCCATTCAGGAGCAATCGGGGCACAAGTCGCTTGCCGTCATGCGGCGGTACATTCGGGATGGCTCGCTTTTTAGAGAAAACGCTTCGTCAAAGGTGGGGCTGTAGCGTGCCCCCCCTTTGAGAAGATGTAGAATTGACTTTGATCGGATGCAGGCCGTCACTCGATGAACGATTGGAACGAACCTTGATGCGATTTGAAAGGCAAGGAGGAAGAAGATGATCCTCGGTCACGGCATCGACGCCACGGACATTGAGCGAATCCGGCGACTGCTCACAACGATGGAAGAGGACTTCCTCCTCGGGACGTTCACGCAAGCCGAGCGATCGATCGAGTGCGGAGAACACGAGAGGGCGCCATACTATGCCGGCCGCCTCGCGGCGAAGGAAGCAGTTGCGAAGGCCCTTGGAACGGGATTCGCCGGTAACATCTCGTGGCAGCAGATTGAGGTTTATCGGCGCGGCGATGGCCGACCGGACGTGCGTCTTCGCGGGGCTGCGCTTGCTGAAGCAAGACATCTCGGAATCGTCCGATGGCTTGTCAGCATTAGCCACACGGAAACCGTCGCTGTCGCGAGTGCGATCGCCGTAGGTCAGGCAGGCACCGCAATACCTGGCTGACTGACGCCGATCGTCCGCTGGTCCAGATCCAGGGTCATCACCCCGCCGTGGTTCCGTTCGATGGAGCGCCATGCTGTGAAGCCCTGGATGATTGCGTCCTCCCACTCGCCGGTAGAGCACTGGGACACCTCTAGCCCGTTTGCCATCCACTTTACTGCGCGAAGCATCTCAGAACTTACGCTCGCCTTTCCTTCGAGCCAGTTGTACTCCTTGGCGTGGCTGAAGACGAATAGCGAGATTGCTTCTTCCGCTGCCTTTGCCCGCGCTCCATCTTCCACCTCGTCCACTTCGGGCCGTGATTTCCGCTTCCGCCCGAGCAGCCAGCGAGTGATCGGGGACCAACCGAGCACAGCGGCAAACGCGAAGTGGAACGAATCGTGGAATCGGTATCCGTCACGGACGTAGGCATTGTCCGTCAGGTGATCACCCAGCCTCTTGTCACCGACGTATGCCTGCACGACCGACCGACCATTGGGGTACGTCTCCGTCCGAAGCGCAACTTGTAGCTTCCGAGGAAACCGTTCGTGTTCAGGGTAGCCCTCATCAAACGGCGCGCGCGGAGAGACAAGACTAACTCGTCTCCCCCATCGCTCTCGGGTCTTTACCAAGTTCTGCTCAGCGATTTTGTTGAGGTCGAATCCAAGCTTTGTAGCAAGGCTTGCGACGTACCAAAGCACATCCCCAAGCTCTTCAGCGAAGCGGCCACGGAAGAGCTCCGGTCGGTCCCCGTCGCGAAGAGCCTTCTTGAACTCGCTCTGGAGCTCGCCGACCTCCCCTGCGAGACCAAGAAGCGGCACAATGATGTCGGCCTCACTCCCCGCAGGGAGGCAATCGGTAGCAGTGGCGGCGGACTGATACTCCTGAAAATCCATAACTTGCCCTCACTGAATTGCGTTGGATGGAAGCGAAGCGACAACCTTGTCGTTTATGCCCCACTTGGGCGGATACCAATAGCTGATCGGTGAGTCAGTCGGGCGAAACTTCTGCTTGATGCGTGTCCGGTTCGCGATCCCTGTTACGCCTGGGTGGCTTTCGCGAGAATACTTGCTGACCTCGCAAAACAGGTTCTGGCAGTCGATCAGTTGGAGCCTCCGGCCCCAGAGCGACCGGAATCTGAGCCCAAGCCTCTCGAATTCGGCTTCCTGGCGATCCGCCATGAATCGGATGATCTCTGGCGGGTTGAGGCCAGCGGTGTCGGCAAAGCACTTGCTGATCCCATCCAAGGCCCCTGGACCAGCGACAACGAAGTCCATTTCGGAGAAATCGGTAAGCTCGCTGTAGTTGAGATCCGTGATGTACTGGTATGCCAAGAAGTCACCGAGCGATGGATAGCCAAGTAACAGCTCAAAGCCGTCCTGCATCCGCTTGGCTGCCGCAATCTTTCTCGGTAGCCCGTCGCTCATCATCCGCTCTATGAGGGCCAAGTGGTTGCGGTGCTTTCGGTCGTAGCCGAGCGATCCAGCAGACGGCATAATGTACGCGGCCGAATAAATGCGTTGCCCGGCAGCCATCGCATCTGCCAAGACCTTGTCGTATCGCTTGAAGTCGAAGGTTCGCCAAGTGAGTGCGCCGAGCTTCCTCTCAAGCATCTCCCAGGTCTCGATCTTGTTGAACAGCTTGAAGAGCATCACTCGGAAGAACGTCTCTTCGTGGCTGGCGGGCAGATCGGCACGGTAGATGACACGCCGAATTAGGTACTGACTGACTCTGTCGGATGCGCGGTAGGCATTCGTGAATTTGTACGTCGTGAGAATCTCATCTCTCGTCCAAGGCGGCGGATGCCCCTCCGCGCGAGAGAAGAAGATGTCCTGTCGCTCAGCCGCGAAACGCCAGTAAGCGTCATACACTGCGGTCGGCTTCAGTGGCGAAATCTTCGGTAGTGGAACATCAGGGAAGGACCGCGAGTTCTTATCTCCCCCGCCCAGCAGATCCCCACCCTCGCTCCGTTTCTTCGGGTGGCTATTTAGCATTGGCTGTCACCGCTCGCTTGTCGGCCGGAACTTCTCCGACGATGTCTTTCACAACCCCGAAGAGCTTGTCATGCAGGGGTCCGTTCTTTGGAGCCTTGTCCATCTTCTGGACGCCGACAAAGCAGGTGAAACGGGTAAGCTTTAAGCCAGCCTGCTCCGCTACAAAGGTACCGAGGCGACAGAGTCCGAGCCAGTTGCCGTATGCCTTAACGAAAAGCTGTTGAGTTGCATAGAAGGCGGTCAACGACAAGGCCTTTGCCGTGACATCCGGATCGAACACAACGTGCTGGAGGCACGGAAAGCTCGGCTGACCGGAGGTAGTAAGATCTCGAAACGGATCGAAGACCGCCGCTTGAAGTTGCATCCGTGCCACCTTTCGGCCTCGCTCGACGCTGAGCTTGCATTGCCGGATTATGTGTTCGAGCTGATTTCCGTCGGCAGCAAGAACCTTTGTCGGCTCATAGCCGATCAACTCGCCCGACTTGTGATTAACACCAAATCCAATTAGCCGCGTGAAGTACATCCCGCCCTGGTTCTTTCGCGGCTCCCAGGTCACAAAGGTGCGGAGGTTTCTCATGGCCTCTTTGTAAAACTCTTGCCGGTCACCTCCGCAGAGCCGCCACGTGCGCTCCGGAAATAGAGTAAAGGCGACCTTTTCCACCGTCTGGTATCCTTCCGAGTCGAGGCAGGCGTCAATGGCCTTTACCAGTGGGTCAGACAGAGTGTCAGAAAGTGACAGTCGACTCGGAGTTTGGATACTTACCGCAAACGGCGAGATCTCTCGGTTAGAGTGCTTTCGGATCGCCAGATAGGCATTCGCCCATGCAGCGGAAAGGCTTGGCTCAGTGCGGGGACTGAACTCTGCGCTAGTCATCTTCACCGTCCTCCCTTGCCAGGTGTCGATACCGCGCAAGCCCAACGTACTGGTGCGGCATGGCCCGGATTAAAATTGCCCAGTTTCCGTCCGGTGAATACGCCCTCGTGACCCCGGAGCGTGCAATCTGAAAAAGTCGCCCTCTCACGGTGTCATGCCCGGCTGCAAGCTCCTGGTTCTCCACTTCGGTATTCGCTGGAAGAAGCAGTCCGGTACCGACCTCGATGTCGACAGTCGGAAGCGTGTGATGGTGGTCGATTACCGTCAACCGGTCGGGCATGTCGTGCTCCAAGAGCCCCTTTCGGATCGTTGGCAGTCTGGTCTTGAGGAGGGAGTCGGAGCGTGAGCGGCTAACGACTTGCAGGCCATAGACCAGGTGGTTCGCAAGGGTCTCGTACCCAACGCCCAAGCTACATGAGACGATAAAGCACTGTTCAGGAGTGGCCTCCTCTGCCTTCCATCCGCGAGTCGTGAATGCGCTCGCCACCGCAAGCCGTGGCATAAGAAGGTGAGCGGCGAATGTGTTGACCAGGAACTCGTCCGGATTGAACGGTCTCTCGGCCGCGCCGTCTGCTTGGAGCTCGTCGAACGTCGATCCGTGTCCGAATACGTGGTGTCCAAGCTCGTGGGCACAGTTGAATACCCGCCGGGTGAGCGGCCGGAGCCCGATCCAGATCTCGGGCCGTTTCTCTCGGAGGTACATTCCCTCCATGCTTATGTCTTTGAACCGTACCGTAATCGCAGGTGCGATGTGCTCGGTACAGAGGTCGAAGACGTTTACCGCTGCATTGAGAGGAATATCGAACCGGTCGCGCACCTCGGCCGCCTTTGTGACGGCGCGCCGGGCGAGATCTGTTCGCGTAGGGGTCATTTGTCCCCCTTCTGCTTCTTGATCGCGGCCAGCGCCGTCAAGAGCTTATCGAGATCCTTCTCACTGAGTTTTTCCAAATTGCGAAACGCAAGCTGAACGCGGTCGGCATGGGGGTCGAGCTTCGCGGCTCCCTCACCTGCTAGCCACGAAACGCTTACTTCGTACAGGTCTGCGAACGCCGTCAGCTCTTCGGCCGTGACCGATCGGTTGCCGGCCTCAATCTCGGAGATCGTTGGGCGGTGGAGCCCCATCCGCTCCGCGACATGCCCCTGTGTAAGTCCAGCCATTTTGCGAGCCTCCCGAAGCCGGTTCGCAATAATCTTTTTCTTTTCGTTCTGCTCGCTCATTTCGTTCCCCCGGTGCCGTAGCGCTGGACGAATCGCTCGGCCGCCTCTTCAACGGTAAGCTTCTGCATCTTGTCGTCGGAGACGAAGATGTTCACCGGATCGACATCCTCGGCCAAAGGCTGGCCGAGTTTCTTGGCCAGGCGTCGAACGACGGTCGGCGTAACGTCGCTCTGGAACCCTTTCAGTCCACCGTGGGGACAGGTCTTGCGGGTCACCGAGTCAGCGTCGTCGTGGCCGAACATTCTCTGGCACTCCTTCAGGAGCTCAACAAGCTCGGCGATCACTTTTTCTTTGTCCATGGCGTTCTCCTATTGTAAGATAATCTTACCCAGCGTAAGATGGGAGTCAAGCTCGGTTAGTCGTACTCCGGTCTGTTTTTGACCGGCCCTGCGGCCACCGCCCGGCATCCGACCTGGGTCGCAGCCGGAGAACGAGTAAGAATCGCGGAAGAATTGAGGACTACCCGATGTGGTCTGACCACGAAACTGACCAGGACTTTCTCGGCTTCACGCATCTCGTGAAGGCCGTCACCGATGTCGTAACCCACCCCGATCTTCTTCCGGCCACGATCGGGGTCTACGGCGATTGGGGAAGCGGTAAGTCGAGCCTCCTCAAGATGGTCGCAGCCAATCTCGCCGCCCGCGAGGGGTTCCTTGTCCTGCAACTAAACGGCTGGCTCTTTGAAGGGTACGACGACGCGAAGACGGCACTCATGGAAACGATCCTCGACGAGATCGCGTCGCGGAAGAAATTGACCGCGAAGGGGCGAAACCTCATCGTCCGGCTTGTGCGTCGGGTGAACTGGCTCCGGGTCGCCGGACGCGTCGTCAAGTATGGGGCCGGTTTTGCTGTCGCCGGTCCACTCGGGCTCGGCGCGGTGGCTGCGATGGACGGTGTCGAACTCCTCAAGAAGGCAGCAGAAACGGTCGGCGACGTGAAGGAAGAGGACGTCCAGGCGCTCTTGCATGAACCAGAGCAGGAGGTACGTCGCGGCATTCGGGAGTTTCGGAAGGACTTTGCAGACCTTATGGCGGAAACCGACATCAAGGCACTAGTCGTTGTCATCGACGACCTGGATCGGTGCCTTCCCGACACCATCATCGAGACGCTCGAAGCCATCAAGCTCTTTCTCTTCGTTCCGAACACGGCATTCCTTCTCGGGGCCGATGAGCGTCTGGTTAAGTACGCCGTGCGGCGTCGGTTCCCGGAACTGCCTGGCGAGCGCGCAGAAGTTGGCCGTGACTACCTGGAGAAACTCGTCCAGTTCACCGTTCGCGTCCCATCGCTCAGTAGGGCCGAAATCGAAACTTACATCGCGCTCCTGTTTGCCAAAAACTGCAAGGTGCCGGATGACGGGATCAAGAAGGCTTGCGAATGGGCGCTTAGCACCGAGAGCATCAGCCAGGGGCGATCCTTCGGTTTCGTTGCGGCGAAGACGCTCTTGGGGGAAGGAAACTTTCCCGCAGGGCTCGAAGAAACGCTGATACTTTCGGGCCGCATAGCACCCATCCTCGCGACAGGACTCAACGGGAATCCAAGGCAGTGTAAACGGTTTCTGAATACGCTCCTTATGCGCCTTTCGATGGCGGAGTCGCGCGGCATTTCCCTCAAGCAGGGCGTGCTGGCAAAGCTCATGCTGCTTGAATACTTCCGTCCCGAGTCTTTCCGTAAGCTCGCCAAGATGCAGGCCGAGCAGGAAGGGAAACCGAAGCAACTCAAGCAAGCCGAGGAATTCGGACGCCTGACCAAAGCGATTGCCGATACCGATGGTCTCGCCGCGTCAACCGAAGAGGTCGGCGGGGCCGCTCCCCAGAGAGGGACGCCCGCTTCGACCAAAGGAACTGCCCCGCCAGCAAAGGGAGCCGCGCAGACGTTGGACCCGGAGATGGAGGCGTGGCTTAACGACGACTGGCTCAAGGAGTGGCTCGCCTTCGACCCGCCTCTTGCGCCCGAAGACCTCCGCCCGTACTTCTATTTCTCGCGAGATGTTCTGGGTGTCATGGCGGGTTCCGTCCAACGTCTCAGCCCCCAAGCCCAGGAGGCGCTCCGTCAGATGCTCCAGGAGAGTGATGGCGTCCGTCAAATTGCCCTTACGCATGCAAAGGATCTCAGTCCGGCGGACGCTGCGGCGGTCTTCGAGGAACTCGCGACCCGAGTACGGCAGGCGGACGACCTTTCCGATGAAAACTCAGTCCTTAAGCGGCTCTTCCAGTGGGTTGGAGCGCGTGCGGAGCTCGCCGCCCAACTCGTTCTTGTCCTTCGGAGCCTGCCCGACATGGTTCTCCCCGTCTGGGCGGCATCGAGCCTCTTGACGACCTGCCAGGGGAAGAACGGGGACGAAGCGGCCAAGCAACTCGTCCGCCATTGGGCGAAGTCCAGCACGAATCCGAAGCTCAAAAAAGCTGCGGAGAACCGGGTGAAAAGTCTGGATGGATCGGGGAGGTAATGGCGAATGGGAACCTCCCGAACAAACGACGGCCCCGGCGATCGACCGCCACTTCTCCCAACATGGGCACTCCCTGCTGGGAATCCGCCGCCGACACCGTCAGAGGCTCCTCAGGATGACACAGGCGGCGGCGATGATGCCGACTCCGGTGATGACGCGGCCGAGCGGGGTGAAGGAGATGCGCCCTCTGCCGTCGGTGGCCAGCCAGCGCAACCTGCTGCGCAACAGCCGACGTGGCGTGCAGCCCGACGCCAGATGAACTCGTGGGCGCGGGGTGGCGGTGGACGACAAGGAATTAGTCAGGCTGGGCGAGCTTATGTACGGGCAAAGGGCGGCTCAAGGGCGGCCGCCGGCCAAGCTAGGGCCGGCCGGACCGCGACTTCGAGGGCCGGCAACTTCTTCGGAGCGCTTGCTAGGGGCGGGCTTAGCGCCGCTCTCGACGCACTTGGACTTCGTAACTACATCGGCCGAGGTGCCGAGGAAGTCTTCGCGGCGATCGCGAATGTGATCGCCCCACCGGGGGCGACACTGGAGGAGGCAGCAGCCCGCCGTGCGGCCGACGAGGTACTCGGAAGACTCTACGACGAGCGTGTCGGAGCGGATGGAGACCTCGGTGGACTTGATCGGATGACCGCCGAGGACGTTGGCGCCGCAGTGCGCGACGTGGTTGGTTCCTATGTCTATCAGCGATGGCTCGAAGAGCTTGGGAAGAGTATCGAGGCAGGGACCACTTCACCTTCCGAGGCGGTCAAGCTTGAGCGGGAGGTAAGGCAGTACGTCCGGGACATCGTACAACTCGAAGTTCCGAACGATCGCGTCCTAACCATTAATTGGGAAAGCAGCGAAGGGCAAGCTCTCGTTCGGCGACTTTTCGAAGAGGCCTACGGTCTTTTGGAGGCGGGGGAATGAACTGGCACGTCACATGTCGAGTCGGACCGGAGGACACCTATTCTCCAGCGATCAACGATACGGATCCTCGGCTCATGCTTAGTGTCGAGGCACCAGGAGCTCCGCAGGCGATGCGATGTAACTTCACAGAGCAGTTCCGAGAGCATCTCGGTGGCCTTCCGATCGGTGCCGCGGGAGACCTTCTTAACCTCGCAACTGCTGTCTTTACGGCCGACGTTTGCATTTTCAGGAAACTTGGTGAGGGCCGTTGGACACGCGACATCACAGTACACCTGCCTGTCCTCGACCCAGACCTTTGGGCGGGTGCCGCTGAGATAATCACTGACCTTCTCGGATTCCTAACCGGAGACCGCTGGTCGCTCATTCTGCGGCACCGCGAGCCAGTCAAAGATGAGCGAACGCCACTTGAAGGTGAACCGCCCGATGTGGTGAGCCTCTTCTCCGGTGGACTAGACTCTCTCGTTGGTGCGATCGACCTCCTCAGTGCTGGTCGCCGAGTGGCACTTGTGGGCCATTATGGAGCAGGCATGACCCGCACCTATCAAGGGCGTGTCGCTGAACTCTTCGAGCAGAATTATCCCGGTCGGACGACCCTACTCCTCTTTCACGCACAGCCGCCGGCAATAGAGGGGGCAGACGCTCGCGAACAGACGATGCGTTCGCGGTCATTCCTGTTCATTGCCCTGGGGGTCGCGGTAGCAAATCGGCTCGGTCGAGGAGCGTCGCTCTATGTGCCAGAGAATGGTCTAATCTCGCTGAACGTTCCGCTTACTGTTGCTCGTTCGGGGAGCAACAGCACCCGTACCACGCACCCTTATTACGTCAACAGATTTCGCGACCTCCTCGCCGCATTGGGGCTCGATCATCAACTGATCCTTCCCTACCGGTTCAAGACCAAGGGCGAAATGCTCCGCGAATGCGCGGATCAGCAGATACTTGCAAAGGCCACGCCGCTCACCATGTCCTGCGCCCACTCGGAGGGAGGACGCTGGGAGGGGACATCCCCCGGCGTCCACTGTGGCTACTGCTACCCATGCCTAATCCGGCGCGCCGCGACCTCGGCGGCCGGCACCCCCGATGCCGCCTACACGCTCGATGTCCTGACTGATCCACCCGATGCCACAATGCCAAAAGGGCGTGACTTTCGAGCGCTTTCGATGGCGGTTGAGCGCTTTTACGGACGGCCGCGCAGGCCGCCAATGTTCGATGTACTCGACTCGGGACCTGTACCGCCTGAAGAGATCACGCCTTACACGATGGCTTACCAGAATGGAATGGACGAGCTGCGCGCCTTTCTTAGCGTGAGGAGAAGGAGCCGATGACGGAGGACAGGACACGACTCGTTGACACGCATTGTCATCTTGACCTGTATCCCGATCCGCCTGCACTTCTGCGGCGAATTGAGGCGGCCGGCGTCCAAACGATCGCCGTCACTAATGCCCCCTCCGTCTTCTTTCACACCGACCAACTGACCGCGAAATCGCGCTGTGTCCGAGCCGCACTGGGTCTCCACCCGGAGCTTGTGAAGACACATGCGCACGAGCGCCCCCTGTTTTGGGAACAGCTTGCGAAAACCCGGTTCATCGGTGAGGTCGGACTGGATTACGTAACGAACGACGCTAATGAGCGAGAGCTCCAGCGACAGGTGTTCCGCGAGGTTCTGGATCGATGCGCCGCTGCGGGAGATAAAGTGCTGACGGTTCATTCGCGTCGGGCCGCCTCTGATGTGATTGACATGGTTGGGAGTGGCTTTCGGGGCGTCGTCATCCTCCACTGGTTCAGTGGTAGCCTGCGGGAAGCCGAGCGGGCGAGACTCAATGGCCTCTACTTCTCTATCAATACGGCGATGATCCGATCAAAGTCTGGGCAAACCCTTATCAAGCGCATGGACCCGGACTTTGTGCTCACCGAGACGGATGGACCGTTTGTGAGCCTTGGAAAGGAGCCGGCGGTGCCGCCCGACGTTTCGCTTGTCGTCCGGCACCTTGCAGGCGTATGGCACATGGCCGAGGACGAGGCGCGGGAGAAGGTGTTGACCACTTTTAGGCAGGTAGTTGGCAGACTCCCATAGGTGCCCTTTCGGTAACATCATCCGAGAACACAAGCGAGATGCCATCGGGATTGGAGTTCACCGAGACTTCGACTCAACCAAGGAGTAGCTATGCCAAATTCCGAGGAACATCCACGCTACGACTCCCTAATCAACCTGGTCAAAAACTACCATCGAGGCGTTATCGGCCCCAGCGTTATGTGGGACGCGATTTTCACGGAGTTGCCCCCAGAATCGGCCCGGCGATTTTTAGAATCTCTGCCCGATCACCTGAAGTTGATGATTCGCTCCGATTACTTCGGCCGGTCGTGGTTTCGATTTCAGCCGCCAGAGCCCACTGCGGGCCTCGAAGTCGCGAAGATTATCGCGCAGTGGTGCGAGGAACACGGCGATCCTGCACCTTCACCGGATTCGTGAAGTCGGTTCAGCCGTTCTCATACGTTCGCCGGATACGGGTAGTAACTGGCATCTCCCCGGAAGTGCTACGTTTGCCGACCCGCTCAGTCGCGGCCTCAAGGCTGTTCGCGGCTTTGAGCGACTTTATCTGTTCCGCAAGTTCGGAAGAGCTTGGCCCCGGCTCTGAGTCAGGCTCTGAAGTGCCGCCCGACAGGGTCGCCTTGAGCCGATCACGCAACCTAGTCAATTCGGAGAGGTACGCTTCGTGGAGGAAAGGCTTTCCGAGCCGCGCCTGATAGTCGCGAAGCTGGGCTTCGACAATGCCGAGATCCTTTCGGACACGCGTGGACTCAGAGGCGTAGCCATTCGCCAGGCGTTCCACCGCGTTCAGCACGGCCCGCGGTCCCTGATGCTCTCGTAGCGAGCCGGACTGTCGCGTCGTCTCGCCTTCGAGATACACCTCCGGCCCGAAATGCGGATAAAGCACAAGCCCAAACTGGAGCCCGCAGTAGCTACCAAGCGGAGTGCGACGAGTGTCTCGGACCGAGCACGGTATGGAGTCGAGGACGTTTCCCAAAGCCCGGACTGCATCCGCGTTCGAGTAGGAGCGGCCCCCGACAGTAATCGGATCTCCTGCGTGAGCGGCAAGTGTCGCGTGGTCGGCTTCAAGGGCGGATAGACGCTTCGATAGGCCCGCTATCGTGGCTGGAAGATCTCGGACACTTCGCCTCGCCACGTACTGTTCGTCCATGTGATTTTTCTTTAGAAGCGTTAGCCGCTGGAGCTCCGCATCGGCCTCGGCAAGGGTCAGAACCGCTGGGTTTCCAGATGCGATCGCCTTAACCTCAGCATAGGAAAGCTCTTGGCCACCGATGTCTTGAGCACTCCGAACAGCGACATCACCGGTCATTACCTGGGCGATGAAGCGAGCCTTTGTCTCAAGCGCCTGCCACATGTAGGCGTCAAACGAGCCCGCCGTCACGTAGCGGTAGACGCACACCTCCTCGTTCTCGTTTCCCTGGCGGAGAATGCGTCCCTCACGTTGCTCGACCTCTGCCGGTTTCCAGGGAGCGTCCAGGTGGTGAAGTGCCACGAGCCGCTTCTGGACGTTCGTGCCAGTTCCCATCTTTTGGGTACTGCCGAGAAGCACCCTCACCTGCCCGCTCCGAACCTTCTCGAATAATGACTGTTTCTTCGCGTCCGAGTCCGCTTCGCCGATGGCCGCGATCTGTTCGCGCGGGATGCCACATCCGACGAGCTTTCCGAGGATATCGTCGTATGCCGAGTATCCCCAGGCCGTCGGATGGACGCCCATGTCACAAAAGATCATTTGCGTCCCGCGTGTTCTTGCAGTCCTTTCCCAAATCGCAAAGACGTTCTCAACGAGAGCGTTCACCTTCGAATTCGGGAAGTCAGGTGCCGCGGGAGAGAGCATCCGGGCGTCCGTCGCAAGCTTTCGTCCGTCTGTCGTGATTGCGAGCGCGTTGTCTTCTCGCGGGTCCACCTTTTGCGAGCGGAGCCTCTCGTAACGTTCCACAAGTTCCTGCTGTAAAACGTGCTGGTCGTCAGACATCGGACAAGCCACCACGATCGGCTTTCCGCCATTTAACCGCGGCCGGGGAAGGTCCAGCATGTCGGCTGTTTGCACGTCGGAGAAAGCCCGAAACATCTGCTGAAGCTCAGGAAGGTTCGTAAAACGGGCAAACCGGCTCCGGGGCCGAAGAGATGCGCCGTCTGGAGAGATCTCCATCGTGTCGATAACCTCTCCAAACGTCGCGGCCCATGCGTCGAAATGCTCGATTCCGCGATCTCTCAATCCTTCGGGGTCAAGAAAACGCTGCATCGTGTACATTTCGACCATCGTGTTGCTTATCGGCGTCCCTGTAGCGAACGTGACTCCGTGCCCAGGGTGTTGTTCATGAAGGTAGCGGCCCTTCATGTACACATCGAACGCCCGCTCGCTTCCGCCCGTTTGGATGCCTGCAACCCGTTCCATCTTGGTCGGCGTCTCCAGGTTTTTGAAATAATGGGCCTCGTCGATAAAGACGTGATCAACTCCAAGCTCGTCAAATACGAGTCCGTCATCCTTCTTGTCCCGCGCGAGAAGATCCTTCAGGCGCTCTTGCCTTGCTGCCTTCTGCTTTTCGATGGTCTTGATGAGGTTTCGATTGGCCCCTCTCTCGGCTGCGTGCTCACAGAGAAGTTGGTCGTATTCCGCAATCTGCTCCCGCAAGAATTTCTCTTGGTAATCCCGCGACATCCCGATTCGCTCAAAGGACGAATGGGTGACGATGATGCCGTCCCATTCGCCGCTTGCGATCTTTGCGGTGAGAAACTTCCGTCGCTCTCGCGAGAGGTCTTCCTTTGCGGCGACGAGTAGCTTGGCATTCGGGTAGAGCTGCATGAACTCGCGAGCGAATTGCTCCAGGAGGTGGTTTGGAACTACGTACATCGGCTTCTTGATGAGGCCCGCCTGCTTCATCTTCATCCCCGTTGCGGCCATCGTGAAGGTCTTACCGGCGCCGACAGCGTGGGCAAGTAGCGTGTTCCCGGAGCTCATCCCGCGCCACACCGCATCGTTTTGATGCGGGCGAAGCTGGATGGTCTGATTCATGCCTGGAAAGTCGAGGTGCGAGCCGTCGAAAAGCCTTGGCCGAAGGTTGTTGTAGGTGTCGTTATAAAGCCGAACGAGCCGCTCTGTCCGATCCGGATCGGTGAAAACCCAGGCGCGAAACCGCTCCTTGATGAGCTTTTGCTTCTCGCGAGCAGCGAGAGTCGCCTCCTGATTCACGACCCGCTCCTCGCGGTCTCCGTGGTGAATTGTGTCGTAAATGACCGGCGTTTTGAGGTTCAAAGCCAGTTCAAAGAGCCAGGTGCCGTTTGCGCGTGCGGTGCCATACTCGGAAGTCGCCGCCACTGAACGGAGCGCAGCGGAGTCTGGCTCCATACTCCAGACGGCGTCCTTCTTCAGATGCGCGACAGGGACCGAAGACGGTTCGACATTGAACAGTTCGGCCGCGAACGCTTGGATGTCGTTCTCTGGTATCCAGGGAGCGGCCAGGTTTGCGTCGATGTCCCCAGGGAGCACATCTTCGGGCTGAACGGCACGGAGCCTTTCGGCATTCCGGGCGAAAGAATGGCCCGCGCTTTCAGCGGCGACTAGCTTTGCGCGTACGTTGCCCGAAAGGTATGCGTCGGCCGTCTCCCAGGTCTTCGATTCGGGGTCTAGAAAGATAAGATCCCCAAGCTCTGAAATGACTTCTTCTTCAGACTTTCCGTAGAGCATCGCGATTAACGGTAGGTCCACCATGCCGCGCTGGTTGAGCGACACGAGCAGCCCTTCCTCGGCACTTTGCACGCAGGTTACGGGCGGAGTCCTTCCGACCACGTCCTTTGTCATGATTGCGGTCTTTGCCGCCTGCCCGGTGACTTCGTCATAGTCCTCAAGCGACATGACGAGCATTGCGTCCGGGTCCTCGCGAAACTTCACGAGATTCGGCATTCGCCGGATGACGCTTCCGTCTGAAGTCTCCCCGAATGTGGTCTTGTTGATTGGCCCGTAATTGGAGAGGAAGCGGTCATACGCCCTGTTGAGCTCTCGTCGAGCGTGGTCGCGATGGGACTCTGGCCAGCCCTCGTTTTGAGACTGAAGGACTCGTCGCGCGAGGTCGCGTAAACCCACGAGCGCGGCAAGACGCTTTCCGGTAAGTGTGCCGTTAGCCCGAAGAGTCGTGCCGCCGTAAACGACCGGAACCGTCTCTCCCCGAACAAGCTGGTAGACAGTCCGGTCGTCTCCGACAAAAAAGCTTCCTTCGGTGACGTATCGTTCGAGCGGAGGCGGCGTGAAGGCTGCCGGACGGTCGTTCGTGACCGGGGTCACTTCAATTGGAGCGAACTCTGGTAAGCGTCGAATTGCTTCTCGAAGCTGCTCGGCCAGGTCACCATTTCCGATGACACTGTAGCCCTCACCTCCGTAGAGCGTGTCCTTCCTGGTCCATGTGCCGAGCACCATCTCGGGGCGGTTCAGGAAGTGGCGATTGATTGCGACATCTGCGCCATCGATGGCGAGCGGAGCGATGCTGACCCATTCCGGATCGGCATGTCGAGCGGGCTCGCCTTGCGCTCGCTTCCGAAGAAACAGGACGTCCGTCACCACCGCAGTACCTTCCCGTTTGAAGGCATCTGACGGGAGGCGAATAGCACCAACGAAATCAGCCTTCGAGGCAAGGTATTCACGAACCGCGGCGTTTTGCTTATCGAGTGTGAAGTGCGTGGTCACAAGGGCCAGCACACCGCCTGGCTTCAATGCGTCGACGGACTTTGCAAAGAAGTAGTCGTGAAGGGAAAGTCTCTGCCCGCGATATTCGAGCTTCAGGTCGGCAAATGGGACATTTCCAATCACCGCATCGATTCGATTCTCCGGAAGCTTTGTGTCGCGAAAATCTTCGATTCGGATGTCTTGGCCGGGGTGAAGGAGCCTTGCTATACGGCCAGAGATTGTGTCGAGCTCGATGCCGATAAACCGTGTCGCCGGCTGAGCGTAGCTCATGAAGTTTCCTGTGCCGCAACCCGGTTCGAGGATTGTAGCACCCTCTGGAACTCCGAGACGGGCGATGGCTTGGTGGATGGCGACGATGACAATAGGAGAGGTGTAGAAGGCATTGAACGTGGTGCGCTTTGCGCTCTCATACTCCTTTTCGGAGAGGAGTGCCCGCAATTCCTCGCCTAACAATTGCCAAGTTGGGTCCTTGTAGCGCCCCGTTGCCGGGTCCGGAAAGATCGAAAGCGCTACGGGACCAAAGCCCGAAAACCGCAAGAGCACCTCCCTCTCCTCGTTGGTCGCAGAGCGAGCTTCGGATTCGATCTTCTTTACCGCGCGGATGGCGGAGAGAATGTCCCTCGCCTTTCCCTTTTCGCCACTTGCGATTGTGAAATGTGCCCTGGCGGTGGGTTCGGTAGATGCGGCGGACGAAGCCAGAACGCTCCCAGAAGAGGGTCCTTCCGGCTTTGGAACTGGTGAGTGTTCTTCACATGCCGTCGCCTCATCAAGGAGATCAAAGAGCGTTCGCTCCTGCCGCTTCGTCTTCACCCGGCCAGACGGCGGCTTGCCGTTACCGGCGTGTAGTTTCGGGCTTAATGCTCCTCGCGTCTCCCCGACGACTGCGTTTTCGAGAGCAAGTATTCCTCCAGTTCCTTCAGGCCGATCTCCAACGCTTCGCTTGCAATCTGGCTCTCGTTGCTCCCCGGTCTCACGCGAAAAAGACGCTCCTTCCAGGCCTCGTGGCTCGTCTTCAGATCCCTGGCATAGACCTCTAGGGTCGGAAGAAGCGTTCGGCTTTGGCGGAGGGTCTCGTAGAGCGCTGGGTGCTCCTGAAGAAGTTCGAGAACGATTGTCTTGTACTGCATCTTGATCTCCTTCGGGATGAAGGCTGGTGTCGAGGTCGAACAAAAACGTGGCCTGAAAGAGGGTGCTGTCCTCCGTTCTCTTCGAAGTAGAGGCTTGCCCATTCTTTTCTGGCTTGGGTGATTGTTTACCACGATTCAGCACTGCTTATACCATTTGTCGTTACTCTCCTTTCGCCCGCAGGGACGCGCCGACTGGAAGTCGGCGACAGCCGGGACCGGTGGGCTGTCTGCGGGCGAAATCGGTCCTACTCGTCCTGGTTTTCGGAAGCTGGCGACGGGGGCTCCAACCCGCGCTGGTACGCCCAGGTGTGGGCGAGATCTGCTACCTTTGCGAGTAGGGGTAGATCGTCACGCCCAAAGCTTGCTGTATCGGCCCAGGCGTCGTCCTGGTCCTTGTAGAGCCGAGAAAAGGTGACGTTGTACCAAGTCTCGTCCCCTACGGACTTGCCCCAGATCGTGGCTCGAATTCGGCCAAAACGAATCTCGTGAACGGGCTTTGTTTTCGTCGTCATGTCTTCCTCCATTTGGTTAAGTGCCGTCGCGTCCCCTGTCCCACTCTTCACAAGAAGCGGACGGGATCTTCGGCGGTGGTATACGGTGAAATCAGATCGGGTGAGCGGCTTTGGGGGCCTTCTCTTCATGCTGCACCTCCACTACCTTCCGCCTCGGCTTCCGCCTCTAGTCGGCAGGCGTTTTCCAAAATCCAAAGGCTGACATCCCTCGCGAGACGCCCCACGGCGGGCATGTCGTCTTCCTGAAAGCAAGTCGAGTCCCACCACCTATCCGCCTCGTTGAAGAGCCGCGTGAAGTTGATGTTGAACCTGACCACTCCGTTCACGGTCTCGTGCCAGATCGTGACCTTTACCTTCCCGTCGGTAAGCTCGTGGAATGGCTTCTGTCGTGTCATCGTTCGTACTCCATAAAAGGCTCCCACCCTGCGTGCAGCACATTGCCGGAGCGGAACCGATTCGGTTCGCATCCAGCGTCTTCGCGCTCGGTCGGAGGTTGTTAATGAAGAGAGGCCCGGTGGTGCGGTGGGCCTCGAAAAACCTTGCGCGAAGAACTCGCGTCAGAACGGCACGTCGGCGGTTTCCTGAGTCTCCTGAGAGTTTTGCGTTTCCTGCATCTCCTGGTAGACCCAGACGAGCGCCATCTGACTGACCTGGGCAACGAGGAGAAGATCGTCCCTCCCGAAGCTCGAAGAAGTTCGCCATTCCCCGCTTTCCTGGTCCTTGTAGAGCCGCGTCAGGGAGACGCTGTAGCGAACGCCCTGGTCCGTTGAGTTGGCCCAGATCGCTGCCTTGATTCGCCCCAGACGGATCTCGTGCGCCGGCCGTTGACGCTCCTGTTGCTGCCCGTGACGGTCCTGGTAAGGACGGTCTTGCGGCGGCCTCGAAGCGTTTCGGACCTGCGTCGTACCATTTGTCTTTGCCATGTGAAGTACCTTCCTTTCGTGAGTTGATGTGACACCGAACACCTCGCTTTCGCGGTTGACAACGAGTCAAACCGCAAGCCGGAGAAGCCTCCCCGCTTTCTGGTCTGCGTCTGTTCGTTCGCCGGCGTTTGTGAGCTCGCCGGCAAGCCGCGTAAGGGCGTCCACCAATGCAAAGATTGTGAAGCGTCCCTGTTCGCTTGCGATCGCGAGCGCCTTCTTGCCGATGCTGCCGCCAAGACCATGCTTTGCGAGCACGTCTGCGACCTCCTCGGCCTCGTCTCCGAGCCGTGTTTCCATGGCTTTTCGGATGACGTTTGCGAAGCCGTCACGCCGCTCGTCCCGCTTCCGCACCAAGGCTTCTACGATCCGCCGAATCTCGGTGAGAGATTCGTGGACGTTGGCCGTGTGCTTTCGCGTGAACTCGACGACCTCGACCGCGTCCCAAACGATGTGGTTCTGGCACACCGCTTGAAACCAGAAGGTTTCGATCCCGAGCGAGCGCTTGCCGACCTCTGAGTTCCAGACGAAGAATCCGGGAGCGAAAGCCTCGCCTCCGATCTCCACCCAGCCGGTCGGATCGATGAGGAAGCAGAACATGTCCTCTTCCCCACAGTAGAGCCCCGTACCGCCGTTGAACGCGGTCTGAGGCGGCCCGAAGTCGGTCGCATACTCCTGCAACACGGACACGAGCTCCACGTTGTGGAGTCGCGTGTAGGCGGTCCCGTGGATCGACCGGATGGTCTCTCCTTCGGTCAGGAGCTGGAGAGGTTTCCTTCCTTCCGGAAGGGTCTCTTCCAGCACCCGTGCAGCCGTCTCGACGGACAGTCGGTTCACCGTGTCCTTTCCAACTTTCGCAAGCTGGCAAAGCTGGCCGAATGACCATGCGTTCATGGCGAACGCACCGTCGCTTCCGACTGAGAGTTCCAGTCGGTTTGCCGTCGGTCTCGGCCGGATCACCTGCGGTAAATGCCAGCGATCGGAGGACTGCTCCTTTTGCCGACGACACCGCGCCGCAAGCTCTCCCAGAGACGAGACGCACTCGTCGGGAGTCCTGCGGAACAGCTCGGAATGGGCACGTTTCAGGTTTGTCATGACACCTCCAATGACAGAGAAATGGATCTGAAAAACCGGACGAAAAGTCCCTTGCACCACCTGCCTCTCGGGAGAAAAAAAGGCCTCTGACGAAGGCCTCGCTCCCGAGAGACGGGTTGGATTGACGTCTACCCCTAACCAAGTTTTGAAAGACCGTACCCAGGCATTCCGGCATGCGGGCGTGCCTGCAAAACCGTTATGAAATGGGCAGCGCGCGTGTTGCATATCGAGGCGAAAAAAAGTTGTTCCTCGTCGATATCCGAGAGAAGGTCAGTCGCTGCGCGGCGTTAGGAGCGCCCGTTTACAGGCCGATGTCCTTTGGAGAGAGGCATTTCTGGCAGATTCGGAAGCTCCTCGTTTGCAGTTTGCTAACGCCTGAACCCGTGACGAAGTAGCAACTTGTGGCCAGGCGACGATTCGAGAACGAGCACCGAAGGTGCATCAGGTGTGAAATGGTAAGGCAGTTCTCAGGAAGGCATGAAAGGGGCCGGGAAGCAGAAGGCGCGGTCCGGCACCACCGCGGCGGCGTGCGAAGGGGGGTCGTCTCAGAAAACGGAAAATAAAGCACGCTAAGGCGTAACTACCCTCGG
>CAYRDG010000014.1:0-114652 GCA_964422915.1 uncultured Frigoriglobus sp. | reverse complement strand
GAACCGTAGCCAAACTCGCCCCGCTACGCTACCCCGACCTGTGAACGCTTACCGCGAAAAGCATCCGTGATGAGATCGGCGGTACGCTGAAGCATGATGCCGTGACGCAGCAACGGGCGCAGCACGCCACCACCAGCGCTGGACTGCATCGCGCGATTGAGATCGTGATGGCAACACGGAACGCTTAACAGCAGCCGGGCTTCACTCCGGATCGCCTGGGCGATGGCATCATCGGTCGCGGTGTCGCACGCGTGCAGTGCCAGCACGATGTCAGCACGAACGTCGGTTGTGCCAATCCGCCGGCACTCGAAGTTCAGCCCGGTCGCGCCGAGACGGTCGGCGCGATCGAGGCTCTTGCGGATCACCTCCTCATTGATATCCACGCCGAGTACGCGCGCCGGCAGGCCGAGAATGTCGTTCAGATAGTGATGTGCCGCGAGCGTCAGATAGCTGGAGCCGCAGCCGCAGTCGAGGATGTCGATTGCGCGACCCAGGTGGTGCAAGTCGGTATCGTCGATGGCGTGGTTAAGTTGCTTGAGGAACTCGTTGATCTGCGTATACTTCGGCCGCATCGACGCCCGGACGTGCCCTTCCGGGGTCGCGATCCCCATGACTTCGAGCAGATGATCGGCCTTCCCTTCCGGGAGCGGAACATCCTTGATGCGATTGTGCGCAGTAGGTTCCGCCGCGCGTGCTTCACCCATCGTGTGTCGGCCGACGTGAACACGACCCTTGCGGCTTGTGCGAATGTCGATCTCTTCGGAACGTGTGGAGATATGCACACCTGAGAAGCCGATCGTGAGCAGTTCGTCAAGTGGCTGTGCCACCTCGTCCACAGGGTAATTCTTCGTGATGACCTTCTTCGCACCCTGATAGGCGAACTGCAAGTGAATCTGGCCACGAACCTCGACCGGCCGCACGACGACACGCACCCATTCGCTGGCGGCGCCGCGCGCGGCCCCGGCGAATGTCGCCCGGCTGAAGTCCGGGCCACTGATGGCGTCCCGGATGAAGTGCAACAGTTCGTCGCGCGTCGGATTCTTCTGCATGGTCGTCATCTTAACGCGCGGGCGCAACTCGTGAACTTGATCTTGGAGCGAGGCGCGTCATCAGAACTCCGCGTTCCCTGGTGTGCGCGGGAAGGGGATTACATCGCGGATGTTCGCCATTCCGCTGAGGAACAGTATGGTCCGTTCCAACCCCAATCCAAAGCCGGAGTGTGGCACGGTGCCGTAACGACGGAGGTCGCAATACCACTTGTAGGCTTCGGGGTTCAGCCCCTGCTCTCGCATTCGCCCTTCCAGTACGTCGAGTCGTTCCTCGCGCTGGCTGCCGCCGATGATCTCGCCGACACCAGGCACCAGCACGTCCATCGCGCGCACGGTCTTGCCGTCGTCGTTCACCTTCATGTAGAAGGGTTTGAGTGTCCGCGGATAGTCGTGCAGAATCACCGGGCATTTGAAGTGCTGCTCCGCGAGGTAGCGTTCGTGTTCGCTCTGGAGGTCGGTTCCCCAGGCGACCGGGAACTCCCACGTCTTGCCGCTACGGAGCAAGATTTCCACGCCCTCGGTGTATGACACCCGCCTGAATGGATTGCTCAGGACGTTGTTGAGCTTCTCGAATAGACCCTTGTTGTTCTCCATTCGTTCGGCGAAGAACTTCAGGTCTTCCATGCAGAACTTCAGGGCGTCGGAGATGATGCGTTTGAGGAATGCCTCGGCCAGATCCATGTTGTCGAAGATGTCGTGGAATGCCATTTCCGGTTCGATCATCCAGAATTCCGCGAGGTGGCGCGGCGTGTTCGAGTTCTCGGCGCGGAACGTTGGGCCGAAGGTGTAAATCTTCCCCATCGCGCAGGCAAACGCCTCGCCCTGGAGTTGCCCGCTGACCGTGAGATACGCCGGCTTACCGAAGAAGTCCTTCGTGTAGTCGGCCTTGCCGGTATCGTTCTTCGGCAGCGCGTCGGGATCGAGTGTCGTGACGCGGAACAGTGCGCCGGCGCCCTCGCAGTCGCTCGCCGTGATGATGGGCGTGTGGATGTAGTAGAAACCGCGTTCGTGGAAGAACTGGTGAATCGACATCGACACCTGATGCCGCAGGCGAGTCACGGCGCCGAAGGTGTTCGTTCGCGGACGGAGGTGCGCAATCTCACGGAGAAACTCGAAGCTGTGCCCCTTCTTCTGGAGTGGATAGGTTTCAACGGGAGCATCACCAATCTGCTCGACTCGCGATGCCAGCACTTCCGTTGCCTGCCCCTTGGCGGGCGATGCTTTCACCTCGCCCTCGATGACCACGCTCGCGCCGGTGTGGAGGTGCTTCACGACCGCTTCGTAGTTCGGTAACTCGCCCGGCGCGACGATCTGTACGTTCCCCTGGCAGGAGCCGTCGTTGAGTTCGATGAAGCTGAACCCCCCCTTCGAGTCACGCCGGGTGCGCACCCATCCTTGCAAGCGCACCTGCTTACCCACGGCTTCCGCTGTGCGCGCCCCGGCAACACTGATCGTTTCCATGCGAACGCTCCTGGTTGAGGTGGTGTCTTTGTAGCACAGGCACCGTGCCTGTCACTCCGGGACGATGCGCGCGATACAGTACACCAGGAACTTTGGCACCTCGAACGTCACCCGTCCCTCCTTCATGGTGAACTTCACCTCGGTTCCTTCCGGCGCTTCTGGTGTCGCGATGATGACCTGTGCCACCTTCACGCCCTGCGGCAGCACGAAGTCGGTCTTCACGCCCTCTGCGGCGATCGGTTTCTCATCCTTGATCCCGCCGCCGGGGCTTTTCGGCTGCTTCGGTTCCATGCGGTTGTAGTTGACGAAGTGCAGCGTAATCTCCTTCCCCTTCGCTGGCCGGCTCGCCGAGACACGGACTGTTTGAGGCGCGGCGATGGTGCTGAAGGGTTGCTTCGAGGCAGAGACAGCCGCAATGCCGCTGTCGTTAGGGGAGAAGATCGAGTGGTAACCCTTCTGCATGGTCGCGCCCGGTTGATCGTCCGGCGAGACGTTGAAGAGGATGTGACGATTGAGGAGTTTGTCCCCGAATGTCTTGAAGTGGTGGAGTGGTTGCAGATTCCCGGCGTGAATCGCTTTGCGGGGGTAGAGCAATAGCGCTTCCGCGTAGGGTGTGTTCCCACGATACAGATGGTCGTACTTCGTAAGGAACTGGTAATAGCGGATAATCTCCTTGCGAGCTTCCGGTTCCTTGAAGCGCGTGTAGAAACCCATCGGCGAACCGCCGTTGGCCGCGAGTTCGGCAATCGCAACGCGGATGCGCGTCGATTCGTACTTGCCAAGGGTGAAGGGTTTATCATCGAATGCGCCACGGATATACCGCGCCTGCAACGTACCCTCGCCAAGATAATTGCGGGCGAGATCGGTGTAACAGGCAGCGCCGCCCGTACTGTACCAGAGATAGTCCTCGTCGCGACCCCACATCTCGCCCGGCAAGAGGCATCGTTCATCGCCGCTAATCTGACTGAAATCGCCGATGTGATTCCACTGCGCGACGAGCAACCCCGGCTTCAGCGATTTCGCATACTTCACGAATACCTCATCGAACGCTTCCTTGCAGACGATCTGCGACCAGCGGAGTTGTTCGCGGCGGAATGGCGTTGAGGTCTTGGGATCGTGCCAGCCGACGATCTCCGAAAACCGGTAGGACTTCAGGTCGGCGATGTGGAACTGTTCCTTCAGTTCCGCGGGAGTGAAGCGCGCGCCGAGGTAGGCACGGAAGCCTTTTTGACAGTGCTCACACAGGCAGTTATGCCGGTAGGAGTAGTTGGCGATCAGCCCATCGACGCCGTGTTCGACGGCGCGCTTCGCCCACGCCTTGAGAACCGCGCGCCAGGACGGATTGCTCAGGCATGCCGTGTACTCGCGCATCTGGCCGATACTGTACTGCTTCGAGGCCATTGGCGTGCCGTCCGCGTTCCTCGCGATGAGATCGAGTGGGTCGCGAACCGGTTTTGGCCCGAGTTCCTTCTCGTCCCAGAGTTCCCGGTAAAACTTGAAGAAGCCGCGCGGACCGTCCTTCGATTCCGGTTCGCCAACGAGAAATGTGACGTTGAAGTGACCGACGACCTTCGCCCCGCGCTGATGGAGTGCGGCATTGCGTTTCTCGAACCATGATCCACACTCCTTCAAACCCTTTACCGGGAAGTGAGCCGGGTAGCCGCTGTACTGTGGTGTGTGGGCGAGACTGTAGAAGTGGCCACCGTAGAAACCGATCTGACAAACATCCGGCTTCGCGTCATCCACAAAACGCAGGTAGTCATCGTCGCCATAGGAATCCCAGTGTGCAATCAGACGGGTAAACTCGGCGCGATCGGATTTCGGTTTGGGGTCGGCGGCCGGGAGAGTGCCAGTGACCAGGAGCGCCAGCACCACGGCGGAGTAGGGGAGTGCTCGCATGTGTGGTTTGCTCGGAGTGGTGAGGAGACGGCGTGCGCGTGTCGTGCAGAGAGCAGAATACCCCGCGTGAGCGATAACTGCCTACTCCATTCGTTCCAACAGGCCAGACAGTCTGTGTGGTTTGCTGCGCACCCGACCGGGTCGCTTTCGCGAAGTAGTTCGTGACAGCGAAACTTCGGGAAGGTAAAGTACAGGTCCTACCTTCGTGGCCCTCCTCGGATCGCGAACCATGTTCAGAGTCTACGGCGGCGGGTCGGATTGCGTTTCACGTCGTTCGTTCCTCCAGGCCGGTGTACTCGGCGTGGGTGGGCTTGCGCTGGGCGACTATCTCCGCGCGAAGGAATCCATCGACTTCGCATTGCCACACGTCAAGGATGCGGCAGTCATTCTCCTGTGGATGAGCGGTGGTCCAGGGCACATGGAGACATGGGACCCCAAGCCCAACGCCGTGTCTCAGATCCGCGGGCCGTTCGGCGCGATCAAGACGGCGATTCCCGGAGTGATGTTCGGTGAATTGTGCCCCGAAGAAGCAAAGATTGCCGACAAACTCGCGATTCTTCGCGGCGTCAACCATGGTTCTGGCGACCACACCAAGTCCAACCACTGGATGCTCACCGGCATTGAAGGGCCGGCCTTCAACGTCGCGGACTTCAAGGTCCAGCGTCGGCCGTGCATGGGGTCGGCTGCCGCGAAGCTCATCGGTGCGCGTCGACCTGGTCTGCCGCCATACGCTGCTGTCCCGCATCTCCGCGGAGGCACGGATAATTTCTTCCATTACGCCGCTTATCTCGGCCGCGGCTATAACCCCTTCGTGACGGAATCTGACCCGAACGATCCGAAGTTCAAGGTGCGGAACCTGTCGCTTGCGCGCGACATGGATATCGGCCGGCTTCAGGATCGCAAACACTTACTCGAATCGCTCGATGCCGGGAAACGTGCCGTGGAGTCGAGCGCGGATCTCGACCCGCACGCGCAGCGTGCCTTCTCGCTCCTGACGAGCAAGGCAACCGCGAAGGCGTTCAATATCGGGGAGGAATCCGCAAAGGTGCGCGACGCTTACGGGCACCACACCTTCGGACAGAGTGCGCTCCTCGCGCGGCGTCTGGTGGAGGCCGGTGTCACATTCGTGACTGTCAACACGCAACCGTGGGACCACCACGGTACGGCAAACCGTCTGGCGACCAGACCCGGCGCGGAGAAGCTCATTCCGCCGTTCGACCGTGCCTGCGCCGCGCTGATCCGCGACCTGATCGACCGCGGCCTTTTCGAGCGGACGCTCGTGGTGGCGATGGGCGAGTTTGGTCGCACGCCACGAATGAATCGCGAGGGGGGGGCGCGATCACTGGGGGAATGTGTTCAGCGTGCTGCTGGGTTGCGGCAGCATGAAGATGGGGCAGGTGATCGGACGTAGCACGGCGAAGGGTGAGCAGGTCGCAGATCGCCCGATGACACCACAGGATGTGACGGCGACTGTCTTCCGGCATCTCGGTATCGATGCGCGAAAAGTCTACTTTCCTGATACCCAGAGCCGGCCAACGGCACTCGTCGAGACAGGTGAGCCAGTGTTCGAGTTGTTTCGCTAGTCGGGGCAACGCGTAGCACGAGGTACTGTGTCAGATACGCGCGCCGCATCTGCGGCAGGAATAGACGTCTTCCGTGATGAAGAGTCCGATGAAGCAAAAGATGATGGTGAATACCAACAACAGAGCGAATACGATCCACCCTGCGGTGGACACCTCTCGGCGGACGAATGTGCCGGCGGTTGAGCCGCAGTAGGGGCAGCGGAACCCGCTCCTCCGCCGACGGAGCCGGCGTTCCTCATTCCGCTCGATGTGGACATTCACCTCAATCGGATCTCGGTTACCTCGATGTGGGTGTTCTTCCTCAGCTTCGCTGAAATCCGCATCCATTACGGGTGTTGCTGTCGGTAAGAGCGGCGGGGCAGCTTGGGGTTGTGCCACCCGAGCGGGGAAAAGCTCTGCAACGCTACCCGCCTCGACCCACGCCTGCATTCCCTGCCGCCATACCAGATCTGTCGGACGTAATGCGGCTCCCTCGATCAGTGACTTCAGTTGTGTTTGCGTTACGGGTCCGCGACGCGTTCCATTCACGGAGTAGTACCACGAAGACTGCTCCACAGTGGGGGGTGGTCCCGTTCGAGATAACGCGGTCGCCGAGGGCGCGTTGACTGGTGCAGGCCAGCGCTCGATAGCCGCCAGACACTTTGGACAGGGATATGCTTCGCCCTCGAGTGAAGGCGGGGCGTTAATTGTGGCACGGCAAGCGGGGCAACGGAAAGCGACTTGCAAGTGGCACCAGGGTGTAACGATTGGATGGGTTGTCGCGGAGGTGAAGATTAGATCATGTCGACACGGCTTGCAATGTCGGGTGCTGAATGCGATTGTTGTCGTTCCCGCGAAGTATTATGATGTGCCCGGAGAGAATGAGCCTGCCCCACCGAATCCGCATCACTCCCATTTCACCTTCTCGCCCCGGAGATTCTCATGCAGTCGAGTGCCCGGTCGTTCGCGCTCGTTCTGACCGCGGGGCTGGTCTACTGCGTGGCCACGCTTGCGGAGGAGAGTGGGAAGCCGCCACAAACGAACTCCGGATCCGCGCGCGCTGTGGACAACTACTTTCAGGAGGAAGTGTGGGCGAAGGTGGGAGCAACGAAGTGCCTCACCTGCCACCGCAAGGGTGGCGACGCGGAGGAGAGCAAGTTCATCCTGAACGACCCGCGAAAGGTGGACGGCTCCGCACGCGATGCCGTGATGAAGCAGAACCGCGCCGCCTTCGCGAAGATGGCCGCGACGAGGCACAAGGACCAGTCCCGGCTACTGTTGAAGGTGGTCGGCAGTCTCGATCATGGCGGTGAGGATGTGCTGAAGGCCGATTCTCCCCAGTATCGCATTCTCGCGGAGTTCGTCCGGCGTGTGACACGGCCTGTCAATCCGAACGAGATCGCGATTGACCCGAAGGCGCCGCCTTTCTTCCAGGGCGTCGTGATGCTCGACGCAGGGCAACTCCTTCGCCGCGTGACGCTCCAGCTTGGCGCACGCCTCCCGACCGACGCCGAACGCGCCGCAGTTGCTCGCGATGGACGGAAAGCGATCCCGGACATCCTCGATTCGGTGATGAAGGAAGAGGCGTTCTACGAACGACTCCGAGAAGGCTTCAATGATATCTTCCTGACGATGGGTGTCGATGGTAACGCCGACCAGACCGTCCTCTCCTACGATCACTTCCCCAAGCGGCACTGGTATCAGACCTTCGACCTGAGCAAGGTCGGCGATCAGAAGGCGCAGCGACAGGCGCGTTACAAGCTTGCCAACGATTACCGCAAGGCGCTGCTCGAGGAACCGATGCGGCTCATCGAGTACATCGTCCGCAACGATCGGCCGTTCACCGAGATCGTCACAGCCGATTACACCATGATCAGCCCATACACCGCGCGCGGCTATGGCATCTATGAACAGGTGAAGCACCAATTCAAAGACACGGACGCCCCATTCGAGTTCATCCCGGTGCGACTCCACGCACTCAAAGGGCGGAACAAGCAGCAAGACCAGGATTCTGCGACGGGCTACTTCCCTCATGCTGGGGTTCTCGGCAGCTTCCAATATCTGACGCGCTACCCCACGACCGAAACCAACCGCAACCGGCTTCGCTCGCGAATGTTCTACCAGCACTTCCTCGGTGTCGATGTGCTGGAACTGGCCGCGCGCGTGTCCGATGCGGCGGCTGTGACTGCCAAATTCCCGAACCCGACCATGCAAGCGGCGGAATGTGTCGTCTGTCATACGACGCTCGACCCCGTCGCCGGGTTGTTTCAGGATTACTGGCGCTTCGCGGAACGCGGCGTGTATGGAAAACGAAAAGGTGGCTGGTTCACGGATATGTTCGGCCCTGGCTTCGAGGGTGAGAAACTCCCACCCTCGGAGCGCTGGCGCGCACTGGCGTGGCTCGGTGAACGAACTGCGAAGGACCCACGCTTTGCTGTGGCAATGACAGAGCATGTTTATTACATCCTGACGGGCCGACGGACGCTGCTGCCGCCGAAGGATCTGGACGACCCGCTCTTTCCCGCGCGGCTGCGAGCCTACCGTGAACAGCATCGCGTTGTGGAAGCGATTGCCACGCGGTTTGCGAAGTCGGGCTTCAACCTCAAGGGTGTCTTCAAGGACTGGGTGGCCTCGGACTTCTATCAGGCCGACGGTCTGGCAACTGCGACGAAGGAACCGGCGCGCCGCGCCGAACTGGATGACATCGGCCTCGTGCGGATGCTCGCGCCAGAACAACTGGAACGGAAGGTCGGCGCGGTGTTCGGGCAACGTTGGGGGAAGCTTCACGGGGAACTGGCTGCGCTCTACGGGGGGATCGACTCGAAGGAAGTGACCGAGCGCGCGACCGATCCCAGCGGAGCGATGGGTTCGATTCAGCGATTGCTCGCCAATGATGTCGCGTGCAAGAACGTCGCACGCGACTTTGCTCGGCCTGCGAATGAGCGGCGACTCTTCCCACACATCGAGCCAACGGTCCTGCCGGGCGTTTCTCCAGACGGCGACAGGCAGATTCGCGGAGCGATTGTGTATCTTCACCAACGGATTCTGGGCCGACCTGACGCGGCCGATTCTGCCGAGGTCGCGCGCACATTCAAGCTCTTCGCAGCGGTGATTGCGGATGCGAAGGGACGCAAGGGGCTGGAGAAACGTGAAGCGTATTCCTGTCGACAGGGTGGGGCAGTGAGCGAGGATCCGAACTACACCATACGCGCCTGGCGTGCGGTCGTGACGTACCTTCTCCGTCGGCCGGAGTTCCTCTACGAGTGATTCCGGCCGCGCGGGCGATGCCGGTGCAAGCAAGGAGCCGTATGCGACGCGATTTCCTGAAACTCTGTGGGCTGGCTGGCCTGAAGCTCGCGCTGCCAGTGTGCACGCGCGCGGCACGCGCCGCGGAGAAGCCGGACGCAGCGTATCCTGGTCCGTACTACGTCGTCTTCAACGCCTCCGGCGGCTGGGACACAACGTACCTGATGGACCCCAAGGGTGTGGATGGGATCAACCGACTCTACAAGGCTGGCGATATCCTGACCCAGGGCGCGCACAAGTACGCACCTACCAAAAAGCACGCCAAGGGCGGGATGAGCAACGAGGAGTTCTACACGGAGTTCGGCAAGGAACTGCTCAGCTTCAACGGCCTCGACTACTCGGTGAATAACCATTCGCCCGGCGCTCGCTACATGGCGACGGGCAAACTCGATAGCCTCGCCTATCCCACCTTCGCCGCGCTGGTCGCCGCCTGTCGCGGGCCGAATTGCCCTATCGCCTTCCTCACCTTTGGAAACTACTCAGCCACGGGCAACCTCGTGGCAATGTCGCGCGTGCCATACCTGCCGTCACTGCGGCGGATCGCCAGTCCGGATTACATCGAGGGGAACGAGCGGGCACCGTATCACGATTCCTTCGCCGCTGACCGCATCGAAGAGGCGCTTCGTGCGGAGTATGATGCGCGCCGCGCGCAGCCACGACTCCCGCGCAATGCGCGCGGTGAGAACATGCTCTTCGCTGCGCAGAGCAACTCCCAGGCGCTGGCCCGCGTGACTCCCTACATTCCCCGGAACGTTCCGAAGGAGCGAATGGCGCAGCAGGCCGAAATCGCACTGGCGTCGTTCAAGGCCGGCGTGTGCGTTTCGGCGAACCTCACCATTGGTCAGTTCGATAGTCACGCGAACAACGATACCGATCAGATGAAGCTCATCCCGGAGTTCCTCGCAGGGATTGCCTATCTCATTCGCCGCGCGGGTGAGTTGAAGATTCGTGACCAGCTTGTGGTTGTTGTGCAGAGTGAGATGGGCCGCACGCCCACTTACAACAAGGGCAACGGCAAGGATCACTGGTCCATCGGCTCGGCTCTCTTTCTCGGGCGCGGGATCAAGGGAAACCGCGTGTTGGGTGCGACCGACGAGAAACAGTTTGCAGTGCCCGTGGAGCCTAAGACGCTCATGCTCAGCAAGGCGAAGGGTCTTCGCGTGCGTCCTGAACACGTCCACGAGGCGCTGCGGGAACTGGCCGGCATTGCGGATCATCCGCTGAGCAAGAAATTCCCTCTGGGTGTGGCCGAGAAAGACAAACTCCGCGGCATGTGGGGATGACAGCGTCCACGTCACTCCGGCTCTTCCCACACGCTGGTGACCGCGCCGATCATCTCGAAGTGAGTGAGCATGCGCTGGTAGAAGCCACTGGCTGCGAGCGTGGCGCTGTCGCCAATGATGAGCAACTTCCGCCGGGCGCGTGTCAATGCCACGTTCGTGCGGCGTGTGTCGGCGAGGAAGCCAATTTCACCCTCAACGTTCGATCGAACCAGCGAGACGACGAGCGCTTCCTTTTCGCGCCCCTGAAACCCATCCACGCTGTCGATCTCCACTCCGGGTGTCTGAGCGAGTAACTCGCGGAGTAATCGTACCTGCGCACGGTATGGCGTGATGACACCGATCTCGGTCTCATGCACGCCAGCGGCCAGTAACGCGCGCACTTTCTTTGCAGCCAGCGCGGCTTCCTGCGGGTTACGACGGCTCCCGGAATCCGCTTCCAGTTCCTCATCGTAACTCGCGCCGGCAGTGTCGATGAACTGCACCGGGAGTTCCGTCATCGCTTCGGCCCGGACATTGGGCAGGTCGCAGAGCCTGTGGTTGTTCACCGAATCGTGTGCGAGAAGCCGATTCTCGTAAAACTCCTTGTTTGAGAAACTCATGATTGCCGCATTCATGCGGTGCTGCACGGTCAGGAGACGCGAGGCACTCGTTCCGAAGCGGCCGATCAGCCGCTCCATGAGACTGACCGACAGCCCGCGCTTTGCCGCCTCGGCGGAGATGATCGTTGGTGGCAGTTGACAGTGATCGCCGGCGAGGATGAGCTTGCTGGCACGCAGCAGAGGCACCCAGCACGCAGGCTCGGTCGACTGGCACGCCTCGTCGATCACGGCCACATCGAACCGGCGCTTGCCAAGAAGTTGGCTATCGAGACCCGTGAGTGTGGCGCAGACAACGCGGGCCTCGTCCAGTACGCGCGCGACAGCCTGCGTTTCCAGTTCACGAGCCGCTGCCAGCAACTCGCGCGCTTCGCGGCGGAGCGCGGCTTTCGCGCCGGGCTCGGGTCGCGCACGGGTCCACTTATCGGCCTCCCGGAAGAGTACGAACGCCTCGCGCGCTACCTTGCGGGCCTGGCGTGCGTCGGGATGCTTCTCGGCGAGCAGGTCGATCGCTCGGGCACGCACGTCGGGCTGCACGCGCGCGGGGTGACCGAGACGCACAGGGAGTTCGCCGGCCGCGAGCAGTTTTTCAAGGAGGTTATCGACCGCCTGGTTGCTCGGCGCGCAGGCGAGCACTGTGTCGCCGCGCGCGACGCTCTGCCGGATGAACTCAACGACGGTCGTTGTCTTTCCGGTACCAGGCGGCCCGTGGATGATTGCGAAGTCCTTCGCTGCGAGTGCGAATGCGACCGCCTCACACTGCGGGTGGTTGAGCGCGAGTGACCCATGCTCATAGCCGAAGCGAGAGGACTCTCCACCCGGAACTTCGGCGTTGAGAGGATCACTCAACTGCATGTTGTCGTGCGACTGTGTGGCAGTGAGTGGAGTCATGTTCGCGAACGCTGGCTCCACATCGCCGAGAAGCACGGAACGTAACTCCGCGAGTCGGTCGCCCGCAGCGGCCGCCGCGCGTTGCATGGCATCCTGCTGGCGCAAACGCGAGACTTCATCGGGCGAGAGGTCGAGCCGCCAGGCGGCCTCGTCCGGGAGTTCATCATCGGGCGGTTCGATGGCGATGCCAATGCTCTCCGCGGTGCGGTCGTGGACGACGCCGCGATACGAAGGCACGCGTCGGTTCACGTTAGTCTGGCTCAGCATCACGGGCGCACCCGGCCCGAGTCGCGAAGGTGGAAGTGATTCGCCTGGCGTCTTTCGCCCGAACGTAAGCAGTAACCGGCTGCCCAGGCCGAACTCCGCATCGCGAAGTACCAGTTTCGTGACCGTCGTCCCGTCGCCCAGAGGCGATTCTTCCTCCGCTTGAGCGCGACGGCGCGCCTCCTCCTGTTCGGCCTTTGCCTCGATGTCCAGCAGCGTTGAGAGGTTGCTGAAGTGGTTCGCGTCGGTGAAGTCCGACTTCCCGGCCAGTCGTGCGCGGATCGGTTTCTGACCGAACACCGTACCGTCGAGCGCAGTGACGATCACGATGGCCTTGGCATCTGAAACTTCGACCGTCGCGCCGCGGCCGATCAGTGCGATCTTCCCGATCTGCTTCCCATCGAGGCCGGTTGTATTGCAGATGAAAGCGAGGATTGCGCCGGGCGTGCAGCGTGGCGGCACTGGTTCGATGTGGATCACTGCCATGCGAAGTTGTGCCGGGAGAGGAGGCGGGATTGGAACCGAGGCGCGAACGGCTGCCGGGGGTGACCCAGCGATGATGCCAGACGCAAAAACGCTACAAGGTGTGACCCTGTAGCGTTTGAAAGAGAGCCACCTGTGGGATTTGAACCCACGACCCCCGCTTTACGAAAGCGGTGCACTACCACTGTGCTAAGGTGGCGTCATTCGCTGTTAATGAGCCGAACTCTATCAACTCTTCCGTCTCTTGGACCAATTCTACCGCGCCTGCGTTGAGCGACAAGCTGAGCAGACCACACTCCCGCAATCTCTTCCGCCTGCGCTCCTCAGGAAACAAATCGTGCGCCAGGAGACGAGTCCGACACGGCTCACTTCTCAAGACCACTGGCGAGTCGCATGGGTTCGCGGAATCGTCGAGCCACAGGAGCAACCCAGGAAGAATGCGTTCACGTCGTGGAGCTGGCGACCCCACGACGTGAACGCATCGGTACTCGCTCGCGAACTGCCTAGCGGCTCGCTGCGGCCTGGAGCGCCGGCAAGGAAACCACCTCGACAGCGGCAATGTTGCCGCCCTTGGCCGCGCCACCAATGAGGATCACGCGGTTGGTGCCGAATGGAATCAACCGGGCCACAATTCGCTTCTTCTCGATCTGCCCCGCCTTCTCCCACACGTCTCCGGCTGCCGTGAGGCGATACATACCGCCGTCGCCAGCGTTCACCACCACGCGGCCGTCCGACGTGCAGGCAGCCGGTGCGAATCCGACTGCGCCTTCTGGCAGTGATGGCCCTTTGGACCACTTGCCAGTTGCCACATCGAGAACATCCACGCGCTTCTCGATGGCTTCTTCACCGATGCCGGCGATCACATACACCTTCGTGTCGACCACGGCCGCGGTGAGGGCGCGTCGCTTGAATGGTTGCGGTATCGACTTCCATTCGGGCTTCGCTGCGGACAGGTCGAGCACCAGCGCGGTATCGTGCCAGGTCGTCTTCTTCCCCTTGCCCTTCATGTCCCAGCCGCCGACCACAACGAGTTTGTCACCGACCGTGACAACATCGTGTGACGAACGAGCTACGGGCAGAGCAGGCAGAGCTTCCCATTTCTTCGTCGCAGGATCGAAACGGGCAACGTCCGTGACGGAATGGTTATCAGTTGGCTGGCCAGGAGCGTTTCGCGGTTGCATTCCTCCCACGCGATACACTTTCCCACCGTGCGCCGCCAGGTTCATGCCCTGAAGGATCGGGCCGCCAGGCAGTTGCTCCCACTTCGTCCCGCCGTCAAGTTTCAGTCGCTGGAAGGTGCCGACAACGATCTTGGTGTCGTAGTTATGCGTCTTCCCGGCGTGGCCTCCGTAAGTGTAAAGGTAGCCATCGCATGCGATCGCGCCGAAGCTCGAAACAGCGGTGGGCATCGGCGGAAGTGTTGCTTGAGCATCGAATACCAGTGTGGGGTAGTGGCGAACTTCCTCGTACTTCTTGCCCGCCAGTTCTCCTGTTTTCGCTTCGGCGTATCGCGACCACGCACCGAACCGCCCGGCGCCTTCCACGGCGTCCGTCTGTCCTTCCGTGTTGGTTTTCAACTTGACGCTGGAACCATCTGGCTTGATGACAGTGACATCGGCGCCCGAGACGGGCGCGCCGTTGGCCACCAGCTTGAACCGAACCTTTCCGCCGGTCACAGTGGGCACCAGTTCGGCCGGGACGTTGGCCCCTACGGCTGTTCGGGTTGCTGGCACAGCACCGATGAGTGCCTTGGGGTGATAGATCAGCAGGTAGGGTTTATCAGTACCCTTCTGCCGGACGCCGTATGTGGCCGAGCCATACACCACGCGCGGGCCAGAACCAGGGAGCTTTGCTGATAGTGTGTGTTTGCTGGCCTTGTGTGTGACAGGCGAGTCCTTCCCGCCAGCATCGCGGACGAAGAGTTTTGCTTCGGCCACCTTGCCAATGGCAACGGCCTCGTCGGGTGCCAGTTCATCACTGAGAACGACAGTGGCAGTTGCACCGTCCTTCGCAGGGAGGATGAACACAAAGTGCGCCTGGGCGAGTGCGGCCATCAGGCCGACCGTGAACAGGGCCAGGAACGAGCGGATCACGAGGAACTCCTTTGGTTGTGACTGAGGTAATGGGTCGCGGTATCGGTTCGGGATCAGGGAATGGATGCGACCTCGCCGCCATTACGGCTGCCGAGTCCGCGGAACGTGACTGGGTTGATCGAATCCTGAAGGAACTGCACGGAACCATCGGCCATCACGAACAGTGCCCCCCCGGAGTGAAGGCTCCGAAACGCGCCGAAGGTCGCATCCGGGCTGCCGTCGCGGCGATTGATTCCACCGCCGGTGCCGGTCCAGTTGTAGAAGTAGCCATATGCCCATACTGGCCCCTCGTTCGAGGGAACGCCGGCGGGCATGAAGTCGCTTTCGCCCGCCAGCAGTGTACCTGACGTGCCGTCGATGATGTCCGTCAGCCGCACCTGGGGGTTGCCGGCCTTGTCCATTTGCATCGTATTGGTTGCTGAGTAGGGTGCGTTGCGAATCGGCAGAATCACTCCGTCGCAGGATGCAGAAGCATATGCACCGTATCGGGCCTGGAAACTCGTCGGAGTCCCGACCGAGAAGACATAGCTCGACGGAGCGCGGACCTCAGGTGGAGTTCCCAGCGCGCCTCCCGTGGTTGTGCTGGGGGCTGGCATCGCGGGGCAGGTGTAGGTTGGGATCGCGGTCCCTTCGAGCATGAGATTCGTGTAACCGTCGCCGTCGGGATCAACGGTGCTGTTCCGGGGCAGGTCGGGGTTCCACTTCTTCGCGATGTTGTCCTGTTCCAGGTACGGCAGCAGAATGATCCATCCGCTATTGTATGTGCCTGTCGTCTGGCCAGGCTGGTAGTCCTTCACAGCGTACGGGAGTTTCTGATTGGCATCGTGGAAGTTGTGGCACGCCAGACCGATTTGCTTCATGTTGTTGGCGCACTTGATCCGTGCAGCGGCAGCGCGGACCTTCTGAACTGCGGGCAACAGTAACCCGATCAGGATCGCAATGATCGCGATCACGACCAGTAGTTCGATGAGCGTAAACCCCTTCTTCGCGCGCATGTTGGCTCTCTCCAGGTGGAAACCAGGAAGCTGATAGAGCCGCGTTGCGACGGTTGGTGAGCGGCCGGAGGAGGGTCCCATCGCGTGTGGCGAGGGGCGTCGGTCGCGTCCCGTATCGGTGGCGGAGCTGGCCCGTCTTGTTGCGACAAAATCTCAACAAGACGGCTTTACCTTAGCCGTTACTCGAATACTGTCAATGACACAGGGAGAAAAAATCGCACTTTTCTACTGCGGCTTCTGCCGGCATACGGTCAGATCCTGGGTGGTAGTGCTGAAACAGCGTCTCAGTCGCGTTAGGGAAATGAGACTCGCCATGAACGATACCGATGAAGATCAGGACGACCGCGCGGATACGCATGCGGAACCGCCGCGCGTACTCGATGCAGAAGAACTCTTCGCTGGCAAACGCGAGGTCTGGATCGAACTCGATGGTGTCCGCTACCGCCTGCGCATCACCCGGCGTGGAAAGCTGATTCTGCAGAAATGAGAGTCGTGAACGGCCGACTCACACCGGCTGTTCACAGGACTTTTTCTTCGCAGTCACTACGCGCAAATGACCGCCCATATCCTTGATCGTCGGGCCAACCGCCAGTTCCGATCGTTCGGCTAGCAGAGCGCGCACTGCGGCATCCTGCGTGTAGCCGATCTCCAGAAGCAGTGAGCCGCCAGCCCGAAGGAATGCCGGAGCATCCTTCGCGATGCGCCGGTAGAACGCCAGGCCGTCCGGACCGCCATCGAGTGCCAACCCTGGCTCGTGATCGCGCACATCGGGCGGAAGCGACGCGAACTCGCCATGCGCGATGTATGGCGGGTTGCTCACAATCAGGTCGAAGCTACTGCCTGGGGGCAGGGGCGCGAACAGGTCGCCTTGTCGAAACGTGATGCGGTCTTCGACGGTGTGTCTCGCTGCGTTTCGCTTCGCCACTTCGAGTGCATCAGGCGAGATGTCGGTTGCCGTTATACGGACCCCATTCTTTAACTGATGCGCGAGGCTGATGGCGATGCACCCGGAACCTGTGCCGATGTCGAGTACGTCGGGTGTGCTCTGGGGTTTGAGCCGGTTGAGTGCTTCGAGCACGAGCGTTTCGGTGTCGGGGCGTGGAATGAGGGTTGCCGGGCCGACCTCGAAGGTAAGCAGGTAAAAGTCGCGTGAACCGACGAGATATGCGACCGGCCAACCGCTGACGCGGCGCTGGATTAACTCGCGGAATCGCGCGCGCTCGCTCTCGGTCGGTTGCTCCTCGAACCGCACGAAGAGATCGACACGCTTGGAGTTCAGCACATGGGCCAGGAGGATTTCGGCTTCGCGTTTCGCATCTTCGTTCCCCTTGGACTTCAGGAAATCAGTGGTCCAGGCGAGCAGATTCCTGATCGTCCAGACCTTCGGCTGTGGTGCCGGCGTCATGCTTCCCATCCTGTGTCTGGCAGATCGTGGTATCGGCTGACGACCTGCAAGTATTGGTGTATTATCGTGAGTGATGGCGTTGGTCAGTAGCCCGGTTGCCGGATCCCACTTACACACTTGAACGAGAAATGCCGCGCGAATCGCGAATCGGGAAGTGGTTGTGGTTGGCTCATGCGCGGAATGCGACTGGGCCGGATCGAAAGTGGTTGGTTGACTGCTGGATCATGGATTCGCCTCGTGAATTGAGGCAGAGTTAATGGGGAGTTGAGCCGTGGGAAAACGCGACGAACGGAAGAAGCGCGACAAGCGCAAGGCGCTGAAGCACCGCCATGTGGCCAGTGCTCCCACGCCTGAAGCGGGTGAGGGCCGTTTCCGTGTCGTGCGTGACTTAGATCAGTCTGGAGTGTTGACCGACTTTCTCGAGCCGTACCTGACCATGGTGAAGGGCGAGGATCAGCTTCGCAAATTGGCTCTGATGGCGACCGTTGCGTGGAACGCCACGGTTGCCGGAAACGACCGGGGCGAAGAGTTGATAGAGAGTGTGGAGTCGACGTTACCGAAGGATGATCGCGGAGATTTTCGCGAGATTATTGCATCGATGATCGTACGAAAAATCCAGTTCTTCAACGATAACGTTCGACTGATTACAGACTACGATGTGATTATGACTCCCCAGGGGCCACAATTCCCTGCACTCTTCGCATCCAGCAACTGATTTCCGCGAGGTTGCTCAGAGGGTTCAATTGCTGGCGTTCACCGCAGCCAGTTTCTCTTTCTTGACGTGTTCGCGCATCGGACCAATCATCAGGTCGAGGTCGCCCGCCATGATCGTGTCGAGTTTGTAAACCGTCAGGCCGATCCTGTGGTCCGTGCAGCGGTTCTCTTTGAAGTGATACGTGCGCACCTTTGCGCCGCGTTCACCGCTGCCCACCTGTGCCTTTCGCATATCGGACCGTTCGCGGTGCAGCCTCTCCTGCTGACGCTCGAACAGGCGTGAACGCAGAATGCGCATCGCCTGCTCGTAGTTCTTACCCTGGCTGCGCCCGTCCTGGCACTTCACTTCCATCTCGTCGGGCGTTCCCTTGCGATACCAGATACGGACCGCGCTTTCCGTCTTGTTCACATGCTGGCCGCCCGCGCCGCCGGCGCGCATCCGTTCCCACTCGATGTCCTGTGGGTTGATCGTGACCTGGGCTTCGTCCGGTTCGGGCAACAGGGCAACGGTGGCAAGTGAGGTGTGGATGCGTCCCTGTGTCTCGGTAGCGGGCACGCGCTGGACGCGATGGCCGCCCGATTCGTAACGCAAATACTGATACACATCCTCACCCTCAACACCGAAGGTCACCTCCTTGAAGCCGCCCGCATCGCCCGGACTGAACGAAATTTCCTCGACACGCCACCCCTTGTTGCGGGCATAGCGCTTGTACATCTCGTACAGGTCCCCGGCGAAGAGTGCGGCCTCGTCGCCGCCTTCGCCCGCGCGAATCTCCACCATGATCTTCGCGAAATCTTCGGACGGGTCGATGAGGAGTTGCTCTTCGATTCTCGCGTGGAGAGCGTCTCTTCTGGGGCGGAGGTCGGTCAATTCCTCGGCCGCAAGCGCGGCCATTTCTGCGTCGCCAGAGGCAGTGAGTTGCTCGGATTCGGCGATCGCCTGGCAGAGTTGCTTGTACTCGATGTATGGTTCGATGGTCTTGGCAAGCGTGCCGCGCTCCTTTGCGATGGCGCCGGCTTTCACCGGGTCCGCGGCGATTGTCTCGTCGTAAAGCTGCTGTTCCAGCTCGCGATAGCGCGCAAGCTGCGGCTCGAGGGTGGGAAACACGGGAGAGGCTCCAAGGCTCAAGGATCAACCGTCAGATGCAGACAACGGCAGGCCACCCCGCCGCGCTAATGGCGGCGGGTCAGTAGCCGGAGCGGGTGGATGTGCGGAATACCGCGCATGGTTGATGCCGGAAACCAGGAGCCGGGAGCAACTGCAGGACGCGAAGCTACTTCTTCTCGGTTTCGGCCTTCTTGCCGCCGGAGTAGCCAGTCTTCTTGTACTTGTCCTGGAACTTCTGGACGCGACCAGTGGTGTCCAGAAGTTTCATCTTCCCTGTGAAGAATGGATGACTGGCGCTGGAGATTTCCAGCTTGTAGAGCGGGTATTCCTTGCCGTCGGTCCACTGAATCGTGTCGCCAGTCTCGACGCAGGACTGCGTGAGGAAGGCGAAGTTGGCCGCGGCGTCCTGGAAGACGACCGGCCGATAGTTGGGGTGAATGCCCTTTTGCATGACGTTGCTCCGGTATCTGTGAGATAAGTTATCGTAGGAGCGGATTCCTTGACGGCAACGGCAGACGCCACACAGTTCGCTCCGTCGGGTGCCGAGGAATGGAAGCCTGGGCCAGCTCCGAAGCTAGAGTATTTATGGTTGTACGATTGCCAGTTTCATCAGCCGCTTTTGCTTTCACGTTACCAACATCTCAATACCCATTAGAGTGAAGTCATCGGCATGGTGGGCCTGCTGAAGGAGTTCATGAGCGACTGCTTCAACGAAGGTGGGGCCAGTGAGGTCACGGTGTTTCGTGGCGGCCGCGAGTAGGGCATCGCTCTCGGGGCGAGGGTTGCCGTCAGGGAGAAGTCCGTCAGTGCCAACAAGCAGGCGGTCGCCTGGCATGAGTGTCGTGCGAAACTCTCCGTAGGTGGTGACCGCGGTACTGAGGAACGGACCAGGAACTGACCACACGGCTGGTGGCCCACTCGCAGGGAGGTAGAGGGGCGGTGGCAGGCCCGCACGCGCGATCGTGATCGCACCTGAAAAGACGTTGAGCGCACCCACGAACAGCGCGACGAGCGGTAGTTCTTCCATGCCCAGCCGAAGGAGTTGCCGATTCGCGGTAGTCAGTGCTTCCCCTGGTGGAATGAGTCGGTAACACTCAGTCGTGATGTCCTTCAGGGTGATGGCTTGCTGCACATAAATGCCAAGCAAGGCTCCTGGTGCCGCCGTGCCAATCACATCACCGACCAGGATGCCAACGTGTTCCTCGTCGAGACGCTGGACAGAGTGGAAGTCGCCGCCGCTACGGCTCCGCGCACGGTGGCAAATGTGGAACCGGGCGGCTCCAACCGGCGGCATCGCTTTCCGTTGGTTGTTCGCGCGGAGATGTCTGGCAAGCTCATGTTCACGTTCCAGTTGCAGCACCGATCGGCGTAACTGATCGCCGAGTAGTCGCGATTCACCCGCGCGTGCCGCAATACGTTGCGTGGCGGCATGCGCGCGCACCATCGTGCGGAGTTGCGCGTGGAGGAGCGCCGGGTCGACGGGCCAGGGCAACACGGCGTCCGCCCCAGCTTCCAGACCCGCGGTTGCCTGCGTCGGCGACGCCAACCACAGCATCGGTACGAACTGGTCCCCCAGTTCAGCGCGCCAGCGCTTCGTTTGCGCCGCAGCCAGGTCCGCGCGTGAGCCAACCTCGACCAGCGCGGCCATGATCGAAGCAAAGTCCACGGCAGGCGTGGAGCCGAGCAGATGATCGGCCACCACGAAGCCAGCCGACGCGACCATCTGACGCAATTCATCGCCCGTGGAATCCGGCGGGCTACTCAACAATACTGTTGCAACGGACATTCCTGTTCCGAGTTTCGTGCCAGGTGCCTACTATTGACAGTGTCGCAGCGGCTAACAGTAAACGCTCGCCCTCCAACACGAAATACCAAACGCCGATGCCTGTTCAGATGGAACTCCGCCGGATTATCATCAGTGAACTTGACGACCATCAGATCGTCATCCTGAAGGAAACCGATGGCGAACGGAACTTCCCCATCGTCATCGGCATTTTCGAGGCCACGAGTATCGACCGCCGCGTGAAGGGTCTGCCTTCGCCGCGCCCGCTGACGCACGACCTCATCATTTCCGTCGTGGAGCAGATGGGCGGCGAGGTGCAGGACATCGTAATCAGCGACCTGCAGGAACACACTTACTACGCGAAACTCCGCGTCCGCAAGGAAGGGGAACTGGTCGAGATCGACTGCCGACCCAGCGACGCGATCGCGGTCGCGGTGGCCAGTCGCGTACCGATCTACGTCAGCGAGGAAGTTCTCGGCGAGGCGCTGGAGGAGGATGCGTAACGACCGGCGAACCGACCGTTGCATCTCGGTCGCCCACGGCATAGATTCGTGGGATTACTGCCGACTCCACCTTTCCCTCACCCCTCACATCCCATGCGAACCTGTTGCGCGCTACTCGTCGTCGGTGCTCTGGCTCTCACGCTGTCCGCGCCGGCACAGGAGCGTCTGGAGGAAAAGAAGTACCTGCAACCCATTGACGTGAAGGTGCCGCACATCCGCACCGACAAGTCGATCCGATACGACTACGACATCGTCTACGTCCGGGCGCCACGGGCCGGGGACAAGGTCCACAAGCGGTTCTTCACCGACTTCTCCTCCCCGGTCACGATAGAGCCGGGCGCGGACCTCATGTTGCTTCACCCCGACGGTAAGGAAGAAGTGCTCGTCAAGGGCGGCGACGGCTCCGTCACCGATCCGATGATCTCGTTCGATGCCCAGTGGTGCTACTACGTCCTGCTTCACAACATGGTGAAGGCGAGCCAGTGGAACCCACCGAAGCAGGGCGCGGACATCTACAAGATTCACCTGAAGTCGCGGAAGATCGTGAAGTTGACCAATCAGAAGTTCACGCCGAACACGGGCGCGGCCAACTGGAGCAGCGATTACCGCAAGTCGGAGAAGGGCAAATCGCACTTCGAGTACGGCGTGTACAACATGGGGCCGTGCCCTCTGCCCGGCGGGCGGATTGCCTTCACCAGCAACCGCGACGGTTTCCGCCCCGCGAAGGGCTACCCCGCTGTCTGCCTCCAACTGTTCGTGATGGACGACCGCGACACCGACATTGGCGACAGCGAGACGCCAACGAACCTGGAGAAGATCGGGCACCTGAACCTGGCCGGCGCGCTGCACCCGGTCGTGCTCACGGACGGCCGCATCATGTACACTACTCTCGAATCGCAGGGCGCACGCAGCGACATCCTGTGGGGAATCTGGACAATCAACCCCGACGGCACGAACTGGAACCCGCTGGTCAGTGCCTTCGACCCCGGCGGCGCACCCAACGGCTTCCACTTCCAGACGCAATTGAGCAACCGCGAGATCGTGGTCGAGGAGTATTACAACCAGAACAACAGCGGCTTCGGGGCATACATCAAGCTGCCGCGGCCGGGGTACAACCCGCTTCTCTCATATGATCCGGCGTGGGGCTTCGACTTTGCGGACGGCAAGTTCCCGTCGGGCTTCCAGGACAACTTCCTCGAATCAATACTCCTCGCCACCAACCACAATTACCCGGCGTTCGGTCCCGCGAACATGAGCGAGTCACCCGGTTGGCGCTATGGCCGGTACGACAACGGCAAACCGCGCATCTACAAGATGCCGTTCATGCCTGTCCAAAGCGTTTCGCTCACACCGTTCACCTTCGGCCTCGAAGGTCCGGCGGATCGCTCCATTCGCGGCGACAAGACTTCGCCCGCTGTCGGTAAGTTCACACATCCGAGCGGCGCACCAGCCAATCACCTCCTGACGTGCTACACGCCAGGGCCGGCGAACCATCAGTACACGTACCTGCCCCAGATTGACGGTGGCATCTACCTCATCAAGAAGGGCATTCCGATCGATGCACCCTCCGCGATGCGGCTTATCAAGAACGACCCGAACTACAACGAGTGCTGGCCGCGGGCGGTTGTTCCTTACGAACGTATCTATGGCGTGAAGGAACCCAGGCGACTCGACGCGCTCCCCAATGCTGGCAAACTCTCGAAGCATCTGCCCGAAGGGACACCATTCGGACTGATCGGCACTTCGAGCTTCTCCAAGCGCGAGAGCTACCCCAACGGCGGCGTGCCGAAGGACGGCGTGACGGCGACTTTCGTCGGCAAGAACGACCCCTGGAAGGGACTCGACCCGTTCACCAGTCACGGCAACGGCCCGCCGTTGAACTGGCACAACCAGGGCGCGGACGCCGGGCTTTACACCAACGACGACATCCACGCGGTGCGCATTCTGGCGATGGAACCGACCACCGACCGCAAGGGGGCGAACTCCGGTCGCCGCTACTACAACCACGCGGGCGAACGGCTTCGCATCCTGGGCGAGATTCCGCTGCGGAAGTTCGGCAAAGGCAACGGCACGCGGAGTGTGCCTACTACTTTGGGCGGCCAGCCCCTCGACCCTGACGGAAACCCTGACACAAGCTTCCTTGCGAAGATCCCGGCGGATGTCGGGTTCACGTTCCAGACTCTCGACAAGCATGGCATGGTGCTGAACGCGGCGCAAACGTGGCACCAACTCCGACCGGGCGAGATTCGCAACGACTGCGGCGGCTGTCACGCGCACTCGCAGAGGCCGACCCACTTCAATCTCACTGCTGCTGCGAAGACCGACTACCCGGTGTGGGATCTCGTGAACACCACGCCGCTCGTCACCGCAAAATCGAAGGACGAGAGCAAGCAGAAGTGGGACGTGACGGGCGAAGCTGGACTGCGATACCTGAAACACGGTCCGCTGAACGTCGAATACTGGCGTGACGTGAAGCCGATCTTCGCGAAGAGTTGCGTGCGTTGCCATACCGCGAAAAACGGCAAGCAACCGGCTGGCAAGCTCGACCTCGACGCGGACGACGAACTGGTGCCGCGCGAGAACCTCGGCAAGTTCCCAGGCACATACTACCGGCTCGCACTCGATGAGGGGGCGAAGTTCGGCCACAAGCCGCCGGGTTACGACTCGTGGGGCTACCCGAACGCCAGCCGATACGTTCGCAAGTTTCAGTCGCGCCGCAGCCTGCTCGTGTGGAAGATGCATGGTCGGCGACTCGACGGCTTCTCCAACGACGACCACCCCTCCGAGAAGGAACCTGGCAGCGGGAAACTCTTCCTCAAGGGTGTGGAGGTGGACAAGGCGAAGTACAGATCGAAGTATGATGTCGATTTCACCGGCCAACGCATGCCGGCTTACGGCGGTAACCCGATCACGGATGAGGACCGCCGCACCGTCGCGCGGTGGATCGATCTCGGCTGCCCCATCGATCTCGATTACGACCCCAAAAACCCAGTGAAAGCCGGCTTCGGCTGGATGCTCGATGACCAGCGCCCAACGCTCACGCTGACATCACCGCTACCAGGGAAGAACGCGGAACTGTCGCGAATCGTGATCGGCATGCACGACTATGGTACTGGCCTGAACGCCGAGAGCTTCCGCGTCGTCGCTAGTTTTGCTCTCGACGGTGTGAAGGCGGGCGAGAACCTCGCTCCGAAGTTCACGAGCAGTGTGCAGGGGGTGTGGGTATGGAAACTTGCCACCCCACTCATAGCGGTACCGAAGGGAACGCTAACGGTGAGTATTGCCGACAGGCAAGGGAACGTGACGAGAATCGAACGGACGTTCGCCGTGGGGAAGTGACTCGAACGCGCGTAGCGGGATTGCATGCAGTTGCATGCAATCCCGCTACGCGTTATTCGTGATCCTGGCTCAGCCTGCCGGCGGCCGCGGCGGTTGCGGTGGAACACGAAGCCGGCGGTTGGGATCGAGTTCCACCACCCCGAACATTTGCTCGTGCCGGGCAACCGCGGTTCGCAGGAGTTCGGCCAGGCGCTTGGCCGTGACGAAGTTCATGATGACCCGGTGTGTCAGCACGATCGGTTCCAGCGTGTTGCCAGTCGCGACGCGCGAGAAGTGCCCCAGATCGAGGTGAAGTTCGTCCTCGTTGAGGTGCGCCTGGACCCAGTTTGTGTAGGTCGTCTCCCGATTGGTAGCGTCGATCGTGATCGGCACCTGTTGCTGGCCGGGTTGGCCCGCCTGACCGGGCTGGGGGGGTGCTGGAATCCTGTCATCGGCCATTTGATGGCTCCTGCGGCAGAACTGGGCCGCTGTTATGAAGGTGTGTTCGGGGCACGGACGACCTGCTCGACCCGTGCGGGGTTGTCGGGGCCGCCCGCATCGCATCCGAATAGTCCGAGGCGGTTTCGCACAGTATATCTCTCACTCACCCATTGCCTACGGCTTCCTCGATAGCCAAGCGGCACGGGAATGGATCAGTGACCCATTCCCGTGCCGCTTGTAACAATCCTTCAGTCCTGATGCAATAAATGTCTGTCGGTCACTTCACGTATTTCTTGGGGTTGGCGTTGAACTCATCGCGGCAGCCCGAGCAGCAGACGTAGTAAGTCTTCCCTGCGTACTGCACGGCGATGCTGGCCGAACCACCACTGACGATGCATTCCGGTTTCTTCGAGGTGCCGGCGAGTGATTCGCCATCCTTGTTGCCGTTGAGAGCGTAGACGTTGGAGAATAGTCCTCGCCCGCCGTCCTGCTTCTCCAGTTTGAAGCTGAAGCGGATACCCTCGGCCAGTGTGTTCATCGTGAGCCGGTAGGCATCGCCGGACTTGGCGTCCTTGCGTGTGAGGCGCAGAGCGCCGCGTGTGTAAGTGCCTTCAAAGACCTGCTCGGCCGCGCCCTTTGCGGCGGGACTGAGCTTGAGGATGTATTTCTTCTTGGCAGGGTCGTAGCGAAGTTCGCCCTCCTTATAGAACTTTCCCTTGCCCTCGGCGAATGTCACTGTGATCCATGAGTTGCCGTCCTTGAACGTCCAACTCCAGCTCACGTCTTCCTTCCACGCCTCGGTGCGTCGGCCGACCTTCTGAGTCCCCTCCAGCTTCCAGAGGCCGATGAAGTCCTGAACTTCACGGAGTGCCTTTTTCGCTTGGGCTGTGTCAGCGGGGCTGAGCTTCTTCTCCGGTGGCGCAGCAGTCGAAGTTGTGGTCAACGTCAGCAGCCCTGCCGCCAGTGCGGTCAGGAACGTTGTCCGAATGAGCATGCGTGGACCCCCCAGGGTGGAATGTGGAGCGGGTGAATAGCAGAGCTTGGACGCGCGGCCGAGGCAATCCGTTCCTCACATTCATTCCTAACCTACAAATCTGATCCACGCCACCGGAATGACACAGGAAGTGGGCCTGCGTGCCATTTCCTGCACCTTGAACCCGAACCGCTCCTGGCATAGACTTCCGCCGCTGCCACGCACAGCCCCTCGGAGCGTCATGGCCAACACTCACGAACACCTCGAACACGCAGAACATGATGAGCATCACGCCAACGACCCGTTTAACCAGCGGGTCGCAGTCTCTATGGCGATTGTCGCTGCGATCCTGGCCGGCATCAGCATGGTCGGCCATCGTACCCACAACCGCGTGCTGCAACTGCAAGGGGAAGCGAATCGCCTTCTCGGCGACGTCAACCGCGTCATCGGTGATGCGAACCGCGCCAGCACCGAAGCTGGCACTGCGGAAACCGAGAAGAGCAACCTCTTCGCCTGGTATCAGGCCAAGCGCCTCCGGCAGGCCCAGTATCAGACTTCCACGGCGATGGCGGCTATCCTGCCGGGCAGCGATGCGGAACGGGCCAGGGCGGTGGCTGACTGGAAGAAGAAGGCCGATGAGTACAACGACCCAAAGGACCCGGATAGCCTGCCGAATATCCTGAAGCGGGGTAACGAGGCCGGGAAGCGCGCCGAGACTCTCCGCGCCGAAGCCGTCAAGATTCGCGCGGATGCAGCGAAGTACCGTCAGGACGCGCGACGAAAGAGTGATGAGTCCGAACATACCCATCACCAGGCCGATCGCTTCGACATCGCGCACCTCTGCGCGGAAATGGGCCTGGTCCTTTGCTCGATCGCGTTGCTGACCAAGAAACGGTCCTACTGGCTTGGGGGGTTGGCCGTGGCGGTCGTTGCCATCGCAGTCACTGCCTCGGCCTTCACGATTCCACACGAGCATCACGACGCCCCGATCAGTGGAACGCCGCACGATTCACATCCGCCCGCCGAAAAGGGGAAGACCCACTGACCCACACGACTTCCCCCAACGCTGCCGCAGCACGCTGGCGGCGTCCGTGGCGATCGGCTGCGGCTGGCTGGGCAGTCGCGGTGCTGGCGTTGTTCGCGGGCACTCCCCTGTTCCTCTGCCTGCCGCCGTGGAATGACGTGACGCTGCACGACATGGCGGTACGCTCCATCCTTTGCGGTGGCGTTCACTATCGCGACGTGTTCGACACGAATCTCCCTGGCATCGACTGGGCGATGGCTGCGGTACGCAGTGTATTCGGCTGGAGCTACGAGGCGCTGCGGGCTGCCGATCTCGTGGTAATTTCCACGGTGGTTGTGGTGTTGTGCGGCTGGGTGCGTCGGTGCGGCGCGCCGGGGTACGCGGTCGCGTGGCTGGCGGCGGCGGCCGCGCTGTTCTATCCGTTTACGTCCGAGTTCAACCACGTCCAGCGTGACCCGTGGATGCTGCTGCCAGCGGTGGTGGCAGCGTGTCTGCGACTCCGGCGGGTCCGCGTCTCCATCGCGTCGCGGTCCGCGGTTGACGCGCACGCGGGAGGTGAACTCCAGCTGACCGGCAACGTGACACTCGAACGCACAAGGTGCCTCTGCCCGGTGGCAGCTTCCATTCTGGAAGGCTTCCTCTGGGGGCTGGCGGTCTGGGTGAAGCCGCACGCAGTGGTGCCGGCATTCATAGTGTGGGCGGTGTCGGTGGCGATTTTGGCACGCCGCGAGTCGTGGAGGATACTGGCTACAGACTTTGGGGCACTGATCCTCGGCGGTCTCCTCGCGGGGGTTCCTGGCGTGATATGGCTGGTCGCAACCGGCGCGTGGCCTTACTTCCTCGACATTTTCCTGAACTGGAACCCGGCGTATCTCTCGGGCGCAGGTGCCACCACGGCGAACCTCCGCGCGCTCTTCACATCGTTCGGCGCCTGGAGCATCATCCACATTGCCGCGCTTCCACTCGCGTTCTGCGCCGTTGTGACTGGAATACGCACGTCTCGTGTGAACTCGGCACGCGCACTACTCGCCGCACTTTATCTCGGATGGCTAGCCCAACTGTTGTTTCTGCAGAAACCGTTTGAGTATGCGCACCTGCCGCCGACACTGCTGGCGATGGCGGTGGTCGCCTGCCGGGGATGGTGCATCGGCTTCGCCTATCTGATATGGTTCGCCGCGCTTGGTGCGATCATGCAGTTTACGCACGTGCCTCTTCACCTGGAGCCACACCGTCTGACACAGGCGGGTGTGATGCAACTGTGGCCACGGTGCTGCCGCGAGGGGAGTTCCCCAGAACTGCGTGACCGACTCGGTCAGTTTCAGAACACCATCTGGGATACGAACTGGGAAGAACTGCGCGATGTGGCTGCTTACCTGCGCGCCGTCGAGCATCCGCCGGGCCCTGGAGAACTGAACTGCTGGCACGATACCACGCACCCGCTCTACCTGATGCTCAACCTCGACCCGGCCACGCGCTACATGCACTATGGCACCGTGTTCGGCATTCGTGACAAGCGTCCTGTCATCGCCGAGGAGGTGCGTGCGAGCCGGCAACGGTATGTTGTCAGCGACCTGATTCGGACGACACCAGACAGCGAGAAGGTTTACGATCCGGCGTCCTGGCGCGCAAGCGATCCACTTCCGATCTGGCTGCCGGCCTCTGAACGGCAAAAGTTTCCGTGGAATCAGCCCGTGGTGTTCCGCTCGGGGCGTTATGTCGTTCATCGAGTCGACCACACCAAGCCTCTAGGGGTGATTCGCGTGCCCGACTGGGACACGGTTCCATACCTCGACAGGCTGGGGTCAGCGGAGTAATGCCACACACGTATCACTTCTTTTGTTCGATGCACCAGAGGTGTCGCGATGTGCGAATGAAAATCTGACTGTTTGAGATCGCGAGTGAGGAGTTCGTGTTCTCGCCGGTACCAAGCGCGTTGGTCGCAAGGATATCGAGCGTCGGCTTCGCGGCGAGAACGAGAGTCGAACCGTTCTTCATCAGCAGATAGAGCCGTCCTTCCGCGTGAACGAACGATCCCCACGTCTGCCCCTTGAGTCGTGCTTCCTCTTTCCAGAGATCCGTACCTGTTTTCAGTTCGTAGCAGTGTGCGGTGCCGTTCTCGTCTACCATGTAGACATGATCTCCCACGATCACGCCAGTACCGACACGCTGCGCGGCGGGCTTGGGGTGCATCCAGAGCCGATCCTTCGTGATGTCGCCAATCCCGCCGAGTTTCACTGCCATCGCGGAGCCGCCATAGCCACTCATGTTCACCGCGATACCGTTTCCGTAGAGCGGCGACGAATAGACGTAGCTATTCAGGCCGCGGCACTTCCAGAGTTCCTTACCCGTCATCGGGTCGTAGCCCTTGAGGTAGCCCCATTTCGCTTCTGGTTGCCCTTTCACGTCGCGTGAATCGCCCAGTAGGAGTTGGTTCTGGCCGTTTGCTTTCACGAGAAGCGGCGTGCTCCAGGAACCAGCTGGCTCGTCATGATCCCAGACGGTCTTTCCGGTCTTCTTGTCCACCGCCAGTAGGTAATTGCGGCCCTTATCAGTGGGGCCACACCAGAGGATCGCGAGCGTGTCGTGCAGGATGGGTGAAGAACCGCTCCCGAATGCGTGCTCCCATGTGCCGAGGTCGGTCCGCTTCCAGAGTTGCTTGCCGTTGAAGTCGAAGCAATACATCCCGGCGGAAGCGAAACTCACTACAACGCGTTCGCCATCAGTGACTGGTGAAGCGTTGGCGTACCACGACTCGTTCCAGTTCCTTTCTTTCTCGGCATACTCCACATCGCGTTGCCACTTGAGCTTGCCATCGGCACGCGCGAAACAGAGGAGGCTGCGAGTGCGGCCGCCCTTATTCGCCTGCGTCACGAAGATGCTCTCGCCCCATACGATGGGCGTAGAGTTTCCAGGATTGGCCAGCGCCACCTTCCACTTCACGTTCTGCTGCGTCTTGCCATCCCACTTCAAGGGGATGTCTTTCTCGTCACAGTGTCCCTGACCCGTTGGCCCGCGCCATGCGGGCCAGTTACTGGCGGTCAGTGTTGCCGAGGTGATGATCAGAAGAACGAGTGCGAGGGATGTGCGTTTCATGGCGTGGGTTTTGTGGGAAGGTCGGGCCGGTGATGTGGCAGCGTATCACGAAGATGTTGGCGATGCCTCTGGGAAATTCGCGCGGAAAAGTGTTGCGTCCTGTTCGAGGCGTGGTAAAGTGCGCGTGGGTATCGGATGGTGTCGGCCCTTCCGAGCCAGTGAGTTCGAGCCGACGGTGAGGATCACACATCATGAAATCCTCAATGAACCTCCTGGCGGATGGGGAATCGCCACCGGGCATCTGATGGCTGCCCGCACCCCGTGGATCGTGTCCGTTCCTTTGAGTGCGACTGGGCGTCATTCCGGCTCCCACCCACCCCGCTCAACTGCTACGCCGATTCCGGACGCGACAGCCTCGTTAGCGTTCTCATCAGCACTCCACAACTGACGCCGGAATATCTTTACTCGGTCTCCGAGCCGAGGTCATTCGACCTTCCCGCTCATTCGCGCGGTTCGCCCAACGCCGACCGAGCAGGAACCCACGCAGCGGGGGATGCTTGAAACGCCTCCCCCGCTTCTGTTACACATCAATCGAAACAACCAACTTACGGTGCCTTGAGCTTGCTGCGGAAGACGTGGCGGAGTTTCTCAACCTTTGGAGCGATCACGACCCGGCAGTAACCCGCATTGGGGTTCTCGGCGAAGTAATTGCCATGTTCGGCCTCGGCTGGGTAGAACGTGGCGAACGGCACGATCTCTGTGACCAGCGGCCTTGTGAAGACACCGGCGGCGTCGATCTTTTGCTTATAGCGTTCCGCCAGCTCCTGTTGCCGCTGATTGTGCGTGAAGATGACAGATCGGTACTGTGGGCCGGTATCGTTCCCTTGTCGGTCCTTCGTGGTGGGATCGTGCGACCGCCAGAAAACCTCCAGCAACTCAGGATACGAGATGAGAGTTGGGTCGAACGTGATCTGCACCACCTCCGCGTGGCCCGTTTGTCCGGTACAAACCTGTCGGTATGTCGGATCCTTGATCGTGCCACCACTGTATCCCGGTTCGACCTTGGTCACGCCCTTGAGTTGCTGGAATACAGCCTCACTGCACCAGAAGCAGCCTGAACCGAACGTCGCGAGTTCCGTGCTCGTTGGTGCTTGCTCTTCACCAATTTCTGTTGGGCCGAGCGTGGGGAAGTTGTCGATCATGGTGAAGTCGTCCTTGTGCGAAAGATAACCAAACATGGCCAGTCCGAGGGCCGCGGCAGCAGTGATGAGCAGTAACGGGGCCAGTTTCACGGCGTTCTCCCCGTGAGCTTGTTCAATCCTCTGCACCCAGCATACACTGAAGCGGCTTCCAGCGTTGACTTTCACAGAAGCCGTTGGAATAATCCCGAAGCGAGATCTAGGGAGCTTCACGCGACGTGATGCGGGTGATTGTTCACATCGGGCTGGCTGTGCTGATCGCACTCGCCCCCGCCCTCTGTTGCTGTCAGCTCAGCGGACTCATCGCGGTCACGGCTGCGACGCCGTACACGAGCGCATTGCCTGATTCGCGACTGGAGCAGGATTGCTGCGTTCATGCAGTGAAGCGTTCCTGCTGTCAGGAGATCGAGACTCCCAGCCAGAAACCGCCGCCGCCTCAAGCCCCTTCGCGATGCGTCTGTTGCGCCGAGCGAGCCATCGCCGCACAGACGGAAGCCAGGCCACAGTTCGCGCCAGCGGAGCCAACGGGCGAGATCATTCCGCTGGCGCATCTCCTACCGGTTGCTGGTGAGATCGTATTCGCGACCCGCACCGACGGGCGATATCCGTGGCATCGCGCCGGAACGGACGCCCAGTACGAATCGCTCTTCCTGCGCCATACTTTGCTCTGTTAGCCTCTCCGTGGATTTGTGCGGGAATACCCATGTGGTTCGTCCAGGCGATCATCACTATTCCAATCCATGGAGACTGAACATGAAACTGCTTGCTTTCCTCACCATCGCGCTGATGGGTAGCGTCGGTGGCGCGTACGTTTTGCGATCCACAGGTTCGCAGACCGCGAATCTCGACTGCCCTGTGGCGAAGTCGGGCGGTTGTTGCCTCAAGGTCGACTCGCCACCGTGCTGCGCCGCGCCTTGTGCCGAGTGCGCGACCGGCTGTAATGACTGCTGTGAAGAGTGCGACGAATGCTGCGCCCCTGTCGTGAAGACCTCGGCGAAGAGCGCGAAGTCCGCGTGCTGCGCAACCACCACGGCGAAGGCAACGCCGACCGTGAAGGCGAGTTGCTGTGCTACTGCTGCAGAATGCTGCACAGAAGCGGTCTGCTGCGCGCCGGGAGCAGCCTGCTGTGCGGCAGGCGAGCCGTGCTGCATCACTGGCAGTTGTTGCGACGACGCCATTCGCGCCGTCATCGCCGGAGCCACAGTGAAGTAATCGCACGTTGAGGCTCAACGACAGCGCGTGGGCGGCTTCTGCCGCCCACGTTCGAATGGGTCAGGCAGGGCGCGGCTGGGGTGCGTGACGTGCCACGCGGACCGTTGCGAACACGATCCGAAGTCCCGACCCCGGAGAATTTCGCAAACCCCGGACCCTTCGGAGTGCGCCACCTCTCTAAATCGGAGGTAGAATAGTCCGGGTGCCTGCCAATCCGCGCAATCGTGAAGGTTCTCATGATCGGTTCTGCTGTCCTTCCGTACTTTCCCACGACAACCGCCGGGCCTCGTACAGTCATCTCTCGCATTGCCCGTTTCGTTGGCCGCAACTGGGCACGAGTGGGCTACGCATACCACGTTGAACCGACCTGGCTGGCCGTAAACCATGTCGAACTCCCTGTGCGCGGTCTGCCGGAAGCCTTGTCCGGTTTCCGCGTCGCGCAACTGAGTGATTTCCACTTTGGCCCGCATATTCCCACGGGCTACCTGGAGAACGCGATTGAGCGGGCCACTGCCGAGCGACCCGACCTCATCGCACTGACGGGCGACTTCATCGACCGCGGCCCACAGCATATTCGCGCGGCGGCGCGCCTCTTCCGTGGACTCAAGGCACCTCGCGGCGTCTTCGCTGTGCTTGGCAACCACGATTTCTCGGTTCATACCGCGCGCGGACCCCGGAAGTATCCTGGGCTTGACTGTGCAGTGACAGACGCACTGGCAGACGAAGGGGTGACAGTGCTTCGGAACCGCGGTGTTCGTGTCACGCACGGCGAAAGCGGCCTCTACGTCGCCGGCGTGGATGATCTCTGGAGCGGTGACTCCAACCTCGACATGGCGTTATCGGAAGCGTGCCCGCACACGCCGCGGGTATTGCTGGCCCACAACCCCCAGACTGTGGCGCAACTCGGCGTCCACCGCGCGGACCTCATCCTCAGTGGCCACACGCACGGCGGCCAGATTAACCTTCCAGTTGTCGGGCGGTTGCTCCTGAACAGGCAGGCGAAGCGCTGGGCTGCCGGTCTGTATCCGATCGAGCGTGGTCATCTCTATGTCAACACGGGAGTGGGCTTCGGCTGGCGGCTCCGATTCGGTGTTCGTCCTGAAGTCGCCGTGTTCACGCTGCGATCCGCGTAGACGTGCCACCGTGGGAAGTAATAATGTGACGGTTCAAGACACGGTCCGAGACACTGGTCCGGTCTGACATGAGTCCTCGCACGGATTACGCGCACCACATGATCGAACTCTCACTCGTGACCGGCGGCGCCGGATTCATCGGATCACATCTTGTGGACGACCTGGTTCGCCGCGGGCGACCGGTTCGTGTCCTGGACGACTTCAGCACCGGGTTGCGGTCGAATCTCGCTCACCTGCCGACCGTTGAGGTGTTTGAGGGGAGCCTGACCGATCCCAATGCGGTCGCACGCGCGGTGCAGGGTGCCGGCGTGGTTTACCACCTCGGCGCGCTGGCGTCGGTCGCACGAAGCGTGGAGAATCCGCCTGTCACGCACGCTGCCTGTGCGACAGGCACACTCAACGTCCTCGACGCAGCGCGGAAAAGTGGCGTGCGCCGGGTTGTGTATGCAGCCAGTTCGAGTGCCTATGGCGGATACTCGTCCGGCGACGGCCAGACTGAAGATCTGCCGATGGTTGCGAAATCGCCGTACGCCGCTGCAAAACTCGCGGGCGAGCTTTACATGCAGGCATTCGCCCACACATACCGCCTCGAAACCGTGCGGTTGCGATTCTTCAACATCTTTGGTCCGCGTCAGCGATCGGATAGCCCATACAGCGGCGTCATCGCGCTCTTCACTGCCGCGATGGCCGCTGGTCAGGCACCCAGCATCCAGGGCGACGGCCTTCAGTCACGCGACTTCACCTTTGTCGCCAACGCGGTCCAGGCACTTACGCTGGCAGCGGAAGCCAACGATGTTAGTGGGAACGTCTACAACGTGGGAACTGGTCGCAGCGTCACGCTGCTTGATCTGGTCGCGGAGCTGAACAGCATCCTCGGCGCGAAGTGCGCGCCGACGTTCGGGCCGTCGCGAATTGGCGACGTACGCTTCTCACAGGCCGACATCCGACGCACACGCGCCGATCTCGGCTACGATCCCAAGGTGAGTTTCGAGGAGGGGCTTCGCTCGACAGTGGAATGGTATCTGAATACGAGTGGAGAGAAGCTGTCGTCAGCACGCTACGCGTGATGACGACATGCCCGGTGCTGCCCGTCAGTTATTTGCCGTTGGGCTTCGCTGGCCGCTTCGGAACCGTTGTCGATCCGGGCACGGCCGAACGGTTTGCCTTGTCCCACACTTCGGCTTCCTGTAGCCCAATGAGCGCGTCATGGTCGGTGTCGATGGCATCGAACTCGGTTCTCGTGCCGAGGAATTCGGAACGTGACACATCGCCGTCGCCGTTGCGATCCATCTTGCGGAACCACAATGGGCCTTTTGTCGGCACAATCACACCGTTGTTGTACTGACCTCCCACGACCACCCGGTAAGCCTGGTTGATGAAGTAGCGCTCCGTTGTGTGCGTCAGTCGCAACGTGACTGCCGGCTGGATCACGTCTTTCGTCACGACCTGTGCGTCAGAACCTTCCAGTGCCTGAAGCCGCGGCCAGGCTGTACGCAGTTCGCGGACGCTGAGGCGACCATCGCCGTTCTCGTCGATCAACTGGAAGAGGGAGGGCGTTTGCACACCGGGTGTCAAACCGAGGCTCAGGTTGCGGAAACTGTCCTGGAGATCGAAGTAGGCGTCGAACTCGGCGCGCGTGAGTTTCCCGTCTGCGTTGCGGTCTGCAGGTTCGAAAAGCACACGCAGGAACTGAAACTGCACGGCGTTCGGGCCACTGAGGTCTTTCTCCGTGATGGACTCCTTGTTCATTTTGGATCGGGTCGCCTGATCGAACAGGTATCCGTACTGACGTTTCAGTGTCGCTCGGTTCAACTGGGCCCCAGAGGTAAACGCTCCCAGGTCGATGGTCTGCCGGCCAACGTGGAGTATCACGCGGCTGGCATCCATGCGTTTGACCTTGAACCCTCTGGCCGCCGCTGCCTGCTCGTCCTTCACAGTTGCCTTGCACTCGGCGGATTTCGGCGCGACATCCAGAGTCAGCTCAATGTCGGGGGCACCTGTGCGCCACAGATCAAGTTCCTCGCCGTCGAGCCGGCCGTTGCCGTCCGTGTCGAGAGCCTGGAAAGTCGCCGGGTCGAAGCCAATCTCCGCCCTCGATAACTCGAAATCGCCGTCGCGGTCATAGATCTTGATCACCTGTTGTGTCACGGTACCAGGAATGCGGCCAGCATCGTAAACATGAACAATCTGCGATTTCGCAGATCCGGGAATGCCTTGACCGCCAGTGTTCACTATCAGCACAGGCTGACGGAAGCGCGGGTCGTACATGTTTGGCACCAACTCCGCCACACTCAGGCACTCATCCTCATCGGAGTCGTGTGAGTTTAGGAGGCTTTCGGCGGCACGCACCTTGGCTTGCGTCAGTTTACCGGCTCCGTCTGTGTCGAGGAGTTTGAAGACTGCCTCGGTGATTGCCGCGTTGTTACTCCGGTCTGGTTGAGCCGGCAGTTTACGGAGCACCTGGGCCGCGCTGCGCGGGTATGCGATCAGGAATTCCTCGAACGTCGCCCGCCCGTCACTGTCGCGGTCCAGAGTCGTGAATGCGGGCGGCGACTGGCCGGGCTGATAGAAACCGTTGGCGAGTAGTTGTGTCAGGCCCTGATCCGAGAAGGCAAATCCGGCCTCTTTCTCGGAGAGTGAGCCATCGCCGTTGCGATCACAGTAATCGAAGTGCTTCTGCATGCGTTCGCGCCACATCACGTCCACCGACTTCCCTGCGAGGACGTTGGCGATGCGGATGCGCACCGGACGTTGCGTGGTGTAGACGAAAACCTCAAAGACGTCGTTGAGCTTCGAGGCCGAGAGTTTCGCGTGCGGTGCAGGAGCAGCGACAGGCGATTTACTGTGCGGCGCCGGCGGCGCGGCGGGCGCGGCGGGCGCAGCCAGAAAGACCGCCATCAGAACACCAGGGAGTAACCGGATTGCTGCGTTCACGCCACGACCTCCGTCACGGGATTTGCACCGCGATCAGCGATCGGGATGGGTCGTTGCACGTTCGACATGTTCGTCTTCATGGGGTCGATCCCAAGCGTCATGCATACCGTTGCGAGGAAGTCGGCGCTGGTCGTGGGGCGATCCTCAACCTTGGTACCGTCCTTGCTCGTTGCGCCAATCGCCTGGCCGCCCTTCACACCGCCGCCGGCGATCACCGTGCTCCAGGCGTTGGGGAAATGGTCGCGACCCTTCCCGTTGTTGATCTTCGGTGTCCGCCCGAACTCGCCCATCCAGACGATTGTGGTGGTGTCGAGCAATCCACGAGCCTTCAGGTCGTCCATGAGCGTGCCCCATGCTGCATCGAGCGTGCCGCATAGTCCCTTGACCAGCTCGAAGTTATTTCCGTGTGTGTCCCAGTTACCGAGTGTGATTTCCACGAACGAGACACCTTTCTCGACAAGCCGTCGGGCGAGGAGACACCCCTGACCAAAGAGATTGCGGCCGTACTTGTCGCGCGTCTTGTCGTCCTCTGTCGTCAGGTCGAAGACCTTGCCGCCTTCTGACTGCATGAGTCGGACGGCACGGTCGTACGCGGCCGCGTGGCTCTTCGCCACGCCGCCGGGCCGACCGGTCGCGAAGTCCTCCTGCATCTCGCGGAGCATGTCGATGCGTGCGGCATGCGTTGCGGCCGTGACCGTCTTCTGTCGGTCGAGGTCAGCAACCTTCAGGAGTGCGTCAACGTCGCCGCCCCGGCCGTTGTTGAACTGGTTGTCGGCGACAACCAGCGGCGCATGAACGGGCCCGAGGAAGCCTGGGCCGAATGCGTCCTGCGCGAAGAATCGCTGCGGGGCAATGCTAACGAAGTTCGGCAACTCCGCCTTCGGATCGCCGAGTTCCTTCGAGAGTAGCGCCCCGATACTTGGGTACTGGATGCCCGCGAAGCTCGGCAGTTGCCCGGTGCGCATCATGTATGTGCCCCGAGCGTGGTCACCTTCCTTCGTGGACATGCCACGAAGAATCGCCAGGTTCTTGCCGTGTCGCGCAATCTTCGGCAGATGCTCGCCAATCTTCAGGCCTGGCGCAGCTTCAATCTCGCGATATGGCCCGCCGTTGGCGTGGCCAACCTTCAGGTCCCACAGGTCGATCGTGCTCGGTCCGCCGTTCATCCACAACAAGATGCACGACCGTTTCGGCTTCGTTTTCTTGTGCTCAGCAGCCAGCGCGAGTTGGCCGAGCCAGCCCGACATCGACACCGAGGTACTCACCGCACCGACACGCAACAGATGCCGACGATCCAGATTGAAGCTCGCCATGAAAGACTCCTGCTGGTCGCGAATACGGAGAACACGGATTAGTGGTTGAACAGGAACTCAGGGCTGTTGAGCAATACCCAGAACACGTCCGCGAGTGCCTGTTTCTTGTTCTCTCCGGCGCCGCCGCGATCGACATAGCTCGCGAACTTCTCCAGTTCTTCTGGCAGTGGTTCGCGGGCAAAGGCAGTGAGGAACAGGTTTGTCACGCGCGCCTTCGTATCCCAGCCGGGCATGTCGGCGACCGCAGCGAGGACTTCGCTCTTGGCGAGGTCGGTCTGATCGCCGATGAACTGACCGTTCATCAGCATGAGTGCCTGGAGGATGGTAGTGTGGGTTTCCGTTGGTCGTTCGGTACTCGCGAAGCGGACCAGAAACGCGCTGCGTGGGTTGTTCGCCTGCACGAAGCCGAAGTTCTGCTGACCACGCATGTAAGCCGGTTCGCGATAGCCGGTCGCGGCCACAAGCGTATCGAAGAGCTGTGCCGGCGTCAGCCCCTTGAGATTCATCCGGGCGAAGCGGCGTGGGTCGGCCTGACCAGGATGAGTCATCTTGCTGGTCAGTTGATACGCCTTTGAGCGCGTGATCCCACGGATGAGCAGTTGTGTATCGAACGAGTTGGCCGCGAACACCTTGCCCAGTTCTTCGAGTAACTCCGGGTGGCTCGGTGGGTTGTTCTCGCCTGGTTCGTCTACAGGGTCGAGGATTCCGATGCCGAAAAAGTGCGCCCAGACCCGGTTCGCCATGTTCTTCGCGAAGTAGGGGTTCTTCGCGCTGACGAGCCAGTCCGCCAGTTCGATGCGGGGCAAACGATTGGGTACCCAGTTGGGTATCGTGCCATCAAAGAACGTCGCGTTCACCGTCTTTTCCGTGCCCGGAATGCCAATGCGATTCCGATCCGATTGCGGTTGCGGTGGGCCAACAAAGCCAGGGCGTTCGCCCGAGAGCGGATTGAGTTCGGCGAAGAACGCGGCGAACTGCCAGAACTGGTTGCGTGAGTACGGCGCGAATGGGTGATCGTGACACTGCGCACACTCGAGTTTGACGCCGAGGAAGAGTCGGCTGACGGCCGCTGCGACATTCTCTGGTCGTCCCTCATTGGCGGAATAGAAGCCAGAGAGAGTGTTCCCATCGCGCTCGCCGGGGTCGGGTGTCACGAATCGGAACATCGGGTTCTGCGTGTTGACTCTCAGCTTCAGTGTGAGAATGCGACGCACCATCTCGTCGACGGGGGTGTTCTCGCGGTAGCGGGCCTGGAGCCACTGCTCGAACTGGATACCGAATCCCGATAGCTGTGGGTTGGTTGATGTCTGGGGGAGCCACTGGGCGCGTGTGACAGACGCGAAGTAGTTCGCATAGCCAGGCATCTTGAGGAGCCGATCAACGAGAGCGGCGCGTTTTCTGGGCGATCGATCGGCGATGAACGCGCGGGCTTCCGCGGCCTTTGGCGCGCGGCCGATGAGGTCGAGATAGACGCGGCGGATAAACTCCGCATCGTCCGCCGTGTCGGCTGGAGCAATGCCACGAGCTTCCCAGTCCTTCGTCAGGTGCCGGTCAATGATCGCGGCAATGGCGTCGGCTGAATCGGTTGCGCCGGCAGATACCGTTGGCGGGAAGAGAAGGGGGGCCAGGAACGCGGCGACGAGCAATCTCGCTGACATAAGTTCCTCGCTTCTGCAACTCAGTCCCAAGCCCAGGTCGATGGAGTTGACGGACGATTTCGCCGAATCTAACGCGGTTCTTACTGTTCCATTCCACTTCCAGTGTAATCCCACCGGAGGACGCTCGCCATTACGTGGCTGTAACAAGTGTGTACCGAACCCTACTGCCCTCGGTGTGGCTCCAGGTGAGAGTCCGTCTCTGCACATCACAGACGCCGGCCGCTTGCGGTTATTTCACTGAGACGTTACGGTGAACAGCACCATGCAAACCGTCCTGACCGCTCTCCTGGTACTCACTTCCTTACCCGCAGGCCGCGCGGAACCGAAAGTCACCTATCCTGCGCTGAAGCAGCGATTACAACGCGGCAACTACGCCGAGGCACTCGCGGGCTACGGGGACCTCAGGAAGGGGGAGAAACCGCCACAGGTCGCGTTCCTCGGTCAGTCCGCCTGCTTCCGCTTCATGGGCAACACGGCGAAGGCACTCGAATCGCTTTCCGCTGGGCTGAAGATTCATCCCGACGATCCGGAACTACTCGCGGCACGAGCCGACCTGCTCTATTCACGAGGCAACTGGCCGGAGGCCGAGAAGGATGCCGCGGTCGTGCTCAAGAAACAGCCCGACCACTTCCTTGCACGCTGGGTGAAGGCGCGAATCCTTCGCGACAAGGGTGACCTGACCGCTGCTGACATTGAGATGCGCTGGTTCGTGCGAACGTATACCGACGCGGCAACCGCGGGCAAGGAGATCGTCGATCCAGAACGGCTTCTCATCGTCGCGCAGGCCGGGATCGAGAACGCCACGACACACCGAAAGCCCGACCAGTTCAAGTTCATCCTGCAGGAAATCCTCCGCGACGCCGTGAAACGCGATCCGGACTTCTGGCAGGCCGAGTGGCTGGCGGGCACGCTCCTGCTGGAGAAGCACAACCGTGCAGAGGCCGCGGACGCATTCGATGCTGCCCTCAAAGTGAACCCGATGGCGGTCCGCGCGCTGGTGGGGAAGGGGCGGATCGCACTGGAACGGATGGACCTGGCGGAAGCCGAACGGCTCGCCGACGTGGCGCGAAGGGTGAATCCGAACGACACGGCGGCACTGCGGCTGAAAGCCGATGTGCGGCTTGGGGAAGCGGATCGCTCCGCTGCGGAGAAACTGCTGCTTGCGGCGAAGAAAGTGAATCCGCGTGAGGAGGCGACTCTGGCGCGGCTGGCCGCGATTGGACACCTCCACGGCGACACTGCCAGTATCACTGCGGCCGAGAAAGAAGTGAAGGCCTTCGACAGCAAGCCGGCCGCGTTCTACACCGCTCTCGGCACCTTACTGAGCGATTCGCGACAGTTCGATCTCGCGGCACGCTACTTCGAGAAAGCGAATGCGTATCGGCCGGCGCAGCCCGCAGCGAAAGCCGGACTTGGACTGCTCTACTACACGCAAGGGCGTGAGGCCGAGGCACTCGCGGTGCTGAAGGCCTCGATGAAGGCAGACCCGTTCAACGTGAAAGTCAATAACGCCATTCTTGTCATGGAGGAAGTGGCGGAGTATGCGACGCTCGAAACGCCACACTTCGTGATCCGCTACGACGCGAAGAACGACAAGTTACTCGCCGGCTTTCTCGCGGACGTTCTTGAACTGACCTATGGTGAGTACGCCCAAAAGTATGCGTTCACACCAAAGGACAAGTTTCTCGTGGAAGTCATTGCCCGTCGCGAGATCTTCAGTGGGCGAATCGCCATGCTTCCGGGTCTTCCTGGCGCTGTATCCGGGGCGTGTACCGGGCCACTGATCGTGTTGCCTTCACCCCGCGCTGATGGTGGCAAACGTCTGTACAACTGGGCCATTGTAGTTCGGCACGAACTGACCCACGCCTTCAACTTACTTCAGACGACTCACCATGTTCCTGTCTGGTTGACAGAGGGACTGGCGGTACGTGCGGAGAACACCCGTCGCTTTGGCCAGTTCACGCAACTGCTCCGAGAACGTCTCGCAGCCGGCACCGCCTTCAATCTCGATACGATCACACGCGCCTACAAGCGATTCAGCAAGCAACAAGACGTGGGGCTGGCTTACTACCAGGGGTTGCTCTACGTCGAGTACATCGCAAAGCAGTACGGCGAAGCGGGCCTGGCGAAACTCCTGAACGCTTACCGCACGACTGCGGATACTTCTGCTGCAATCCAGGCGGCGTTCGGTGTGGGAAAGGCGGAGTTTGAGTCGGGTTACAAGAAGTTCCTCGCGGGGGTGGTCAGGGCGGCGGATGGGCAACCAGCGGAAACGCCGATGACCTTCACCGAACTGGCGGCGGCACACAAGAAGCACCCCGATGACCACGACATCGCGGCACGACTCGCGGCCGAGTATCTCCGTCGCGATCGATTCGGGGATGCCAAGACACTGATCCAGGCAATCCGCGCGAAGGAGAAGGACCACGCACTGGCCTGCGTGGTTGCAGCACGGTTGATGCGACATGCCAAGGACATCGTCGGCGCGACGGCCGCACTTGAGGCGGCGGCGAAGACGCATCCGGCCGACGTTCGCGTGTTGGTGGAACTTGGCAAGCTCTCCTTCGAGCAGAAGGACTACAAGAACGCCGCGGCGACCTTCGAGAAAGGGCGCACGACGGCTCCTGGTGAAGCCGACTGGCTCGGCGCGCTGGCCCGTGTGTATGAGGTGACGAAGCAGACGGATAAGCTCGCCGATGTGCTTGCGGAGCAAGTCCTCACGCAACCGGACGACATGGCACTCCATCTGCGGCTGGCGAAACTTTACATCAATGCAGGCCAGCACGCTGCAGCCGAACGCGCCGCGCGGGCGGCACTCTACATCGACATGACGAGCACTGAGGCGAAAGAGTTGCTACTTGCAACGCTTGCGGCCCAGAAGAAAAGTGCTGAAGTCGAGGCGATCCGCCAGAGATTCCCGTGAACAGTTCGACGACCCCACCGCTCACGACTCCCGCTGTCCCGGAGCTTCAATCTCGCATATAGAGATGACAACTGACCGCACGCGGCCAGCGGGAATCGTGGGTCAGCCTTTGCCGATCGTTCCTTCACACATTCGGAGCATTTCTCATGATCTCGCGTCGTGACTTCCTGACAACCAGTGCGGCAACCGCTGGGGTTGCGCTAACGCCGCACATCAACTTCGCTGCGGAGCCGACCAGCGAGGTCTTCAAGATTTCACTCGCGCAGTGGTCGCTTCACCGGGCGTTCTTCGGCCAGAAGGGAGTGACGAAACTCGATCCGCTGAAGTTTGCCGTGATCGCCAAGAAGGATTACGGCATCGACGCGATCGAGTACGTCAATCAGTTCTACAAGAACAAGAAGAAGGACGAGGCGTATCTGAAAGAGTTGAAGAAGGTGGCCGACGACAACGGTGTGCGCAGCGTGCTAATCATGTGCGACGGTGAAGGGGCGCTGGGCGACCCGAACGAGAAGAAACGGCAGCAGGCCGTCGAGAACCACTACCGCTGGGTAGAGTGGGCGAAATACCTTGGCTGCCACAGCATCCGTGTCAACGCCCAGACGGGCGGCAATAGCTCGCGCGAGGACAAAGCGAAAATGGCCGCAGACGGACTGCGGAAACTCTCCGAGTTCAGCAGCAAGATGGGAATCAACACCATCGTTGAGAACCACGGCGGGCTATCATCAGATGGCCAGTGGCTCGCGAGTGTGATGAAGCTGGTGGGCAGCAAGTATTGCGGCACACTCCCGGACTTCGGCAACTTCGGTTCTTACGATCGTTACAAGGGCGTGGACGAACTCATGCCGTTTGCGAAGGGTGTGTCGGCCAAGACACACGACTTCAACGACAAGGGCGAGGAGACGCACACGGACTACCACAAGATGATGGCCATTGTGGTCAAGAAGCACAAGTACCACGGCTTCGTCGGCATCGAGTACGAAGGTGGCAAGACGAGCGAACCCCAGGGCATCAAGCTGACGAAAGCACTCCTGCTGAAGGTGCGATCAGAACTCGCCAAGTAGGGGCTGCGGATGAGAGCATCGTGGGTCAGTACCCGTTGTGGTAGAATGACTCCGACGCTCTCATCCGTCGGCTTCGTGTGGAGATGGCTGTGCCTTACTACCTCTATGAAGTTGTTATGCCTGACGGTTCAGGTGGTGAACAGTTCGAGGTGTTCCAGCGGATGAGCGAGGAACCGCTGGCAGTTCACCCTGAGACAGGCGAGACGGTTCGACGTGTCTTCACGGAACCAAACGCGCCGCGCGCCTGGACCGACTCCCACAGCAAGGCCGCCATGAGTGACAAGAACCTCGCCGCGAAGGGTTTCACCAAGTACGTCAAGACTGGCAACGGTACCTACGAGAAGACCACAGGCAGCGGCCCCAAACAGATCAAAAAGAGCTAACGCACTCGTCTGCGCTAATCCATCCCCCTGGGGTGGTGGTCGTGGCTGGCATTGTGACTCACCTTCGAGGTTTCGGCCACGAACTGCCATACTGCGGCGCCCACAACCGCCGCCAACCCGGTTGCGAGAATCCACTTCAATCGGTCTTCCCACTCGGCTCGTGCCTTCTCACGCGCGGCGACCGCCGCCGGGTCTTCCGTGACGCGACACGCCGCCGGTCGTCACGCGGCACTCGCATCAGGTGCGAGCCAGAAGAGGCTTGTCGTCAGGCAGAGAGCAGCGAGAGTCTTCATGGGTCAACTATCCGTACTCGATTGGGGAAAATCACACGCGCCTGGTGGCGTACCTGTCTATCGCACGAAGGCGTCTGAGATTGAACGGATTCCGCAAGACTCGCTCGAATTGACCACAAGCTTCACGTCTGGGTGAAAATGCTCAACACGGGAAAGAATCTTGCTTGCAATGGACATGTACAATTGTATATAATAGAACCGCAGGTTACCCTGGTCATGGGAACCAGGGAACAACTTCCCCACCTTGAGAAGTGCCGCTTTACTTCACTTCGAGCATCAGAGGCTTCGCGCCGAACTCGCCACCAACACCCTCACGCCGTGCAGTGATCACAATGGGGCGCGACATCGGCTTCACCCAAGGCTCGGCGAAAAGCACAACCTCGCGGCTTGTCTCGCGCTCGGTGATGAGGATACCGTTTAAGCCGACATGCAACACACGGACACCATGCGGCAGGTTGCGCACCTCCAGTGGTACACGGCCGGCGAACTTCCCCTGGCGTTGAATGTCCACCATGAACCGCGACTCCTTCCCTGGCTGAATCGTGATGGCGGACTGGCGCAGGGTGGTGACAATGTCGCCAGCGGCTATCTTGGCAGGTAACGCGAGCGGCACCTCGTGTCTCACTTCTTTGCCACCGGCTTTTGCCGTGGCGATCAGTGTCGCTTTCCATTTCGCTGGTAGGTGCGCACCAGGGGTGCCGATGATCGCGAGCGTCGCGCCTTGCTGCCCGGCCTCGATAACAGTGGAAGACGCGGAGAACCCCACGGGTAGGTTCTTCAGGGTCACGTTCACCTGATCCTCAAAGCCGTCGACGCGTTGTACCTTCACGTCCACAGGGACCGAACCACGCTGGAGGAGTTGTGGCCCAACCACGCGCGCACTGGCTAAAAAATCCGGCCGCGGTGGTCGGACGGTGACCCGAAAAGCATGTGCCGGGCCAGACGCGCCGCGTGCGTCGGTCACGCGCACCTGATAGCTGCCATCGGCAGGCGGATCGAAGAACAGCGCGCTATCCTTGCCATACCGCGGGCCGCCGTCATCGTTTCGGTAGTGGAGTTGGAAGACGGGCATCCCGTTTGGAGGGAACTTCGTGCCTGGTGGGTGGACCTCCACCTTGAACATCGACTCTCCGAATGCGTGATGCGTTGGTGATGTGCCGAGGAATGCGAGTCGCTGGCCACCGGCCTGGTAGAACTGGGCATCGTCGTCGGGGCCGCGTGGCAGAGCGAGCATGCGGACCACTTCGCCGTTGACATAGAGGTAGTCATCGATGGCCAGTTCGTTCCACGCATCGAGACGGATACCAGCGCCACGGGAATCGTGGTCGCGGAAAGTCACACTCGTTTTCGCAACGCAGCGGAGCACGGCCAAAGGCACGGGCTTTCCTGCAGCGTCTAGGATATCCACCACAGGATCGACGGGTGAACCGGCGCGCTGAGCGAGCACCTCCACGAGCAAACGTTCGCCTTTCCTGGCATGAAATCGCGCAATTTGTGCCTTGTGTGTTCTGGTCAAGATCCCGTCACCACAACCTGGCACACGCAGGTCCGCACCTTCTGTCGGGTCGATGACCACTGAAGGGAATTCCGAAACGACGACCATCGCCGCGCCAACTGCCTTCACGTTGAGTGGCACGGGCACCTGCGATCCGGGTTGCGCATCGCGTGGCACAACCACCTTCGAAGTGACGTTGCTTGATCCGAGGTTGACCCCCGCGACGTGAACAATCGTGGTGTGGCCGCGTTGAACAGCGAGTGGAAAAACGCCTGTGATAACAGGCACCGGCCCGACGTGCAAACGGTAGTGGAACTCGGGGCCGCCCCGGAACTCGCGATCGTGAACCTGAAGGCCATACGTTCCCGTTTGTTGAACAAGGAATCCCAGTGAAGTACTGCCCTCTGCCAGCACCTTGCCGGTGTCGTCGGTGAATGTGAGGGCCGTGTCCAGTTTGGAACCGAGTTCAGATGCGACGATCTGCGCGCCGACCTGTTCGCCTGCCTTCGCATGGAAGCGGAAGTAATCCACATCTCCGGCGCGGTCAATGGTGCCGACCAGTGTAACTGGTAACGTCACTGGCATCGCAGTGTGGGCGGACTCGGTTGACGCGGCTTCCCGACGCATGCTGAAGCGATCAATAGACAGTGTGGCTGGTCCGGACGTCTTACCGTTCGTTTCGAAAGTCAGTCGCACTGCACCGATAGGTGCCGTGTCACTCACAGTGACGTCCAGTGTGAGGGATGTCGCGTTTGGCTGACCTGTGACTTTCACCTTCACATCAGCACGGTTCGTAGTTACAGTCGTACCGCGACTGAGATTCGTTCCCGTGGCGATGATCTGTGTCGTCTTTCCACAGAGTGCGCCGCCTGGCACCAACTTCGTGACCGTGGGTGGAACGGGCTTTGCAGCGGGAGCGCGTTCGGGGTTCGCCTTCTGCGACGCGAGTTGTGCCACGATTTTCCCGCTCGCTGTGTCGATGAGAACGCCGACACCATCAAAACGGGCGAGCGCGCACAACTTACCATCGGGGGATAACGCGAAATCAAGGATCGAATCCGGTTCACGATCGTACACTTTCGACTCTGTGAGCGTGGTGGCATTCCACGCTTTCACCATACGATCTTCACCCATCGAGTAGAGAGACTTCCCATCATTTGAGTATGAGATTTTGATAATTGCCTTCTCGTGTCCGAAGCAACTTCCGGTGAGCCTGCCACTCCTGGCATCTGCCTTCCAGATTCGAATACTTCGGTCCACTCCTGCCGCGGCCAGATGTTCCTTGTCGGGGCTCCACGCGACGCTGTAGAGCCAGTCCGTTGCGTCTGCCAGCGTGTAGAGACGCTTGCCAGTTGCCACGTCCCATACCTTCAACGCGCGATCAGCGCTTACCGAGGCGAGGAGCGCCCCGTCGGGGTGGAACGCCAGTCCATAGATCGCGTCACTGTGGTCCTTCAGTGTCAAACGTGGTTTGATCGGTGTGGAAGTCGTCGTCGGCACCGTTGGCTCCGGGATCTCCCAGAGATGGATGAGGCGGTCATAGCCTGCTGTCGCGAGTGTCTTGCCGTCGGGCGAAAATGCGAGGGCGTAGATTGCATCCTTGTGCGTGGCAAGTTCCCGTTTCCCATTGCCTTTCTGGAGCGGATAGAGGGTCACGATTCCCGACTTGCCCGATTCGCCGTGAGCGACAGCTAGCCACCTTCCGCGCGCGTCGTATGCCAGCTTCGTCACGCGACCACTCACGCGGTATGTGATCGGGTCTTGAGTTCTGGTCGCTGGCTGTATCAACCGCACTTCATCCCCGCAACCGAACGCCACACGCTGGCCGTCGTGACGAAACGCAACAGCCGAGACGGGCGTTGCCGCCGATGCGCATTCGGGTGAGAGAAGCATTGTGAGAATGAGGAGGCGCGACATGGCATGGATCCGAAGGATTAGCGGAAGAATGCGTAGGCAGTTCCGGTTGCTGCGGTGAGTGAGATGACGACCGCGAGTGAACAACTACACCCCTCGAAGCAACCGCCCGCTGTTTCCAGCCCGGCACTGGTTGCTTCGCCTACGCTCCCCACGACGTCCAGCACGCCGCCGACGCCATCGGATATGCCACTCGATGCGTCGTCGGTTGCTGCGGGAACCGGGCCACTTCCGGGGCGTCGCTTTCTCATCGTATGAGGACTTCCGAATGCTCAGTGGTTGAAGAGAAATTCGCGACCCGTGAGAATCGCCCAGACGAGATCTTCGATGGCTTCGCGCCGTGCCTGCGGGGTATCCTTTGGGGTGTCGGCCAGGATTCCGAGGAAGGTCTTCGTCTCTTCGATCGTCGGTTTGCGCGAGAGTGCGAGCATCATCACACGGTCAATGATCTGTTCGTTCGCCATGCCGTCTGTGAGAAACTTTCCCACAACGGAAGATTTATCCCGGAGTTTGTCGTTGAGCGTGTGGCCATTGTTCAGGTGCAACGCCTGTGCCACGCTGGCGTCGGAGGTACGCTCACACGAGCAGGTCTGCACGCGTTCGGGACGTCCGAAGGCATCGAGAAAACGTGAGGTCACGAGTGAATCGGGTACCTGCATTGCGCGCGTGCCAGGCGGGTAAGTGCCGATGCGCGTCACGGCGTCGCCACCTGCGGAGGTAATCCTGTCGAAGGGCGTGGGCACGCCCGTGATATCGGTGTAGGCGTCGAGTATGACTTCCCCTGGCAGGCGGCGCAGGAGGTAGCGCGAATAGAAGCGGTCGTCTGTCGCGTTCGCATCCAGTGGTTTCGACGAACGCTGATAGGCGGCGGAGTTCATCACAACGCGCATCAGATGCTTCATGTCGAAGGCATGCTTTACGAAATCATTGGAAAGGGCGTCAAATAGTTCGCGATTCGATGGGGGGTTCGTCTCGCGTAAATCATCCTCCGTTTCCACGAGTCCGCGTCCCATGAAGTTCCGCCAGACGCGATTGACTGCGGCCTTCGCGAAGTAGGGGTTGTCCGTCGCTGTGAGCCAATCGACAAAGTACGTCCGGCGGTCCGTCTGAGAGTTCCCCAGTAGCGGTTTCCCATCGAGCGGTGCGGCCGGAACTGGCACGCCACGACGGGGGTGAAGGGCATCGCCCTCGGCCTTGCTCTGCACAATCACTTCACCCGATCGATCGCCGTTTTTCAGCGCGACGCGCGCGAAAAGGTTCGTATAGGCCCAGTATTGATCCTGGGTCCATTTCTCCAGCGGGTGGTTGTGGCACTTCGCACACCCCACCGACATGCCGAGGAACGTGACTGAGGTCGCCTCCGCGAGTTCGCTCACATCCTTGTGAAGGACGAAGTAGTTGCCGCCACCGTTCACGAGTGTGCTGCCGCTCGCAGTCAAGATATCGCGGGCGAAGCGGTCCCACGGTTGGTTGTCGGCGACGCTTTGTCGGATCGTGTGATAGAAAGCCCACATCGCCGGTTGTGGTAACTTGCGACTGCTCACCAGCAGTAGGTCACACCACTTGTGCGACCAGTAATCGACGAACGCGGTCGTTTCGAGCAGCCTGTCGATGAGCTTCCCACGTTTCTTTGGGTCGGTGTCTTTCAGAAACGCGACAACATCATCTGCTTTCGGGAGGATACCACAGGCATCGAGATACGCACGACGGATGAACTCCGCATCGGTGCATTGTGCTGAAGGTGGGATCTGAAGGAGGGTGAGTTTCTTGAGCACAAACTCGTCTACGAAGTTATTCCGCGGCGATTTCGTGAAGGCGTCGGCGTTCACAACGGTGGGGAAGGGGGCTGTGACAGTGAGCGTGGCGACCTTCGTACCGAAGCCGACCGTGATCGCGGCTTCACCACTTCCGGATGGGCTGACGACCCCGTCTTCATTCACCCGCGCCACCAGTTCTTCGCTCGAACCGAAGCGCGACCAGCGCGTCACGTCAGCCTGCGTGCCGTCGGAGTATGTCGCCCGCACGATGACCTGAAACGTGTTCATCGTCTTCTCAGGCTTCACCTGGATTGACTGTGGAAAGACGTCGAGACGTGCGAGCGATGCCTCACTGCTGCTTGGCCCTGGCGCGCCGGACGTGAGCCACTCCAGCAGTAGCTTGTAGTGCTGCGATTCCTCGGTGAATCGCGTGCCGCCGCCGTGAGGGACAGTGCGAGTTGCCTTCTTCAAGAAGAGGCTATTTCGGGGGTTGGTGAGGTCGGCGCGGCGGGCCGCAGCCTGACGTGTCAACACAAACCAGTCCGATTCCGGATCAAACCCCCGTAGTGAGAGTTTCAATCCTCCTTTTCCAGCAAGCGCGCCGTGGCATGAGCCTGCGTTGCATCCTGTTCGTGTCAGGATGGGGATGATCTGGTTACGGAAGCTCACCCCGTGCGTCTTTGTGTTGACCACATTGCCGCGTACAGTCGTGGTGTTTCCCCCCGAATGAACGGTGATCGTGAACTCACCTGCGCCCAGAGCGAGGACGTTGCCGGCAGCGTCCACCTTCACCTTGCTCGTTGAAGAAGTGAATGTCGCGCTCGATGTGACATCATGAACCGCGCGGCCATGTTCTTCTTCCACCACGACCAGTTGCTGCGTCAGTCCTGGTCGCGAGAGTTGAATCCGTGACGGGTAGACTTGCAACACCGCCGAGAATGCAGGAGCAGGGAACGCGAGGGCGAGCAGCGATAGGAACAGAACCCGCATTGGACTTTCCTGAAGAGGCCCGGTCGGTTTCGGTAGCGTTTAGAACAACTCGCCAATTGGCTTGGCGTTGTAGTCAGCGAGTGGGAGCGGGCGGTTCTGTGGCCCTGGTAGTTCCTTGTGTGGGTCAAGACCCAGACCCTTGTAGAGTGTCGCGGCTACCTCGCCTGGCGTAACAGGTCGCGACTTCGGTGCGTAGCCGTGTTCGTCGGTCTCGCCGACCACCACGCCGCCTTTGAGCGGCCCACCCCCGATCACGATCGTCCACGCGCCGGGGTGGTGATCACGTCCGCCTGCGGGGTTCACCTTCGGCGTCCGACCGAACTCCCCCACGGCCACGACCATCGTTGTGGCAAGCAGACCGCGATTGCTCAGGTCTTCGATGAGCGCGGTGAAGGCGTTATCGAAGTTCGGTGCAACCTCCTTCGACATCTGCACGATGTCGGTGAACGGCTTGGACCCGTGGATGTCCCAGGTCACTTCGTCGAAGACTGTCTCGAACATGTTGACGGTGACGAACCGCACGCCGGCCTCGATCAGTCGTCGGGCCATGAGGCAACTCTGGCCGAACCGCGTGCGACCGTAACGATCCTTCGTCTTGCCCGATTCCTTCTCCAGTGCGAAAGCATCGCGCGCCTTCGCGCTGGACATGAGCTTGAACGCCAGCTTGAAGTTGTCGTCGAGCTGGCGTGACGCGGCGTTCTTCTCAAAGGCCGCACTTGCTCCTGCCACCGCGTCGCGCAGCTTCTGTCTGCGTTCCGCACGGAGCGCCGTGAGGTACTCGGGCGGTAGTAGGTCGGGCACCTTGAAGCCAGGGGCGTTCGGGTCGGCATTGAGGATGAACGGGTCGTAGGGCTTGCCGAGATAGCCGGCTGTATGGCCGTGCGGGAGGTTCCCGCCGGTACGGCCGATCGGTTTGGGCACGAGGACGTGTGCCGGAAGCTCACCACGCCCACCCTTGAGGTAGCCCAGCGCACAGCCGATGTGTGGGTGTTCGACGCCCCCGGAGAAGAGCCGGCCAGTCTGCATCATCTGATGGCCGGTGTCGTGGACCGCTGTTGCAGTGTGATACACGCTGCGCACCAGCGAGTACTTGTCTGCGTGTTTTGCCATCTTGGGGAAGATTTCGCTGATCTGAATACCTGGCACGCTGGTTCGGATGGGCTTGAACGGCCCGCGGACTTCCACCGGGGCCTTCGGCTTCGGATCCCAGGTGTCGAGCTGGCTCGGGCCACCGACGAGGAACAGCATGATGCAGTTCACGTCGGAATCTTTCGCGTCTGCGGCGCGCACGCGGCTCGCATTCGCGAGAGTAAGGCCCAGCGGCGCGAGCGAGCCCGCGTGGAGGAAGTCGCGGCGCGTGAGGCCATCACAGAATGTCGCGGGGCGCTCGGCATCGAGTCGGATCATCGCAAAGTCTCCCGTGGGGCCTCGCGGAGAGGTGGTGTTCAGGAGAGGATAACAGGATGTGCAGGTGAAGGAATTTCATTCCACCCAGTTCCTGCCAACTCGTCGTGACTCACTCGCATTGAATCGGCATGCGCCGCGTCGTGCCAGGGTTCACACGGGTCTATTCCTCAGCCTTGAATACCTGCTTATCGATCTTATACTGCGATATCTTGTCGGTGATGCTACGTCGTGAGAGGCCCGTGATGCGGGCACACTTGCCAACGTGTCCGCGTGTCTTGCGGAGAGCGCGGATGATGTAGCGTTTCTCGAATGCCATGGTCAACTCGGAGAGTTGCTCGGGCAGTTTCCGTGAGAGATCAACACGAAAGGGGTGTTTCTGCCCTTCCCGGCGGTGGCCAATATCCGGCGGGAGATCCTTCACTCGGATGACACCATCGCGAGCAGTCACGCATGCGCGTTCGACCGCGTTTTCGAGTTGGCGTACGTTGCCAGGCCACGGAGCCTTCGTCAGTATCTGCAACGCTTCAGGGTTGACCGTCGGCGGTTTCTGCCCAGCCCGGGCGTACTTCTGGCAGAAATGGCCAACGAGCACCGGAATGTCTTCCTGCCGGTCTCGCAGCGGTGGGAGGAAGATCGGGATCACGTTGAGTCGGTAGTAGAGGTCTTCGCGGAACCGCCCCTCCTTGACAAGCTTCTCCATGTCCTGGTGAGTCGCGGCGATGATCCGCACATCGACATCGATGGGTTCAGTCCCGCCGACACGCTCGAAGCGGCGTTCCTGAATCACCCGGAGCAACTTGATCTGCATGGACATCGGTACGTCGCCAATCTCGTCGAGAAATAACGTGCCCTGGTGGGCCATCTCGAAGCGACCGATGCGCTTGCGGTCGGCCCCGGTGTACGAACCCTTCTCGTGACCGAACAGTTCACTTTCGAGCAGATTTTCATTGAGTGCGCCGCAGTTAACCGCGACAAACGGTCCCGGTCGATGTAAGGCACTGGCCTGGTGGATGGCGCGGGCCACCTGTTCCTTGCCACTTCCCGTTTCGCCACGGATCAGCACCGTCGAGTTACTATCGGCGATGTGTCCGATCAACTCGAAGACATCGTGCATCTTCGGGCTGCGACTGAGTACGTTCTGGAATGTGTGCTGATCACCGAGTTGTTTGCGCAACGCGATGACTTCATCCTGAAGGGAACGTTCGCGCAGCGCGCGCTGTACGAGAAGGCAGAGGTGTTGAGGGTCTGGTGGCTTGGTGAGGAAGTCGTAAGCACCCAGACGCATGGCATCGACCGCGTCCTTGATGCTGCCGTGACCGGTTGTGACGATTACCGTCACCGGAATCTTCTCGGCCTGGATCGCCTCGATGAGTTTCATGCCTCCGAGTCGAGGCATTCGCAGGTCGGTGATGACCAGGCTGTACGGCTTCTGCCGGAGCATTGTCAGTGCGGCCGATCCATCCTCGGCGGTATCAACTTCGAGTTTCAGGCTCAGTCGAAGCAACTCCTGGAGTGACGCACGCGTATCCTCCAGGTCCTCGACGATGAGTACGCGCTGGGGTGGAGTGGCTGGCACGAAAGGTGCTGCTGGCGTATCGTTCCCCATGCGCGGTTATCCAGTCAGGTTCAGTCTGTTGTGCATATTGTACTGGACCAAGAGGCGGAAATGGAACAGCCTTCGCCGCCATACTCACCGGTGAAATATGCTCGAGTTCTTCACCCGGTTGTTCGACACGAAGGGCTTTGTGGAACGCCGCAGGGCTGGCGATGGCTGGACGCCGGAGCTGGTATGGCTCCACGTCACAAGCGATCTCTTTACCTGGCTCGCGTTCGTTTCCATTCCACTTGTCCTGCTGTACTTTACACGCCGTCGTGACCTTCCCTTTCCGCGAATCTTCGTTCTTTTCGCGCTCTTGATCCTGGCCTGTGGGACCACACACCTCACAGACGCGCTGACATTCGATTTCCCTGTTTACCGCTTCGAGGGAGTGCTGAAGTTACTCACCGCGATCCTCTCCTGGGTCACGGTGATCGCTCTGGTGCCCGTTATCCCGCGCGTGATGACAAAGGTGGCGGTGGCCACTCAGCCTGGGGATGAGACCAAGCCTCATCGTGTGTTACCATCTCGGCTGCGTGAGCCGTGGGCGCGCGGCTACATCGTCGCGATCCTCGCGGGGCTGCTCGCCGTGTTGTTTCGCGCGGCGATTAACCCGATCGTGGCGGGTGATCATGTCTTCGTGGTCGCGCTCCTGGCAGTGGTCTATGTGAGCTGGCAACACGGGTTCGGGCCAGGGGTTCTCTGTCTTGCTGTGGGGCTGGTGGGGTACTCCTTCTTCTTTCTGCCACCAACCGGGTCGATTTTTGTCTTCAAGCTCGGCCCGCAACTGGCTGTCGCGCTCTTCTTCTTCTGCGGGGTGGCTTGCGCAGCACTGGGTGAATCGCAACGGGTCGCCCAGCGGGGAGCGAAGGCGGCACTTCGTTCGGCAGTCTCTCGCCAGATGGAACTGGAATCGGAAGTCGTGCGACGGCGTGTCGTGGAGGCGGCACTCCGTCAGCGTGAGACGGAACTGGTCGCCGCGCAGCGCGAGACCGCCCAGGCGCTGGCACGCCTCGACGCTTTTCTCGATAACGCACCAGTTGGGATCGCCTTCTTCGACCCTCAGTTACGATACGTCCGAATCAATCCGTATCTCGCGAACGTGAACGGCAAGCCGGTGGCCGAGCATACCGGGAGAACGTTGGCCGAAGTCCTGCCGGATTTCCCCAAGGATGTGCTGGAGAACTATGCAAGGATTGCGACTGCACAGGGAGGATCGCGGATTGGGGAGGTCCGCCGCCCTGACATCCACCAGCCTGGAACCTGGCGCACGTTCCGTGCCACAGCATTTCCTGTCCACGACCACGAGGGGCAGACGATCGGCGCTGGCGTTTTCGTTCTGGATGAGACCGATCGACTCAAGGCGGAAGCGGAACTGCGACGAAGCGAGCGCAACCTCGCGGACTTCTTCGAGAATGCCAATGTGGGTCTCCACTGGGTCAACGCCGAAGGGGTCATCACCCGGGCGAACAAGGCCGAAATGGAGATGCTCGGCTATAGCCGGGAAGAGTATGTCGGTCATCCCATCGCGGAGTTCCACACGCGCCAGGAAGCAACATCCGACTACCTCGACCGCTTGCTTCACTGCGAACGACTGGACAACCATCCGGTCCGGCTGCGCTGCAAGGATGGTAGCACGCGCGACGTGCTCGTCTCGTCATCGGTGCTCCGGGAGAACGGCGAATTCATCCACGTTCGTTGCTTCACGCGCGACGTGACCGCACTGACGCGCGCCCATGAGGCGCTGCGTGAGAGCGAATCGCGCTTCCGCAGCCTGGCGGATAATGCGCCGGCGATGATCTGGGTTTCCGAATCCGATGGTCAGCGAACCTATTTCAACCGGACGTGGCGGGAGTTCACCGGTCGCACAATCGAGGAGGAGATCGAGTGTGACTGGGAAGACGATGTCCACCCGGATCACCAGGAAGGCTTCCTCGCAGAGTATTCCACCGCGATGATCGAACGCCGCGCCTTTGAGATGGAATATCTGATGCGGCAGCACGATGGCGAGTATCGTTGGGTCTTGTCGCGGATCACGCCGCGACTCACGTCGTCTGGTGAGTTCGTTGGCTTTGTCGGGCTTTGCCTCGATGTGACGAAACGCCGTGAAGCTGCTGATGAACTGCGGCTGAGTGACGAACGGTATCGCATCCAGACAGAGGCGGTTCCGAACATCGTCTGGAACGCCGATCGTGCGGGCGAGATCACATACCTCAACCGCCGCTGGCTCGACTACACGAGTGTTTCGCTGGAGGAAGCTCGCGGCGAGGGCTGGCTGGTGGGTGTCCATCCAGGCGACCGCGAGCGCGTCACTCGTGCGTGGCGCGAGACTGTCGATCTGACAACGCCAGGTCGGGGCGATCACTTCCATCTGGAGTTCCGGCTCCGAGAAGCCGCGACCGGCAATTACCGCTGGTTCCTGAGCCTCGCTGTGCCGTTGCGCAACGCGCAGGGTCGCATTGACCGCTGGATCGGTTCCATGACGGACATCCACGACCAGAAAACTGCTGCCGATGCGATCCGGGAGAGCGAAGCCTTCCGCCGCAGCATCTTCGACAACACGCCGGACGCCCTCACGATCCTCGACTTCGACGGTCGCGTGCTGGAGATCAACCGTGCCGGCCAGGAACTGCTGGAACTGGCGACTGCCTCATCGTTTATCGGCCGCGACTGGTCAGATTACTGGCCCGTGGCCAACCACCAGACCATCCGTGATGGAATTGCTGCAGCGCGCGGAGGCGGCGTGGGGCGATTCCAGGGTTTCTGCCCGACAGCGAAAGGTACGCCGAAGTACTGGGACGTGTCGTTGGCGGCGCTGCCGCACGTCAGCAACTCACCGTTCCGCATCATCGCCGTGTCGCGCGACATCACCGAGAACCGCCGGGCGGAAGAACGTGTCCGCGAGAGCGAGGAAATGTTCCGGCAACTCGCTGAATCGATTCCCCAACTGGCGTGGATGGCCGAAGCAGACGGTTCGATTTTCTGGTATAACCAGCGATGGTACGATTATACGGGCACGACATTCGCCGAAATGAAGGGGTGGGGTTGGAGGAGCGTCCAGGACCCGATCGAGTTGCCGCGCGTAGAAGCGAAGTTCCGCCGGTCCATCGAGACGGGTGAGGCGTGGGAAGACACCTTTCCATTGCTGGGGCGTGATGGGAAGTTCCGCTGGCACCTGTCTCGCGCCGTACCGATGCGCGATGCGAGCGGTGCGATTATCCGCTGGTTTGGCACGAACACGGATGTATCCACGCAGCGCGAGATGGAAGAGTCCGTGCGCGCAAGTGAGCGGCGATTCCGCACCCTCACCGAGGCCGTGCCGCAAATGGTGTGGACGGCCGATCCATCAGGTGAGGTCACGTTCGTGAATCGACGCTGGGAGGAGTACACAGGATCGAGTCCAGATGAGGAACTCGACTGGGGCAACGGACGGATTCACCCGGAGGATCTCGGCGACCTCCGTTCTTCCTGGCGGCATGCACTCGCTGTCGGAGTCAAACTCTTCGCACACGAGTTCCGACTCCTTCGGAGTGCCGACAACACGTACCGCTGGATGCTGGCCGTCGCAGTGCCACTCTCAGGCGAAAACGGAGTAGTTTCCGAGTGGGTGGGCACACTCACCGACATCGAAGATCAGAAACGTCAGACACAGATTCTGGAAGAACTGGTGCAGGAACGGACAGCCGAACTGCAACGCAGCAACGAGGAGCTTGAGAAGTTCGCCTACATCGCCTCGCATGACCTCCAGGAACCGCTCCGAAAGATTCAGGCTTTCGGCGATCGACTCCGGACAAAGTGCCGCGACCAACTCCCCGAGGTGGGGCAGGAGTATGTGGAACGGATGCACTCGGCGGCGTCGCGGATGCGGAAATTGATCGACGACCTGCTCTCATTCTCGCGGGTCACAACCCAGCATCAGGCGCGCGAACGATTGAGCCTCGACACGATCGTCGCCGATGTGCTGGTGGATCTGGAAGAACGACTGGCGCAAACAGATGGAACGGTTCGAGTCGGTCCACTTCCCATCGTGGATGGGGAACCGACGCAGATGCGTCAGTTGTTCCAGAATCTCCTGGCCAACGCGATCAAATTCCATCGACCAGGTGTCGCTCCAGTGATCGAGGTCGGATGCGAACACACCCAGTCGCAGGTTGAAACTGACACGGACCTTCCCAGGCGGATGTACCGCATCACCGTGAGTGACAACGGGATCGGTTTCGACGATAAATACCGCGACCGGATTTTCGACATGTTCCAGCGTCTGCACGGACGCAACGAATACGATGGGACTGGGATCGGGCTAACGATTTGCCGTAAGATCGCGGAACGACATGGCGGCACGATCACCGCGCACGGCAAGGATGGCGAAGGGGCTTCTTTCAGTGTATTGTTGCCCGTTCCCGACTCCGCGACACTGGAGGCTGACGTCGACGATGTCCGATCGAAACAAGCCCATCACAATCCTGCTGGCAGACGATGACCCTGACGACAGGCAACTCATGAAGGAAGCGTTCGAGGAAACTCACCTCGCCCACGATCTACGCTTCGTTGCGGACGGCGAGGAGTTGATGGACTACCTGAATCATCGCGGCCGGTTCGCCGCCCGTGGGTCGGCTCCCTCACCGGGCCTGATCCTGCTCGACCTCAACATGCCGCGCAAGGATGGCCGTGAGGCCCTGCGGGAGATCAAGGCCGACCCGCGGTTGAAGAACATCCGTGTCGTGATCATGACGACATCGAAAGCTGAAGAGGATGTTATTCGCGCGTATGAGCTCTCCGCGGCTTCGTACATCACCAAACCTGTCACGTTCGAGCGACTCGTGGATGTGATTCGCACACTCGGCAAATACTGGCTGGAGATTGTGGAACTACCGCCGGACAGTGGCTCACCCGGATCCAACACACCGTGAACCTCGCCTACTCTCACCCTGCCGGCGAACGGCACAACTGCGAGGCACCTGTGGCTGCGGAACTGAACAACGAATCGCTCCGGGTTCTCCTGATCGACGACGACCAGGACGATTTCGTCCTGACGCGCGATCTACTCGCGGACATTCCGTCCGGTCGCTTCCATCTCGACTGGACACCCGACTACGCGGCGGGTGCAGATGCGGTCACGGCCGGCGGCCATGACATCTTTCTGGTCGATTACCAGCTTGGTGCAAAGACGGGCATTGAACTTCTCCAGGAGACGCGCGCCCGTGGACGCGCGGGGCCAGTGATCCTCCTGACAGGTCACGGACAGTCTCGCACCGACATGGAGGCACTCAATGCCGGTGCCGATGACTACCTGGAGAAAGCAGGGCTGACGCCGGCGATCCTCGACCGGTCCATCCGCTTCGCGCTCGTGCAGTTCCGCGCCGCGGCAGAGTTAGAACGCAAGGTGAAAGAACGCACGGAGGAGCTTGCCCGCGCAAACGATGCGCTCCGCGAACACGACCGCCGTAAGGACGAGTTCCTCGCGACGCTCGCGCATGAGCTGCGGAACCCGCTCGCACCCATCTGCAATGCCATCGAGATACTTCGCCTCTCTGATGATTCGGCCGATGCCGTCCGTCGCCAGCGCGAACGAATGGAACGCCAGGTCGCGCAACTCTGCCGGTTGGTGGACGACTTCCTGGATGTGTCGCGCATGACGACTGGCAAGCTCAGGCTGAACCCCGAACCGCTGACGATCCAGGAAGTGCTGGAGGCTGCGCTCGAGATGAGCTGGCCGCAGTTGGAGAAGGCCAGGCTAACCCTGGCGACGGAAATCCCCGATGAAGCAGTCCACCTCATCGGCGACCGCGTGCGACTCACGCAGGTCTTCACGAACATTCTCAACAACGCGGCCAAGTTCACGGAGCCAGAGGGACAGGTCGCGTTGAAGGCAACCGTATCAACAGATCGGATCACAGTCTCTATCACTGACTCGGGCGTGGGCATCCCAGCCGAGTTACTCCCGGAACTGTTCACCCTGTTCACACAAGTCGATCGGACACTTAATCGCCCGCAAAGCGGCCTGGGGATCGGTCTGGCGCTGGTCAAACGCCTCGTGGAAATGCATGAGGGAGAAGTCACCGCAGGGAGCCGAGGTCCTGGCCAAGGGGCGACCTTCAGTGTGTCGCTTCCTCTCCTTCGCAGGCGCATCTGATCCGGCCAATCCTCACCGTTACCATTCGCGAAGTGAACCTCTTGCTCTGTCCTGGTCGCGTTGCGCCGCTTTGGCACGGTCTCTGCACCACCACAGAGTGTGGCGAATGGATCGGATGGCAGCTGCCCAGGACTCCACAAGTGAGGTGAGAATCATGGCCGACATGAACGATCGCGCGAAAACCTGCTCGGATCCCGCAGCGGAGAAAGCCAGGATGATGGCGGAACAGGCTGGTAACGCGGCTATGCAATCCGGGCAACAGATGCGTGACCAGGCATGCACGATGGCGGGCGAAGCCTGTGAGAAGGCCGAGAACTGGGTCGGTACTGCCCGCGATGCAATGCAGAGTGCGACCCACAAGGCTGAACGGTGGGCTGGCGATGCCTACGAGGTCACGAGCGAGAAACTCAGCGATTTCGGCAACGAGATGACTCGGCTCGTGCGGAACCACCCACTACCTGCGGTACTGATCGGCTTTGGCCTCGGCCTACTGATCGGCCGATCGGCTCGGATGCTCTGAACCGGCCAACGGTAACCTGCTCATGGCGCAACGCCGGGCATCGCACCGGCGTTGCTTCGTTATCAACAGTAACTTGGACACATGTTGTACACTTGTGCCTGCTGGGAAGGACACGCGCTGGGTGCGTGTCGTTCCGTGAAGATATGAGGTGTTCTCGCTACAACGACGGGCAGACCACTGAGGGGGAAGTCCGATGGCCAGGGTTATCGTGATTACGGGTGCGACGCGCGGCCTTGGGCGTGCCCTGGTCGCTGAGTTCAGTAGCATTGGTCACACGGTCGTTGGCTGTGGCCGCAGCGCGGGTCACGTCCACTTGTTGCGCGATCAGTTTCCCGCACCGCATTCCTTCACGCCAGTCGATGTGACTGACGCGCGGGCAGTCGCCAGTTGGGCCAACGAGATCCTCGCGAAGTATGGCCCGCCGGACCTGCTCGTGAACAATGCCGCGTTGATGAATACACCTGCGCCGCTCTGGGCTGTCGGAGTGGACGAGTTTTCCGCAGTCGTTGACGTGAACGTGAAGGGAGTCTTTCACGCGATCCGTGCGTTTGTCCCGGCGATGGTCGCGCGGAAATCCGGAATCATCGTCAATCTCTCCAGCGGATGGGGACGCAGTACTTCGCCCGAAGTCGCTCCCTATTGTGCCACGAAGTACGCAGTTGAAGGGCTGACGCTGGCACTTGCCCAGGAACTTCCTTCCGGCATGGCCGCGGTGCCCCTCAATCCGGGTGTCATTGACACCGATATGCTCCGTCAGGCATGGGCTGACGGCGCCAGTGCGTATCCGAAGGCCGATGTGTGGGCGAAGAAGGCAGCGCCGTTCCTGCTCGCGCTCGGCGGCAAGGACAACGGCCGTTCGCTCACCGTCTCGTGACTCAAGCCGCAGCGTGAGCGCGAGCCAGGACACGATTTTCAGTTAACGTGACCCGATTCGACGCGCGCGAGTTCAGGTAGCCTCGTGGCGGTTGTAAGGCCAGTGTGGTCATTGAGCCTGGGACTGTCCCGACACGATCACCACCACGCACTTCCAGTCTCGCCACGCTGTCGGCTCACACACAACCGCCCTGGCGTCAGACGCGAAGCAGGTACAGAACATATCGCGACCGTGTCCGTGGTGTTCCAACTTCGGCGATCTTCGTCTGATAATCCATCGCGTCGATCGTCTCCAAAGCCTCAGCGATGTCCAGTATGTTCCGCAGTTCGGGGGTTGCTGGGGTCCCGCTGGATCTCCCGTCCGCCATCCAACATCCAGGCTCATCTTCCGGCGGCTTTCTCCTTGACCGGCGCCCCGTTCCCGGCCAACATCTCGTCACCTTCGTTCGGGCAACTCAATGACCGAACGCCGCGCCGCGCACTTTCGAGTGGCGCGCCCACTATCATGACCGGGTCGCGCCTGGACCGTCCAGGCTGCTCGTGTATCCGTCTTGCCTGCAATTGAGACTGGACGACTCATGAGTTCGCTCTTTCGCAAGAAGCCGATCACCGTGGCTTCTCCCGGTGAAGGTCATGGCCACCTGAAGCGTGTCCTCGGCCCGTGGCATCTGACCGCCATGGGGATCGGGGCCGTGATCGGTGCCGGTATTTTCGTCGCGACCGGGGCAGCGGCGAAGAACATCGCCGGCCCGTCGCTGATGATTTCCTACTGCCTCGCCGGCTTCATCTGCCTGCTCGCAGCGCTCTGCTACGCCGAGTTTGCGGCCATGACGCCGGTGTCCGGGAGCGCGTACACATACGCGTACACAACTCTTGGCGAGCTGGTGGCCTGGATAATCGGCTGGGACTTGATCCTGGAGTATGCCGTTGGTGCTGCAACGGTCGCCAACGGTTGGTCGGGCTACCTTCAACAAAGTATCTTGCCCAAGTTTGGCGTTGCGTTACCACTCGCGCTTCAGAAAGCTCCTCTGGCTTACGAGAACGACACGTTCAAGCTCACCGGTGCCGTCCTGAACCTTCCTGCGGTGCTGGTGGCGTTGCTCCTGACCGCAATTCTCATCAAGGGGATTCGTGAGAGCGCGCGGGTCAACGCGATTATGGTGGCGATCAAGGTCGGAGCTGTACTCTTCGTCATCCTCGTGGGCGCGTACTACATCAATCCGGATAACTGGAACAACTTTGCTCCTTACGGCTGGACCGGAGTGAACATCTTCGGGCATCAGATCGCCGGTCAGACCAACCCGAAGGGTGACCCGGCCGGGATGATCGCCGGAGCAGCCATCATCTTCTTTGCATACATCGGCTTTGACGCGGTTTCGACACAGGCCGAGGAAGCGAAGAACCCGCAACGCGACCTGCCGATCGGAATCATTGGCTCGCTCCTGGTTTGCACCGTGCTTTACATTGCGGTCGTGGCCGTGCTCACGGGAATGGTTCGGTGGGATCTGATCCACGAAGATGCAGGTGTCTCCGATGCGTTCAAGCAACGGGGGCTAGGCTGGGCGGAAGGACTGGTCGGCGCGGCGGGTGTGGCGGGGATCACGTCGGTGTTGCTGGTGATGTTGCTCGGTTCGGCCCGCATCCTGATGGCGATCTCGCGCGATGGTCTGTTGCCGCGTGCCTTCTCGGAAGTCCATCCGAAGTTCCAGACGCCGTGGAAAGCAACCATTGCTGTGGGCTTGGGTGTGGCACTCATGGCAGGTGTGCTGCCACTCGACGCGCTTTTGCAGATGACGAATATCGGAACGCTGTTCGCCTTCGCCGTGGTCTGCGGCGCGGTGCTGATGCTCCGCTACGCTCACCCGAATGTACCGCGGCCCTTCCGCGTCCCGGCACTGCCGCTGGTATCGCTTGCTGGCATTCTCGGCTGTCTGTTATTGATGTTCTCGCTGCCTGCGCACAACTGGCTGCGGCTGATCGTGTGGATGGCACTGGGCCTGGTGATCTACTTCACCTACGGCCGACGCCATAGCCTGCTCGATTCTGGCGGGCACCGGTGATACTCATCCGTGCCGTCGATCAGTAGTTCACCTGCATCTGGCAGCGCAGCACCTGGCCGCGGAATTGCTGATACGACGGCACGCCCGGTTCGGAGACAGGTTCGAGGCTCACCCCGTTGACGAATCCGTATTCGACGACAAGCTCAAGCTCCTTGCGGATCTGCCACTCGAAGCCGACGCTGTATTCGTCGTGCTTCCCATATGGCGCGTTGGGAATGGAACGGTAACCACCCAGGTAGTGCTGATAACGAACGTATGGGGTGAAGATTCCGTAGTTCGCCGAGTCGTGCTTGTACATCATCATGACGTAACCGCCGCTCAACGGGCGAACGACAACGGCAGTCTGGTCGGGTGTCAGCCCCGGACCACGGCCGACGGTCCATTCCGTCTGAAACCCGAACGGCTGGGGATACCAGACGAACGACGCCGCGAGTCGCTCTTCGTGCAAGCCTGGCGCACCAACACCATATGGGACAACTTCCGGACCAACTCCCAGCGGCTGGATTGGCGCACCTTTCACGACCGTCTTCCCGGTATAGCCCTGAAGACTCATCTCCACGACTTGCCCGTTGGGAAGTTGAAAGGGCCAGGTGAACCGTGTGACAGTATGTAGCGAGCGGTTCAGGTCTCGTTGCGACCCACCCTGACCGTTATAAAGGCCCAGCGCGAAGATACCGTAGTTGCCGGTTCCCTTGAGCCCCCCACTGACAAGTTCGTTGAGGAGTTTCTGTTTTGCTGGCGGAGTCCAGTAATAGAACACGCCGAGGTCACGCTGGTTGGGGCTGTCGCCTGAGTCGATGGCTTCGCTGCGGTCAATCGGGATGCGGTTCCCACTGGATTGCATTTCCTCGAACCCCCACGGAATCTTCGACTGACCCACGCGGAAGCGATTCACCTGTTCCTTGTCGATGTAGATGTCCGCGTAGAGGTCGCGAATCTGGGCGAAGTAGGTGTTGGGGCCGTCGGCGGGGTCGTTCGCGAAGTCCGACTGGAAGTAGAGACGCAGATGGTCGCTGACATCCTCGGCGATGATCAATCGGGCGCGGCGGATCGAGAACGTGCCGGTGGTGTCGGAGATGGAGCTATCGCCGAGCAGGCTGGGTGGCCCGCCATTGGGGTCACGCTTGACGGCACGTCCAAAGCGAAACTGGCTGTAGCCGCGAATCGAGATCTTGTCGTACCAGTGCTTCCCCTTCCCATCGGGCGGAGGGTGGAACGAGTCGAACAGCGACTTGAGCGCGCCGGTGTCATTCTCGTGAAGCGAATCGAAGAGTCGCGTGTCGGTGATCGGCGGCAATGGCTCGGCCTCCGGCGGGGGCGGTGGCTGCTGTTCAGTCGGGTCCTCGACCACCTGGGTCGGTGGGCTTGTAGGCGGGTCGATGGTCGGAAGTTGAACAGGTGGTTGCGCCTTTGCGCGCGTCAGCCCCAGCAAGACCCCCGTAAGCACGCTTACGATGATCGCGCACCGGAACAGCGCGAGAATCGCGCCTAGATGCATCATCCCCCCCAATCTGTAGCTGCACTATTTCGGGGGGGCATGTAACGTGGATTCCCACGCACTGCAACCCCGGCTCAGGGGTTTGAAATGCCTGGGTCAGCGAGCGCGCGGACGCACGACGGCGACACTCACTCGCGCAGTGAAGAGGCGATCTGCACGAACTTCGTTTCAAAGAGGTCGCGCCGGGAGGCTTCGCACCAGCAGACGACGACGACTGTTTTGCTGCCAGACTTGATCCCGGAAGCGACCAGCAACCGATTGGCACTCTTCGACTCGGCGACGTTACTCATGAGCCGCACAGTTGGAGCCGGAGCGGGCACGCCTTCGGGTACGGGGTCACCCATCGGTGTGTCAGTCAGTTCCGTGAAGGTTGGTGGTTTGAAGTCGGAATTCGCCTGCTTGATGCGGGCAACCTCCCGTTCTTCCACGAACTTCCTGACGGTCTGCTGTGGGTCGGCATCGCCGGGTAGGAGAAAGACGCTCAGTTCGGCTTCTTCCGGGCGTGCCTTGCGGTCGCGTCGGGGTGTGATCCGGATACGGAGACGCTTATCGAGGTTCGGTTCGGCCATCTTCAGTTCCGTGAGATCGGCCTGCGGAACCTCTCTCCAAAGCCCCTCGGCGTCCGAAATTGTGTAAGCTACCGTGTCGCCCTTGTAGTCGTTGATGGTGGAGCGTGTCTCCTTCCAGTCGTCACGAAGTTTCGTCAACTTGCACTTGCTGCGGAAGGTAGCAAACTCGCCCTTCAGCGTCTCGTAGTCCTTCTCCCCGCACCATGCCATCCAGTAGTAAGCGACACCCTTGTTCGCAACGGTGTAGGTCTCGCCGAACCAGGTGAGGCCGTCGGGCGACTGGGCCAGGAATGTGAAGCCGTTGGGAAGTGGTTCCTTGGACGAAATCGCTTCGCCGAGCCATTCAGTTGTGGCAGGCGGTTGCGGACGCAACGTGGACACATCGTAGAGTTTCGGGAACGGGTTCATCAGGTCGCGGCGCATCTCGCTGGGCCGCGGCATGCGCCCTTTCTCCGGCTCCGTCGCGCCAATGGTGATGTAGGCTTCGGGCTTCTCGTGTCGGTAGCCGATGATGTACGGCGGCCCGACCACACTGCGGATGTTATCGTCACGGACCCAGCCGGCGGGGGAAGACTCGACGAGCAGGTTCAGATCCGGCATCTGGACGCTGCCGTCTCCCGATTCGGCATCGGCGTTGCGATTCCGCGACGTGATGAGGAAGATGCCAGAAGCGATGGTGCCTGCCATTAGCACCACGGCGATGCCAGCCAGAATGTAAGCCTGCGCCCTGCTGGTGCCGCGTGTCGGGAGGTAATCGTCCGGGCTTCGCTCCTCGGCAACGGTGCGCCCCATTGTCTCGAACTCGGTCTCCTGCGACGGTGCCGCTGGTGGCCGTGCAGTCGCGGGAGGAGCAGTCGGCGCGAGTGCGGGCGGTATCGCGCCAGGTTGCGGTGGCGCGGCTGGTGGCTGACCAAGCGTGAATTGCATCCCACAACGTGGGCAACTCAGCACAACCCCAACTGGCACCTGTGACGGGTCAAAGATGTAAGGGCACGACGGATTCGGGCACTTCAACATCTGGCTCATCGCGGCTCCATTCCTGTCGCGTGCTCGGCAATCATCCGCGAGTCTCGCCCACCGTACAGCTTACCTGCCGGGGTCGGCGGAATACGGCCGACTGCTGTTACGCACTCGCTACTTACAGTGTAACGTCTGAATCGTCGGATGGGGGAACCACTTGCTCGGGCGGGTCCGTAACAGCTTCCCGTTCCTCATCTTCCTCAGGTTCGAGTTCGATCAGCTCGAGCGGATCGGTCGCGCGCGGGTCTGCTACCCGAATGGCCGTTTCACCTGTGAGCAGAGCTAACAACTCCGGTAACACCGAGCGTGCCCGCCAACCACGGCAGAGCGGCACATCTGGGAATCCGGTGTTGAAGGCCCGGCACCGCGCGATTGCTTTCAGGTCGGAGTTGGAGGACACGAGGTTCGCCGCGATGCGATTTCGACCGCAAAAGTCGTTGAGTACGACGTTAAGCAGGCTTGCCATGAGCAAGACATTCGGCGGGTCGCTATCTCGTGCTTCCGGTTCGGGGCACTCGGCAAGCGGCAGCGATTCCGCTCGTCGGACGGCACTGATAATGGCGTCTTCCTGTCCGCGTGGAAGCCCCCGGAGCGTGTGCAATTCGTCAGCATGAGTTGGCGAGCGGCGGGCAATTTCGATCAGAATGTCGTCGCGCATGAGGTAGCGTGGCGGCCGGTTCAGCCGCTCGGCGAAACGATCTCGCCATGTGTAGACTTCCCGCGCGACGGCCAGGCCGCGCCGGTCGAGCGCGCCGATTCCCTTGATCTTCCGCCAGCGCTCAACGGTCACATCGTCGGCAATCGCCTTCTTCACCGCAGACGTGAACTCATCGCGTGCCCACTCCAGGCGATTGTGTTTCTTCAGCCTCTGCGTGAGTTTGTGGTGTGCGGGAAGCAGATATTTCACGTCGTCGTACGCATAGCGAACCTGGGCCGGCGTGAGTGGACGTTTCCGCCAGTCCGTGAGCGTCTCGCCTTTTTGCATCCGCTGGCGCAACAGATCGTGAACCAGCCCGGCATAGCCGATGGGGTAAGTCATACCGACCAGCCCTGCGGCAATTTGCACGTCGAAGATGTTCGCCGGCGGCTGGCCACTTTGGAAGAAACACATGCGAATGTCTTCACGACCGGCATGGACTACCGTGGTCCGGTTCGGATCGAGAAGCAATTCCCAGAAACCATCCAGCGATCCGCATGTAATTGGATCAATTACGAATAACGCTTCGGCCGTGGACACCTGGACGAGACACAGTTCCGGGCGATACGCGTCCTCGCCGACAAACTCCGTATCGAAACCCACGATGGAGGCTTTGGCGAGGTGCCCGAGGCACGCCCCGAGTTGCGCGGGATGCGTGACGAGTTGTTCAGGCAGCGCGGGCCGCTTGGCGGGTCGGCGAGACATGGAGTGAGAGCCACAGTGTAGGCGAATGAACGGAATACTGTTATGGTGTGTGAGGAAATCGCTCGTGGTCAAGCCTCTCTTGCGCGGAGTCGTCCGCTTCTGGCCCTGCCGCCGTTGAGTGACGGCAGTTGTCTGGGTCGTGCGGGGCTGTGAACCAGTGAAGATGAGGCTGCCAGTTGTGGCCAGTTGCTGGGAGCCACTTCGAGCGAGAATCGCACTACAGGGTTCGTGTTGCCTCGCGGAGTCGGTCTATGATCGAAGACCTGTTGGAACAAAAAGTTGTGATTGATCTCGTCAGCCCCTACGTCTGCCTGGGGAAACTCGTGGCCCTCGGTGAACATTTCCTTGAGCTCAAGAACGCCGATCTCCACGACTTGCGCGATACCGAAACGAGCCGCGAACTCTACGTCGCGGACTCCGTGGCTACAGGTATCAAGCGGAACCGCAGGCGTGTCTTCATCCGACGCAGTGAGGTCGTCGCAATCTCCAAGCTCGAAGACGTCGTGGACGAATAGACTATCACCGCCGGGAACGCTCACCCTGCGACTTGCACGAGCCAGCGGCGCAGTAGCACAGTGAGTTGTGCGGTTTCCTCTCCGGTCAACGGTGGAAGAGAAGCCTTCGCCTCGGCGAAGCGTGTCTTGGTTGCATGGTCGATGACGCGACGGCCCTTGGAAGTCAGTTCGATCACCACCATTCGCCGGTCATCCGGATTCGCCTTCCGCTTCACGAAGCCAGCCTCTTCGAGTGCATCGAGCCGCGCCGTCAGACCTCCGCTGGAGAGAACGATGCTTTCGAGCAGTTGTGTGGGAGAAAGTCCACCCTTCTTGCCGTGCCGACGCAGCGTGGCGAGGATGTCGTATTGTCCGAGTGAGACGTTGTGGCGCTCCAACGACGCCTCGACGCTTCGTTCCAGGTGCTGTGCCAGAACGATGACTCGCCCGACCACCTCCAGTGGTGACGGATCGAGGTCTGGGCGGACCTCGCGCCACTTGGTCAGGAGGCGATCCACCACATCGCGCGTCCCTTCTTCGCCGAGGCCAGCAGCCCCGGCCGGACGTGTTGCGTCAGTCGTGTCCATATTTGAATTCTTGACGTCGAAGTAATTATTCGTAACCTCTTCGTCAGAGGATACACTCACTCCACCCCTTCGAGAAGACCCATGAAAGAGATTCGTATCGGCGATACCGTGGAACAGGCGATCGAGCGCGCCGACTACCCGCCGGACCGCGTGCGCCAGATCCTCCGGGACGAGACTGTTGCCGTGCTTGGGTATGGCGTGCAAGGCCGGGGGCAGTCGCTCAACATGCGCGACAACGGCGTGAAGGTGATCGTTGGTCAGCGCAAGGGTGGCAAGGCGTACGATCTCTGCCTCGAAGACGGCTGGAAGCCTGGTGAGACTCTCTTCGACCCTGAAGAGGCCGCGGCGAAAGGGACCGTCATTCAGTACCTACTCTCCGACGCCGGCCAGAAGGACATGTGGCCCAAGATCAAGCCTCATCTGACCAAGGGGAAGGCGCTCTACTTCTCGCACGGCTTCTCCATCGTGTTCAAGGACCAGACGGGTGTCGTCCCGCCGGATGACATCGACGTGGTACTCGTCGCGCCGAAGGGATCAGGTACGACTGTACGCCGACTCTTCCTCGAAGGCCGCGGCATCAATAGCAGCTTTGCAATCTTTCAGGACGCCACGGGCCGTGCTCGCGAACGCTGCCTCGCGCTGGGTATCGCCATCGGTTCGGGCTACCTCTTCGAGACAACTTTCCAGAAGGAAGTCGTTTCCGACCTGACAGGCGAACGCGGTGTGCTGATGGGCGCCATCTACGGTTTGTGGCTCGCCCAATATGAGGTGCTCCGCGAGCACGGCCATTCGCCAAGTGAAGCATTTAATGAGACAGTCGAGGAAGCGACCCAGAGCCTCTACCCGCTGATTGCGGAGAAGGGGATGGACTGGATGTACGCGAACTGCTCGACGACTGCCCAACGTGGCGCGCTCGACTGGTTCAAGAATTTCCGTGACGCAAGCAAGCCGGTCTTCGAGCAACTCTACCAGTCTGTTGCCAGCGGCGAGGAAGCGCGTCGCACGTTGGAGGCCAACAGCCGCCCCGACTATCGGCAGCAGTTGGAGAAGGAGCTGCTGGAGGTCGCCGAGAGCGAGATGTGGAAGGCCGGCGCGCAAGTGCGGGCGCTCCGCCCGGAACGCCAGGGCTGATGCTCGTGGTCGTCCGCTCGTTTCGCGAGCGGACGAGTGGCGAGTGACAACGCAATGTCACTCGCTACGTGAAGGATTGTCACGCAGAAGGGTGTCCCCATTTCCCAGTTTTCTCACGTTTTCTGGTCGTTCGTCAGGTGGCAGTGACAATGCATAGCCACAAACGAGTGTAATCACAACTAAAGCGATTGCTGAAGTCCTGTATGCGGGCCGCCGAATAGTTTCGAAAATATTTTCCCGCCACATCCGCCACGGCCTTCGGCCCTAACTGCTTACACCGTCCCTGGAACGGTGAACGCCTCCGGACGCACCGATCGCGGGACGATCGTCCCCCTGGTGCCGGGCTATTGACACCCCCGAAAAGCTCCTTCTATGATGCCCTCACTCAACTGGGGCGCACCCGCCGACATGCCTGTCGCGACCCAGACGATCCATGCCGAGGATTTTTCCCTATCCTCCCGGCAGTAAAGCGTTTCGGACAGATTGAGGCGTGCTACTGATTCCGCCTGGCGTTCGCGGGGAGGGCCGTTGCCGTGTCAATTACCGAATCACTCGCCGAATTCCGCGACGCATGGCTCCCGCACATCACGAACAACGGTCTGCAACGCGTCATCGAACTTCTGGAGAAAGGAAGCCCGCTCCTCATCCATGGCGCGTTCACGCGAGCGGTGCCGATGGGCTGCCTTGCGTCGCACATCGCATGGAATCACCCACAGACGTGCCGCTATCAGCACGAAGCAGGTGTCGTGTGGCTCGCGAAAGTCGCCAGGTTGAATCCTGCGACATCTGCGGTCATTCTGGCCTGGGATCGCGGTGGGACGGGTGACTTCGCGCTGCGCACAGCCCTCCTTGAAGAATGCCGACGCGAGGAGATGCGGCGTGCCGAGGTTTCACACCACGAGGTGACTCCTGAACCTGCGCTTGCGGGAGTGTGATCCTCGCAATTTGGCTGCCAGCCCAGGTCTCACATCCGTTCCAGCTGGCCGCCAACACCCGTGATCAAAAGCCTTTCATTTCTTGAGTTTCTCTGGCATTGCGGCACAATTCCGAGTACCCTTTTAATATCCTGCCTCGCGCCCTCCCTCCGCGCTCAATCCCACCATGCGGCGAATCAACTTCTTACTCGCGACCTTCACTCTTGCTTACGCGACTCCAGTTCGCGCTGCAGAGCCGGTACCGACTTTTGAACGCGACATTCAGCCGATCCTGACTCGACACGGATGCAACGCAGGTGCCTGCCACGGTAAGGCACGCGGGCAGAACGGCTTCCAGCTATCTCTCCTCGCCTACGACCACGACTTCGACTATCACGCTCTCACTGCGGAAGCACGTGGTCGGCGGATCTTTCCTGCTTCCCCTGAGAGAAGCCTGCTCCTGCTGAAGTCCAGTGGTTCCGTTCCGCACGGCGGTGGACGGAAACTCCCGCTCAATAGCCCGGAATATCGCACTCTTCGCGACTGGATTGCCGCCGGGACGCCACGCACTCCGGCCGACGCCCCGAAACTCGAACGGATCACGCTCTCGCCGGCCGAACGGCTGATGAAGTTCAACGAGACGCAGCAACTCAAAGTGACCGCGCACTATTCCGACACAACCACGCGCGATGTGACACGCCTCGCGCAGTTCTCGTCCAGCGAGAGCGTCTATGCCGCTGTTAGCCTTGATGGATTGGTGAAGGCCGGACCGATCCCAGGTGAAGCCGCGATAATGGCTCGCTTCGCGGAGAAGTTCGCGGTGTGCAACATTCTCATCCCACTCCCGAAGCCTGTGGATGCGCGCGTTTACGAGAAGCTGCCACGCAATAACTTCATCGACGGACTCGTCTGGGCCAAGCTCAAGCAACTGAATGTCACGCCGTCGGAACTGAGTACCGATGCACAGTTTCACCGGCGCGCATTCCTGGACATCATCGGCCGTTTGCCGACGCCAGACGAGACGAGAGTTTTCCTCGCGGACACGAGTCCGGAGAAACGCGAGAAACTTGTCGATGCGCTTCTGGCGCGGCCGGAGTACGCGGATTTCTGGGCGAACAAGTGGACGGATTTGCTGCGGCCCAACCCCTACCACGTCGGCATGAAGGCGACGTACAACCTCGACCAGTGGCTTCGCAAGAGTTTCCGCGAGAACAAGCCTTACGATCAATTTGTCCGGGAAATCATTGCGGCCAACGGCAGTACGTTCACCAACGGAGCGGCGGTGTTCTACCGGAATCGCCGTCAGCCGGACGAACTGACCACGATGGTGAGCCAGCTCTTCCTCGGCGTGCGGCTCGATTGCGCCCGTTGCCATCACCACCCGTTCGAGGTGTGGGGGCAAGACGACTTCTACAGTTTCGCCGCGTTCTTCGGTCGCATCGGGCGCAAAGGCGTGGGCATCTCGGCGCCGATTTCGGGCGGAGAAGAGGCGGTCTATCTCGGTAGTGGCGGCGGTCGCCGTCGCGGAGCCGGACCTGTGAAACATCCAGTCACAGGTGAAGAGATGGTTCCGACGCCACTTCTTGGTAAGCCACTCGATATTCCCGCGGAACGTGATCCACGTCAGGTGCTCGCCGACTGGGTGACTGCACCGGAGAACCCGTTTTTCGCAAAGGTTATAGCAAACCGCGTCTGGGCCGATCTCATGGGCCGCGGCATCGTCGATCCGGTGGATGACCTGCGTGCTACCAACCCACCGTCAAACCCGGCACTGTTGGAAGCGCTGGCGAAGGACTTCCGCGCCAACAAGTGCGACCTGAAGAAACTGATACGCACAATCTGTCTGAGTCACGCGTATCAGCTTTCTACGGTGCCGAACAACCGCAACGCCGCTGACCTTCGCAACTATTCGCGCCACTATCGACAGCGGTTGCGTGCCGAGGTTCTGCTCGACATGGTTAGCGATATCACAGGCGTGCCGGAGAAGTTCGAGGCGATGCCGCCTGGTTCGCGGGCGATTGAAGTGTGGACGGCCCGGTCACAGTCCGTGTTCCTCGATAGTTTCGGCCGGCCTGATCCGAATCAGGACCCACCGTGCGAACGCACTACTGATACGACTGTGGTGCAAGCACTTCACTTGATGAACTCACCGGCGCTCTACCGCAAGGTGACTGCCGAGGCTGGCCACTGCGCGGCACTGGCTGCGAGCAAGAAATCGCCCACGGAGATCGTGGATGAGCTTTACTTGCTGGCGTACTCCCGCATGCCGACTGATGCGGAACGCACAGCTTCGGTGAAGCGATACGACAGGAAAGGCGCGACGCGCAAAAGCGCCACGGAAGACCTGATGTGGGCACTCATCAATACGCCAGAGTTCGTGTTCAACGATTAGTGCGGCGCAGTCCGTCTCGCCCGTAAATGGTAGGACAAACTGGAAATCGTCCTCGCTCTTCAGCGAAGTCAAACAGTCGGAGTTCAGGTCATGACCACTCGCATGAACTGCAATGGCGTGTCGCGCCGCGATTGCCTGCAACTCGGTCTTGGTGCGCTGCTCGGTGGCGGACTGGTCAACGCACTGCGTGCGCGTGGTGTCGCGGCCGAGGCCGTCAACAACCCTCGTGCGAAGGCGAAAGGTTGCATCCTCGTATGGATGGACGGCGGGCCGACGCATTTCGAGACGTTCGACCCCAAGCCGGAGGCCCCCGACGAGTATCGCGGTGAGTTCAAGGCGATTCCAACGGCCGTGCCAGGCGCGCACTACTCCGAGCACATGACCAGGCTCGCGAAGTGCCTCAACAAGTATGCGATGATCCGCTCGATCCGGCACGACCAGGGGAATCACGGCGCCGGCAACCACTACATGATGACGGGCGCACCGCCACGCATCCCTGTGGGGTGTGGTGCGTTCGTCAGTTTCCATCCCAGCATGGGTTCCGTGGTCGCGCACGAGAAACCGCCCGCGGCTGCTGGCCTGCCGGCTTACTTCTCGATGCCGAGCATGTCGCGCTCTGGCGGGCCGAACTTCCTGGGCGCGAGGTATGCGCCCTTTGTCGTGGGTGGCGACCCGAACGGCGCAGGATTTAAGGTCCGCGATGTGGTGCCGCCCGAGGGCCTTTCAGTTGAACGACTCGGCGATCGCAACAGCGCACGCAGCCAGGTTGACACCCTCAAACGATTCGCAGACAAACAGGCCGGTGATCCAGCCGTGGCGCTCGACGAACACTACAAACAGGCCTACGATCTCGTGAACTCGAAGGAAGCACAGGCCGCATTCGACATCGGCCGTGAGCCGTTGAAACTCCGTGAGCAGTACGGCCGCAATGCCCTGGGTCAGCGGTTGTTGCTGGCGCGGCGGTTGGTCGAGGCCGGCGTGCCGTTCGTTACGGTCTACGATGGCGGGTGGGATCACCATTCCGATCTCTTCCCGGCACTGCGAAAGCGACTTCCTGCCTGGGACAACTCAGTTTCCGCACTTATCAACGATCTCGACGATCGTGGCATGCTGAAGGAGACCCTTGTCATCGCGCTGGGCGAGTTCGGCCGCACGCCGAAGATTTCGACCCTCACAGGCTCGAAGACCCCCGGTCGCGACCACTGGGCCAACGCCATGAGTGTTCTGTTCGCTGGCGGTGGAACGCCGGGCGGAACCGTGGTGGGCGCGACAGACAAGAAGGGCTTCGCGGCTGTCGATCGCGTGCTTGCCCCTGAGAACTTCGTCTCCACGGTTTACACGAAACTCGGCATCGAGCCTAGCACGATCCTCTACACGCCACAGGGCCGTCCCACACATCTCGTAAGTGATCCTACGCCGATCAAGGAATTGATGTAAGTTTGTTCAAATTAGAGACCACAGAGGGCGATATGAGTGCTTCGGGCAGTCGCTGGGTTCAGTCCGTTTTGTTCTCCCTCTGGAGTCTCTGTGCGATCTGCGGTGAATCCCTCTCCGCGCCACCAACACTCTCTTACCTTTACCCGGCTGGTGCGCAGCGCGGGCGTTCCGTTGATGTGACGGCGACCGGCACACTCGACGCGGCCACGAAGGTATGGGCGAGTGGAACAGGCGTGACGGCTACGCCCGCGAAACAGAAAGGGACGCTGAAGGTCACGGTCGCGCCCGACGCGGTCCCTGGCATCTACTGGCTACGGGCGTACAACGCCGACGGTGCCAGTACACTGCGTTCGTTCGTCGTGGGTACACTCCCGGAGGTGATGGAGAAGGAGCCGAACGACAACTTCAAAAAGCCGCAGTCGATTGAGGGGAACGCGGTAATCAATGGTAAGTTGTCGAAAAACGGCGATGTGGACACCTTCGCCGTGCTGCTCAGAACAGGACAAACGCTCGTTGCTTCACTCGAGGCGCACCACACGCTACGGTCGCCGATGGACGGAATGCTGCAGGTCCTCTCACCCAACGGCTTCGTACTCCAGGAAGATAACGACTTCCGAGGTCTCGATCCGCAGATTGCCTTCACTGCGAAGCATGACGGTATCCATCTCGTCCGGGTCTATGCATTCCCGGCCCAACCTGACGCGAGTATTCGGTACTTCGGCTCCGACGCATGTGTTTACCGGCTCACACTCACCACCGGACCATTCGCCGACTTTGCGGTGCCGCTTGCAGTAAGTAGAGATGGCAAGACGGAGATCGCGGCGCGCGGGTGGAATCTCACGCCGGAGTCCCGGAAACTCACAGTACATGCATTGCCGTCTGATCCATTTGCCAGGCTATTCTCACCGCAGCTCGCGAACGTTCTGCAACTCCATCAGGAATCGCACTCGGTGTTTGCGAAGCTCACAGGCACGCCAAGACCGCCGTTCTCCACCACTGCTAATATCGAAACGCCGCGAAGCGAAATTCGCATCTCGTTTGAAGGGAAGAAGGGAAGGGCGGTCACGATCCAGGCCGTGAGTCGATCTCTGGCACTTGCAGTGAATCCGGTCGTCCGGGTACTCGATCGTGCAGGCAAGCAGCTCGTTCGCGCTGAACCGGCGAAACTCAACGGTGATACTACACTGAACTTCACGCCAACTGCCGATGGCACGTTTACGGTCGGCGTCACAGACCTCTATGCCGGGGGTGGCCCACGATACTCCTTCCTTCTGCGTGTCCTCTCGGAACCGGATTACGAACTCTCCGTCACCAGCGACCGCTTCACCCTCACGCCAGGCAAACCGACAACGGTGGCAGTCAAGGTGACCCGACTGCGTGGGTTCAAGCAACCCGTGAACGTCGTCGCGGAAGGGTTGCCTGAGGGTGTGAAGGCGACGGTGGTGAAACCCGCGAAGCCCGACCCGAACTTGGTCACGCTCACGTTAACCGCCGAGAAACCCACGAACGGTGCCTTTCGGCTCATCGGTAAGGTGGAGGGCGACACAAAACTGACGCGCGTTGCTCGCGCCCCACTTGCAGACTTCGATGAGAGCATCGCAGACCTCTGGCTGACGCCAGGAGCCGCGCCCCCGCCGAAGAAGAAAAAGAAGTAACCTTCGAGCCTCCACTCGCCTGCTTGCTACTTCAGCAACTCGCGAATCACGTTCTGTTCTTCGACGCCTGTGAGGCGCTGGTCGAGGCCCTGGAACCGGAACGTGAACTTCGCGTGGTCGATGCCCATCAGGTAGAGCACGGTCGCATTGATGTCGTTGACGTGCGCGGGATTCTCGGCGACGTTGTAGCTGAAATCATCTGTCTCGCCATACACCTGCCCGCCCTTGATTCCACCGCCCGCCAGCCACATGCAGAAGTTGCGCGGGTGATGGTCCCGGCCGTAGTTCGTCTTTGTCAGTGTTCCCTGGCTATACACCGTGCGGCCAAACTCGCCGCCCCACACCACCAGCGTGCTATCGAGCAATCCGCGCTGCTTGAGGTCGGCCAGTAGTGCCGCGGTGGGCTGGTCGGTATCCCGGCACTGAGAGCGAATCTCATTCGGTAGATTTCCGTGTTGATCCCAGCCGCGGTGGAGGATCTGTACCATGCGCACGCCGCGTTCCACCATCCGCCGCGCCAGGAGCGCGCTGGCGGCAAACGATCCTGGTTTCTTCACATCGGGGCCGTAACTCTCCAGTGTCTTGACCGATTCACTACTGAAGTCGGTCAACTCAGGTACACTCCGCTGCATACGGAAGGCCATCTCGTACTGGCTGATGCGTGTGAGCGTCTCAGGGTCGCCATACTTCTCGTACGACTTCTTGTTCAACTCCCCCAGCGCGTCGAGCATCGCACGTCGGCTCTCGGTCTTGACCCCTGTCGGGTTCTGGACGTAGAGCACAGGATCGCCAACGCTTCGCAGTGCCACGCCGGCGTACTTGCCAGGCAAGAAACCGCTGCCCCACATCCGCGAGAAAAGCGCCTGGGCGGCCGCACCCGAACTCCAATACGGTGTCAGTACCACGAACGCGGGCAGGTCGTTACTCTCGCTGCCCAGCCCGTAGGAAAGCCACGACCCAATGCTGGGTTTGCCGGGAGTTTCACTCCCCGTCATCACGAACGTGCAGGCCGGATCGTGGTTGATGGCGTTAGTATGAACCGACTTCACAAGCGCGATCTCATCGACCCACTTCGCTGTGTGTGGGAGGAGTTCGCTGACCCATCTTCCGCACTTGCCGTGTCGTTCAAACTTGAACATCGACGGCGCGACCGGTAGTCGTGACTGGCCGCTGGTCATGGTGGTAATGCGCTGCCCCATGCGGATGCTCGCGGGCAACTCCTTGTTGAACTGCTCGATGAGCTTCGGCTTATAGTCGAACGTATCGAGTTGACTCGGGCCGCCGTTGGTGTGCAGATAGATGACTGCTCTGGCTTTTGGTGTGTGGTGCGGAAAGCCGGGCAGAGGCGGGTGAACGCGGTCGGTACCGTTGCGGGCCGATTCGGCTTCCCCCAGCCTCGTACCGGCGAGGAACGTCATCGCGGCTCCACCCAGACGCACACCAGCACCGAAGAACTGCCGGCGAGTCTGGCGCTGGTAAAGATCACTGAGGTGTTGCATCGTGAGCCTCAATTCCAGACGGGCTGTGCCCTGCGTGCGTTCGGTATCGTGAGCCGGACGGCTTCCAGCGTGTGTTGTACCGTTCTTGATGTCAGTTCCGCGTTACCACTTCGTCGAGATTCAGTACCAGATTGCACACCATTGCCCACGCTGCCACCTCGTCGTCCGACGCTGTGGCCCTCGGCTTCGATTCGCCAATACGCGTCACCTTCCTCGCGGCAGCCAGATCCGAAGCATAGAGGTCGCGCTGTCGTGCGAGAGCCGCAGCCACAATCCGTATCTCGCCCGCATCGGGTTTGCGTGAAAGTACAGTGCGGTAGAGGAACGTGATCCTCTCGTCGATCGACTTACCGCCCTCGATGAGGACACGTTCCGCGAGGACGCGGGCGGCCTCGAAGTGTTGAACGTCGTTCATCAGTTGCAGTGCCTGGAGCGGCGTGTTGGTGCGGTCGCGGACGGCACAGAGTTGCTCGCGGTTTGGCCCATCGAAGTTCGTCAGAAACGGAGCTGGCGCCGTGCGTTTGATAAAGACATAGAGGCTTCGCCGATAGAGCGATTCGCCGTGATCCTGCAAGTAGTAACGCGTGTTGCTGTCGCCATAGCCAATTGGCTCCCAGATGTTCGGCGGCTGATACGTGTTCACACCGCGCCCGCCCATCGTGAAGTTCAGGAGGCCGCTGACGAAGAGGGCGTTATCACGGAGTTGCTCCGCGCCCAGTCGGAATCGTGGTCCACGACTCAGAAGGCGATTTTCCGGGTCTTTCGTACGCTCGGCGCCGGACTGCCGCGCACTGCGACGAAACGCCGCGCTGGTCACCATGAGCTTTACGAGTTTCTTTGTGTCCCACCGTTGCTGATACTCATTCGCGAGCCAGTCCAGTAGCTCGGGGTGGCTGGGCAACTCGCCCTGCGTGCCAAAGTCGGCACTCGTCTTGACGATTCCGGTGCCGAAGAATTGCTGCCAGAGACGATTCACGGCGACACGCGCGGTCAGTGGGTTCTCTGGCGCAACGACCCACTTCGCCAGGTCGAGCCGCGTGGGTCGTTTTGTCGGATCGCTGAGTTTCAGTGGCGGCAGGATTGCCGGTACGCCAGGCACCACCTTTGTGCCGGGCTTGTCGTATTGCCCACGGAGCATCACGAAGCTGTTACGCGGCACAGGGAGGTCGCGGAAGACCATCGTACCAGGAATGGCATCGGCCGCGATGAAGTGCGCCGCCCGCGCCTTTTCCCAGACTGCGCGAGCCTTGACCAGTTCCTCCGTCGCCGGTCGCGCAACGTACGCGAGGTAATAGGCCTGGAGCTTCGCGGTTTCTGAGGGTGAGTACGACTTCGTCGGCCCACCCATAGCGATCGTGTGGAGTCTGGACGGCAGATCGGCAGGGGCTTTGCCGTTGAGCGACTTCCACCACACGCGGAACGAGGCGAGTGGATCGACACTCAGCATGCTCTTACCAGCGAGTGCAACGGCATCCCAGTACACAACGCCGCCGTATTGCTGAAGCGTGAGTTTCGCGACGCGCTGTCCGGCCTTCACGCCGAGGCCACCGGCTTCAGTCGTGAGCTTCGCCCACTTGCCCGGAGGAGGGAGGTCTCCGACTCGTGTGCCGAGATTGTCACGGGGTGAGCCGGCATCAGATTGTTTCCCCCACCAGACTTTCCTGCCGCCGGCGAGTTGTAACGTCACGGCGAGCGGAGGTTGGTTCGGATCAAGGTAGACCCATGCTTCGAGTCGCGCGCCGGACGGTGCGACTGGAGGACGTGAACGAAAGCTGATGGTATCTTGATGAAAGTATGTGTTCGCCTGGCGAAGCACACGTCGCCCAGACTTCGCTCCAAATGGTGGGTCAGTGCGCCAGTCGGCGGCGTTGCGGGTTGTGTTAGAGTCTGTCGCGCCTGAGGGGAACGTTTCGTCGAAGAGTAGCTCGCGGACCGGGGTTAGCTCCAGCTCAGAACCGGCCGGGTCGGTATAGTCAGTGCGTGCGGCGACCACTTCGAGCGTGTGCCGGGCTTCCTGTTCCGCCTTCGCAGCCTGTTCGAGCGCGGCTGTTTGTGCCGGTGTCGGCAGTTTCACGAATGGACCCGTGGTGCTTACGTTGCCATCGAGTGGCGGATCTGCAGCGGAATAGAAGAAGGCGTAGAGCGAGTAATACTCCTTCTGGGAGATCGGATCGAACTTGTGATCGTGGCAAACGGCACAGCCTGCGGTGAGGCCCAGGAAAGCTTGCGCTGCAGTGGACGTGCGATCCACTGCATTGCGGTAGAGCCATTCCGCATCAATCGAACCGCCTTCACCAGTCGTCACATTACAGCGGTTGAAGCCAGTTGCTGCGAACTGGTCGTTGGTGGGGTTCGGTAGCAGGTCGCCAGCGAGTTGCCATATGGCAAACTGATCGAACGGCAGGTTCGCATTGAATGCCTTCACGACCCAGTCGCGGTAATTCCACATCTGCCGCTCGTTGTCGAGGTGCAGACCGTGAGTATCTGCATAGCGGGCCACATCGAGCCAGTGCCGGGCCATTTCCTCACCGAAGTGAGGGCTGGCGAGGTAGCGATCCACCATCTTCTCGTAGGCATCTGGTGACTGGTCTGCAAGGAACGCATCGACTTCCTTGAGGCTCGGCGGCAACCCCGTGAGCGCGAATGACACCCGGCGAATGAGCGTTTCGCGGCTGGCTTCACTCGTGGGTTTCAGCCCCACCTGTTGAAGGCGAGCCAGAAGGAAAGCATCGATGGGATTCGTAACTGGAGAGCCTTGCGCGGTGACACCTGGTACTCTGGGCCGGTGAATCGCTTCAAACGCCCAGTGCTTCTGGTACTTCGCCCCCTGTTTGATCCAGAGCCGGATCGTTTCCTTCTGCTCCGCAGTGAGCGGTTTCTTGTGTTCGGGTGGCGGCATCACGCTGTCAGCGTGGGGTGACGTGATGCGGTTCCACGCTTCACTCTCTTCGAGGCTCCCAGGCTTGATCGGAGTGAGGTCCTTCCGCAAGGCGTAGGCCCATTCGGGCGTGTCGAGGCGCAACTTTGCCTTGCGGCTTTTGTGGTCGAAACCGTGACAGGCGAAGCAGGCGTCGGCGAGAATCGGCCGCACGTCGCGGTTGTACTCGATGGTTCGCTCTGGCTTCGTGACAGGTTTGTCATGCGGCACCGGGGCTTCCGGTGGTGCGCCGGCCCCAATCGCGAGGAGGCAGGATAGCAGCACGCAGTATGAGAGCGGCTTCATATGAGAACCGTGGAGAATGGCGGGACCTTGATCGGACCAGTTCGCAAGGCTGTTGTCAACCCAGAACTGATCGTGTTGAGGCACTTGCGCGTTTGGTGAGTGGCTGGATTCGACGAGTCCCGTGGCAGTCGCGGAACAGACTTACCCCTTAAAGTGAGATCGAGAGTGAAGCCGCGCGCTCGCCATGTTAGCCTGGAACCAACTGTGTGATGTTCCCTCCTGCGTCGTCCTCGCTGGTGCCTGCCATGCCATCGAAAAAAGTTGCCGCAGTCGTGACCGAATACCGCAAGTGGTCGCATGCGGATGTGATTCTCCGGAACCTCCTCGGCGGTTACCCGGACGGCAAACGCCCGAACATGGAACTCGTGGCACTCTACACCGATCAGGTGCCGAAGAACGACATGAGCCGCGATCTCGCGAAGAAGCACGGCTTCCGGATTTGCAAAACGATTGGTGAAGCGCTGACTCTCGGCGGAAAGGAACTTGCGGTCGAGGGTGTCCTGTCCATCGGCGAACACGGCAACTACCCCAAGAACGACATCGGCCAGATCCTCTATCCCCGGCGGCGATTCTTTGAGGAAATCTGCAAGGTCTTCGAGCAGTCAAAGAAGTCGGTACCGGTATTCAACGACAAGCATCTTGCACCAACGTGGACCGATGCGAAATGGATGTACGATCGCGCCAGGAAGCTCTTCGTGCCATTCCTGGCCGGGTCGTCGATCCCTGTGACATGGCGAAAGCCAAATCTCTTTTTGCCGAAGGGATGCGAACTCCTCGGCGCGATCCAGATCGGCTATGGCCCTGTCGAAGCATACGGCTTTCACGCACTCGAAGGATTACAGTGCATGGTCGAACGCCGCGATGGCGGTGAGACTGGCGTGAAGGCTGTAACCAGCCATACCGGCAAGACGATGTGGGAAACTCTCGATCGGCACAAGTGGGCGAAGCCTCTTCTTGAAGCGGCGCTGAGTTATGTCCCGGCGCATGCGAAGGGCGACATCCGCGACCTCACTGCCAAGACTGCAGACGCAGGGATGTTTGAGGTCGAGTATCGCGACGGGCTACGCGCCTTCGTTGTGATTCCCAACGGTTGGATTCACGAAGGTGACGGCGGCGGCTTCACTTTCGCCTGCCAGCGGAAAGGCCAGCCCAAGCCCGACGGTTGCCATTTCTACCTGCAACAGCCTGATCCGTTCGCACACTTCGCGCAACTGACACGGGCAATCGATTCCCTCGTCACCACCGGGCATGCTCCATACCCAGTCGAACGAACGCTACTCACAACGGGAATCCTCGATGCCGCGATGAACAGCCGACATGACAGGAGCAAGCGAATCGAAACGCCCCATCTGAACGTCACCTATACTCCGACAGCGTGGGCGCCACCAACGAATCCAATCCCACCTGTGCAGAAACAGTAGGACTGACCGATATACTATACGGAAGTATATATTTGCCAAGTACCGACTAGGGTGCGTGTGCGGTTATTCTTCCAGCACGCGCACCACGCCCTTGCGCCACAGATCATCAACGGCGCGTTTCGCTTCCACCTCCATCAACTCCTTGTTGAGCTTCTCGCGAATGTTGCCCTGCACCGTGACATCGAACGGTTGGACACCTGCGACCTGCCGTTCCACGACTTTCACAATGTGGTAGCCGGTGGCGGTCTGGAGGACGCTGCTCATCTGGCCAGGTTTGAGTGCAAGCACGGTCGGTTCTAACTCAGGGGGTTGAATCTTGTCGCGTTGTTCGCCAGTGCCGAAGCCATTCTGCATCTTCGCGAAGCCCTCGTCGTACTTCTTTGAGAGTGTTGCGAAGTCGCTGCCGGCTGCGGCCTGCTGTCGCAGTGCTTCCGCGTGCTGATACGCTTCCTGTGGCGTGCGGTGCTGATGAAGGCTGACGAAGATGTGTTGCCACTTCACGCGATCCTGTGTGCGGAACTCCTCCGGATGGCGATCGTAGTAGTCGCGGATTTCGGTCAGCCCCGCGCGTCGGGCCTTCCCGCGGATGATCTCTTCCAGATACTGGTGTGCCATGAACTGTCGCTCCGATTGCCGCTTGAGCACCGGCACAGTCATACCCAGCGCGCGGAGGAAAGCCTCAAACTCTTCGTCCGACTTCGAATGAGTCTGACGCTTCATCATGCGGATCTGAGCCGCGGCCCGCTGCGAGGCGCGGTCGCGTAGCTCATCCACAACAGACATCTTGTTCGCCTTCTTGAGCATCCCGTACATGGCATCAAGAATAAGTTCGCGTTCGATCGTTTTACGAAGTGCAATTGTGTACAATTCTTTGATCTTTTCGTGCCGCTCGTGTCCCTGCAGGTTCGAGAGTGTCGGGTCGCCTGCGAACTGCTGGTGAACCGACTCCAGAACCTCCTGGTCGGTGATCAGATTGTTCGAGCCGACAATGGCAACGACCTTGATCCGCGGTTGCGCCTTGCGGAGCATCTCGGCGGCTGTCGGTACATCCTTCACAGACCTGGAGAAACCCGCGTTGACGATCGGTACTTTTGACCCACTTAGTACAGGACTGCCATTCACGGGCGTTCCGGGTGTGGCCGATCCCGTCGCCTGCGCCGGCAACACGGGCGAGGCTGATGGTGGGTTCGTCAGTTCCGGCGGCGGAGGCGGCGCAAGTGGTGCCAGTGGGTCTTGCGGCATCTGCCCACGCACCGCGGGCCCTGCGCCGCCTGACTGACAGCCAACAACGGCCACAAGCGAGCAAGCCAGGAGCGCGAAACGGCACAGCGGGTTTCTGGCGTCCATGCCTGCCCTCAGCGCGAAAACGTGGGTGTTGCGGATGGCGATATAACGTCTGCGGCGATGCGTGCAAGGGCGGAGTCGCAAGTGATCTGCCACGGCGCGGCAAGTGCGCGAAAATGGGCAAGAGTCTGGTCTGGGTTTGGGGGCTTCGCACGGGGCGTGCCGGCTGCTAGGATCGAGTTGCCTCCCGTGCTGCACCATTACGGAGCCGAGATGCCCGTCCGCCCTCTCATTACCATCTTCACGCTCCTCCTCACCACGATACCGGCACGCGCGGCTGTCGTGGTCATTGCCAATTATACCCCCGAGCCGGTTGCGTTTACTGTGGCGGAACCGAAGTCGAAACCCCGCAAACACACACTCGCATCGAACCACGTTGAACCCGTCATGATCACTGGCCCTGCAGATATCGCCTTCAGCGCGAAGGGGCGAGATTACAGCTTTCGACTCGACCCTTACTGTGGCTACGTCTTCCTCCCGGACAAGGATGCCAGCATCCGCTTCGAGGGGATCGCGATGCCAGGCGAAACTCTGGAACGCGACCGCCGTCCTGAACTCAATCCCGTTCCACGCAACCCGGCGGTGAAGATTCCCGTCACACTCCTGGTAGACGATGTGGACCCTCGTGCCGAGGCCCTCTGGCAGAAGCAACTACGCGCGCGATTCGACGAGGTCGCCGATGTGATCGAAAAAGCGAGCGGCATTCGGCTGGAAGTGACTGGGTACGATATGTGGAAGACCGCTCCATCCGCGAGGAATCTCACCGACCTACTCACGGGCTTCGAGGATGCAGTGAAGGTGAAGCCAGGCGCGCTGGCGATCGGTTACACGAGCCGCCGGATCGACGAGAAGGTCGATCCCGCGTTCGGGATCAGCCGTGGGCTGGGTGGCCGACACATATTGCTCCGCGAGTGGCGCCCCAAGCACGACCCGGAAAGGACTGAGGTGCTCCTTCACTATGTGGCTCAGGCGCTGGGAGCGGTCGGCACGCCGGATCCTGGCTCGGCGATGCGTACAAAACTCGCCGACGGTTATCTCCTATATCCGCGTGCTGTCCTCCGTATCGACCCGCTCAACGCGCTGGTACTCAGCCTCTGGGCAGACGAGCGCCGACGCGAACCCGTCGTGGAGATCAACACGCTCTCACCTGTCAATCGTCTCCGGCTCGCACGCATTTACAAGGCACTGCTGAAGGCCTCGCCCGGCGATACGCTCGCGCTCTCATACCTCGATACGCTCGGTCGCGATGTGGCCCGAAAGCCGGATGTGGAGCCGAATCCGAATCCTGTGCCCAAGCCAGTGGAACGGCAGCCAGTAGCGATTAACAAACGAAACGAACTGGTGCGGAAGGTGGTACAGGCGATCACAGCCCGCGCGACCGAGAATGCAGCAGCAGCAGCGCCGCTCACGGGCGACGAGCTGACCGCGGCGTATGTGAAGACGGCGGCGGATGTGGCGATGAAGCAACCCGGCCCGGAGATGCTGTCTGGGTTCCTCATCGGCATCGGCCTTGCGCTGGACGACACGGATACGCTACTGAGCGACCCTGTGACAACAGGCGCGGTGAAGCATGCCGAGACGCTTGATGAACGCAAGGCGCGCATTGCCGCTCTGGGCAATCCGACACTGGCGGGCCGGCGCGATCTGTGTCGGCATTTCTTTGTCGGCTGCGCAACGGGCGAGTTGCTCGCGCAGCACGTCGCGGAGAAACATGCAGTGAGCCGCATGCGGATCGACCTCCACTCCGCGAGCGGGCTGTGTATCCCGGCGCTGGCTGCGGAGTTCGCGGGAATCGCGTTCGTTCGAGCGGTCTATGGGGATGCTGAGTTGGTCCGAAAAGCGGCCGAGGGCTTCCAGGCGTCGGAGTATCTTCCGTCTATGCACGGCCTCCGGAACGGGCTATCACCGGAGAAGTTCACGGAGCTTTATGGAAACACGGACGACGATCGCTTCGCCACGCTGCTCTCGGACATACGCAAGCGACTCAAAACGAAGAAGGGCGCTTTCGAGTGACTCCGCTGGTTGACCGGCGCGTTTCCCCTTGCGACACTAGCTCTTCCTGCCCTGCTGGCCCGTCACAATGCCAGCACAACCTCCGCACGGGTTATCACCATGCGAACCTCCCGTTGCTTCGCACTCCTTGCGCTCACGTCTGCACTTCTGGTGGTTTCAGGACGCGGCCGCGCTCAACCTCAACCCGCTACTCGATCGAGGATTGCTGCCGAAGTCGTGATGCTGCCGGGCCACACTGAGACCGTCGAGGCCGTTGCGGTCAGCCCTGATGGAAGGTACATCGCAACGGGTTGCTTCGACAAGAACGTGCGGCTCTTCGAAGCGGCAACCGGCAAGGAGGTACGTACTTTTGGAGGTGAACAGGGACATAAAGGGCAGGTGCTCTGCCTGGCGTTCTCCGCGAAGGGAGACCAGCTTGCGAGCGGCGGTGCCGATCGACGCGTACTCGTCTGGGATGTCCCAGTGCGTTCCCCGGTGAAGAGCTATCCACTTGATGCGCCGGGCACCTCGGTCGCGGTATCAAACGACGGCAAGAGCTTCGCGCTGGCAAGCGCGGACGGGACGGCGAGGGTCTATCCCCAGGGTGATGAGAAACGGACCGTCGTGCTGAAGGGGCCGAAGTCTGCCGTCGTCGGTATGACCCCGCTTGGCAATTCTGGCTGGGTCACGGCGAATGCCGACCAGGCACTTCATTTCTTTGCCGCGGATGGGAAAGAAACCGCACGTTATCACACTGGCGCGGCGATCACCGGTCTCGTCGCACGTCGCGACGGCGGCGCGATCTTCACCACAAGTGCGGATGGCACCCTCCGCTTCTGGCAAATGCCATCCCGAGTGGCGAAGAGCTTCCCGGCACTCAAGGAGGCAGTCACTGCGTTCGCATCCAGCACTGATGGAAACACGCTCCTCATCGCCACGGCCGATAAACTCGTGACGCTGGGTGCAGCGAACAATGCCACCATCGCGGGCACATTCCGTGGCGCGAAGGGGAACGTGGAGTCCGTCGCCCTTGCCCCTGACAACAACACGATTGCTGCTGGGGTTGCGGATGGGACACTCATTCTCTGGAACCGGCAGGGTAATGTGATCGCCGAACTCCCGGCACATCCGGGCGGCACGACCGCGATGGCGTTTCACCCCTCGCAACCAATTCTCTTCACGGCAGGTGCCGACGGGGTAGTGAAGGGGTGGAATCTTCCCATCGACCCCAAGAAGAAGGAGAAGGACAAGAGTGGCAAGGAGAAGCCCGTGAAGTTGACCAGGTACGCGTGGAAGGCACATACTGGGAAGGTGACGGCGCTGCTTGTCAACTCCGCCAGTGGGCAGGTCGCCACGGCAGGTACCGACAAGCGCATACGTCTCTGGGATGTGTCAAAGACTGAGAAACCCGTTCGTGAAATCGGTCCACTCCCATCGACTCCCGTGACACTCACACTATCACGCGACAACCAGACTCTTGCCGCCGGAGTTGGCAAGGAAGTTCGACTCTGGGCGCTTGCCAACGGCAAAGAAGCGGGCAAGCTGCCGCAATCCGGCGATGTGCTTGCACTGAGCTTCAGCGCGGACAAGACGCGACTTGCAATCGGCAGAAGTGACAATACAGCCGTGCTGGCGGAAGTTGCGACTGCCAATGTGATGCAGGCATTCCCGCATACAGGGCCAGTGCGCGGTGTGGTAGCGCATCCGGACGGGCAAACGATTATCACGGCGAGCGTCGACAAGAGTGTCGTCGTCTCACCGATCACCTGCACACGTGTGATTGCGATCGGAGCCGGGAAACCGGGCCTGGCTGTCACGCCAGGAGGAGAGCGAGTCGTCACCTTCGGCACTGGTAAGGAAGCCGTGAGTTGGAACAGCGGCAACGGGCAGAAGGAGAAGACATTCGCCAGTGGCGGTACGGCGACTGCGGCAACAATCTCAAAGGATGGCCAGCGACTTGCCGTGGGTGGTTCAGATGGCTCGATCCATGTGTACACCATCAATGACGCGAAACGGATCGGGAGTATCGCCGCAGGTGCTGAGATTCTTGATCTCGACTTCCAGCCAACGAATACAGTTCTGGTTTCGCTGCTCAAGGAGAAGGAGAATCGCGCAACGGCCTGGAACGTCACGTTCCAACCGGGCCAACCTGTGCCCCCCGAGTTCGGCGAGAAACTCCAGAGTTATCCACAACCAACCGCTTCGACAGGTCTGGCGTTTACCGCCGACGGAGAGTTCCTCACTGCCTGCGTGGACAAGCAAGTTCGGCGGTATCGCGTCGCGTCGTCCCGGCCCAAAATGAGGTTCGATCTTCCGAACCTTGTCGATAGCGTTGCCTTCGACGACAGCGGCGACAAGCTTGCCACTGGCTGTCACGATGGTCTGCTTCGCATCTATGATCTGACGAAGAAGTCGTTACTGAAGCAGGTCGAAGCGCACATCATCAAGACACCACGCCAGGTACAAAACCCGATTTACTGTGTGTTGTGGTCGACCGATCACAAGCAGGTATTCACCAGCAGTTTCGACAGTAGCATCAAACTCTGGAATGCATCCAGCGGAGCACTCGTGCGCGAGTTCAAGGCCGCACCGGAACCGAAAGCCGGCGACACGAAGGGCGGGAAGCCACCGGCGACACCCGAACTGGTGGGTCACCGCGATCAGGTCTTCAGCATGGCACTCTCGAAGGACGGGAAGTATCTCGCTTCCGGTTCCAGCGATCGGAGCGTGAAGCTCTGGGATGTAGCCACTGGCAAGGTACTCCGCGACTTCCCGAATCCCGACCTCAAACCGATATTCCCTGGCGAGGCGGCACCCTCGCAACCAGGGTGGGTCCACGCGGTCCGCTTCTCGCCCGATGGATCGCGTATCATCTCTGCCGGGGCGGCACCGCGCGGAAGGTCGTATATCGCTGTATGGAACAGCGCCGATGGGAAGCGCCTTTCCGGTGCTGAGTCTGAGTTCGGACCGATTCACGCGATGGCGATACTCGATGAGGCCCGCATCGTAATTGGCTGGGCGGGTGTCCCGCGAAAGCGTGTCGAGTCTGGCGCGGCGATTCTGCGCGTTATGGGGAAGTAGGACCTGGTACGCCGGATCACACGTACTGGCTGTGCAATTGTTGTGAAGGTTTGGTCATGCCTGTCCGTACGATCATTTTTGATTTTGGGAACGTGGTCGCGTTCTTCGATCACGCTCGCGCCGTTGCACGGCTCACGCTTCATACCGACATGCCGCCGGAGGAACTCACGCGCCATCTCTATGGGAACACCATCGAGGACGCCTATGAACGCGGCGCGATTGGGACCGCTGAGTATGTCACTCAGGCAAAGCTCCGCGGTCGGATTAACTGCTCTGATGCCGATTTCCTCACGGCGTTCGTCGACATTTTCTGGCGCAACGATGAAGTGTGCAACCTCATCCCACGACTGCGACCGAAGTCCAGACTCGTACTTGCCAGTAACACGAATCCTGCCCACTTTGGCCAGTTCACGCAGCAGTTCGCCAGCGTGCTGTCGAACTTCAACCATCTCTGCACATCGTTCGCCGCCGGCGCGCGGAAGCCCGAGCCGGCATACTTTGCGTACTGTCAGCCCTTTGCTGAGGCAGATCCGCACGAGTGCCTTTTCCTCGATGACTTGCCTGGAAACGTCGAAGCTGCCGAGAAGTTCGGCTGGAAGGGCCTCGTGTATCGACCGGATGGCACACTGGAGGACAAACTCCGGGCAGCCGGCGTGGAGATCGGTACAAAATAGTCATGGAGGAAACGATGGACATTCTTCAGCAAGCCGACCCGGACGTGTTCGCGGCGATTCAGGGCGAGCGGAAGCGGCAGCAGTTTGGCCTCGAGATGATCGCCAGCGAAAACTACACGAGTCCCGCAGTCATGGCGGCGCAAGGCTCGTGCCTCACGAACAAGTACGCGGAGGGCTACCCTGGCAAGCGTTACTACGGCGGGTGTGAGTTTGTGGATGTTGTGGAGCGACTCGCCATTGATCGCGTGCTCAAGCTCTTCGGGGGCGAACACGCCAACGTCCAGCCACACTCCGGCGCGCAAGCGAACATGGCCGTGTTCCTCGCAGCGTTACAGCCTGGCGACACGATCCTCGGCCTCGATCTCGCACATGGCGGCCACCTCACGCACGGCATGAGGCTGAACTTCTCTGGCAAGTACTTCAACGTGGTCAGCTACGGTGTCCGTAAGGACGACCATCGCATCGACTTCGACGATCTCGCCAGGAAAGCCCGCGAGCACCGGCCGAAACTCGTCATCGCCGGGGCCAGCGCGTATCCACGCTTTTTCGACTTCGCGAAGTTTGCCGACATCGCGCGCGAAGTTGACGCGATCCTCATGGTGGACATGGCACACGTTGCGGGTTTGGTAGCGGCAAAGCTCCACCCAGACCCGGTGCCGCATGCCGATTTCGTGACGAGCACCACGCACAAGACGCTCCGCGGCCCACGCGCCGGTTTCGTCATCTGTAAGAAGTCCGCAGTGTCAGATCGTTTCCTCTCGGACGAAGATCGCACCAAAAAAGAGCCGCCCACATGGGACCGGCGACTCGATTCTGCGGTTTTCCCTGGAGTACAGGGTGGGCCGCTCATGCATGTCGTCGCGGCGAAGGCAGTCGCCTTCGGCGAGGCACTCCAACCGGCATTCCGCAAGTATGCCGAACAGGTTCTTGCCAATGCGAATGTGCTGGCGGAAGAATTGATGGCCGCGGGTTACCCCATCGTATCAGGCGGCACGGATAACCACCTGATGCTCGTGGATGTCACTGCGAAGGGTTCGACTGGAAAGCAGGCCGAACACGCACTCGATGCCGCAGGCATCACGGTCAACAAGAACATGATTCCCTTCGATCCGCGCAAGCCACTCGACCCGTCTGGGATACGCATTGGCACTCCGGCACTGACCACGCGCGGGATGAAGGAAACCGAGATGCGGCGGATCGCGAAATGGATCACGGACGTGCTCGCACACCCTGGCGATGCCACAACGGTGGCGCGCGTGAAGGGCGGCGTGGTCGAGTTGGGCAAGCAGTACCCAGCGCCTGCGGAAGTGAATCTGGTGTGAAGCCGGTTGCGGCCTGACAGAGATCGTGCCCGCCGTAACGGTACTGTCAGGCGAAGCGTGCGAACGGGCCGCTGTGCATCCGGGCGAATAACTCATCCCGATCTGGGTGAGCAGGGCTTGCGAGTCCAGGTATCGAGGGTTGCTCGCGTGCTGTTGGCTGTTCTCTTCTTCTGCTTCTTTATTCTGATGATGATGCCGGTGACCCTCTTTCTGGTCACCTTCATCTACCGGTGGTCGTGCGTCCTCTGCGGCTTGCCGAAGCCGAGTGTGCTCGTCGCGGCCGGCATCATGTTCGTGGCGTGGCTCTCGCTTGTGCTGGCGATCGGCCTGCTGGAGACGGTCGTTTATGAAGCGTGTTCGGCCGTGGGCGTGCCGCTCTGGGAAGCGGGATTCATCCTCTTCTTCCTGGCGTTGCCGCTCGACCTCTCCATTTCAGCCGGGATTGAATCCGGGTTAATGGGAGTGCGATTCGGCAAGGGTGTGGAGTTGTGGTATACACAACGCCTCATCCAACTCACAATCCTTGCCGGTATCGGTGGCTGTATCGCGGCCATTATCCTCATCCGGCAGTTCTCCTGATGTCGCGCTTCTTTGCCACATGCGCTCGCGGGCTGGAACCGGTACTCGCCCGTGAGCTTGGCTCGCTGAGCGCATCGGACGTGGAACCCGGGCGTGGTGGGGTTTCCTTTGGCGGTGACGCGGCGATGCTCTATCGAGCTTGCCTCTGGTTACGCACTGCGGTTCGCGTGCTGCGACCAGTGAAGGAGTTCAACTGCCACTCGACGGATGAACTGTACGAGGGCGTGCGCAGCATCGACTGGAACGAGTGGATGACACCCGACCACACGCTGGCCGTCGATTGCAACGTCCGCGACTCGGTCGTCACACATTCGCAGTATGCGGCCCGTCGTGTGAAAGATGCGATCTGCGATCAGTTCCGCGAGCGTGTCGGTCGGCGACCCAGCGTGGATACGGAACGCCCGATGATCGGGCTGAACCTCCACATCTCGAAGAACCGCGCGATCCTCAGCCTCGATGGTTCCTGGGATTCGCTCCACAAACGCGGCTACCGACCGATTCAAACCATCGCGCCGTTGAACGAATCGCTCGCCGCCGGCTTGCTCCTCTCTTCTGGCTACGATGGCAGCACCCCGCTCGTCGATCCGCTCTGCGGATCGGGAACTTTCTGCGTGGAAGCTGCATGGATTGCACTCAATCGCGCGCCGGGACTGACGCGCAAATGGTTCGCCTTCCAGGGCTGGCGCGACTTCGACAGGCCGCTCTGGAACGCAGTTCGCGATGACGCCCGGCGAGCTATGAAGAAGGAGTTGTCCGTTCCAATCGTCGGTTCCGATGTGCGTCCGGATGCAGTGGAGTTCGCCCGGGCCAACGCTCGCGCCGCCGGGGTCGGCCATATGCTAAAGTTCGAGCGGCGTGATGTGAAGGAGGCCCGGCCGCCGTGCGACCTGCCCGGCACGGTGATCTGTAATCCACCCTACGGCGAACGCATCGGTGAAGAGAAGGAGTGGGTGCCGCTTTACCGAAACATCGGCGAGGTTGTGGCGAACCACTGGGCCGGATGGCGCTTGCTCGTCTTCACGAGCAACGCGATGCTCGCGAAAAAGGTGGGGCGGAACGTGGTATCCCGGACGCCGTTCTTTAATGGCGCGCTCGGATGCCACCTGTGGGAGTTTCAATCCTAGAACGCCCATGCTCTGCCACGTCATGGCACGCCAGCTATCGTGAGGCAGATCAACCCGATCGCCTGGGAGAAACAGCTTCGTGATAGACTTGCGCGACCCGGTCAGTTCCGCTTCACACCTACTCACCGCCCTCTGGGCCGTGTTCGCGACACTGGTGATGACTCGGCTGGCCGCACGGTGGCCCGGACGTCTTCTTCCCGTGGTGGTCTATGGCCTCTCGATGGTGCTGCTCTATACGGCCAGTGGCACATTCCACGGCCTTCACTACGACACAGCCGAGCAGAAGCGATTCTTCCAGAAACTGGACCAGTCGGCGGTTTACCTGCTCATTGCCGGGAGCGTGACACCGGCCATCGCGATTCTGCTTGTGGGTGCATGGCGTCGGTGGTTTCTCCGGGTCATGTGGTCACTTGCGCTAGCAGGTGTTGCATGTATGTGGCTATTGCCGAAGGCCCCGCACGCGGTGATCGTGGGCATTTATCTGGGTCTGGGGTGGCTCTGTGTACTTCCGACGCCGCAGTTCTGCAGGGCGGTGGGGTGGCGCGCGATGAACTGGGTGTGGTGTGGCGCTGGCTTCTATAGCCTCGGTGCCATTTGTGAACTGGCACGATGGCCGGTGATCGTACCTGGCTGGATACAAGCACACGAGGTGCTTCACTTCTGCGACACTGCCGGGAGCCTCTGCCTGTTCCTCTTCGTCGTTCGCCACGTCATCGGATACCACCCCAGAACGACAGAAGCAATCAAACACACGACAATTGCCGCGTGAAACGATCACACTTTTCCATTTTCGATTGACTCAGGTGCGATTGAGAGGGATCATGCAGGGAATGTTGGTGTGGAGTCGTTCCCGCCTCAACCCGCCTTGCCTTGGTCCGTCCCGACGAATCTCACACCCACTGCCAGCAGTTCCAGGAGTCGTTTCCCACCTTACCTTCCGCATTCGTTCGAGGGTCGTGTCATGCTGCGGTTCCTCGGCTCGTCCAACTCGTTCTGCGATGGCATCAATCGCCGAAACTTCCTCCAGATCGGCGCGTTCGGCACTGGCCTGACCCTTGCCGACATGCTGCGATTGAAGGCAGCCAACACGAAGCAACCCAGTCGCTCCCAGAAGGCAGCGATCATGATCTACCTGCCCGGTGGCCCCAGCCACATGGACATGTACGATCTGAAGCCCGACGCCCCGAAGGAGTTTCGTGGCGAGTTCAGCCCGATCAAGACGAATGTCGCGGGCGTGCAAATCTGCGAACACTTCCCGCTGCAGGCGAAGATGTGGGACAAACTCGCGTGCATTCGCTCGGTCGTTTCTGTCGGCGAACACTCCGATTCACTGGTGATGACAGGCTACTCCGAGCAGGTGAACCGCACGGCGCACCACCCGTGCGTCGGATCGGTGATCTCGAAACTCCGATCGGCCGTAGGCGGTGCAGTGCCGCCGTTCGTGAGCCTGCGCGGGATGAGTCGTGGCAGCGAACCGGGCTACCTCGGTATCGCGCATCGCCCCTTCACGCCCAGCGGCCCCGGTAATGCCAACCTGCGACTGGCGCGCGGTGTGGACAGCGACCGACTCCATGAACGTAAGGACCTGCTGGGTAGTTTCGATGATACCCGGCGTGAGATCGACGCTTCCGGCACGATGATCGGGATGGATTCGTACACCGACAAGGCCATCGAGATGGTCACCGCGGGTGTTGTCCGCGACGCGCTCGACGTGAAGAAAGAAGACGAGAAGACACGCGCCCGATACAAGGGCGTGGAACGCTTCCTGACAGCGCGGCGGCTCATTGAGGCTGGTGTTGGATGCGTGACGCTTTCCATCGGCGGCTGGGATACGCACGGCAACAACTTCAAGTCACTGGCGAAGCAACTCCCGCTGGTCGACCGGGGCATTGCAAATCTGATCCAGGATCTCCACGATCGCGGGATGCAGGACGACGTGGTGACCGTGATGTGGGGTGAGTTCGGCCGCACGCCACGAGTCAACAAGAGCGCGGGACGCGACCACTGGCCACAGGTGATGAGCGCGATGGTCGCTGGTGGTGGGCTGAAGATGGGTCAGGCTGTCGGCGCGAGCACCGCGAAGGCCGAACGGCCCAAGGATAACCCCGTGAGCGCGCAACGAGTGCTATCCACAATCTACCACGCTCTGGGTATCGATCCAGCCATGACATTCCCCAACGGTGCCGGCCGCCCAATGTACGTCCTTGACGACCGCCAACCGGTCAAGGAATTGCTTGGGTAGCGACCACAACCGTTCTGGTGTTCCACCAGCCGGGACTGTATTCTGAGCACTCAGTCCCGGCGACTCGAGTTCGTCATGTTGTGGCGCACTCGTTGGGACATTCCCGAAAAGGTCCAAGCCATGCTCGCTACGCCCAGAAGGTTGGCACTCACCGCCTTCCTCGCCCTCGCATTTGCTGCAGTCGGTTGCAGCTCCAACAACAAGGGGAAGATCGAGGGCCGGTGGAAGATCGTATCGCTTCCTGCGAAGACACAGAACGGTAAAGATGAACTGGCCCAGATGGCCAAGATGGGGATGTACGTTTACATGGAGTTCCGCAAGGACGGCACCATGACCTTCGGTGTTGGCGCTGACAAGAAGGAACTGCTGGACATGGTGAAGGCGATGGCGCCTAACAAACAGCTCACCTGGGATGGGAAGTACAAACTCAGTTCAGGTGACAACGTGGAACTGTACGACCTGCCGAAGGATTTTCAGGGCGGAGGCGGACTGTTTGGCAAAGCCGATCGTGCCAAGGTGAAGGTCGCGATCAAGGGCGACGAAATGAAAATGACAGATAAGGACGGTACCGCGACGCTCACGAAAGTCCAGTAAAGTTGTACTGTAATCGGGCGGGCATCGCGTCCAGTTTGCCCGCCTGGAGATACGCTTGCTCATGCCTGCCTTGCGACTGCTCACCACTGCTGCCTTCACTCTACTTGCACTCAGTTGCAGTGCGTCGAATAATAAGAACAGGATTGAAGGGAAGTGGAAGTTTGGCTCCGACAATCCACAACGACGCAACGGTGCCGTTGTCTTTAACGATGATGGGAGTGTCAAGCTCATCGGGACCGGAGCCAACCCGGATCCGATCGTCTGGCGTTACAAACTCCTTGCTGCTGATGAAGTTGACTTTTATGGCTTGCCGCCACAACTTGACCTGTTTCCCTCAACATCTGGCGTGGCGCGCGTCACGATTCAGATAACTGATGTGCCCGAGGGTCAGTACGAGGGGCGCGCAATGACCCTCACGGACTCCGAGGGTCGCACTCTCAAGTTGGTGCAGGTCGAAGATCGATGACGGACGCGCGATCGCCCGACCGACATTGACCCCGCCGTATACCAGGCTCACCCCACCAGGCCAGTTCTCCGAGGAGAACCCATCCCATGACCCGCTGCCTCCTCACGCTTCTCGCGCTCACCAGTTACGCGACTGTATCGCTCGCGGCCGAATCACCCATCACAGCGATCACCGCATACCCTGCGAAACTCGCGCTCGTGGGCGTCGAAGATGCCCCGCAGCTAATCGTGACAGGCAGGCGTGCTGACGGACGCGAGATCGACTTGACCGGCGCCGCGACCTATGCCGTTTCGAACGCGAAGGTCGCGCGTGTGGAGGCCACAGGCCGCGTCTTCCCAGTCGCCAACGGCACCGCCGAGATCACGATTGCATTCGCCGGCAAGGAAGTGAAGGTGCCCATCACTGCTGCGAAGATGGATACGCCGCAACCGCTGAACTATCCGAATCAGGTCAACCCCATCTTCACGAAACTCGGTTGCTCATCGGGCGGTTGCCACGGCAAGATCGCGGGGCAGAACGGATTCCGACTGTCGCTACTGGGCTTCGATCCAGCGTTCGACTACGAGAATTTACTGAAGGAGGGACGTGGCCGTCGTGTCTTTCCGGCGGCACCGGAGAAGAGTCTACTACTGACGAAGGCGACAGGGGCCGCCCCGCACGGTGGCGGCAAGAAGATGGACCCCAACGGCGAGGAGTACAAGATCGTTCGCCGGTGGATCTCTTCGGGTTTGCCTTACGGATCCAAGAACGATCCGACTGTCACGAAGATTAGCATCTACCCCGAGCATCGCGTCATCGATCGCAAGAGCCGGCAACAACTCGCTGTGTACGCGCATTACTCCGATGGCAGTATCGAGGACATTACCCGTCGCGCGCAGTACGAGAGCAACGACACGGACATTGCCACGGTCAGTGAATCGGGGCTAATCAGCACGCAATCACTCACCGGGCAAGCAGCGGTCATGGCTCGCTTCAACGGCAATGTCACGGTGTTTCGTGCCACCGTGCCGCGTGCCGGCGCAGCAGTGAAGTTCGACTTCCCAGAGGCGTCGATTGTCGACAAGTTCACTGCCAAGAAGTGGCATGAATTGAACATCACCCCGAGCAATCTCTGCACCGACGAGCAGTTCATACGCCGCATCTACCTCGACCTGACCGGGACGCTTCCGGATGCGAGAGACATCCTCGCGTTCACGGCCGACAAGGACACTGCCAAGCGTGAGAGACTTGTCGACAGGTTGCTCGATACGCCGGAGTACGCCTACTTCTTCGCCAATAAGTGGGCCGACATTCTCCGTGTCAAACGTCGCAATCAGGCCGCCCGCGCCTATGGCACCTTCGCATTCCATACCTGGATCCGTGAGGCGATGGCCGCCGACAAGCCCTACGACGAGTTCGTCCGTGATATCCTCTGCGCCATTGGCGACGAGCGAAAGTCACCGCCGACGGTGTGGTACAAGGAAGTGAAGACGCCTGAGAACTTCGTGGACGATGTAAGCCAGGTCTTCATGGGGCAGCGGCTGGCGTGTGCCAACTGTCATCACCACCCCTACGAGAAATGGAGCCAGGATGACTACTGGGGCGTGGCTGCATTCTTCGCCCGCGTGGGTACGAAGGCGGTTCCCACTCCAGGCGTCGCCAACAACCAGCGCGACCAGCGCCAGGCTGTGTTCATCCGCAATAGCGGCAGCGTGCAGAACAAGCGCAGCGGCCAGACGGCGCCCCTGAAGCCGCTGGACGCCAATGAAGTGACCGTTGATGGAGGTGACGACCCTCGGCGGCTCTTCGCGGACTGGATGACAGACGCGAAGAACCCTTACTTCGCGCGGACGGCTGCTAACCGTTACTGGGCGCACTTCTTCGGACGTGGGATCGTTGATCCACTCGACGACATGCGAGTGACCAACCCGCCGTCGAATCCTGAACTACTCGACGCGCTGGCCGCGAATCTGGTTGAAAACAAGTATTCGCTCAAGGCACTCATCCGGACGATCTGCAAGAGCCGAACCTACCAACTCGCGGCGGAACCGAACGAGTTCAACAAGGGCGACAAGCAGTCGTTCGCACGCTACTATCCGAAACGCCTTCAAGCCGAGGTGCTCTTCGACGCAGTGGCGAAGCTGACCGATGCACCCAGCACCTTCCCAGGTCTGCCGAATGATCGATTCGCCCCGAATCGCGCCATCATGCTGCCTGACGAGTCGTTCCAGTCATACTTCCTCGATGTGACCGGTAGGCCGCAACGTATCAGCGCCTGCGAGTGCGAGCGCGTCAACGAGGCGAGCCTTGCCATGACACTTCACCTCCTGAACAGCCAGGAAGTGCAAGACAAGATCGCTCGGGCGGGCGGTCGCGCCGACCGCTACGCGAAGGACAAACGGAGCGATGAGGTGAAGGTGACCGAACTCTTCCTCCTGGCCACAGGCAGCAAGCCCAACGCCGAGAAACTGAAGCTCGCACTCTCGCACATCGCGAAGCACGAGAAGAACAAAAAGCTCGCCTACGAGAACATCATCTGGGCGCTGCTCAACACGAAGAGCTTCCTCTTCAATCAGTGACCGTGTTCGTGTGTCGAGTCGCAACACGATGTGGTGTCTGGCGAGCGGCCGGGGTCGACCCTGAGCCGCTCGCTTTTTTCACACTCCGGCATATGGTGTCCACACCTTCTTCCGCTCACGAGCAACCCTCATGCGATACCTCACACTCGCGGCTTTGGCCTGTTTCGGTGCAATCGCGACACTCTCAGCGGAACCCCAGTCGGTCCGTGCCAGGAAGGAAGTGACCGTCTCCGAGAAGGCAATGACCATTCACCGCGATGCGTTACTAATCGACGGTCACAATGATCTACCCTGGGAACTTCGTCAGACAGACGGCCCCGGTTTCACACACATCGATCTGACCAAACCGCAGAAGCGATTCCATACCGACATCGCACGGCTGAAGAAAGGCGGCGTCGGTGCCCAGTTCTGGAGCGCGTACGTTCCAACGAGCTACGCGAAGAAGGGAACAGCCGTGAAGGTCACGCTCGAACAGATCGACGTGATCCACGAACTCGCCCGCCGTTACCCGGACACGTTCGAGATGGCGTACGGAACCGAGGATATTCTCCGCGTTCGCAAGAACGGGAAGATCGCGTGCCTCATCGGAATTGAAGGCGGACAGGCCATCGACAACTCACTTCCGTTGCTGCGCGGCTATTACAAGCTCGGCGTCCGCTACATGACGCTGACGCACTCGGAATCGTTGGACTGGGCCGATTCTTGCTCGGACGAACCGAAGGCACACGGCCTCTCACCGTTCGGCGTGGAGGTGGTTCACGAGATGAACCGACTCGGCATGCTCGTGGACCTCTCGCATGTCTCGACGGAGACCATGAAGGCAGCCCTCAAGGCGACGAAGGCTCCGGTCATTTTCTCGCATTCGTCGGCCCGCGCGGTCGCCAACCATCCGCGCAACGTCCCGGACGAGGTACTCAAGCAGGTGAAGGCCAACGGCGGGGTTGTGATGGTCAATTTCTTCAGCGGTTTCGTCACCGCTGAGGGTGCGCGGGCGACGCAGAAGATGTTCGAAGTTGGCCGTGAATTGAAGAAGAAGTATCCGAATGATGATGCTAAGTACCGCGAGGCGTACCGTGCGTGGGCGAAGGACAACGATTATCCGCCAGGTGATGTGCGGGACATTGTGGACCACATCGACCACATCGTGAAGGTTGCAGGAATAGACCATGTCGGAATCGGCTCCGACTTCGACGGCGTGCCAAAGCTCCCCGCGCAGATGAAGGATGTTTCGTGTTATCCCCTGCTCACACAGATCATGCTCGATCGTGGCTACACGAAGGAGCAGATTCACAAGGTACTCGGTGGGAATCTGATGCGCGTGTTCGCAGGGGCCGAGAAGGTTAGCCGGAATTGGGGCAAGCCGTGACGCGCGTCACGCTTGAGATCGCGGTCGGTACTCCCGATGAGGCAGTCGCGGCAGAACGCGCAGGCGCAGACCGATTGGAACTCTCCAGCGGTCTGGATGTGGGCGGGCTGACACCATCGTTGGGATTATTCCGCGCGGTGCGTGAGGCGGTACGTTTGCCAGTGTGGGTACTCATTCGGCCGCGTTCAGGAGGGTTCACATATTCAGAACGCGAGCTGGGTGTCATGCAGACAGACGCCGAGCAATTCCTCTCCGAAGGAGCCGATGGGATCGTCATTGGCGCGCTGTCGCGCGTGGGCACGATCGACCGCGAAGGTTGCCGTTCACTGGTGGAATCGGCGAAGGGGAGGGCGACGTTCCACCGCGCCTTCGATTTTCTCCCTGATCCCCTTGCTGCACTCGACGCGTTGATTAGCCTCGGCTTTGCGCGTGTCCTGACCAGTGGCGGAGCGACGACGGCAACCTCGGGTGCAGAGCGACTGGCAGCACTCGTGCGTCATTCTGCGTATCGAATCGAGATTCTCCCTGCAGGCAGCATCCGACCGGAGAATGTCGCGAATCTCGTGCGGCTTTCCCGATGCGACCAGATTCATGCCGCAGTGAGAACCGATGTTACTGATCCGATCTTTGACATGCACCCCCCCCTGACAGCAGGAATGGGTCGAACGGCGGAGATGAGCGAATCACTTGTGCGCTCTCTGCGACTACAACTCGACCGCCTGACCACCTCTGTATGATGAAGTCATGCCGGACGATTTGTCGCGAGACGCTTTCCTCGACGCACTCCGCCGCAGTCGGCTCTTTGAGGCGGACGATCTGGTTCGTTTTCGAGCGATTGCGCCAGGAACGTCCGCGCGGCAACTGGCGGAATCGCTCGTTCGTAGCGGCGAACTAACACACTACCAATCGCACAAGCTACTGCGCGGCCGCACACAGGGGCTGGTTGTCGGTCCTTACCGCATTCTCACGCCACTGGGCCGCGGTGGAATGGGGACACTGGTTTACATGGCGCGCGACCGACGCATGTGCGAGGCGCTCGGTGATTCTGTACTGGTGGCGTTGAAGGTGCTACCGCACTGGAAGGCAGAGGGTGAACCGAAGGTACTTGCCCGGTTCTGTCGTGAGATGGAGCTGGGCCGGCGCGTCGATCACCCCAATGTGGTCCGTACCTGTGGCGCGGGCGATTCCGAGAAGGTTCACTACCTCGCGCTGGAGTATGTCCCTGGCAAAACGGTCCGCCAACTGGTCCTGCGTGATGGGCCGCTTCCATCAGGAATCGCTGCGCGCATCTTCGCAGACGTGGCCGCCGGATTGTCGCACATGCATGCGCGGGGCATCGTTCACCGTGATGTGAAACCGGCAAATGTGATGGTGCGGCCCGACGGTCGAGCGGTGCTGCTTGATCTTGGCCTGGCATATGTACCAGGCGATCCTCTGCCTCAGGATCCCTCAATTGTCGGCGGGCGTGGCTATATTGTTGGGACAATGGATTACCTTGCGCCCGAGCAAGCACAGGACGCCGTGGCAGTTGGCCCGGTTGCGGATCTCTACGGGCTTGGTTGCTCGCTCCATTTTGCGCTGACAGGTTCGGTGCCCTATCCCGCCGAGGAGACACGCGAGAAGATCCGTCGACATCGTCGTGATGCTGTACCTTTCATCGCGAACATCCCGCCCGACTTAGCTCGCTTTGCGCAGCAACTCATGGCGAAGACACCAGCGGAGCGGCCGCAATCCGCCGAGGCAGCGGCTACTCAACTCGCACACTGGGCAACACCCACGACCCAGACCGTTCGTGTCGATTCCGTACTCGAACTGACGGATGTAGAACAATGGGATTCCACGACCAGCGAGGATGGTCAGTTGTTGGAGTTACCCGATGAGGAGCCATTCACTCAACTTGGTACTCCACTCAACGGGCCAGAACGCCAGCCTGCGGTGCAGGTACGGCATCGCTCTCTGCTGTGGGTGGTCGGTGCGGCACTGATGCTTGGGGCGTTGGCACTGCTGACGGCGATCATCGTGGCGATAACGCGGTAGTTGTGAGCAATTGATCCTCCTGATACGATGCTCCCGTTGAGGGTGCACACACATGCAGAATGTGAAATACTTCAAACGCCACCGGATGGAACTGGTCGTGGCAGACTTGCCAGCGGTGCCAGAGTTGCCCGCAGGCTTTCGGTGGGTACCGTGGGACGACTCGTTGCTTGCGATGCACGCCGAGGTCAAGTTCCAGAGCTTCCACCAACATGAAGACGCGCTGGTGTTTCCCAGCCTGGGTACGCGAGCCGGTTGCCACGATCTCATGACAGCCATCTGCCGGGGCAGTCGCTTCTGTCCGCAGGCTACCTGGCTCATCGCTGGCCCCGACGGCTACTCTGGCACCGTCCAGGGTCTGCTCGACTCGAATCGTTATGGCGGCATCCAGAACCTCGGCGTCACGCCTGAGTGTCGCGGGCTTGGTTTGGGTCGCGCACTCTTGCTGAAGGCGCTGAGTGGTTTCGCATCGGTTGGCGTGCCGCGCGCATTTCTCGAAGTGACTGCGACCAATACCCCTGCAGTGTTGCTTTACCGCTCGGTCGGCTTCCGCGCATACAAGACCCTCTACCGGGCTGTCGAGTTGCCGGCCGATGCACTCACGATCGGGCTGTGAAGCTCACTCGGTGGGACAGGCTGGGAGCCTGCCCTACAATGCCGTAACGGGCGTCACACTCCGAAAGGTGGATCGCGTGGGACAGCAGGTTTATCAGCACATTCTCCCCAATGGCTTGGTTTTGCTGGCGGAGCGGATGGATCACGTTCGCTCCGCAGCGATCAACTTCCTCGTGCCAGCAGGCGCGGCCTTCGATCCCGCGGGGCAACTCGGAGTCGCGAGCATACTCGCAGGGATGATCACGCGCGGCGCCGGTGCGCGCGATAGTCGTGAACTTTCTCTGGCGCTGGACAACCTCGGTGTGGATCGCGACGAGAGCGTCGGCGCTGTCAATATGCGGTTCTGGGGTTCCACCCTGGCACGAAATGTTCCTGCTGCACTCGACATCTACGCTGATATCCTCCTACGACCCCACTTGCCCGAAGAGGAACTGGAACCACTCCAGGAACTCGCGCTGCAGGACATCAAGGCCCTCGAAGATTCGCCGCAAGGGAAGGTGATGGTGGAACTCCGCCGACGTTACTATCCACCACCGTTTAACAAAGATAGGCGTGGAGTCGCGGAGGAGATCGAATCTCTGACGGCTGATCGCGTGCGGCAACAGTACCAAAGTCTGTTTCGCCCCAACGGAACAATCCTCTCGGTTGCAGGCAACATTGAATGGGAGTCGCTCAAGTCGCAAGTGGAAAAACTCTTCGGCTCGTGGGAACCCGGCTCGATTACGGGCCTCACTCCTCAGCCGCACACGCCGGTGTCACAGCATATCGAGAAGGACACGCAACAGACGCAGATCGCCCTCGCGTTTCCCAGCGTACCTGTCACGGATCGTGACTACTATAACGCCCGCGCCGCGGCGTCGGTGCTCTCGGGCGGTATGAGTTCGCGACTCTTTACGGAGGTGCGCGAGAAGCGCGGGCTGTGTTACTCGGTCTTCGCCTTCCACGAGACGTTCAAGACCCAGGGCACCATGATGGCCTACGCAGGAACGCGGTCGGAACGTGCGCAGGAAACACTCGATGTGACACTCGCGGAGTTGAACCGACTCAGCGATGGCATCGAGGACGACGAGATTGACCGTGTGAAGGCCGGGTTGAAGTCGTCGCTCATCATGCAGGAGGAATCGACTTCCGCACGCGCTGGTGCCATAGCGACCGACTGGTATTACCTGAACCGTGTGCGGTCGTTTGACGAGATTCAAGCGATTATCGACGGTCTGACGCCTGCTGCAGTGCTGGGCTACCTGGAACGCTGCCCGGTCCGCGATGTGACGCTCGTCACGCTTGGCCCCGCGGCACTGACACTGCCGCCTGACGCAGCGGGCATTACTATCGGCACGCCGAACTGAGGATCAAGGCCATGCTTCCCGAACGTAGGGTATCTGTGGTGAAGGAAGCCGACGAGCGACTTGCGCCGCTGGCATTCATTTACATTGCTGGTGTTTGCATCGCGCTGAGTTGCTTCCTGTCATGGGTGTTCTGGTTCCGTGGCTATGCGTGAAACGGTTAGTGAACAGTACGAAAAACTCACTGGAACTGGGTCTGGAGTTCGCCTGGAGATCATATGCCGTTCCATTCGCACACACTCTCTAATGGTCTGCAGCTTATCGGCGAGACCAGCCCATCAGCGCGATCGGTCGCCGTGGGGTTCTTCGTCCGTACCGGGTCGCGCGATGAAGTACCAGGCGAGTCTGGCGTATCGCACTTCCTCGAACACATGATGTTCAAGGGCACTCGTAAACGTACAGCCTTCGACGTGAACCTCGACTTCGATCGAATCGGCGCAAGCTACAACGCATACACAAGTGAGGAGAACACGGTTTATTACGCGGCACTCTTGCCCGAATATCTCCCGAAAGGAGTCGAGATTCTTGCCGACATCCTCCGGCCGAGCCTCCGCGACGAGGACTTCGACATGGAGAAGAAGGTAATCCTCGAAGAGATTGACATGTACGAGGATCAACCAGGATCAGTGGCGTGGGAACGCGCCAGGCGTATCTACTATTCGGCACACCCGCTGGGGAACTCCGTGCTCGGCACGAAGGAGAGTGTCGGGGCATTGACGCGTGAGCAGATGCACGCTTACTTCACCCGTCGATACGCGGCCAACAACATCGTTGTCTCTGTTGCTGGCAACTTCGACTGGGACAACCTCGTCGAACTGGTAAGCGATGCTTGCTCTGGCTGGAACACCGACCGCGTGGAGCGCGAAAACCGGACCGAGTGGCACGGCCAGAGTGGCCTGCATGTACTGATCCGCGGTAAGGTGCAGCAGGAATATGCAATGTTCATGTGCGGTGGGCCGCCGGCCAATTCACGAATGCGTTACGCCGCCGACACGCTCGCCCTCGCAGTGGGCGACGATGGGGGCAGCCGACTCTACTGGGCACTTGTGGACCCCGGCCACGCAGATTCAGCCGATTGCAGTTACGTCGAGAACGACGGCAGCGGAGCGGTTTACGTGTCGCTCAGTGGCGAACCAGAGAACACAGCAGCCAACATCGAACGCGCCGAGAAGGTGCTGCGCGAGGTGCAAAAGGGTGGCATCACGGATGCGGAATTACATCAGGCCAAGAGCAAGATTCTCTCGCGCGTGGTTCGTGGCAGCGAGCGGCCCATGGGTCGGATGCAAGCCATTGCCGCGGCGTGGAGCTATACGGGCGAATATCGCGACGTGGATACGGAACTGGCGAACTTCGACGCTGTTTCGCAGAACGACATCCGCGCTTACCTCGACGCCTATCCAATCGACCAGCAAACCGTTGTCGCCTTTGGCCCATTACCGGAGATGAATGGCGTCAAGGGCGAAGCAGTGTAACCATTCAGGTCGATGAAGTCATCGAGACCCTGTTCAACTGCGCGACCACACCTTCGATTGCATTCCGAGGAGATTCAGCATGTCCACCACACCGCTCGTCAAGAACCGCCAACTTTACATTGATGGTGTCTGGGTCGATTCCTCTACTGGCAAGAGGCTCGGCGTCGTCAATCCGGCCACCGAAGAAACGATTGCCGAGGTCAGTTTCGGCGGTCGAGCCGATGCCGCCAGAGCGGTCGCGGCAGCATCGGCCGCCCTGCCAGGTTGGATGAAGCTCACGGCCTACGACCGCGCAAAGGTACTGAAGAAAACTGCGGACATCATGCGCGAACGCGCCGACGCGCTCGCGCGCACCATGACGATGGAGCAAGGTAAGCCAGTACCCGAAGCAAAGGCCGAGGTACTCCACTCCGCCGATACCTTCGAGTGGTTCGCGGAGGAAGGAAAGCGTGCTTACGGGCAGATCATCCCGCCCACGAATCCGGCCAAGCGCCACCTGACGATCAACCATCCGGTGGGGGTTGTGGGCGCGATCGGCCCGTGGAACTTCCCCATCACGTTGCAGGCGCGAAAGATCGCGCCGGCACTGGCAGCCGGTTGCACCATCGTCTGCAAGCCAGCCAGCCAGACGCCGCTGTCACTCATTGGCGTGATCGAGTGTCTGGTCGATGCGGGCAACGCCGTCTACGAGAACGGCTTGCCGAAGGGCGTGGTGAACATGGTCATCGGTTCGGCTCGCGAAATCGCCGATGAGTTCATGCAGAATCCCGCAGTGCGAAAAATCAGTTTCACGGGTTCGACCGCAGTCGGCAAGCAATTGATGAAACAAGCGGCTGACCATGTGAAGCGGCTCTCGCTGGAACTTGGCGGTCACGCGCCGTTCATCGTCTTCCCGGACGCCGATCCGGAGGTGGTTGCGAAAGCCGCGGTGCTCGGGAAGTTCCGCAATAACGGGCAGGTGTGTATCAGCCCCAGCCGCTTCTTTGTTCATAAAGACGTGCAGAAGCGCTTCACGGAAGTTGCAGTTGCGGAAGCGAAGAAGCTCAAACTCGGCAACGGGCTGGATGAAGGCGTCGTGGTTGGCCCGATGTTCGAGAAGGGAGCACTCGAGAGCACACAGGCACTCATCGACGACGCTAAGGGGAAGGGGGCCGCGGTTCTCACAGGTGGCGGGCGTTCCACACGTTTCGAGAAGGGGTATTTCTTCGAGCCGACCGTTCTCAGCAACCTCCCGGCCAATGCAAATATGCTGACGGAGGAACCGTTCGCACCAGTGATGCCCGTGCTCGACTTCAGCAAGATCGACGACGTGATCGCCGCGGCGAACAACACACCGTACGGACTCGCCGCATATGTGTTCACCAACGATCTGAGTGTGGCATGGCGGATGGCCGAGGGGCTGGAGGCAGGCATCATCGGTATCAATGATCCGGTGCCGGCCACGCCGCAATGCCCGTTCGGTGGGATGAAAGAATCAGGGATGGGCCGCGAATTGGCTCATGAAGGATTGGAAGCGTACCTCGAAACGAAGTATGTGTCGATGATGCTGCGCGGATGAGGACGGAATGTTGCTGGGTCGCCGCGCAGGGTATTTTCCGCTGGTGAATTCGTACGAATCGTGGTACAGATTGACAGATTGGAGCCGAATGCACCAGGGGTGTGCGCCCCGTTCGAGGGCCTGTCCAGGGTATCGTTATGACCCGTATGTCGCGCGAATTCAGTCTCGTTCTGCTCGGCGCGGGAATACTGACCGCTGGCTACTTCGCATGGCCAGAGAAGGACTTCGAAGGCCTCGCCAACGAACAGGCTCAGAAACGTGTCGGCGGCAACGGTGGTCGCAGTCACGTTGGCTTCATCTATCTCGGCCATTTCAGTCACTCGTCTTCGCCTGGCCGCTCACCTGCGATGGGTAGTGTGTCGAGGGGCGGCTTCGGCTCTGTTGGTGGCCGCGTTGGCGGCTGACCGCTCACATGCTACCCACAAGCGGTCGACTGGTGACTGGCAATGTCGTTCACCAGTCGCTTCGTGTCAGTTGTTCGCACATTTGCGTCATTCCAACCGGCTCATGCGCCGGCCTGTCGTCCGGAGGTCGCCATGCGCCGACTCACAATCGACCCGCGACCGAACTGGCAAAAACGTGTCGAAGAGTTCGGGCTTTACTATCACACGCTTCGCGGTGAACCGTACTGGGATGAGACTGCCTGCTATCAGTTCACGACCTACGAGGTGGATCGTATTGAGGAAGCCACCAACGCGCTTCATGCGATGTGTCTGGAGCTCGTGCAAGAGGTGATCGACAACCGCATGTTTGGTCTGTTCCTCATTCCGAAGGAGTTTGAGGAATACGTGATTCGTTCGTGGGAGCAGGACGAACCGTCGGTCTACGGCCGATTCGATCTCGCCTTCGATGGCGTCGATGCACCCAAACTACTCGAGTACAACGCCGACACACCAACGGCGCTTGTGGAAGCCGCAGTTGCGCAGTGGATGTGGCTGAAAGATGTGGACGAGCGCGGCGATCAGTTCAACAGCATCCACGAGCATCTCATCGAGGCCTGGAAGGAAGTTCTCAAACGCGATCCCGGCCCGATTCACTTCGCCTCGCAGGCGCGAGATACCGATACGCCCGAGGATTACATCACTGCCGAGTATATGCGCGATACCGCGATCCAGGCCGGGGCGAAGACTGCGTTCATCGACATTACGGATATCGGGTGGGACCGCGTTCGCCGCTGTTTCGTGGATAACACCGGTTTCCCGGTTCATCGCTGCTTCAAGCTCTATCCGTGGGAATGGATGGTTCACGAGGAGTTCGGTTCCAACCTTGTTAGCGCGAATACGCACTGGGTCGAACCTGCCTGGAAGATGATCCTCAGTTGCAAGAGCATATTGCCACTACTCTATGAGCGACATCCAGAGAGTCCGTTCCTCCTACCGGCCTCGTTTGACGTACTGCCCGGTGGCGATTATGTGAAGAAACCTGTCCACGCGCGCGAGGGCGCGAATATCGAGGTGGTCCGGGGCGGGAAAGTATCAATGACGACCGATGGACCGTATGTCGGCGGTCCACATGTCTATCAGGCACTGGCTCCGCAACTGAAGCCGCATGATGGCCGCTACCCGGTGATTGGAAGTTGGGTCGTTAATGGCGAGTCGTGCGGCATGGGCATCCGTGAGGATGACTCCCTCGTAACGCGCAACACCAGTCGCTTCGTGCCGCACCAGATGGTCGGCTGAAGCCTGTTTCAGGCACGGAGCAAGCAATCGCACGTTCGTGCAATACTCTTTTGGCCATACCTGCCAGTGGCACAAGGGTCGCCTATGCGTACGACATATAACTTCGAAGAACTTGATACGAACACCCGGGATTATTTGATCGCGGTACGTGACGACAAGGCTCACGGCACCCCGGGTGTCTTCGTATCGACCACTGACACACTACCAAAGATCGGTTGTTTGTTGGGTCCTGTCATTATCATCGTCACGATATTGTGGACATTCCTCTCGTCCAGCATGATCCTGAACGATCCAACCGGTCTGGCGATGCTTCAGACTGCCGGACTGATGGTCGGGTTATGGCTCACGACCGCGAAGATGCGACTGTCTATAGCCCGCCGGCGGTTGGCAGGTAACTGGATCTATGCCGACCCGTTGTTCCTTTATGTGGCATACCGCGAGCAGGTTACTCTCACCTCGTTGGAGGAGTTGAACGAGGCGCGTGTCTCACATCACTATAACAACAATACATACACCAATAGTACACTCTTCATCCTGTTCTCTGGCAACAACTCATTGAAAGTCACAATACCGAACGAAAATAAAGCCGATCAATTCGTATCATATTTGAATTACATTGCGTGGTCACGCAGCACGGAAGGTGAGGCACGCGCGAAACTTTCACCGGCGATCCTCGGAGGACTAGCCCGCTACGTTGCCCTGAAGGATGAGGAGCCAAAGGATGCGGAGGGTGAACTCGACCTGAATCTCCTGGAACTGGACCTCACTGACATACCGGAGCAACCCAGCCGCGATGGGCGTGTCGCACCGTCCGTCCTCCCTTACATCGTGATGGTCCTTGTCGCGGGCCTGATTTTTTCGCTCTTCGCATTTGTGATTGATCCGCCGATGCGCGATGACATGATGTTCAACCTCATCATGAAGTATCCTGAACCGCAGTATCTCCGACTTTACCTTTCTGATTCGCGGAACACTCGCCACCGTGATGCAGTCGCCAAGCGGTTGTCCCAGTTTTATGACGACCCGATTCGACATGTCCGTCAGAATGGAGGCGATCCGGCATTGCGTGAAGGAATGGCGAAGTTGCTCGAATCACTGCGGACCGCGGAACAACCGGTCGTTTCACTCCGTGTGATCGAGCAAGGTGTTCTTCCAGGTCAGGGGGACGGGAAGGCGAATCGCGAAAAGATCCTCGGCACCCAACTGGTGAACGCGATCAATCGGGAGTTCTCACGCCAGTCGTGGGGAAAAGAGATCCGGGTGCCGAACGAGACGAATCCACCGCCACGTTCCCCCATCGGTGAACAACTTGTTGCCTTCATCGTGGCACCAGATGGAGCGAAGGTGGCTCATTTGGACATCACTTATGCTGTCGAACCGGCCAACAAGGGTCAGAGTCGTCTGGTTGCGAATGTGACGATCCGCACGAGCATCGACGAGGCGCCAGTTGCGACTGGCACTGTCGCGCTGGCGGGCACGTTCGCCGCAACCGATATCGGGACGCAGATACCGCAACTCGCGTCCGTACTGGCCAGGTCGCTGGTTGGCCCGCTTCCAGAGAAGCCGCCTGGAAATGTCGTTCCACCAGGGAAGTTCTGAATTAGTTGGTACTCACGACGACGCCGACGAGTACGTCGTACCCCGCATGCGCACCAACGGCGATACCGAACCCGCGCGCGACGAAGAGTGCCGTAAAGTATAAACCAGCAAGCGTGCGGAAGACGAAGTAGTCCGCACGCATCGGTTCACCATAGGGACCGACATGGTGAGCTGCCGCAAACGCAAGCGACGCGGCGAAAGCAGCCAGTGCCCACGTTGCGAGTAACGGGATTCCCACGACCCGTAAGAGCAATACCAATCCGCCGAAGAGTCCGAGGCGGAACAGCACCTCTTCATAGATTCCCGCGCCCACAAACGTGAGCACCTGGGTTGCAGGCGCGGTCCGCATCGTGATCTGGAGTTTTACCCCCAGACCGTCCATGATCGGACCGAAATTCCGGCTAAACTGCCAGAGTATGACAGCGAAGAGAGCACTCTCGAAGGCCATGCCGAACCATGCTGTCACAGGGTCGTCCGGTCGGTCGACCCAACGCCACCATGTCCAGAGGATCATGACTGCGAGTACGACGAGGGGCGCTGCCAGGACGTGACCGGCACCGAACACCTCGAACGCCCAGCGGAGCCAGGCATCCGCACCGTTGCGCAATCGATCTGCCTGGCCGCCACCGAGCCAGAATATGCCGCCCTCGTAGACCGCGAGGAGCGGCAGAAGGAACAGGAAGCACGCCCACGGGTGGCGCGTGGCACTGAGATAGGTGCGCATGGTGCGTGCGAATCCGCAAGCCAGGTTCGGGGTCAGCTCACCAGGTCGGGGTAACGACTGCCCAGTACCTCACGCGCGCGGTCGATCGGTACACCACGGAGGATGCCGCCCTGCGTGGCCAGTGACAGGTCCACGTGTTCCGTACGCGGCAGAATCTCTCCATCAGCACTGGTGAGGACTGCGACGACAGGACGGCCTGGCGCGCGCGGGTCGATCCGGTTTGGGTGGTTGGCTACCACCACACCCGTTCGACCATCTGTCATCTCGACGATGGTCCCAGCGGGATAAAACGCGAGATTCAGCAGATATTCGGCGATGTCCCGGTCGAGCTGCCCCTGTTCGGCGAGCAAGAGTACTTCCGTCAGAGCGGCTCGCGGGTCGAGCGCGGCGCGATGTGGACGTTCCTCGCAGAGCGCGGCATACACATCCGCCACGCGAAGCAGACCGGCGAGCGCCGGCAGATCGTGGCGAAGACCACCAGGATAACCGGTGCCGTCGCCCCGTTCGTGGTGCGTTGCGACAGCCGCTGCCAGCGGTCCTGCGACTGCCGGATACCGCCACAGCAAGAGTTCCGCACCATATTTTGGATGCGTTTCGAGTGTTCGTCGTTCTTCCGCGGACAGCGCCTCCGCCTTCGCGAGCATCGATGCCGGCATTGCAACCATACCGCAGTCCATCACGAGTGCCGCGACCACAGGCAGGAGCGGCCGCCCAGACCATTCGTAATCGTACGCAACAATGCGCGCCACTACTTGCGCGACGTTAATGGCATGTGCGGCCACGAACCGCGCCGGAACGGGAACCTCTGCGGCTCCAGCGAATACGCACGTGGATTTCACGTCGGCGCGGAGCAATCGCATGGCCCGTGCCTGGCGGACATCGTCGAGCAGTGCTTCCGCCAGCGCCGCAACGCTCTCCAGCACGGCAGGTTGGTGCGTGTGCAATGCATGGTAGAACGACGCCAGTTGGTCGATCCGTTCCGTGTCCGTCTTTCGCTGCGACAAGGCGCGCTCCTGCACGGCCAGGCGATCGCGCACGACACCGAGAAGCCCATCCAGCCCGTCGCAAAGTTTCAACTGCGCGCCTGGCGAATCCGGGAGCGACTGCGCCTGACGCACGACCGACTCAAGCACCCCGACCGTTTCCCGATGATACACGACGAGTACATCCGACTCGTCGGACGAAACGCCAGCGAAGTGTGGATCGGTGGTGAAGGTGCGTTGTCGGTCGAGGAGTTGCCTGGCTGTGGCCAGTAGGCGACGCGCGCGATCGGTGAACTGAGGAAGCGGCTCATGGACGATTTGTGGCTGCGGCCCGGCAAGCAGCCGAACAGATTGCCGGAACGCTTCCAGCTCCGATGAGAATTCCGGCACCGTATCGTCCACCGGGATTGCATCCGGCACGAGCTGTGGCGTGGCGTCCAGCCTCTGGCGGAACGCAGAAATTCGGTCGAGTAGCCCCCGCGTGTCGCTCATGGCGACCCCCCCTTGTCGCGGTGGCGAGCGAACCGGTTCCCCAGAAGCCGGTCCCTCCCCTTGTCGGTATTCATCGGCTGGCAGGGTGCGGGAAGTTGAACGATTCTCTGGAACTTGCCGGGTACCTGGGAAAGAGACACGGGCAGGGAAGGGCAGGATAAGCGTCCGTCGTCACTTTCAACAATCCACAAGTTGGGCGTGCAATTCGTAGCCGGGTTGGATGTCGGTGAGCCGGGTCAGTCCGCGCCAGAGGACCATGTTGCCCGGTGGCGGATCTAACGCGGCACACCAGCGATGTGCTCCGGTACCACCAGAAGCGAAGCACCCAAGCCGCCAAGTCCCACAAGAAACAGCGGCATCGATGCATCATCTAAACCCGCGCTGTATTGTTAACAGCGCGCGATGTTTGCCCGGTGGCCACACCTCGTCGCGCGAAGTCGAACCACGCGAACGCGGCCCGGTCGTCTCGATTCCGATGGTCGGTGGCTTGCATCATCGCTATCGCCGCGCCCGCGCCGCGTAACGCTTCTTCCTATCAACTTCACTTCGACGCACTGGCGATTCACGCCGAATCGTCGCGCGGAAGGTGCTCGATGAATGGCATTTCGCGCGAGCAGCGACAGCAACAACACTCCGAAGTCACCATTGCAACAACAATCGCCTGCTCGTCATCGGCTCCATGCCCGTCCCCAACCTCCAAGATGACAGACGCGAACGAAGTCGGCTGCCGGAATGACAGTTTCGGTACAGACAAGGCGTTTTTACCGCTTTATGTCTCTCTGTATTTGCTTGATCGCATCTTTAGCGGCATCACTGACGTCTCGGTTCTTGTCGTGTGTCGCTTGGAGGAGGTCTGGGAGAACAATACGCGCGTCAGGCCCGATGCTCCCCAGTGCACCTGCCGCGGCCTCTCGCAGTGATTCATCAGGTGAGGCAAGTAACTGAGCGATCGGCTTAATTGCTGATTTGGCCTTTTTGCCGAGGAGTCCGAGTTCTGTGGCTGCTCGCCACTTCGTGTCCCGACTTGAACTCGTCAGTGCCTGAGTGAGAACAGGCACCGTGATTACATTAGCGGGGTCTAGATCGTTAAAACTCGCTGCGGCAACGACCCGGATGTAAGAGGACGTATCGGCAAGGCAGCCGAGGATTGCCCGATGCACGTCACGCGAATTTGGATCGATTACGACCAAGCATTCAATGGCATCGAGCCGGATACTTTCTTCTGGATCAGTAGTCAGTCGAATAAGAGCACTTGTTGCGAGCTGAGTACTTTTCCCCATGATGAAAATAGTACTAAGAGCCAGCCGGCGGATCGGCACATCAACTTTTCGGTCATTTGCCAGTTCGACCAATCCAGGAATTACATCGCTACCGATTGCGATGACAGCTGACGCCGCGTAACAATTCGGCCAGCCGTCTCGAACGCTGAGATAGTGTATCATACCTGTGCGATCCCACTCCCTGGCTTCCTTCATGACTGTGATCAAACAGGGGATGGCCTTAGTTGCAGGTGCGCCAATCTGTCCGAGCGAGCGGATCGCGGCTACACGGACTATCACTTGAGAATCAGTCTTAACAGTTTTTATAAGGGCATCTACGGTTTGCTCGTCTGAGAAGCGGTCAAGCAAGTCAGCCACTGCTGCACGAATGTTCTTGTCCGGGTCTGTCAGTGCTGTCAGAAGAACCGCGGGAACTTTACGCGGCAACTCGCGCCGATCGCGAAGAACTCTGATCGCCTCGAGTCGGGGTTGGCGTTTCTTTGCTGAAGCAATGATTTTAAGGAGCTGATCATTCGACGCTGCCTTGCTCTCCTCTGGTGGGCAGTGCACGTTGAAGCTCGGCAGCAGGACGCCCGCGAGTAGGAAGACAAACGGATACTGTAATGTGTTCATTTGAGATTATCCGGGGTACGGGGGCCGTAATGATTCTCACTCTGGGCGAGACCGGTCCACGTTAGTACAATGCTGTGTACAGCCGGGCCCACCATGTCGTTTTTATGTCGGGCAAAAAAATCCTCAATTTCCTTTTGATTGGCTTTAACGTTCTTAACATCGATTGCAGGCAAACCACCTGCTTGATAGCAACCTTTCGTACTTGTTTAGCGCCCTGGTAGCAGGGCGGGTGTTGGGAGCAGTCGGTTGCCCCAGGCGCAAAGGGTATCGCGGACGAACCCCAACACGCTCCGGGCATGCTGTCGGCACGTTTCGAAGACGGACATGAGCACCTGTTGCGTGTTCGCTCCCAGTCGCGTCCGGTTTCCACCCCACACCTTGCGGTTGACCACCGCCGGGCGGATCGCCTGCTCCGCCTTCCAGTTGGTCGGCTCTATTCCCGGATCGAACACGAAACTGAACCACTGCTCCAGATGCCGACGCAGGTGAGCCGCGAAGGTCGTATACGCCGGCACCTCCCGCGGCCGACTCACCAAAGCACCCCGTGCATCGGAGGTCTGGAGGGGGTGGCGTCCTTGAGCGTGTCGTCCGCAGTTGCCACAGTGACCAATGTGGATGGTGAACTTGCGGATCAGCGG